>BDTW01000062.1 GCA_002897735.1 bacterium BMS3Bbin13 | reverse complement strand
GCAAGTCGGAGCATGCGGCGCTGGACAAGACGCAGCGGGAAGAGGGTGAGCTGACCCGCATCCTGTACGTGAATCCCCCCGGGCGGTCGGCACTGGAGGTATTTCGCAACTACCGGCAGGCGCTGGCGAATGCGGGCTTCAAGACGCTGTTTCAATGCGAAGGCAAGGCGGGTTGCGGCACGCTGTTTCATCAGGCGATCTATCCCATATCGAAAGCGTTCACTCGCTCGCAACAGGCGCAGTTCGCCCTCTCGGGTGTCACGGATCAGTATTTTCTCAGCGCACGGCTGGGTGCCGCCACCGGCCGGTCCGCATTTGTGTCGCTGTACGTGGCCACCGACAAGAACGAAGCGGGGGTATATCAGGGCGCGAACCGCGTCATGACCCTGCTGCAGGTGGTTCGCGTCCGCGCCATGCAGACCGGACAGGTGACGGTCGACGCCGCCGCGCTGGCGAGCGGTCTGAAGCGCAACGGGCACATCGCGTTGGGGTGTATTTTGACACCGACAGAGCGCGCCTGAAGCCTGCCTCGCGTGCGCAACTGGCCGAAATGGCGGCCTTTTTGAAGGCCAGTCCGCGCGCGAAGGTGTACGTCGTCGGCCACACCGACGACCGCGGCACCCTGGCGCACAATCTCGATCTGTCGCGCCGCCGCGCCGCGGCGGTGGTGGCGGCGCTGGTCGGGCGATTTCACATCGCGGCCGGTCGGCTCTCGGCCGAGGGCGTCGGTCCGCTGGCCCCGGTGGCCGCCAACGCGACCGCGGCCGGGCGCGCCAGGAACCGCCGCGTGGAACTGGTTGCACGGTGAGCGGGATGTGAAAACGCCGGTGCGCGGTCATGTCCTGATCGTCGACGTGGGCACCTGACTGGGGTTGGACTCCGGGTCTGGACGCAGGCACCAAGACCCACCTGAACCTCGGTGCAGGCAATTGTGACGATGTCCGCGTCCAGGTGCTGTCGATGCGCTGCTCGAGTCGGAGGTCACACCCCAACTGCATATCAGCGTAAACACCGATTATGGATATGCACGCGTGCATATGAGGATGGTGGTATCGAGGACGGCGCCGTAGGAACCGCCCCAGCCTTCGGCGATGGTCCAATCGCCGGCGAGTACAGCAGGCCGAACGGAAGGACCGGGCGCAACGCCCAGCGGGCCAACGGCGATCACGGTCTCGGCGAGCGCGGCGGCGACGCCGAAGACGGTCGGGCCGATCCGATGGACCTTATTGATGAAGAACTGGGCGGGCGACACGCCCTCGCCGAATCGGGTCAGCCGGTCCGATCGTGTCGAAACTTCCGTGACGCCGCGCGGTCGAATTGCGTGCTCGGCAGGGGGCATCGGATCATCGCGCACCCGTAGGGCCGGACCCGCTTGGCCAACGCGGCGGGGCAAGCCCCGCCCTACCGGTGCGCGACCGCTGTGGGATCGGATCTGGTTGGGCGGCATCGTTCGAGGGCACGATCCGGGTGTCGGATCTACGGCAAGGAGTCCGGCCATGGAGGCCACCAACGAAGTGAAGGAGTTCAAGGGGTCAGAGTATTTGAAATTCCAACTACGCTGATGCCTTGAGCTGCCGCTGGAAATTTCAAATACTCTGACCGCTTGAACATCTCGGCATGAGCTACGCGGGGAGAACCCTCAGGCCACCTGGACCGGGATGTCGTGTCCGGTACGCACGATGCGGTTGGCGGCGTCGAGGTAGACCAGCGTCGGATGATGGGCGAGCGCCTCCTGCTGGGAGAGGGCGGCGTAGGAGCAGATGATCAGCCGATCCCCCGGGCGCGCCTTGTGGGCGGCGGCCCCGTTCACCGAAATCACCCCCGAGTCGGCCTCGGCACGGATTGCGTAGGTGCTGAAGCGTTCGCCATTTTCCATATTATAAATATGGATTTTCTCGTACTCGCGGATGCCGGCCGCGTCGAGCAGCCGCGCGTCGATCGCGCAGGACCCTTCATACTCCAGCTCCGCGTGGGTCACGCGCGCGTGGTGCAGTTTGGCCTTGAGCAGGGTGAGATGCATGGCTGGCGCTCCGGTTCCCGGTCCTCTCGACTGGCTGGGTGATCACTTCAGGGTGACGATGTACGCGGACGGGGCACCCGCGGACCCGGGGACTTACGGGCCGCCTATTATCGTAGATCCAGCCTCGGCGTTCAATCGCACCGCCACATTGTCGATCAGCCGGGTCCGCCCCAGCCGCGCCGCAGCGAGGATCACCACTTCGGAATCAGAGGGATGCGGGACCTCCAGGTCGCCGGCGCGACGCACCTCGAAGTACTCCGGGCGCAGCCCCGCGGCGCACAGCACCGCCGCGCCCGCCTCCGCCGCGGCGGCGAAATCACGCGAGCCGGCGGCGAGGATCCGCGCCTGTTCGCACAAGGCCCGGTACAGGGCCGGCGCGCGCCGCCGCTCTTCCGGATCCAGATAAGTATTGCGCGAGCTCAACGCCAGCCCGTCGGCCTCGCGCACCGTCGGAATCCCGACCACCTCCACCGGCAGGCACAGATCCCGGGCCATGCGCCGAATGACGACCAGTTGCTGGTAGTCCTTCTCGCCGAACACCGCCACCTCGGGGGTCGCGAGGTGGAAGAGCTTGGCCACGACCGTGGCCACACCGGTGAAGTGGCCCGGCCGGGCGGCTCCGCAGAGGGTCTCCGAGAGCCCGGGCACGGTCACTCGCGTGTGCCCCTCCCACCCCTCGGGATAGACCTCCTCGACGTTCGGGCGGAACAGCAGATCCACGGAGCATGCGGCCAGTTTACTGCAATCTTCCTCGAACGTACGGGGATATGCGCCAAAATCCTCGCCTTCTCCAAACTGGGCGGGGTTCACGAACAGGCTCACGATGACCCGCTCAGCGTGCCGGCGGGCGGCCTCCACGAGCGCCAAGTGCCCGGCGTGCAGATTGCCCATGGTGGGAACCAGGGCGACCCGATCGCCGGCGACCCGCCAGCGCGCACGCCGCGCGCGCAGCTCCGCCACCCCGCGCACGATCTCCATGCCGGTCATCCGCACCTCCGGACCCGGGTCTCCCCCACGCTCGGCCGCCATGATCAGGTGTAGGTGTGTTCGGGGCCGGGGAAGCCGCCGCTCTTCACGGCCCGGACATAGGCCGAGACCGCCGCCGCGACCGAGGACTCGCCGGACAGGAAATCCTTGCTGAACCGCGGCCGCCGCCCCGGAGAGATCCCGATCAGGTCGTAGAGCACCAGCACTTGGCCGTCGCAGTCGGGCCCCGCGCCGATGCCGATGACCGGGAGGGTCAGGGCGCGGCTGATCTCCCGTGCCAGGGCCGCCGGCACACACTCGAGAACCAGCAGACCGGCGCCCGCCTCTTCGAGGAGGCGGGCATCCTCGCGCAGCCGCCGGGCCGCCTCCGGTTCACGCCCCTGGACCCGGTAGCCGCCCAGCCGGTGGATCGACTGGGGCAGCAACCCCAGGTGGCCGCACACCGGAACGCCGCATTCGGTGAGCCGGTGCACCACCTCCGCCTGCTCGCGGCCGCCCTCGAGCTTGACCATGTGCGCGCCCCCGGCCCGCATCAGCCGCCCCGCGCTCGTCAAGGCGCGCTCGGGCGTCGCATAGCTCAAAAACGGCAAGTCCACCACGCGCAACGCGCGCCGGCTCCCGCGCGCCACCGCCGCGGCGTGATAGACCATGTCGTCGACGCCCACCGGCAGCGTACTGTCGTGCCCCTGGACCACCATCCCCAGGGAATCCCCGACCAGCAACACCTCCACGCCGGCCGCCTCCAGCACGCCCGCGAACGCCGCATCGTAGGCGGTCAGACAGGCGATCCGCTCGCCGGCCTGCTTCATCCGCGCCAGCGTCGTCAGGGTAATAGGGGCGTCATGGCCCTTGGGCTTGCCGGTCTCGGACATGGGCTTCGCCGCGGGCCGCCGGGCGCTCAGAGCGCCACCGGCGCCGGGTTGAAATAGTGACGGCCGCTGCCGATCGTACGCAGCCGCTCGAGCAGCATCCGGTAGTCCTCGTCGTTGCCGGCGAGATCGATCTCGGCGGCATTGACGATCAGCAACGGCGACTCATCATAATAATAGAAGAAGCGCGTATAGGCCTCCACCAACTGTTCCAGGTACCCGCGCCCGATGAACTGCTCGCAGGGCACGCCGCGGCGCGCGATGCGCGTGCGCAGCACCTCCACCGGGGCCTGCAGGTAGAGGACGAGATCCGGACGCGGCACATCCACGGTGAGGTGCTCGTAGACCTGCTCGTAGAGACGCAGTTCCTCCGGATCGAGGGTCAGCTCCGCGAACAGCCGGTCCTTTTCCATCAGGAAGTCCGCCACCTGGACCGGCTGGAACAGGTCTGTCTGGCGCAGCGACTGTATCCGGCGCGTACGCTGGAGCAGAAAATGCAACTGCGCGGGCAGGGCCGCGCGTCGCGGGTTTTGGTAGAAGCGCTCCAGAAACGGGTTGTCGTCGGGATCCTCGAGGAGCCGCTCGCAGCCGAAGCTCGCAGCCAGGCGCCGCGCGAGCGTGGTCTTGCCCACGCCGATCGGTCCTTCCACCACCACGAAGCGGGGCAATCGTTCAGTCATCGGGGTTCCATCACGGGTTCCAGTTCGACACCGGGACAACGCGCGGCCAGGGCCTCCACGGGGCCGTGGCCGGGGATCACCAGTCCCGAGGCGATCTCCCGGAGAGGATACAGGACGAAGGCCCGCCGGTGCAGACCGGGATGGGGAAGGGTCAGCCGCGCATCGTCGCGGCACAGCTCGCCGTAGAGCAGCAGGTCCAGGTCGAGCGTGCGCGGCCCCCAACGCACGGGTCCGCGCACCCGCCCATGCGCCCGCTCGATCGCCTGCAGGGCGTCGAGCAGCGCCTCCGCCGCGAGCCCGGTGTCGAGCCCGGCCGCCGCGTTGATGTAATCCGGCTGATCGGCGGGACCCAGGGGGGGATTGCGGTACAGGCCCGAGCGCAGCACGCAGCACGTCGCCGGGATCCGGCCGAGGTCCGAGAACGCCCGACGCACGTGCCCGACCGGGTCGTCGAGATTGGCACCCAGCCCAACGTAGGCCCGCACCGGCGCGGACGCCGCCGGGACCCGCGCGGCCACCGGCCTACTCCGCGTCCGGCCCGGACGCTTCGCCTGCGCCGGGGGCCGGCGGTGCCTCGGCGGCGGACCCGTCGACACGCCGCGCACCGCGCCGGCGCGGACGCCGCCGACGCCGACGGCGGGTCGGCTCCGGCGCGCCCTCCACCTCCTCCCGGAGGGATGTCCCGTCCTGTTCCCGGGACGACGCCGGCGCCTCGTCGCGCGGGCGCTCCTGGAACTCGGTCCACCAGTCCACCAGCGACCCGACCTCCTCGCCCGCCTGCGCGCGCAGCGCCAGCAGGTCGTAGGCGGCCCGGAATCGGGGGTGCTGCAGCAGACGCAATGCGCGCTTGCCGCGCGGCGGCCCGGCGAAGCGGATCTGCAATTGCCAGATCTCGCGCATCGGCAGGGTGATGCGCCGCGGCAGGGCGACGTGCCGGATTTGGCGCCTGACCACCTCGTCGCCGGCGTCCTGCACCGCCTCCAGCGCCGTGGCGCCCTCCGCCTCCAGTTGCGCGGCACGGCGGCGCACCGGCTCCCACAGCAGTGCGGCGAACAGAAACACCGGCGTCACCGGCTTGCCGGCGGCGACCCGTTCATCGGTATTGGCCAGGGCCCGGGACACGAAGATCGACGGGAAGCCACCCTCCTCGCGGGCCAGACACGCCTCGGTCTGCGGGAACAGCCGCGCGAACAGCCCGTAGTGGCGCAACCTCTCGAAGGTCTCCAAGGCGCACCCCGCCAGAAAGAGCTTGAGCACCTCCTCGAACAGCCGCGCCGGCGGGATGTCCTCGAGCAGGCCCGCCAATACGGGGATCGGGTGCTCCGTATCGGGCTCGAGGCGAAACCCGAGCTTGGCTGCGAAGCGCACCGCGCGCAACATGCGCACCGGGTCCTCGCGATAGCGGGTCGCCGGCTCCCCGATCACGCGCAGCAGACCGGCCTGCAGGTCCTCCACACCACCGACATAGTCCACCACCGAGAAATCTTCGATGTCGTAGTAGAGGGCGTTGACGGTGAAATCGCGTCGCCAGACGTCCTCCTCCAGCGTGCCGTAGACATTGTCGCCGATCTGCCGGTCGTCCCCCTCCCCGCCCGCCTCGCCGCCGCCCCGGAAAGTCGCCACCTCAATGATTTCGCGCCCGAAATGGACGTGCGCGAGGCGGAAGCGCCGGCCGATCAGGCGGCAGTTGCGGAACAACGCCCGGACCTGTTCCGGCCGTGCGTCGGTGCCCACATCGAAGTCCTTGGGTTCCCGGCCGAGCAGCAGATCGCGCACGCCGCCGCCGACCAGGCAGGCTCGATAGCCCGCCCTACTCAACCGGTAGAGGACCTTGATGGCGTTTGGACTGATATCCGACCGGGAGACGACGTGTTCGGCGCGTGGGAGGGTCCGGGGACGAGCGCTGTTCTCCCCCGGTTTTCCGGATGTTAGTGTAAAATCGCTTGAGCCGTCCATATCGTTGCGTATAATACCACCTCTTGCCGGGGGCGGCGCGCACAGCCCGCCCCCGGCATGTCTTTGCTCCCATCGTCTAGCGGTCCAGGACGTTGCCCTCTCACGGCAAAAACCGGGGTTCGAGTCCCCGTGGGAGCGCCATTACCAACGCGTACGGATAGTAAACCGACATGGCTTACTTCCGTACACGTCAGCCATAGGGCGGACGCCCACCCCCACCCCGGCCCTCCCCCTTCGAAAGGAGGAGGGAATGATGTCCAGAGTATCGTGCTGCCAACATACTCCTCGACAAAACAGGTTGTTACAGTCCGCCCCCACGAGGTTCCCTCCCGGAAATCGAGGCCTTACAATCCACCGACCAGTCGCCAAAAACGAAAGGAGGAGGACAACATGGCCCGCGCCGGGAAGAAGGCCCCCAAGAACGATAACGGCGCCACCGTGGGCTATGAGGCCCAACTCTGGCAGATGGCGGATGCCCTGCGCGGCAGCATGGACGCCGCCGAATACAAGCACGTCGTTCTCGGGCTGATCTTCCTCAAGTACATCTCCGATGCGTTCGAGGAACAGCACGCCAGGCTCACGGCGGAACGTTCCCAGGGCGCCGACCCCGAGGACCCGGACGAGTATCGGGCGCTCAACATCTTCTGGGTACCGCCCGAGGCGCGTTGGGCACACCTGAAGACCCAGGCCAAGCAGCCCGTCATCGGCCGGCTGGTGGACGACGCCATGGTCGCCCTCGAGCGCGACAACCCGAGCCTCAAGGGCGTGCTGCCCAAGGACTACGCCCGGCCCGCGCTCGACAAGACGCGGCTCGGCCAGCTCATCGACCTGATCAGCAACATCCGGATCGGCGACGAGGAGGCCCGCGCCAAGGACGTCCTCGGCCGCGTCTACGAGTACTTCCTCTCGCAGTTCGCCAGCGCCGAGGGCAAAAAGGGCGGCGAGTTCTACACCCCGCGCTGCGTGGTCAAGCTTCTGGTCGAGATGCTGGAACCCTACCGGGGCCGGGTCTACGACCCCTGCTGCGGCTCCTCGGGGATGTTCGTGCAGTCGGTGGAGTTCATCCGTGCGCACGCTTCGGGCAATGGCAACGGTGGAAAGGCGAAGGCCGACATCTCGATCTACGGCCAGGAATCGAACTACACCACCTGGCGGCTCGCCAAGATGAACCTCGCCATCCGCGGCATCGAGGGCCAGATCGCGCACGGCGACACCTTCCACAACGACCGCCACCCCGACCTCAAGGCCGACTTCATCCTCGCCAACCCGCCCTTCAACATTTCCGACTGGGGCGGCGAGCGGCTCAAGGACGACCGGCGCTGGCGGCACGGCACCCCGCCCGCGCGCAACGCCAACTACGCCTGGGTGCAGCACATCGTCCACCACCTCGCGCCCGCGGGCATCGCCGGCTTCGTGCTCGCCAACGGCTCGATGTCGTCCAACCAGTCCGGCGAGGGCGAGATCCGCAAGAACCTGATCGAGACCGGCTTGGTGGACTGCATGGTCGCGCTGCCGGGCCAACTCTTCTACTCGACCCAGATCCCCGCTTGCCTGTGGTTCCTGGCCCGCGACCGCAAGAACGGCAAATTCCGCGACCGCCGCGGCGAGGTCCTCTTCATCGACGCCCGCAAAATGGGCCGCATGGTCGACCGCACCCACCGCGAACTAACCGACGAGGACATCCAACGCATCGCCGGCACCTACCACGCCTGGCGCGCCCAACCCGTAGGGGCAGGCCTCGTGCCCGCCCAACCCGTAGGGGCAGGCCTTGTGCCTGCCCAACCCGTAGGGGCAGGCCTTGTGCCTGCCCAACCCGTAGGGGCAGGCCTTGTGCCTGCCCAGGAGGGCGACCACAAGGGTCGCCCCTACGAGGACATCCCCGGTTTTTGCAAATCAGCCACGCTGCAGGAGGTGCGCAAACACGGCCACATCCTCACCCCCGGCCCCCTGACGCCCCTGGAGCGAATCACCCAATCCATCCCGCTGATCCGCGGGCACAAGGTCATGCCCGATGCGGACCTGGACGAACTTTACGGCATCGAGACCGGCGCCCTACGCGGGCGGTTCGCCGCAACGTCGACACAGAACTCCATGTTTCAGCTTACGTAACAAGGACCTAATGACTTGAGATGCCAATTCGGCACCTCAAGCAACCGGTATCGGGGAAACGCAAAATGAACACCCGCAATGCACGGATAGGGACGGGAAATGGACACGTGCGCTTATTTGTACGGCACATGAATTCGCAACCTACGGACGCGGAATTCGATGCCGCCACCTGCCTGCGCCAAGCGCAGCACGGCAGGCGGATCATCGCCGACCTGAAGGGGCTTGGGTATGGCGGCTAAAAAAGAGA
>BDTW01000061.1 GCA_002897735.1 bacterium BMS3Bbin13 | reverse complement strand
CCGCTCATGACGATTTCCGCCGCATACGTCGCCCCCACCGCGCCCTGCCAGCCCCAACGGGGGATGGCCCAGAGATTCAGCAGGATATTGAGCGCAGCCCCGACTCCCAACACCGCGGCCAGCAGGCCCTGGCGGTCACCGCCGATCAGGGTCGTTTGCAGGAACAGCCGAGGCAGACTGATTAGCGGCAGCCAGGCAAGCCAGCGTAGCGCCTCTACGGCGGGCGCAAAGCTCTGCCCCAACACCCAAGGCAACCATCCGGCGATAAAATAGAGCACTCCGCCGATCGCGGCGGTATAGGCAAGCGGCAACGGCAAAAGACGCAATGCGTAGCGTCCGGCATGGTGAACCCCTTGCTCTCCGGCGCGGAAAACCCGGGGAACGGCGGCCGCCAACAGGGAATTCAGCGGCAGAGAGGCCATGTCGGCGACCCGATAGGCGACGGAATATGCACCGGCCGCCTCCAGTGTGGAAAGCCGCGCGAGCAGGGTTTTATCGATGTCCGCGTATAGTTTGAGCGCAGACCCACCGACGGCGAAGGCCCAGCCTTCACGCATGGACCGGCCCAGATCGGCCCAGATCGGCCTGAAATCCACGCCGAGATCGCGACGCACCAGCCACATCGCATAGGCGGCGGCCGAGGCGGCGGCCAGCACATAGAGTGCGGCCCAGGCTTGCAGTCGCACGCCGGGCGCAAGCAACAGAGCGAGCGGGATAAACAGCAGCGCGGCGGCCAAACGCGGCAGCACCGGGGCCATCACCAGCCGGGCGGCGCGGCCGATGCGTTCATGGCCCTGGTAGGCATGGATCGACACCAGTGCGATGGGTGCGAAGATCAGCTCGGCCACACCGATCCAGGCGACGACCGCCCACGGTATACCGCCCGGCAGTGCGACCCAGGCGATCAGCCCATAAGCGAGCCACAACACCGGCGCGGTGAACACAAGTGCGGCGAGCGTACGTCCCCATGCGGCGGCGAAGGCGTTCGCGTCGCGAGCGGTGTCGCGCAACATGAGCATAGAAACACCGAGTCCGGCAAAGCTGCCCAGACCACCGGCGAGCGCAAGCACGGCGGCATAGGCGCCGTAGGCTTCGATACCGAGCACACGGGCGACGATGAGGAACACGCCGGCCTGCGCCAGCGTGCGCAGACCCATGCCGACGGTCATGGCGAGTGCGCCCCGGGCGAGTCTGCCGGGCCGCCAGGCGAACAGCCCGGCGATGCGCCGGCGCAGGCACCCGATCAGCATGGGATCAATGGGATCGGACTCGCATTGATATCGTATTCCTCCGATATTCGCCGGATTTGTGATCGCCGCCTCCGGCGAGCAGCACGGCACGCGCAGGACACCATGGAGGGCCGTCGGGACCGCCCCCCCCGGCCCGACTCACCAGCGCCGTTACCCGACCGATGCCCGCGAGGACGGGCACAAGTATGCTACAGTACTCATCATAAGGGATTTGTCCTCGGGGACCCCACCACAGGGACGTGGCATGGCCCTTGCTTCTCCCCCGGAGAGCACCGGTTTACCGGGGCGTGCGTTCCGGAGTTCCCGGCATCCTCGCCACCGACGATGCGATCATTCGCCCGCCGACCTGCCGGGCGAGTCGGTCCGCGCCGCCATGCCTCAAGTTCCCGCCGATCGCGGTCGATACCCCGAGAGTCCGGTCCCCGCGTGAGGACCTTTATAAGTTATTCTAATCAATGCGATACACAGTGAACAAGATCAAGGTTTCGGGGCCGGATCCGGTCCATCATCGGTAACGGCTCAGGCGCACAGACAAGGCGAGTCATGGCGATCACCAACCCCCAGATCCGCTTCGGCGGCCTGTCCCACCGGCTGGTCCGGGAGCAGTTGTTGAGCGAGGAACAGGCCCGGGAAAGTTACGAACAGTCCCAGAAGAAGCGCATTCCATTTGTGACCTATCTGGTGGAGAACCGGATCCTGAGCAGCCGCCAGATCGCGTTCGCGGCGAGCCAGGAGTTCGGCTTGCCCCTGTTCGACCTCGACGCCATGGACCTGGAGCACACGCCTGTCAAGCGGGTCAGCGAGAAGCTCATCCGCCAGCACCGCGCCCTGCCGCTGTTCAAACGCGGCAAGCGGCTCTATGTGGCGGTCTCCGAGCCCACCAACCTCCAGGCCCTGGCCGACATCAAGTTCAACACCGGGCTCGGCACCGACGCCGTGCTGGTCGAGGAGGACAAACTCGCCAAGGCCATCGACCGGGTGCTGGAGGCGAACGATACGACTTTCGCGGAGTTGCTGGACGCGGATCTGGACAATCTGGACTTCGGTGCCGAGGGAAGCGACGGCGAAGAAACGGGACCCGAGGTCCTGGACGCCAACATCGACGACACGCCGGTGGTGCGGTTCGTGAATAAGGTGTTGCTCGACGCCATCAGCAAGGGGGCCTCGGACATCCACTTCGAGCCCTACGAGAAGACCTACCGGGTGCGCTTCCGCCAGGACGGGGTGCTCTACGAGATCGCCTCGCCCCCGGTCAACCTGGCCAACCGGATCTGCGCGCGGATCAAGGTCATGTCGCGGATGGACATTGCCGAGCGGCGCATACCCCAGGACGGGCGCATCAAGATGATGCTTTCGAAGAACCGCGCCATCGACTTTCGCGTGAACAGTTGTCCGACGCTGTTCGGCGAGAAGATCGTACTCCGCATCCTCGACCCCAACACCGCAAAGCTCGGCGTCGAGGCGTTGGGCTACGAAGATGACCAGAAAAAGCTGTTCCTGGAGGTGCTGCACAAACCCTACGGCATGGTGCTGGTGACCGGACCGACCGGCAGCGGCAAGACCGTGTCGCTGTACACCGGCCTCAACATCCTCAATACCACGGACCGCAACATCTCCACGGTCGAGGATCCGGTGGAGATCAACGTCCCCGGGATCAATCAGGTCAACATGAACCACAAGACCGGGCTCACCTTCGCCGAGGCGTTGCGCGCCTTCCTGCGCCAGGACCCGGACGTGATCATGGTCGGCGAAGTCCGCGACCTGGAAACCGCGGAGATCGCGATCAAGGCGGCCCAGACCGGCCACATGGTGCTCTCCACCCTGCACACCAACGACGCGCCGCAGACACTCACGCGGCTCATGAACATGGGGGTGCCCTCGTACAACATCGCCTCCTCGGTGAGCCTGATCATCGCGCAGCGCCTCGCCAGACGATTGTGCAGCCGCTGCCGGCGCCCGGTGGAGGTTCCCCGGGACGTGCTGCTCAAGGAAGGCTTTGCCGAGGAGGACCTGGCGGACCTCAGGCTCTTCGGCCCGGTCGGCTGCGAGCAGTGCACCAACGGCTACAAGGGCCGGGTCGGCATCTACCAGGTAATGCCCATTTCCGATGACATCCAGCGCATCATCCTGGAGGGCGGGAACGTCATGCAGATCGCCGAGCAGGCGGCCCGCGAAGGCGTCGCCGATCTTCGGGCGTCGGGCCTGCGCAAGGTCAAGCATGGCATCACGGGGCTGGACGAGATCAACCGCGTCACCAAGGACTAGACCATGGCGGAAAAAGCGATCAAGCATTCCCTGTTCCTGTGGGAGGGCTCGGACCGGCGCGGCACGCGCATCAAGGGCGAGTCACGCAGCGCGAGCCCGTCGATGGTGAAGGCGGACCTCAGGCGTCAGGGGATCAATCCGATCAAGGTACGCAAAAAACCCCGGCCGCTGTTCGGCGGCAAGAAGAAGATCACCCCCAAGGACATCGCCATATTCAGCCGCCAGCTTGCGACCATGATCGGGGCCGGCGTGCCGCTCGTACAGGGCCTCGATATCGTCGGTCGCGGCCACGAGAACCCGGCCATGCAGGAACTGCTGCTCTCGGTCAAGACCGACATCGAGGGCGGCAGCAACCTGACCGACGCACTGGCGAAGCACCCGCGCTATTTCGACGCCCTGTTCTGCAATCTGGTCCGCGCCGGGGAGCACGCGGGGATTCTGGACTCGCTGTTGGACAAAATCGCCACTTACAAGGAAAAGACCGAGGCGCTGAAGGGAAAGATCAAGAAGGCCCTGTTCTATCCCACCGCGGTGGTCATCATGGCGGTCATCGTCACGTCCATTCTGCTGCTCTTCGTGGTTCCGACGTTTCAGAATCTGTTCAACAGCTTCGGCGCGAACCTGCCGGCCTTCACCCAGATGGTGATCAACCTGTCGCAGTGGATGCAGCATTGGTGGTGGGTGGTGCTGCTCGGGATGATCGCTTGCGCGACCGCCTTCACCCAGGCCAAGCGCCGCTCCCGGGGCTTCGTCGAGTTCCTCGACCGCAGCGTGCTGAAGATTCCCGTCATCGGCGTGATCCTCAACAAGGCGGCCATCGCACGCTTCGCCCGCACCCTGGCGACGATGTTCGCGGCGGGCGTCCCGCTGGTCGAAGCGCTGGACTCGGTGGCCGGCGCCACGGGCAACAGCGTGTACTCCAAGGCGGTCCAGCGGGTACGCGAGAGCGTCTCCACCGGGCAACAACTCCAGCTCTCCATGCAGCAAACCGGCCTGTTCCCCAACATGGTGGTACAGATGGTGGCGATCGGCGAGGAATCCGGCGCGCTGGACGCCATGCTCGGCAAGGTGGCAGACTTCTACGAGGAGGAGGTGGACAACGCGGTCGACGGGCTGAGCAGCCTCCTGGAGCCGCTCATCATGGCGGTGCTCGGCGTGCTGGTCGGCGGCTTGGTGATCGCGATGTATCTGCCGATCTTCAAGATGGGCTCGGTGGTATGAGCGCGGGCGCCGGGTACCGACCAACCTCCAAGGGTCCCGAATAGCGGCCGGGCGCGCCGCCGACCGGCGCAGTCCCGGTACGGTCGCCCGGCGCAATCGACGAAGCACGGTGCCGCATGCCGCCGATCGAATACCTCCAATACCATCCGGCGATGCTGATCGGCGCCGCGGGCCTGCTGGGGCTCGTACTCGGAAGCTTCCTGAACGTGGTGATCCACCGCCTGCCGCGGATGCTGGAGCGCGAGTGGCACGAGCAGTGCCGCCAACTGCGCGGCCAACCGAACGACCCCGGTGACGAGGCACCCTTCAATCTCATGGTGCCCCGCTCCCGCTGCCCCGACTGCGGCCACCCGATCTCCGCCCTAGAGAACATCCCCGTGCTCAGCTATCTGCTGCTGCGCGGGCGTTGTTCGGCGTGCGGCACGCGCATCTCCGCGCGCTATCCCCTCATCGAACTGCTCACCGCGGTGCTCTCGGCCGCGGTCGCCTGGCGCTTCGGACCCACCTGGCAGACCCTGGCGGCCCTGGCCCTGACCTGGGCGCTGATCAGTCTGAGCATGATCGACCTCGAGCACCAGATCCTGCCCGACAACATCACCCTCCCGTTCCTGTGGCTCGGTCTGACGCTGAGCCTGTTCGGCCTGTTCACGGACACCCGCTCGAGCATCATCGGTGCCCTGGCGGGCTACCTGAGCCTGTGGACGGTCTATAAGCTCTTCAAGGCCGCGACCGGCAAGGAAGGCATGGGCTACGGTGACTTCAAGCTTCTTGCCCTGCTCGGGGCGTGGCTCGGCTGGCGCAGCGTGCCGCTGATCATCCTGCTCTCCTCGGTGGTGGGGGCGGGCGTCGGGATCGCGATGCTCGCCGGCGGGCGTCACACCCGCAGCCAGCCCATCCCCTTCGGCCCGTACCTGGCCGCGGCGGGCTGGCTGGCCCTGTTGTTCGGAGCCCCGATCCTCGACGCCTACTGGCGCTGGCTGACGCTTCACTGAAAAATCCCGGGAAGGGGGCTCGCACGGGGCTTGAGAGAACGTGGTGATTTCGGCCGGAAGAGCGCCTTGACGGCCTCCCCGGTCTAAGGCCGGAGATTCCTACGGCGCATTCCTCTATCACAGGTTCGCCAGTTCATTGACACGCTTCGCAACTTCCCGCGCGACGCGCACCAATGCGGCGTGCAGCGTCCAGGCATTCCCCGACAACGTCCACTGATAACTCCTTGAGACCGTTTCTTATCGCCATTGTCGCCCCTCCCCTCTGAATAAGGTCCGACTTTAACCCGCCGCACTTGATAGCCTTACCCAGACGTCGCCTGCTTGGTTGCCCGGCGTAACTTTTGGAGCCATCGTGAGTTTCCCAATTCATGCTGCCAGATGCGGACAACGACCCAGCCTTTCTCTCTCAATGTGCGGTTAACCAGACGGTCCCGCTTTTTGTTCCGCCCGATCTTCTCAACCCAAAACGCCCTGTTTGTCTTTGGGATCTTGCATCGGCTCGGATGCCCGTGCCAAAACTCGCCGTCGACAAAGACCGCTATTCGCAGCTTAGGGAATACAAAATCCGGATTTCCGAACAGGGAATGATGCCGGCGCCATCCTGTCACGTGGTGCCTACGAAAGAGACCGATTAGGCGTAGCTCTGTAGCCCTGTTCCCCTTACCCCGCACCCGAGACATGATCTCGGACCGCTTTTCTCGGGAGAATACATCCGCCATCGCTACAGTTCACCAGGCTTCTTGCGCTTGAAGTTTATCGCGGCCTCCATTCCGCAGAGGCCCAGAAAATCGCACGACTTACACCTGGGTTTACCGTCCTGTCCGTGCTTACGCGGATTTGAAAAAAAACGCCGATCACGGATCGCCCGGGCGGCCCCCACGACCGTACGCTTCGCCTCCTCTACAGCGGCAGAGTCCAGAGGCACCTCCAGCTCGCCGGTTTCACCGACACCACGGTTCACATCGAGATGCCGGACCAAACCTCGATCCGGCTCGTATTCCAGTTCCTGCTTCGCCGCCACAGCGTAGATGCCGACCTGAAGACGCATTTCCTCCTCATCCAACGATTGGTGTTGGTCGGACCGGGGGTCGCCGGATTTGAAGTCTATAAGGGTCACTCGAGGAGGATCGTCCAATCGGACTATATCCACGGCACCCGAAACTATCGCGCCCCCGTCGCCGTCCCCGTACTCAATAAGCGTTTCAAACTCTTTCTCCGGCTCGAACGTCAGGTTCCGCAACTCCGCACCAAAGTATTCTATGTAGTCCGCCACGATCCGCACGCCTTTTGCCCGCATGTTCTCGGCCGGGTCACCCGTTGTGTATCGGAGATAGAACAGGCCCCGATCGACCAGGTTGTTGAGGGAAGCCTCAAGCTGTTGTCGGTCTTTGGCGAGCGCCGCCCACGTCGTCGGGTCGGAATGGACGGCACGCATAAGATTGTGCACACCCCGACCGTACCCGAATGCCTGGTCGATGGTTGGCGAGAAACCCAGCACCTTCCGGAGGTAGAAATCGTGCGGGCAACACAGATAGTACCGCAAGTCCGAGAAGGATGTAGCGAGCTGTGTGTCCCGATTAAGCTCCAAGGGAGCGTGTCGGATCGCGCGGAGAAGCTCGTCGGCGTGCTTGGTTACAATACCGCCCGCTTCGGAGATGATAGGTCGCAATTCGCGAATGAAGCGCGACGTTCTCTTGCCCGAGCGGCTGATCACAAGAAACCGCTCGGCACGCGTGAGCGCCACGTACATCAGCCTCCTTTCGCCGTCATTATTGTCGTTGTCCGAAAGGCCGCCGATATCGATCTCCTCCACAATGCTTCCCGAAAGAGGCGCCATCACTCGGCGCTTGGCATAACTACTGGGAAACCGGTTCGCGCAGACGTCGGCCAAGAAGACTGCAGCAAACTCTAGACCCTTCGCCCCATGAATGGTGCTAATCGTTACGGCATCGGGCTGCACAATAAGGGGCTGCTCCGGCGTACGGCCGTCTTCTGCGCCGTATCGGCAAAGCCCGATGATTTGCCATTTGTAGTCGGAGGCGCCGGTCCAGCCAGGCGTCTCAAGACCCGTGATGAGGCCGCTAAGCGTTCCAAGGTGAAACATGGCGGCCTCGCCTCTACCGCCGGACATATCCCATCGTTCGGCCTCGGCCTCTGTAAGGAGCCAGTGATAAATCTGTTGCGGGAAGACCCGTCGCACGGGGCGGTCCAAGGAAAGGAATTTCCGAAGACTCCGGCTTCTAAGAAGCTTTATGTCCTCTCGACGCATTCCCTGCCCTTCTTTCGCGATCCTGCGGTTCAGCGCCTGCGCGACGCGAAAAACGCGATCCTCAGCCACACTGTCGAGCGCAAGCCCCGCGTTCCGCAACAACTGCGCGGCACCCCTCAAGACCGACTTCGGCTCCGCTTGGCAGCCCAAGACGCTGCGAATCCGACTCGGAAGGCTCTTCGGGTCGTGCGGAGATCCGTAAAATTCCTCGATTCCGCCGGAGAGCGCCAGTGCTCCGATGAAAAACAACACTTCGGGTTGAGAAAAAAGATCCGGCCCGGCTCTAACGACGGAGGGAACCCCGGCGTCTTCCAATGCTCGCATGTACGTGCGAACATTAGTTGAGGAACGGACTAAAACAGCGATGTCGGACAGAGCAATCCCGCGCATGGTACCATCGCGTCGGTCGTGCTCGGCACCTTCGGTATCGGAGGGAACAAGCGCACGGATCGCTTCGGCCAACCACGCCGCCTCATCGTGGCGCTCTTCAAATTCGACCAGGGCGACATGTGACGGATTCGTGTCGACACGCTCGGCCTTCCCGTGGAGCATTTCCGGTGTCTCCATACCGCCTGCCGCAGTAATGGATTTCGCCCATCGGTTCGCCACTTCGATAATTCGGGACGTGGACCGGAAATTCTGTCGAAGGTCCACTACACCTGCGTCCGCAGCTTGCCTGAACTCATTCCACAATTCACCGATGATCTCCACCTTCGCCCCTCGGAACCCATAGATAGACTGCCGGTGGTCACCGACGACCGTAAGCTTTCCGGACGCACCCGTTATGGCCTTTATAATGTCGAGTTGGATTGGGTTGATGTCTTGGATCTCGTCCACAACGACGTGGACTTGTTGGGCGGCCAGCTCCTGGCGACATGCGTCGTCTCTTTCAAGCTTTCGCAGAAATTCCGTTTGGGAGGTACTGAAATCAAGAAAACGCCGGCAACGAAGATATGCGTAATATCGTTCGGCCGAAATCGAAAAAGCCTGCGCCGCTCTATCATCGCCCACATCGGTGAGAAAGCGGGCTTCCCTACACCATTCCCGTTCTTCACCCCCCAATCTATACGGTGGCACTCCCGGCGGGAGCGCCACCTCGAATCGGTTGTGTTCATGCAATTGATCGTAGGCCCTTATGAATTGATCCACAGTCTCGGATTGCGACGTATTGGCCCCCAATGCGGCCCGAAGGCCTTGCAGGCCGAGAATGCCGTTGAACCCCCGGAGGATCAGTGCCATACGGGCCACCTCGTCAAGAACATCGTAGTTGTGGTAGTCGTCCGGCCAATACTCCCTGATTTTCGCCAGGCAGAAACCATGGATGGTACCCACGTACATACCGTTTAGATTAATGTCTTCATTCACCGGGGTGATATTTCCGATCCAACGGCGGACGCGAAATTTCATCTCTTCCGCGGCCTTCTCGGTAAACGTAAGGGCCACAATACGGTCCTTCGAGACCCCCTCGACACCGACCCACCATGCGATTCGGCGCGCCATGACTTCCGTCTTTCCGGATCCGGCACCCGCAACCACCAGCACTCGCCGTCGCGGTGATTTGACCGCGTCGATCTGGCTGCCCGTCAGGTCTTTCAGGATGCGGTTTTCCACTTCGACCAGCGCCATCAAGTTCGCTCCTTGACTCCATCTCTCTCTAAGGCGCGGAGAATTGCTGCGGCGTGCCTCCGTACGAACTCGGGCGGCAAGGCGTTTCCAATCATGAGAGCGCCGGCTGTCTTCGTCGTGCCGTGAGGCAACCGGAAGGATTTCGGAAGACTCTGCAGGAGGGCCGCCTCCCGCAGAGTGATGTTGCGATTCTCCTCGGGGTGGAGAAAGCGACCCTTTGAGGGATTGAAGCAGCCCCCGGTGATGGTCGGGGCCACTTTATCCCACGCCATTCGCCCGTAGACATCCTTGAACCCGTCCAAGCGCCGATGACAGGGGCGCTGCATCTTTTCATCAAGATCCCTGCGGCTACCGCCGTCTTTCGGAACCGCGGCGATCCAAGCCTTCATTAGTTGTGTTCGCTTCTCCGGCATATCGTGGAGGGGATCGCCACTCGCTCCGGCGGGCTTCAAGCCCCCAATGGCGGTCCTTACAGTTCTTGGACCGGTGCTTTCCATTCCGAAGGAAAGTGGGCCCCCATGGCCGGCAACCAACACAAGTCTTCTCCGACGTTGCGGGACACCGAATTTTGAGGCATCGAGAATGTCCCAGGCGACAACATAGCCTTCCCGGCGAAGGAATCTTATGAATTCTCCGAACACGGGTTTGTCACCCAAGGCGGGAACATTTTCCATTAAGACCGCATTGGGCTGAAAGCCTTGGATGAGTCGGGCCATCTCCATAAGCAGGCGGTTGCGCGAATCTCGGTTAGACCGGGAACCGTTCATTGTCCGCAGGCGTGAGAAACCCTGGCAAGGCGGACACCCCGCAAGCAAATCCAGATCACCCGGACGGAGATTCAACTCCTTCATCCAGGCCCTAGCGCCAACCGTTCTGATGTCGACCTCTTTCAGCCGAATCCCCCGGTGGTTGAGGCGATAGGTGGCGGCTGCGACGGGATCGACTTCCAAGGCCGCCAGGACATGAAATCCGGCCTGCCGAAGACCGTATGTCATACCACCGCAACCCGAGAATAGATCAACTGCGGTTTTCGACATGTTCAACGGAACTCTCCGGTCGAGCCTTCGGGCTACTGTGTCGGGCTCTGCAAAGATGGGCAATTGCTTTCTACATGATTATGGTTCGCGATCATCGGCCAAGCAACATGGGACAAAGAATCAATAGGCGCGTTATTCTCCACGGATATGCTATGCAGATCATTCGGTAACCAGCCTGCTCACGCGCTCATATAGGCAGACTACGAGCGCCCATGGATTTCCACCGTCATGCAGCTTCCGCCCACAAGCTTGTGTAACACGGAATCATCCCCGTGCATATTTGTTATGCTAATACTCGGATGCAGGCGCGACGACGCATCAGCGCCGATGTCGTCCGGAACCCTTTGTGGGGTGCCGAGCCCGCAAAAATAAAAAATCGATTTCTATTTTGCACCGGTTGCAAGCTGCAAGACTACATAAACCAGCCTCGTAGTCGGCGAACCAACCATCGGTCATACTCCGGCGCCCCATTCGAGAAATTCAAAACTGTCCATAGCCCCACAATTTTGGCATTTATCTGGCATATGTTCTTCGGGCCTCATTGCACTGGCGGGGTATCTGAGCCTGTGGGCAGTCTACCGCAAGAGCGCCGTCATAAGGGCCGCCGACCGAACCATTACTCGCGCACCGGTCGTGGGTTCAGGCGAGAGAGATCGCGAAGACTCACGGTTTAGGAACAGCATGCCGAAACGTTCCGATACACCCTGAATCATGCCTGCCGACCACCACGGCGCATTCCTCTATCACAGGTTCGCCAGTTCATTGACACGCTTCGCAACTTCCCGCGCGACGCGCACCAATGCGGAGACGAGTTGTTCATCAATACGCATGTAACCTTCATAATTCAGCCAAGTTGCGCTTGCGGTGAGCCTGATCCAGGACGCGCCACTGCTCGTTTGGCAGATCAATCGTGTGTTGCAAGCATTGAAACACCAGATAACGCGATCCTGACCGGTACCCCCGGAAACGCAGTGCCGCCAGGGCCAATGCATGAGAAGCGTTGTAGGCCAGATCGAAACGGCTTTCGAGGCTGAGTTCGTCGCGCCCGGCGTCATCCAGTCGGCGAAGACCCGAGCGCAGCAGGCCCTGGAACTCTTCTTCCGCCGGCGGCTCGGCCTTCAGTTTACCAATGCGCACCAGATTATCGAGATTGGAGTGGCTCATGTTCGCCGCCCATCAAAATCAAGTGATCGCCCGCAAGTACACGGTTAAGAAAGGTGTTTCCGGAAGCTTTCCGATCCGCGAATTCCTGCGGTGTATACAAGGTTGGGCTAATCTGACGATCCAGGTCCTTTTCCACCGGCGCCAGTGCCGAGTAGATCTCCTCCAGCGTTACTCCGTCGGCAACGATCAGGATATCAATATCGCTCGTGGCCGTATCCGTACCCTTGACGACCGAGCCGTACAGCAAGGCCAATTCGATGCTGTCCTCCAGCGGTGCGAGCGATTTGCGGATCGGCTCGGCCAGCGCCACCGTCTTTTTTATCAAGCTGCACAGTTCCTCGAAGACCGGCGAGTCGGGATTCGCCTGATAGTGTTTCTGGTTGCCGATGCGCTTGATCGTCACGAGGCCGCTCGATGCGAGCCGTTTGAGTTCGCGCTGCACGGCACCGGACCCGGAGCCGGTCCGTTCGATCAATTCGGAGGCATAAAAACTGCGGTTGGACTGGCCAAACAGCAGCGCCAGCACCCGCTGTTGGGTGGTTGTGAATAGCGCATCGGCCAAGCTCGCAGGCGCAGCCGGGAGCGAGGCAGCCGCCTTGCGGCGGGCCGGTCTGGAACCCCTGACGGTCGTAATGTTACCCATTTTGGGCATTCTAATGCCCAGTTTGGGTAAGTTGCAAGTTCAAGTGCTTTTAGACCGATTTTTATCGCGGAAACTTCAGGTTAAATCACCCCCGGCTTTGCCGGGGGCGATTTAACCTATTGTTTTATATGGTAGTCAGAGACAAAATCGAACGACCGACACGGGGATCTTCAGTCATCGGCCATGCTTCTGATCCGCTGTTTTTGAAGCCGAAAAAATAGTTGCTGCGGCCGATATTGCATCCATCGGCGCCCGAATTTGGACTTACAAAGGCGCGAGCCGCCTATCGCCGGTATGCCGGCGCCCACCGCCGCGACCGGGCGCGCCTGACCCTGGACAACGTCTGGTCTATGTATGAACGGTCGCTCGACTTTCGTTCGAAGTGCCCCGTAACGCAGCATAGTGAGCACTGCCGGAGCACGCGCTTAATTCTGCAGATCGGACCCTACACCGTCGACGCCGGCACCTCGAAAAAGGTGGTCCCGCAAAGCTCGGAGAGGCGCTCACGCCGAAAGTATTCGGCCACGGGGCATCGGCGCACATCGAACGCGAGAAGCCGTATCGCTTCGCTCCTGGATCCCCTCATCCTGTCCTTCTCCCTCGGAGAAGGTCCCTGTGTTCAAACCCGCCCGATAGAGCCCAATGCACCATTGGATCTCATGGCCCTTATCCTTTGCTTGGCGAGATAGGGGGGTTACGGATCCCCTGCCGGAGGCCCTACACTGGCCCCCCCCGGGATCCGTTCCACCACGAGGTTCGTCCATGCTGATCGTCGGGCTGACCGGAGGTATCGGTAGCGGCAAGTCCACCGCGGCGCGCTTCTTCGCGGCGCGCGGCGTGCCGGTGATCGATACCGATACAATCGCGCGCGAGGCGGTCGAACCCGGGACCCCCGCCCTGGCGCGGATCGCGGAGGAGTTCGGGCGCGCGGTCCTCACCCCGGCCGGGACCCTCGACCGCGCCGCTCTGCGTGCGCGGGTATTCGCGGACGCGGAGCAACGACGGCGCCTGGAGGCGATCCTGCACCCCGAAATCCGCGCCCGGGCCCGGAAACGGCTTGCGGATCTGGCCGCGCCCTATGCTATCGTAGTGGTTCCGCTGTTGCTCGAAAGTGGGGAGTGGTCGTTTGTGCAGCGGGTCTTGGTGGTGGATGTCCCGGAGTCCGTGCAGCGCGAACGGGCCTGCGCCCGCGACGGGCTCTCCCGGGCGCAGGTGGATGCCGTGATGAGTGCTCAGGTCGGCCGCGAACGGCGCCTCGCCGCCGCCGATGATGTTCTCGTCAATGACCGCGACCTGCCGACGCTGGAGCGCCGGGTGGAGGCATTGCACCGGCGCTATCTGCAGCTCGCCCGGGCGTGCGCTGCTCACCCCGGGACCGCGGACCGGCCGGGGTGAGCAGCGGGACGCGGCAACGGATGCGGGAGGCGCCGGGACGCGACATGACGGCCACGGAGGAAGCCTCATCGAAGCTCTATTACGAATACCCGCTCAACGAGCGGATACGCGCCTTTCTGCGCCTCGAGTTCTTGTTCAAGAACACGCTTCACTGCCTCGGCGGGCACACGGCATGGGACAGCCGGGCCACGCTGCAAGGCATCCTGGAGATCCTGTGCATCCTCGGCCGCAATGACCTCAAGGCCGAACTGATCAAGGAACTGGAGCGCCGTGCTTCGCATCTCGCGCGCCTCAAGGAGCGCCCCGGCGTGGACCGCGAGCGCCTGGTGAATCTGCTGCAGGAACTGGACGCTCTCATGGAGCACCTCTACGGATCCAGCGCCCAGTTCGCACAGGATCTGCGGGAGAACGATTTTCTCGCGAGCATCCGCCAGCGCAGCGCGATTCCCGGGGGCACCTGCGAATTCGACCTGCCGGGCTATCACTTCTGGTTGCAGCAGGATCCGGAGACGCGTTACCGACACCTCAGCGGGTGGTTCAACGCCTTCGAGCCCCTGTACCGGCCGATCACTCTGATATTGTTCCTGATCCGCCAGAGTGCACGGCCGATTGCGATGTGCGCCGAACGCGGATTCCTGCAGCAGAACCTCGATCCGAGCCTCCCGTACCAGATGATGCGCGTCGCGCTGCCCGACGGGGCCGGCTGCTTCCCGGAGATCAGCGCCGGCCGGCACCGATACACCATTCGGTTCCTGGAACAGGCGAGCCCCGAGGCGCGCGCGGTGCCGGCCGACCGCGACGTACACTTCGAACTCGCCTGTTGCACGTGCTGAGCCCGGTACGCAACGACCCGGCCCCACGGCCCGGCAGGTAACGCATGGAATCCACGCCGCGCCATGTCCCATGCCCGACCTGCGGACGACCCGTCGAATGGTCGTCGCGCAGCCGATGGCGCCCGTTCTGCAGCGAGCGCTGCCGGCTCATCGACCTGGGGGCCTGGCTGGACGGCACACGCTCGATCCCCGGCGAACCCGCCGATGGCGACTTGGCGCCCGATTCGGGTCATGGCGCGGAACCGGACGAGGAGACCGGGCACTGACCGCGCCGGGCCAAGGCCCGCCGGCTCCTCTCGATGAGAGGGCGCCTGTAGGGCCGGCCTTGGCCGGCCGACACAACGCGGAACCGTATCCGCGCGGCATGGGGAATCTCCAATGTCGTCGGCGGGGCGAGCCCCGCCCTACCGGGTCCCGCCGCACCCGCGGCCGCGTAGGGCCGGGCTCGCCCGGCCGGCGACGATCAGGTTAGGGCGGTCAACCTCGCCTCGCCTGCGGCGTACCGGATCAGCCGTTCCACAGGCCCCGGATCGCGGCGATCCCCTGGGCGCCGTGCCGGAACGCGGACTCCAGGTCCCGCGGCCCGACACCGCCGAGCGCATAGACCGGGAACGGTGCCGGGTCGACCCGCTTGGCGAACTCCTCCCAACCCAGCGCGCGCGCATCGGGATGGCTCGGGGTGGATCGCACCGGGGAGAGCACGGCGAAGTCGACACCCAAATGCGCGGCGCGCCTCAGTTCGGCGGCATCGTGACAGGACGCTCCCACCCAGTACCCCTCCGGCAGCGGGCGCGCGGACAGGGATCCGAGGGCGTGCGCCGTGAGATGCACGCCGTCCACCGCGAGTTCGCGCGCCAGATCGGCCGGCCCGTTGATGAGCAGTCGCGCCCCATGGCGCCGGCAGCGCTCCAGCGCCTCGGCGGCGAGCCATCGGAAGCGGTCCGGCGCCTGGGATCGGGCGCGCAACCGGACCAGGGCCGCACCGGAGGCCACGCGCCGTTCCAGGGTGTCCAGGAACCGCGCCGCGTCCGGCCCCGGCTCCGGAGTGATGAGGTAGCGATCGGGGAGGCGCAGGGCGGTGAGCACCGGGCGATCGGCGGCCGGGAAGACCCGTGCGCCCGGATCCTGCGGCAACACCCACTCCAACGGCTGCCCCTGCCGGCCGCTCGGCGTGCCGCGATAGCGATCCACGCGCCAGACGTCCAGCAGGACCGTCCGATCCGGATAGGCATGGCGGATCCGGATCAGGGGGCGCGCGTCCTCGACGCCGATCCCGAGTTCCTCGTCGAGTTCGCGGTGCAGGGCCTGCTCCACGGACTCGCCGGGCTCCAGTTTCCCGCCCGGAAACTCCCACAGGCCACCTTGGGGGGCATCGGGCGCGCGGCGGGCGATCAACACCCGCCCGCGCGCATCGAGTATCGCCGCCGCCGCCACGTGAATGGATTCCATCATGGTCGCCCTGATCGCCCGGCCTGCCGGACCTGGAGATCGTGCCCCCGTAGCCCGGATACAGGCCGAAGGCCGAAATCCGGGGAATGGATCGACGATGATGTCTGTTCCCGGATTTCGCTTCGCTGTATCCGGGCTACGAGGCGGCGGACACCCGCGCCGCGCCGATCACGTACGATACTCGGCGTTGATGCGCACGTAGTCGTAGGAGAGATCGCAGGTCCAAAGCCGCACGCCCGCCTCCCCGCGACCGAGGTCCACGCGTACCGTGATCTCGTCGAGGGCCATCACCTCGCGCCCCCGCTCCTCGCGGTACTCCGGCGCCCGGGCGCCGGCGCGCACGATACACACGTCATCCAGGTGAATCGTCACCCGCGCGATATCCAGCGCCGTAACGCCCGCCCGGCCCACCGCGGCGAGGATCCGCCCCCAATTGGGATCGCCCGCGAAGAACGCGGTCTTCACCAGCGGCGACTGCGCGACGGCATCGGCGACCCGCCGGCACTCGGGCGCATCGGCGCCGCCGCACACCTCGACGGTGATGAGCTTGGTGGCGCCCTCGCCGTCACGCACGAGCCCCCGAGCCAGTTCGATGCACACCTCGCGCACCGCGGCCTCGAGACGTTCCAGCGCCTGCGCACCGGGCGGTAGATGCTGCCGCCCGGTGGCCGCCAGCACGCAGGCATCGTTGGTCGAGGTATCGCCGTCGACGGTGATGCAATGGAACGATTCGGCCACCGCGCGCTCCAGGCACGCCTGCAGCCAGGGGGGCTCCACCGCCGCGTCGGTCGCCACGAAGGCGAGCATCGTGGCCATGTCCGGGCGGATCATGCCGGCGCCCTTCGCGATGCCCGTGACCGTCAGCACGACGCCGTCGGCGTCCACCCGTCGCGAGACGCCCTTGGGGATCGTGTCCGTGGTCATGATGCCTTCGGCGGCGTGCGCCCAGCCGTCGGCGGCCAGGGCGGCCACGACCTCGGGCAGCGCGGCCGTCACCCGATCGACCGGCAGCGGCTCGCCGATGACGCCGGTCGAGAAGGGCAGGATCTGCCCGGGCGCACAGCCGACCTCTCGCGCCAGCGCGGCGCAGCAGGTGCGCGCATCGCGGATCCCGTCGGCGCCGGTGCCGGCGTTCGCGTTGCCGGTATTGATCAACAGGTATCGCGGCGCGGCGCTCGCCAAGTGCTCGCGGGCCACCCGCACAGGCGCCGCCTGGAACGCGTTACGGGTGAATACCGCGGCGCAGGTGCTCCCCGGGGCCAGTTCCAGGACCACCAGGTCGCGGCGGCCGGGGCGCCGGATACCCGCAGCGGTGCTGCCCAGCCGCACCCCCGCCACCGGCTCGAGGGCGAGCGTAACCGGCGCTCGCACGGTCATGGGTTCAGGCGCCCGCGACCCCGGCCGGTGCGTTCACGCGAGCCGGCCGTGGCACTGCTTGTACTTGCGGCCCGATCCGCACGGGCAGGGCTCGTTGCGCCCCACCTTGCGGCTGCCGCGCACAAAGGGCGTATGCGACGGCTCCGCCGGTTCCGCACCGGCGTCCGCCGCCTCGCCCGCGGCAAGGGCCGAGGCCTCGGCATGCTCGTAGCGCATGTGCGGGGGCATGTTCGCGCGGCGCTGCTCCTCCATCGCCTCGACCTCCTCCTCGGCGCGCACCTGCACGCGCGAAAGGATCGCGATGGTCTCCTGCTTGATGCGCTCGAGCATCTCCGAGAACATCTCGAAGGCCTCGCGCTTGTACTCCTGGGTCGGGTCCACCTGCGCGTAGCCGCGCAGCCCGATACCCTGACGCAGGTAGTCCATCGCCGCCAGGTGCTCCTTCCAATGGGAGTCGAGCACCTGCAGCAGCACCGCCTGCTCGAAGTGACGCAGGACCTCGCTCCCGACCGCCGCTTCCTTCTCCGCGTAGACCTTTTCGAGTTCCTCGAGCACGCGCGCGCGCCCCCCCTCGTCGTCGAGATGCTCATCGGCTTCCAGCCATTCGCGGACCGGGACGTGCAGGGCGAACTCGCGATCCAGGGCCTCCTCCAGCCCCGGCAGGTCCCACTGTTCCTCCATGCTCTGGCGGGGCATGTATTGGTCGATCACCGCGTTGACCACGTCGCCGCGGATCGCCTGGACCGTCTCCGAGACGTCTTCTTCCGAGAGCAGTTCGTTGCGCTGGCCGTAGATGACCTTGCGCTGGTCGTTGGCGACGTCGTCGTACTCCAGGAGGTTCTTGCGGATATCGAAGTTGTGCGCCTCGACCTTGCGTTGGGCGTTTTCGATCGCCTTGCTCACCCACGGGTGCTCGATGGCCTCGCCCTCCTGCATGCCGAGTTTCTGCATGATCGCCGAAACGCGATCGGAGGCGAAGATTCGCATCAGGTTGTCTTCCAGGGACAGGTAGAACCGGGTCGAACCCGGATCGCCCTGACGCCCGGAGCGCCCGCGCAACTGATTGTCGATACGCCGCGACTCGTGGCGTTCGGTCCCGACGATGTGCAGGCCGCCGAGCGCCAGCACCTCATCGTGGCGGCGCTGCCAGTCCTCGCGGATCCGCCGCACCGTGGCTTCGTCGGCCGAGTCGATCTCCGCCAACTCCGCCTGCAGGTTGCCGCCGAGTACGATATCCGTGCCGCGCCCGGCCATGTTGGTGGCGATGGTGACGGCCTTGGGCCGGCCGGCCTGGGCCACGATGTGCGCCTCCCTCTCGTGGAACTTGGCGTTCAACACCTCGTAGGTGGCGCCGGCCTCCTTGAGCAGGGCGGAGAGGTGTTCGGAGGCCTCGATGGACGCGGTCCCTACCAGCACCGGCTGGCCGCGCTCGTAGCACTCGCACACGTCCGCCACGATCGCCTCGAACTTCTCGCGGGCCGTGAGATAGACCAGATCGCCCTTGTCATCACGAATCATGGGCTTGTGGGTCGGGATGACGGTCACCTCCAGACCGTAGATGCTATGGAACTCGTAGGCCTCGGTGTCGGCGGTCCCGGTCATGCCCGCGAGCTTGTCGTAGAGGCGGAAGTAGTTCTGAAAGGTAATGGAGGCGAGCGTCTGGTTCTCACTCTGGATCGGGACGCCCTCCTTGGCCTCCACCGCCTGGTGCAGGCCCTCCGACCAGCGGCGCCCGGGCATGGTACGGCCGGTGAACTCGTCGACGATGATGACCTCGTTGTCCCGAACCATGTACTCCACGTCCCGGTGGTAAAGGGCATGGGCGCGCAACGCGGCGTTCAGGGTATGCATCAGGGCGAGGTTGGCGGCATCGTAGAGGCTTTGACCTTCGTCCAGCAGCCCCATCTCCGCCAGCAACTCCTCGACGCGCTGGTGCCCATCTTCGGTCAGGTAGACCTGCTTCTGCTTCTCATCGACGCTGTAGTCGCCGGGGCCGTCCTCCTCTTCCTGGGGGGTGAGCTTCGACGCCAGTTCGTTGAGCTGTTTGTACAGGCCGGCGCTGTCATCGGACGGCCCCGAAATGATCAAGGGCGTGCGCGCCTCGTCGATCAGGATCGAATCGACCTCGTCGACGATGGCGTAGTGGAGATCGCGCTGGACCTTGTCCTCCAGGCGGAACGCCATATTGTCCCGCAGGTAGTCGAAGCCGAACTCGTTGTTGGTCCCGTAGATGATATCGGCCTCATAGGCGACGCGTTTCTCCTCGGGCGGCATGTCCGACACCACGACCCCCACGGTCAACCCCAGAAACTCGTAGATCTCGCCCATCCACGCCGAGTCGCGTTTCGCCAGGTAGTCGTTCACCGTCACCATGTGCACGCCCCGGCCGGGAAGGGCGTTGAGATAGGCGGCGAGCGTCGCCACCAGCGTCTTGCCCTCGCCGGTGCGCATCTCGGCGATCTTGCCCTCGTGCAACACCATGCCGCCGATGAGCTGGACGTCGAAGTGGCGCATGCTCAGGGTGCGCCGCGCCGCCTCGCGCACCACCGCGAAGGCCTCGGGGAGCAGGTCGTCGAGGCTCTCGCCGCCCTGGTGACGCTTGCGAAACTCGTCGGTCTTGGCGCGCAGGGCCTCATCCGAGAGGGCCTGGGCCGAGGGCTCCAGTGCGTTGATGCGGTGGGCTGTGCGGCGGTAGTGCTTGACCAGCCTCTCATTACGGCTGCCAAAGATGCGTTTGACGAAGTTCGCGGCCATTCTTTACGGGGTCTCGGTCCGGGTGCGCAGGGCGGGTGAGATATAGTCTTTTATGATAACGCAACTGCCCCACCCGCCGCACACCGGCATCGGCGCGGGACCGGGGACGACGCGGGGCGGCGGACGGCGGCGCGGACTCAGCGCCGGTTCCGCACCAGTCGGACGGGATCGATGAGCTTGCCGTGATCGTGTACTTCGAAGTGCACGTGCGGCCCCGTGGAGCGACCGGTGGACCCCATCAACGCGATCTCCTGGCCCTGCGCGACCTTCTCCCCCACGCGCACCAGCAGTTTCTCATTATGGCCGTACAGCGTGACATAGCCGTTACCGTGGTCGATCTCCACGAGATTGCCGTAGCCGTAGCGGGAGCCCGCCCAGGTCACGATGCCGGCGGCCACGGCCTCCACCGCGCTGCCCTCGCGTCCCGCGAAATCCACGCCCGGGTGAAACTCCGGGCGCCCGGTGAAGGGATCGGTCCGGCGTCCGAAATAGGAGGAGATCCAGCCGTGCGCGATCGGCCAACCGGCCGGTTGCACCTCCTTCCGGAGCCTGCGGTGCATTAGCAACGTCTCCAGCACCTGGAGTTGCTGCTCGCGATCGGAGAGCTGCGCGGAGAGCCTGCGCAGCGAGGCCATGAAATCCGGCGTCGATACCGATTCCAGTTCGGAAGAGTCGCCCGGACCGCCCCGGGCCGGAGGCCGGTCGAAATCGAATTCCCCCTTGTCCAGCTTGGCCATCTCGACCAGGCGCTGGCCGAGGGCGTCGATGCGGATCACGTCGGCCTGCATCCGCCCGAGTCGCAGGGCCAGTGCGTCGATGTTGGCACGCGCATCGCGCTCGGCGCGGTGGATCTCCTCTTGCTGGGAGGCCACCTCCCGGACCATCGCCCGGGTCAGCACCCGGGACCGCTCGACCCCGAGCCGGTAGCCGCCGTAGCCGGCGACCGCGCCCAGCGCGGTCAGGGCGAGCAGGAGCGCCACTGCGTACCGGGGCCGGGCCAAGTCCAGGCAGAACGGGCGGCGGACCCGGCGTGAGAAGCATAGGATATTGATCATGCTCGCCTTATCGGCTATTGCGGCACGGAGTTTAGACAGTGCTCCGGTGTCGTGCGCGGGGTCGTTATATGGCATGATCCCGGATTATAGAGTCCACTGCGATCCGCAGGGTCCATAGCGCCGGAGGATACTGTGGCGGACAAGGGATTTCCAGCACCGATGCGCCGACTCCTGGACCCGGAAAACGGCGTCTGCCGCGACCTGGTCCGCCGGGTCCGCCACCTCCGCGCCCTGGAGCGCGAGGTGCAGCGCTGCCTGGGGTCCGTTCCGGGCGGCCAGCAGGTACGTGTGGCCGGACTCGAGCACAGTCGCCTGCGGTTGGTGACGGATTCCCCGGCCTGGTCCGCCCGGCTGCGCTACCAGTGCGCCGACCTGCTGGCGTGCCTGATCCGGTCGGGTCACAGCGTCGCGCACATCCAGATCCGGGTGGCACCCCCGCGGACCGGCACGATGCCGGAGCGCGGGACCGCGCGACGCGCACGCCTGTCCGCGGACAGCGCCCGGCTCATCCGCGACTACGCACGCACGGTGCACGACCCGGCGCTGCGGGCGGCCCTGGAACGGCTCTCGGGCCGGCGCGGGGGGCCGGCGCGATGAAGGAGAAGGGAGATGCCCGCCGACCCGTTTCCCCGGCTACGAGCGCGACGACCTTCCAAGTCTCGTAGCCCGGATACAGCGAAGCGAAATCCGGGAAGCCCACACACCAATCCAACACCCCGGATTTCAGCCTTCGGCCTGCATCCAGGCTACAGGGCTCCATCCCCCATCTCGTAGCCCGGATACAGCGTAGCGAAATCCGGGGGAAACCCACCACCAATCCAACACCCCGGATTTCGGCCTTCGGCCTGCATCCAGGCTACAGGGATCCATCCCCCATCTCGTAGCCCGGATATAGCGTAGCGAAATCCGGGAAGAGGGGACGCCCCTAAGTCCGACCGGCTGCTAGGCCACTTCCACGGGCTGAGTGAACGAAATCGGGGCGCGCTCGGTGCCCTCGAAGGTGACGATCTCCCAAGCCTCGCGGTCCGCCAGCAGCGCGGTCAGCAATCGGTTGTTGAGGGCGTGCCCGGACTTGTGGGCGCTGAAGGCACCGATCAGGCTGGCGCCGAGGAGGTAGAGGTCACCGATGGCGTCGAGGATCTTGTGCTTGACGAACTCGTCCTCGTAGCGCAGGCCGTCCTCGTTCAGGATCCGGTAGTCGTCCACCACCACCGCGTTGTCCAGACGCCCGCCGAGGACCAGGCGCCGCTCGCGAAGCAGTTCGAGGTCGCGCAGGAACCCGAAGGTGCGCGCACGGCTCACTTCCTTCACGAACGAGGTGGTGGAGAAGTCCATCACCGCCCGTTGGGTGTGGTCCTTGAACACCGGATGGTCGAATTCGATATCGAAGGAGACCTTGAAGCCGTCGAAGGGCTCGAATCGCGCCCATTTGTCGCCGTCCTCGACCTCGATGCGGCGGCGAATCCTCACGAACCGCTTGGGTGCGTCCTGCTCCTCGATCCCGGCCGACTGGATCAGGAACACGAACGGACCGGCGCTGCCGTCCATGATCGGAACCTCCGCGGCACTGACGTCCACCACGGCGTTGTCGATCCCCAGGCCGGCGAACGCCGAGAGCAGGTGCTCGACGGTACAGATGCGCACATCGCCCCGCACCAGCGTGGTGGACAATCGGGTCTCGCCGACGTTCTCGGGTCGTGCCCGGATCGCCACCGGCTCCGGGAGATCCACCCGCTGGAAGACGATCCCCGTGTCGAGCGGCGCGGGCCGCAACGTGAGGTAGATCTTCTCACCGGTGTGCAACCCCACACCGGTGGCCCGGATCGGATTCTTCAACGTGCGCTGTCGGATCATGTGCGGTGGAAATCCCCGGTGCTCGGTACGGTGTAAAAGCGTTCGGATGCTAGCACAGCCCCCGTAGCCCATAAAGTGAACCGGTTCACGGCACCGGATTCCCATCGCCGAATTCCCATCCGACCCTCCGGCGGCCTCCGGCCCGCACAACCGAGCAGGAAACCTGCTCAGGCGGACCGGGGCGGACACCGCGGCGGCCGCAGGCCTTCAGTCGGCCTGGCGACGCAGGAACGCGGGGATGTCCAGGTAGTCCAGGTCCGATTCACTGGGCAGTGCCTGGCCCCCGTGCACGGCCTGCTTGCGCATCACCGTGGGACGATCGAGCCGACCGTAGTCGATCTCACCGTTCTTGTTGCGCTGCACCAGCTTGACCGGCGGTTCCACCGCGGATTCCGCGGGCGATGCGGCGGTGCGCTCGCGGACACCCAGTCCGGTGGCGACCACGGTCACCCTCAGTTCGTCGCTCATCTCCGGGTCGATCACCGTCCCCACCACGACCGTGGCGTTCTCCGAGGCGAACTCCTTGACGGTGTTGCCCACCTCCTCGAACTCGCCGATGGCCATGTCGGGACCGGCGGTGAGATTGATCAGGATCCCGCGTGCGCCGGCGAGGTTCACGTCCTCCAGCAGCGGACTGGCGATCGCCGCCTCCGCCGCGTCGCGGGCGCGCTCCTTGCCGCTCGCGCGCCCGGTGCCCATCATGGCCATGCCCATCTCGGACATCACGGTGCGCACGTCGGCGAAGTCCACGTTGATCAGCCCCGGGCGCGTAATGAGTTCGGCGATGCCCTGCACCGCACCGAGGAGCACGTCGTTCGCGACCTTGAAGGCGTCCAGGAGACTGATGTTCTTGCCGAGCACGCTCAGCAATTTCTCGTTGGGAATGGTGATCAGCGAATCCACGTACTGGGACAGCTCCTTGATGCCGCTGGCGGCGACCTGCATCCGCTTCCCGCCCTCGAAGGGGAACGGCTTGGTCACCACCGCCACCGTGAGGATTCCGAGTTCCTTGGCCACCTGTGCGACGATCGGCGCGGCGCCGGTGCCGGTGCCGCCGCCCATGCCCGCGGTGATGAAGAGCATGTCGGCCCCCTCGATGACCTCGGTGATCCGGTCGCGGTCCTCCATCGCCGCGTGACGGCCCACCTCGGGGTTGGCGCCCGCCCCCAGCCCCTTGGTGATGTTGCTGCCCAATTGCAGGACCGTGCGGGCCTTGGTGTTCTTGAGTGCCTGCGCGTCCGTGTTGGCACAGATGAAGTCCACTCCCTCGATGCTCTGCGTGAGCATGTGCTGAACGGCGTTTCCGCCGCCGCCGCCGATACCCATGACTTTGATGACCGCGTTCTGGCTGTATGCATCCATCAGTTCAAACATGTCCGATCTCCTCTAGTGGTCCCGAAGTCCGCCCGCGGCGGAACCTCGTCCCGTTCGCACACCACTTCCGTTGTAGATCCCTATCGCGCACCGGAATCTCCGTCCGGTCCGCTCCCGTCTCAGAAATTCCCCTGAAACCAGCTCTTCATGCGTTCCCAAACCCCGTGCAGGCCGCGCCCGACGCCCGGCGCCCCGCCCCGCGAGCCGCGATTCTGCCGACCGAACAGCAGCAACCCGACGCCGGTCGCATAGATCGGGTTGCGTACCACGTCGACCAGCCCGGCCACGTACTGCGGCGTACCGAGGCGCACCGGCATGTGGAAGACCTCCTCGGCCAGTTCCACCGCGCCCTCCATCCGCGAACTGCCGCCGGTGAGCACGTACCCCGCCGCGATCAGTTCCTCGAAACCGCTGCGACGCAGTTCCGCCTGGATGAGCGTGAACAACTCCTCGTAGCGCGGTTCCACGACCTCGGCGAGCGTCTGACGCGCGAGCCGGCGAGCCGGGCGCTCGCCGACGCTGGGGACCTCGATGGTCTCGTCGGCGCCCGCCAACTGGGTCAGCGCGCAGGCGTATTTGATCTTGATGTCCTCGGCGTGCTGCGTGGGGGTACGCAGCGCCACCGCGATATCGTTGGTCACCTGATCGCCCGCGATCGGGATCACGGCGGTGTGGCGGATCGAGCCCTCGGTGAACACCGCGATGTCGGTCGTACCGCCGCCGATGTCCACCAGGCACACCCCGAGTTCCTTCTCGTCCTCGGTGAGCACCGCCTGACTGGAGGCCAGTTGCTCGAGGATCACGTCGTCGACCTCCAGCCCGCAACGGCGCACGCACTTGATGATGTTCTGCGCCGCGCTGACCGCGCCGGTGACCATGTGGACCTTGGCCTCCAGGCGCACGCCCGACATCCCGACCGGATCGTGGATTCCCTCCTGCCCGTCGATGATGAACTCCTGGGGCAAGATGTGCAGAATGCGCTGATCGGCCGGGATCGCCACGGCGCGCGCCGCGTCGATCACGCGTTCCATATCGCTCGTGCCGACCTCCCTGTCGCGGATCGCCACGATGCCGTGCGAGTTCAGGCTGCGGATGTGGCTGCCCGCGATCCCCGCGTACACCGAGTGGATCTGGCAGCCGGCCATCAACTCGGCCTCCTCCACCGCCCGCTGGATGGAGTGGACCGTCGACTCGATGTTGACCACCACGCCCTTCTTCAGGCCGCGTGAGGGATTGGACCCGATGCCGATGATCTCGATGCTCCCGTCCGGTGGGATCTCGCCGACGATGGCGACCACCTTGGAGGTGCCGATATCGAGACCGACAATCAGGTTCTTCTCAGGTTTTTTGACCATGCTTCGTCAGCCCCTCCCGGCCCCGGCGAACGCCACCGCGGACGGCTTCCAGCGCACCGCGAAGCCGTTCGTGTAGCGCAGATCCACCGTTTGGATATCATGGACACGTCCGGCGAACGCCACCGGATAGACACTCAGAAAGCGCTTCAGCCGCCGCGTGGGATGCCCCCGCCCGAGCCGGATGCGCAGACCTCCGGCGAGTTCCATCCGCCAGGAGCGCCGCGCATCCAGGTTCAGCCGCCTCAGCCTGAGGCCGAGCGCGGCGAGCAGCGGGGCGTACTCGCGATAGCGGCGCAGCACGAGGACCCCGGTCCCCGCGGGACCATGCAACTCGGGCAGCCCCGGCAGGTCGCCGATCTCCCGGGGATGGAACACGGTGCCGCCGGCGCTCATCAGGGCGTCGGTCCCCCAGCGGGCGAACGGGACGCGCTCGAGCACGTGCACCACCAGCGTCGCCGGCCACACGCGCCGCACGGTGGCGCTCCGCACCCACGGCAGGGCATCCGCCGCCGCACGCACGGCCTGGATATTCACGGTGAAGAAACTCCCGGAGATCACGCCGCCCAACACCGCCTTGAGCCGCGAGGGGCTCAGGTGGTGGAAGGTGCCGGCGATCTGCACCCGGCGCACCGGGAACAGGCGCGGGTCGCGCAGCCCGTCCCAGCCGCGCAGGCCCGCCCAGGCCGCCAGCGCCAGCACCGCGCACACCACGCCCACCCGCAGTCCGCGCCGCGCGGTGGCGGACGCCCCCGCGGCCCGGCGCCGCCGCGCACCGCCCAGGGGGATCGTGATCACGCCGGCCATGGGATTCTCCCCGCCACGGCGCCCGCATCGGCGAAACTGGTGGCGAGCACACCGAGCACCAGTTCATCGAAGTCGATACCGGCGGCGCGTGCCGCCATCGGCACCAGGCTGTGATCGGTCATGCCCGGGACCGTGTTCACCTCGATGAACGTCGGCGCCCCTTCCTCGTCGATCAGAAAATCCACACGGCCCCAACCGGAGGCCCCCAGGGCCTGGAAGGCCTCCCACGCCCGGCGCGCGAACGCCTCCTCCCGCCCGCCCGTCAGGCCGCACGGGCAGTGATACCGGGTGGAGTCGGCCCGGTACTTGGCCTCGTAATCGTAGAAGGCGCGCGGGGTCTCCACGCGGATCAGGGGCAGCACGCGCTCACCGAGGATCGCCGCGGTGTATTCGGACCCGCGGATCCAGCGCTCGGCCAGTACGCAACGGTCGAAGCGCGCGGCCTCCGCATAGGCCGCCTCCAGGTCCCCGGCGCGCTCCACCTTCGTCATGCCGAGGCTCGAACCTTCCAGGGCCGGCTTCACGATGAGCGGCAGTCCCAGGCGATGCGCGATCGCCGCGAAATCGGACTCCGCGCCGAGCACCTCGAAGGCCGGCGTCGGAATGCCTGCGCCGATCCAGACCTGCTTGCCGCGCAGTTTGTCCAGGGCCAGGGCCGAACCCAGCACACCGCTCCCGGTGTAGGCCAGTCCCAGGGTCTCCAGCGCCCCCTGGATCACCCCGTCCTCGCCGCCGCGCCCGTGCAGGGCGATGAACGCGCGCCGGAACCCGTCCTCCGGCAACCGCGCGACGGTGTATTCCGCCGGATCGACGGCGTGCGCGTCCACGCCGCGGCGCTGCAGGGCGGCCAGCACCGCGGCCCCGGTGCACAACGAGATCTCCCGCTCGGCCGAGCGCCCGCCCATCAGCACCGCGACCTTGCCGCAGTCGGCCGCCGGCCGGGACCGATCGGAGACCCCGACGTTCATCGACGCGCCTCCGCCGCCGGCCTCGGGACCGGCGCCCGGTCGCCGAGCACCCGGACTTCCAACTCGAGGGACACGCCCTGGGTACGCGCCACGGTGTCCGCCACGTGGCGGATCAGGGCCTCGATATCGGCGGCGCCGGCGTTTCCGGAGTTGACGATGAAGTTGGCGTGCTTGGCCGAGACACAGGCGCCGCCGACGCAGGCCCCCTTGAGTCCGGCGGCCTCGATGAGCCGCGCCGCGTGATCGCCCGGGGGATTGCGGAACACCGATCCGCAGCTCGCCTGCCCGGTGGGTTGGGCGGCCCCGCGACGGGCCAGCAGGTGTCTGATCCGGGCGGCACCCGCACGCGCCTCGCCGGGCGCGAGCCGCAGGTGCGCGGCCAGGAACCACTCCCCCGGCGGTCCCGCCACACTCCGGTAGCCGACCCGAAAATCCCGCGGGCCGCGCACCCGCACCTCGCCGTGACGGTCCACGGTCTCCACCGCCTCGACCCGCTCCCAGGTCTCGCCGCCGAAGGCCCCCGCGTTCATCGCCAGCGCCCCGCCCATGGTGCCGGGGATCCCCGCCAGGAACTCGGCCCCGAGCAACCCGTGGCGCACGCAGAAACGCGCAAACACGGCGCAGGGCACGCCCGCCTCGGCGCGCACCAGTTCGGGCCCGTCGCGATCGAGGCGCTTGAGCCTCGCAGCGGTGGCGATCACCGTACCGGGGAGCCCGCCGTCGCGCACCAGCAGGTTGCTGCCGAGTCCGATCCAGAATACCGGTTCGTCGGGCGGGAGCCGGCGCAGGAAGGCCGAGAGATCGGCGATGTCGGCCGGTTCGTAGAAACACCGCGCCGCGCCGCCGGTGCGCCACGAGGTATGCCGCGCCATGGGCTCGTCGCGACGCAGCGTGCCGCGCAGACCGGGGCTCGCCGGCGCCGGCATCATGTCCCGCCCCCCAGGCCCATGGCGCCGCCGCGCCCGATGCGCGCCGGCAGGCTCGCCGCCAGTGCGCCGATGTCGCCGGCCCCGAGGGTGAGCAGCACGTCGCCGTCCTCCAGCACCCCCTCCAGGACCGCGGGCAGCTCTTCCAGCGGCTCCACGAATACCGGGTCGACCCGGCCGCGCGCCCGGATCGCGCGGCACAGGGTGCGCCCGTCGGCGCCGGCGATCGGTGCCTCGCCCGCTGCGTAGACCTCGCCGAGCAGCAGCACGTCGACCTCGGAGAGCACCCGGGTGAAATCCTCGAACAGGTCGCGGGTCCGGGTGTAGCGGTGCGGCTGAAAGGCGACCACCAGGCGGCGCTCCGGCCAGCCGTCCCGGATCGCGCGCACGGTGGCGGCGATCTCCCGGGGGTGATGGCCGTAGTCGTCGATGAACAACACCCGACCGCGCGGGCCGTCGAGTTCCCCATAGACCTGGAAACGCCGGTCGATCCCCTGGAACCCCTGAAGCCCGCGCAGCAGGGGCCCGTCGCCGACGCCCAGTTCGTGGGCGACGGCGACGGCGGCGAGGGCGTTCTGCACGTTGTGCCGGCCCGGGAGGTTCAGCGTCACCTCGAGCCCCTCGCGCATCCCGTCGCGACGCACCGCGAAATGGGTCCGTGCGCCCTCCTGCCGGAGGTCCACGGCGCGCACGCGGGCCTCCTCGCCGAACCCGTAGGTCAAGACCGGACGCCCGATCTCCGGCAGCAGATCGCGCACCACCGGGTCGTCGAGGCACAGCACCGCAAGGCCGTAGAACGGCAGGTGATGCAGAAATTCCAGGAAGCTGCGACGCAACGCCCGGAAATCGCCCCCGTAGGCACCCAGGTGATCGGCGTCGATGTTGGTGACCACGGCCATCATCGGCTGCAGATACAGGAACGAGGCGTCGCTCTCGTCGGCCTCCGCGACCAAGTAGCGCCCGCCGCCGAGGCGCGCGTTGCTGCCGGCGCTGTTCAGGCGCCCGCCGATGACGAAGGTCGGGTCGCACCCCGCCTCGGCCAGCAGGGTCGCGATCAGGCTGGTCGTGGTGGTCTTGCCGTGGGTCCCGGCGACCGCGATCCCGTAACGGAAACGCATCAGCTCGGCGAGCATCTCGGCGCGCGGGACCACCGGGACGCGGCGCGCCCGCGCGGCCGCGACCTCCGGGTTCTGCGGCCCGACCGCGGTGGACACCACCACCACATCGCAATCCTCGATGTGCGCCGCATCGTGGCCGATGACCACGCCGGCGCCGAGCGCGCGCAGGCGCTGCGTGACCGCGTTCTCCCGCAGATCGGAACCGGTGACCCGATAGCCGAGGTTGATGAGCACCTCGGCGATCCCGCCCATACCGGCGCCGCCGATCCCCACCAGGTGGATGCGGCGGATACGGCCCATGCCGGTTTCGCTCTCGATACCCATCCGTGACACCCGTCGTCCGTCGCTCGTCATGATCCGTGATCCGCCCCGCTCCGCACGCCGCTCACAGCCCCGCCGCCCGGCGACACAGGTCCGCGACCACGCGCGCCGCGCGCGGGCGACCCGCGGCGCGCGCCGCGCGCGCCATCTCCAGCAGGTGCGCGCGCTCGCCGTGCAGCGCATCGAGACAATCGAGCAGCCGCGCCTCGCCGAAGTCCGCCGGCGCGATCAGCAGGGCCGCCCTCCGTTCCACCAGATACTGCGCATTGCGCGTCTGATGATCGTCCACCGCGTGGGGATACGGGACCAGGATCGCCGCCACCCCCGCCACCGCCAGTTCCGAGACCGTCATCGCGCCCGCGCGGCACAGCACCAGATCCGCCCAACCGTAGGCCCGGGCCATGTCGTCGATGAACGGATCCACCCGTGCGTCTGCGATCCGCGCCTCTTCATAGCGGGCGCGTGCCGCATCGAAGGTGCGCCGCCCGGCCTGATGCCACACGTGCGGGCGGCGCCGAGGCGACAGCCGCCCGAGTGCGCGGGGCACGACCTCGTTGAAGGCCCGTGCGCCCAGGCTCCCGCCCAACACCAGGAGCCGCAGCGGACCGGCGCGCCCGGCGAACCGCTCCTCGGGCGGCGGCAGCGCGACGATCGCCGCGCGCACCGGGTTGCCGGTGGCCACCGCGCCCACGCGCGCCGGGAAGGTGCCCGGGAACGACTCCATGACCCGGCCGGCGAGCCGCGCCAGCCAGCGGTTGGTCAACCCGGGCACGGCGTTCTGTTCGTGGATCAACAGCGGGCGCCGCAGCAACCACGCGGCCACGCCGCCCGGTCCCGCACTGTAGCCGCCCATCCCGAGCACCGCGCAGGGCCGGCGGCGCACCATGACGAGCAGGGCCTGAAACAGCGCCAGTCCCAGCATGAACGGCGCCGCCAGCCGCACCGTCACGCGCTTGCCGCGCAGCCCGCCGACGCGGATCCGGATCATCGGGATTCCCGCCTTCGGCACCACCCGGGCCTCCAGCCCGCGGCGGGTCCCCATCCACAGCACCGGGATCCCGTCGGCGCGCAACACCTCCGCCACCGCCAGTGCCGGGAAGACGTGCCCGCCGGTCCCGCCGGCCATGATCAGCACCGGGCGTGCGGCGTTCATCGGCGCCCCCCCCGGCCACGCGCGGCGACGGCGGCGGCCACGCGGCGCGCCCCGACCCCGATCCGGCGTGTCTCGCGATCGACCCGGAGCAGGAGTCCGATCGCGACGCAGTTCATGAGCAGGCTGCTGCCGCCGTAGCTCATCAGCGGCAGGGTCAGGCCCTTGGTCGGCAGCACCCCCAGATTCACCCCGATGTTGAGATACGCCTGCAACCCGACCCACAGGCCGATGCCGTAGGCGAGGTAGGCGCCGAACGCCTGCCCGGCGCGTTCGGCCCGCCGACCGATGCGAAACGCCCGCCATACCACGAAGCCGAACAGCACCACCACCACCACCACGCCGAGCAGGCCCAGTTCTTCGGCGAGGATCGAGAACAGGAAATCGGTGTGGGCCTCGGGCAGATAGAACAGCTTCTGGATGCTGTTGCCGAGCCCTACGCCGAGCCATCCCCCGCGACCGATCGCGATCAGCGCCTGGGTGAGCTGGAAGCCGGAACTGAACGGATCCGCCCAGGGATTGAGGAATGAGGTCAGCCGTGCGAGACGGTACGGGCTGAGGACCGCCAGCAGCCCGAGTCCGGTCGACACCGTCAGAAACAGCAGGCCGAACTGCCACAACCGCACGCCGGCCAGAAACAGCAGACCGAGCGCCGTGGCCATCAACACGCCGGTAGAGCCGAAATCCGGTTCCAGCAACAGGAACAACCCGGCCACACACAACAGGGCCATGGGGGTGAGGAAGCCGCGCGCGGTGGTACGCACCGCCTCTGCGTGCCGCACCACGTAGTCCGCGAGGTACACCACGGCGGCGAACTTGGCCAGCTCCGAGACCTGCAGGTGCAGGGGCCCCAGCGGGATCCAGCGCACGCTGCCGTTCACCTGCCAGCCGACGCCGGGCACCAGCACCGCCGCAAGCAGCGCCAGGGTGACGAAGAACAGGGGGCGTGCGAGCCGCTCCCAGACCACCAGCGGCACGCGCAGCACGATGCCCAGCGCGCCGGCGCCCAGCACCAGGAAGATTCCCTGCCGGATCACGAAATGGAACGGGTCGCCGAACTGGCGCTCGGCGAGGCCCAGGGAGGTCGAGGCCACCATCACCAGCCCCAGGGATGCAATGGCGATCACCGCGATCAGCAGCGGGAGGTCCAGGTCCACCGCCGATGCGGGCGCGCGCCCTTGCGGCCGCGCCGGCGCCGCGGTCCGTGCCGTCACCCCCAAGGCGTTCACTGCAGCCATCTGCGCACCGCCTCCATGAAGCGCGCGCCGCGCTCCTCGTAGTTGCGGAACCTGTCGAAGCTCGCGCACGCGGGCGAGAACAGCACCACGTCGCCGGGACGGGCGAGCGTACCGGCGGTGCGGACCACTTCATCGAGATCGCCCGCCGTATGCAGGGGCACGGTCCCTTCCAGCGCGCGCGCGATCAACGGCGCATCGCGCCCGAACAACACCACCGCGCGGGCGCGGGCCGCAACCGGCGCGCGCAGCGCGGAGAAGTCCGCCCCCTTGCCGTCGCCGCCGGCGATCAGCACCACCGGCGCATCGAAACCCTCGAGCGCCGCCGTGGTGGCGCCCACGTTGGTGCCCTTGGAATCGTTGTACCAGACCACCCCGTCGCGCTCGCCCACCCACTGCGTACGGTGCGCCAACCCGGAGAACCGGCCCAGGACCTCTCCCATCGCCTCCGGGGCCAGGCCCAGGGCCGTACCCGCCGCCAGGGCGGCGAGGGCGTTGGCCCGGTTGTGACGCCCGGGCAGGCGTAGCGCGGCCGCACGCACCAGCGGCTCGGCGCCGTGCGCGAGCCAGTCCTCGCCGGCGTATTCCCGCAGCCCGAATTCATCCGCCTGCGGCACCGCCGACGTGAACCGGATCACGCGACGCGCCGGATCGGCCATCGCCGCGACCACCGGGTCGTCGGCGTTGACCACCTGCACCTTCGCGCGGCGCAGGATACGCGCCTTGGCGGCCGCGTACTCATCGAGGTCCCGGTAGCGATCCATGTGGTCCGCGCTCAGATTCAACACCACCGCGACCTCGGGGACGAGCGATTCGGTGCACTCGAGCTGGAAACTGGAGAGTTCCAGCACGTAGAGGTCCGGCACGCCGTCGCCGAGCAGGTCCAGCGCCGGCGTGCCGAGGTTGCCGCCCGCGCGCGCGTCGCGCCCGGCGGCGCGCGCCATCCCGGCGATGAGCGTGGTGACCGTGCTCTTACCGTTGGAGCCGGTCACCGCGACGACCGGCGCGCGTGCGTAGCGCGCGAAGATCTCCACGTCGCCCACCACCGGCGTACCGCGGGCGAGCGCCGCCGCGATCTGCGGGGTGCGCCGCGCGACGCCCGGACTCAACACCACCTCGTCGGCACTGCGCAACGCCTGCTCATCGAGTCCGTCCAGGAACACCGCCACGTCGGGAAGGGTCTCGCGCAACGCCTCCAGACCCGGCGGATGGGACCGCGTGTCGGTCACGGCGATCGCCACTCCGTGGGCCGACAGAAAGCGCGCGCACGACAGCCCGGTCGCGCCGAGACCGACGATGAGCACCCGATGCGGTTGTTCGAGCGTTGCCATATGCGCGCGACCGGCCACCATACCGTTACTCGATCCCGTTCGATGCGCGGCGCACGGGCGGCCCCGCCGCCGAATCCGCCGCCGCCCCGCCCGGCCCTGTCCGTTCCCCGGTCATCGGATCTTCAGTGTCGCCAAGCCGATCAGGACCAGGATCACCGTGACGATCCAGAAGCGCACGATGACGCGCGGCTCCGGCCACCCCTTCAACTCGAAGTGGTGGTGCAACGGGGCCATGCGGAAGATCCTCCGGCCGGTGAGCTTGTAGGAGACCACCTGCAAAATCACCGAGACGGTCTCCATCACGAACACCCCGCCCATGATCAGCAGCACCAGTTCCTCGCGTACGATCACCGCCAACAAGCCCAACGCCGCACCGATCGCGAGGGCGCCGATATCGCCCATGAACACCTGCGCCGGGTAGGCGTTGAACCACAGGAAGCCGAGGCCGGCGCCCACGAGCGAGCCGCACACCACGATCAGTTCGCCGACCCCGGCGATGTAGGGAATGCCGAGGTAGCCCGAGAACTTCACGTGCCCGGTCGCATACGCAAAGATGCCCAGCGCCCCGGCGACCAGGACCGCGGGCAGGATCGCCAGGCCGTCGAGGCCGTCGGTCAGGTTCACCGCATTGCTCGAACCCACGATCACCAGGTACACGACCGGGATGTACAGCCAGCCGAGGGGCACGTAGACGTGCTTGAAGAACGGCACCACCAACTCGGTCTCCGCGGGCGTTACCGCCGTGAAATAGAGGAACGCGGCGGTGCCCAGACCGACCACCGACTGCCAGAAGAACTTGTTGCGGGCCGAGAGCCCCCGCGAATCGCGCAGGACCAGCTTGCGATAGTCGTCGACCCAGCCGATGACGCCGAACAACATCGTCACGAGCAGCACCAGCCACACGTAGCGATTGTGCAGATCCGCCCACAGCAACGTGCTGACGGCGATCGACGCCAGGATCAGCAAGCCGCCCATGGTCGGAGTGCCGGCCTTGGCGAGGTGGGTCGGGGGGCCGTCGGCGCGCACGGTCTGGCTGATCTGATGGAAACTCAGGCGCCGGATGATATAGGGCCCGATCACGAACGAGATCGTGAGCGCGGTCAGCACGCCCAGGATCGCGCGCAGGGTCAGGTAGTGGAATACGTTGAAGCCGCTGTAGAAACGGGTCAGATATTCGGCGAGGGCATAAAGCATGGTTCATGCCCGCCCGGAGATTCGCGACACGCGCACACCGCACCCGGCACGCCCGAACGCCGTCGTCCCGCACACGCACCGGTTCATGCGACCTCCTCCGCGATCAGGGCGCCGACCACCCGTTCCATGACCATAGAGCGCGACCCCTTCACCAGCACGGTGACACCCGGGCGCAGCGCCGCCTCGAGCGCCTGCGCCAATGAGACCGTGTCGGAAAAATGCCGTGCGCCGGTGCCGAACGCCCGCGCCGCACCGCGGCTCAACGTCCCCGTCGCATAGAGCCGTTCGACACCGGTCGCGCGCGCACGCCGCCCGACCTCCGCGTGCAGGGCCTCGGCCTCGGGGCCGAGTTCGGCCATATCGCCCAGCGCCAGCCAGTGGGCGCCCGGCAGGACGGCCAGGGTATCGAGCGCCGCCGCCAGCGATGCCGGGTTGGCGTTGTAGGTATCGTCGAGGATACGGGCCCCGGCGCGCGCCGCCCGCACCTGCAGGCGTCCCGGCGCGCCGTGCGCCGCGGCCAGACCGGTGCGGATCGAATCCAGGTCCGCACCCGCGGCGAGCGCGGCGGCGGCGGCGGCGGCCGCGTTGAGCACGTTGTGGCGGCCCGGCAGCGGCAGCGTCACGGGGACGGTGCCCTGCGCCGTCTCGAGCGTAAAACGGGAGGAGGCGTCGGGGAGCACGGTCAAGTCGCCGGCGCGCACGTCCGCGGCGCGCTCCATACCGAAGGTCAGCACGTTGCGACCGGCGCCCGCCAGACGCCGCCACAGCGCGGCGTGCGGGTCGTCGGCGTTGATCACCGCCGTGCCCTGCGCCGCGAGACCCTCGAAGATCTCGCCCTTCGCGCGCGCCACGCCCTCCAGGGCGCCGAAACCCTCCAGGTGCGCCGATCCGGCATTGGTGATGAGCGCCACCGTCGGCGCCGCCATGCGGCTCAACACGGCGATCTCGCCCGGGTGATTGGCGCCCATCTCGATCACCGCCCCCGCGTGGCGGTCGTCGATCTGCAACAGCGTCAGGGGGACCCCGAGATCGTTGTTCCGATTGCCGCGGGTGATCAGCACCTCGCCCAGGGAGCGCAGGATCGAACCGAGCATCTCCTTGACCGTGGTCTTGCCGTTGCTTCCGGTCACCGCGACGACGGGAATCCGCAGGCGCCCGCGGTGATGGGCCGCCAGGGTCCCGAGCGCGGTGCGCGGGTCACGCACCACCAGTTGCGGGAGTTCGACATCGAGTGCGCGCGCCACCATGGCGCCGACCGCGCCCCGACCTCCGGCCTCGACCACGTAGTCGTGGCCGTCGAAGTGCGGCCCGCGCAGTGCCACGAACAGCGCCCCGACCTCCAGCGCGCGGCTGTCGATGCCGACGCTGCGGAATACGGCGTCGCCGCCGACATGGCGCGCCTTGAGCAGGCGCGCGGTCTCGCTCAGGCGCATGCCGTTCACGAGTGCCGCTCCGCCAGGTCCCGCGCGACCTCTTCGCGATCGCTGAAGGGCGTCGCACGCCCGCCCGACACCTGCACCTGCTCGTGCCCCTTGCCCGCCACCAGCACCACGTCGGCGGGCCGCGCGAAGCGCACCGCCAGTGCGATCGCCTCGCCGCGCTCGCGGCGCACGTAGGCCCGGTCGGGATCACGCATCCCCTTCTGGATGTGCATCACGATATCCGTGGCGGACTCGCCGCGCGGGTTGTCATCGGTGAGCACGATGCGGTCCGCCAAGCGCTCGGCCACCGCCCCCATCAGTGGACGCTTGCCGGGATCGCGCTCGCCGCCGCAACCGAACACGCACCAGAGTTCGCCCGCGCACTGCGCGCGCAACGCCCCCAGAATCTGCTCCAGCGCGTCGGGCGTGTGCGCGTAGTCGACCACCACGAGCGGCTCGCCCGGCGCTCCGCCGAACGTCTCCATCCGCCCCGGGACCGCGCGCAGCACCGAGAGCCGGTCGAGGGCCGCGGCGAGCGGGACCTCCAGGGACAGCAGCACGGCGAGCACCGCCAGCAGGTTCTCGGCGTTGAACCGGCCCGGCAGGCCGGTCTCGATCCGCCCCGATCCCCACGGCGTGTCCACCCGCAAGGCGCACCCGTTGCGGCCCGCCCCCACGTCTGCGCCCAGGACCATGGGCACGCCCGCCGCGGGCACCGCCTCGCGCGACCCGTCCTCGAGACGGAAACCGACGGCGTACACCTCCGGGGACAGGGAATCCAGGATCCGGCGACCGAACGGATCGCCCGCGTTCACCACCGCCCGGCGCAGGCCGACGCTCTCGAACAGCGACGCCTTGGCCTTTCCGTAGGCGCGCATGTCGCCGTGATAGTCGAGGTGGTCGCGCGTGAGGTTGGTGAACAATGCGGTATCGAAGTGCACACCGTTGACCCGCCCCTGGTGCAGGCCGTGGGAGGAGACCTCCATGGACACGGCCTGCGCGCCGCGCGCGCGCAACTCGGCCAGCAGGCGCTGCACGCTCACCGCGTCCGGCGTCGTGTGGCCCGCGGGGGACAGGTCCCCCAACAGCCCCGTGCCGAGGGTGCCGATCACGCCGCAGCGGCGCCCGGGTGCGTCCAGGGACTGGGCCAGGTAGTGGCTGCACGAAGTCTTGCCGTTGGTCCCCGTGATCCCGATCACCGTGAGATCCCGCGACGGCTGCCCGTAGAAGCGACCGGCGATCGGCCCCGCCTGGCGCGACAGGCCCGGCACCGCGATCAGCGGCGTACGCCCGGTACCGGCCACGGCGTAGCGCTCGCGCAACGTGCGCGCCTCGCGGGCGTCGCGCACCTCGTAGGCCACGGCGGCGGCACCCGCGACGAGCGCGTCCCGGAGATGCGCGAGCCCGTGGGTGCGCCGTCCGGCGCAGGCGAGGAACAGGTCGCCCGGTTGCACCGCGCGACTGTCCAGGGTCAGCCCGCGGATCTCGCGGTCGTCCCGCTCGCCGACGGTGATCGCACCGGCCAGCAGGTCGCGAAGGCCCGGGCGCACGGCATGACGGCGTGCCGGCATCATGCCCGCCTCCCTCCCCACACGAACCGGCGGGGCGGGATCGCATCCGGTGCGATGTCCAGGAAACGCAGCGCACCGGCCATGACCTTGGCGAACAGGGGTGCGGCCACTTGGCCGCCGTAGTATTCGCCCTGCGGATCGTCGATCACCACGACCATCGCCAGGCGCGGGTCGCCGGCCGGTGCCAGGCCGGCGAAGATCGCGTTGTAGTGATGCGGGGAGTATCCCCCCGGCACCGCACGGTGCACGGTCCCGGTCTTGCCGGCCACCCGATAGCCGGGCACACGCGCGCGGTAGCCGGTGCCTTCGGGACTGACCACCCGCTCCATCATCGCCAGCACCTCGCGGGCGATGCGCGCGGGCAGGACCCGGATGCCCGACACGGGTTGCGTGGCCTTGGTAAAGCGGACGGGATGCATCACGCCGTCGTCGGCGAGGGCGGCATAGGCCTGCACGAGTTGCAGGGCGGTGACCGAAATCCCGTAGCCGAAGGCCAGGTGCGCCTGATCCACGCGGTTCCAATTCGTATAGAAAGGCAGCCAGCCCGGCGACTCGCCCGGGAAGCCGCTCCCGGTGCCGACGCCGAAGCCGAACTTGCGAAACTCCGTCCACAGGGCACGCGGCGACAGCGACAGGGCGATCTTGCTCGCCCCGACGTTGCTCGACTTTTCGATCACCGTGCTCACGTCTATCGTGCCGAAGTCACTCACGTCCTGGATAGTGTCGCCGCCGACCACCCACCAGCCGGGGCTCGTATCGATGACGGTGTCCGGGCGATAGCGCCCCGACAGCAACGCCGTGGCGATCGTAAACGGCTTGATGGCGGAACCCGGCTCGAAGACGTCGGTTACGGCCCGGTTGCGATAGCGAGCGGGCTGGAGCTGGGTCCGGTTGTTGGGGTTGTAGGAGGGCTGGTTCACCATCGCCAGCACCTCGCCGGTGCGCACATCGAGCATCGCCAGGGAACCGGCGCGTGCGTGCCGGCGCTGCACCGTCGCCTTGAGTTCCCGGTAGGCGAGGTACTGGATCCGCCGATCGAGACTGAGGGCCAGGTCCTTGCCGGGACGCGGGGCGCGCAGGAGTTCGACGTCCTGCACGACATGACCGAGCCGGTCTTCGAGTACCCGCTCGCTCCCCGGAACCCCATGCAACCATTTATTATACGCCAGCTCCAAACCTTCCTGCCCGACGTTGTCGATGTTGGTGAAGCCGACCACCTGGGCGGCGACCGGGCCGGTGGGGTAATAACTCTTGTATTCCCGCCGGAGGAATACCCCGGGGAGATCCAGCGCCGCCGCGCGCCGCCCCGCCTCGGGCGGGATCTGCCGATCGATGTACATGAATTGCCTGGTCGAATCGGCCCTCACCCGTGCCGCCAGGGATACGGGGTTCAGGTCGAGCATGCGCGCCAGATGCGCCAGGCCGGCGCGGTCGCCGCCCAGCTCCCGCGGGTCGGCGCACACCGAATCCATCGGCGTGCTGATCGCCAGGGGCGCGCCGTTGCGATCGGTGATCATGCCCCGGTGCGCGGGGATCGGGATCACGCGCAGAGAACGCAGATCACCCTGGCGCTGCAGAAACCCCCGGTCGAGGACCTGGAGGTCCACGGCGCGCGCCACGAGCAGCGCCCCGGCGACCGCGCACAATAGCAGCACCGTCGCGCGTCGCGCGGGATGCGGGCCGGGATTCGGCCTGTGCCCGTGCGGCGCCATCAGGGTCTCACGAACACCACGGAGCCGATGGCCGGACTGTGCATCCCGAGCCGGATGCGCGCCAGGCGCTCGACCCGGCTGTGAGTCCCCAGCGTGCCCTCCTCCAGTTCCAACCGCCCCCATTCGACGTTCAGGGCGTCGCGCTCGGCGCGCAGGTGCTGCAGGCGCCCGAACAGCGTACGACTCTCATACTTGGCGTAGACCACGCCCATGGCGGAGGCGAGCACCAGGACCAGCAGGACGGGACCCGCGCCGGGGCCCTTCATGACAGCCGCTCCGCCACCCGCAGCACCGCACTGCGCGCCCGCGGGTTGCGCCCGATCTCCGCCGCCCCGGGGCGACGCACCCGTCCCACCAGGCTCAGCGTCGGACTGAGCCGGTCGTACACCACCGGCAGGTCCGGCGGAAAACGATCCCCGCGTGCCTGATCCCGAAGGAAGCGTTTGACGATACGGTCCTCCAGGGAGTGAAAACTGATCACCGCCAGCCGCCCTTCGGGGGCCAGGGCGGCGATCGCCTGGGGAAGACACACCTCCAGTTCCTCCAGTTCGCGATTCACGAAGATCCGGATCGCCTGGAAGGTGCGCGTCGCCGGGTGCTTGCCCGGTTCGCGCGTGGGCACCGCGGCGGCCACGATCTCGGCCAGCCGCCCGGTACGCCTCAACGGCGCGGTGGCACGGTCGCGCACGACGGCCCGCGCCACCGCGCGGGCGTAGCGCTCTTCGCCGTAGCGACGGATCACCTGCGCCAGCTCCCGTTCGGATACCCGTGCCAGCCAGTCGGCGGCACTCTCGCCGCGACCCGGATCCATGCGCATGTCCAGGGGACCGTCACGCAGGAAGCTGAATCCGCGCTGCGGGTCATCGAGCTGGGGCGAGGAAACCCCCAGATCCAGAAGGATCCCCTGCACGCCGCCGGCGAATCCGTGCGTCTCCACCAGCTCCTCCAGCCTCGAAAAACACCCGTGCGCCACACTCACACGCGCATCGTCACGCCAGCGCTCACGGGCGGCGGCGACCGCCCGCGGGTCCTGGTCGACGGCCAGCAGCCGACCCTGCGGTCCGATCCGCTCGAGGATCGCGCCCGCGTGCCCGCCCCACCCGCAGGTGGCGTCCACGTAGCGTCCACCCGGGCGCGGACGCAACGCCTCCACCACCTCCGCCACCAGCACTGCCCGATGGGTGTCGTCGCGCGCCATCGGCGGTCAGTTGATGAGGATCTCCCCCACGCTCGGCGGCGGCTCCTCCCTCACCACATCCAGGCTGCGACGCAGCTTCTCGTCCCAGGTCGCCTCATCCCAAATCTCCAGGCGCCCGCCGATGCCGATGACGCGCGCCGTCTTGGTGATCGAGGTCAGTTCACGGTGCAGTGCCGGGAGCAGCACCCGCCCGTGGCCGTCGAGCCGGCAATCGGTGGCGTTGGCGACCATGACCGCGCGCAGGCTGCTGGCGTATTCGGATTCCGGGAGCCGCAGGATACGGCGGGCCACCTCCTCCCATTCCGGCAGGGGGTACAGGAGCAGGGAGGTCTCGCGGTTGAGCGTGACGACGACCTGGCCATCACAGTGGTCGGCCAGCTTTTGACGATGCACCGCAGGGACGGCCAAGCGACCCTTGACGTCCAGCGTGACGACGTTGACCCCCCGGAAGGAGATGGCCACCCCCGCAACCTCCATGATGGTTCTAATTATCCACCGTGTACCCACAAAAACCCACGATAGCCCACCGCGACGATACTGCCGGGCGAGTCGGACTGTCAAGGACCGGGAATCGGCGCGGCGGCCGGGTACGGCGGGGAACCGAGTGGGGCACGGACGCAGGTCGGGGGAACCGCCGTTCGGGCGGTCCGCCCGAAGGATAGCGGTACTGTTGAGTCGGGCATCCCCTCCCCTCCGGAGGAGGGCCGGGGAGAGGGGATCCGATCACTTTCGGGTCTGTGGCGACCTGCGGCCACAGTGATTAGGAGAGTCGGCCTGTAAGCCGGGTTTTGTCGAGGACAGTCATTCCTCTGGGATGCGCGTCGCCGCGCACCTCTAGCGACCTACCCGGGGGCGGTACGGGCCGCACCATCGCCCCCCTATTTGGTCTTGCTCCGGGTGGGGTTTGCCGTGCCGCCGGTGTTGCCACCGTGCGCGGTGCGCTCTTACCGCACCGTTTCACCCTTGCCGGCGCCCGTGGGCGCTTAGGCGGTCTATTCTCTGTGGCACTTTCCGTGGGCTCGCGCCCCCCAGGGGTTACCTGGCACCCTGCCCTATGGAGCCCGGACTTTCCTCCACGCCTGAAAGACGCAGCGACTGCCCGGCCGACTCTGTTTACCAGTATAGCATCGACATCGCACGAAACTTCACCCGGCACGGCGCCGATAGGTAGCCCACCCGAGCAGACGGTTCAGCGGATGATCGCGGCCGAGAAAGCCCAGCACCGGGCGACGCCTCGTCCCGAGGCTGCGGCGCAAATGCAACAGCTCCGGCTCACGCGGGTCGACCGCCAGCCCCCGTTGCAGCGCCGCCAGCGCCCGGCGCCGGTGGCCGGCGCGCAACTCCGCCAGGGCAAGATTGCGCAGCAGCACCACGTCCAGTTCGTCGACCGCCGCCGCGCCGCGGCACAATGCGAGCCCGCCGGGATCCCCCAGATGGACCAGGGCCAGTCCATGGAAGGAGGCATAGCGGTGGCGTTGGCGATGGCGGCGATCGGCGGCGCCCTCGGCCTTGCGGAAACACACCGCGGCGCCCTGGTAGTCGCCGGCGCGCCAGCGCGCCAGGCCGCGGAGGAAATCGGGATGGATCGGTCCGTCCGGACCGCCGGAAGTCATGACCATGGCATTCCCTGCCCTCGGGGCACGGTTGCCCCGGCCCCCTGTTTCTACCGCAGCGGGCCGCGAAGCTCAAGGGCCAGTTCGTAGAGCCGGTTCCGACCCTCTCCGGTGATCGCCGCCGCCAGGGCCACGGCGCGCTTCAGCGGCAGTTCCTCCAGCAGCAGGGTGAGAACGCGCCGCGCCGCATCGGCCGCCGCCTCCCGGTCATCGGCGGCACCCCCCACCACGATCACCGCCTCCCCCTTGCGCTGGTCCGCGTCCGCCGCCACCCATTCCGCCAACGATCCGAGGGCGTCACGACGAATGGTCTCAAAGACCTTGGTCAGTTCGCGCGCCAGCGTCGCGGGACGCCCCGCCCCGAGGATCTGCGCGAGATCGCGCAGGGTCGCCGCCAAACGGTGCGGCGCTTCATAGAAGATCAGCGTGCGCCCCTCCCCGCGCAACGACTCGATCCGTGCGCGACGGGCCGCGGCACGCGCCGGCAGGAACCCCTCGAAGGCGAAACGCTCGGTGGACAGACCGCAGGCGGACAATGCACAGATCACGGCACTCGGACCCGGGATCGGGATCACCCGCACGCCTTGTTCATGCGCCAGCGCCACGAGCCGGCCGCCCGGATCGCTGATCGAAGGCGTTCCGGCGTCGCAGATCAGGGCCAGCGTTCCACCCGCGCGCAGCTGCTCGATCAGTTGCGGACTTCGGCGGAACTCGTTGTGCTCATGCAATGCGACGAGCGGCGTGTGGACATCGAAGTGCGCGAGCAGCGCCCGACTGCGCCGCGTGTCCTCGGCGGCGATGCGATCGACGCCCGCCAGCACGGCACGGCCCCGGGGGCTGAGATCCCCCAGATTGCCGATCGGCGTGGCCGTCACATACAGCGCACCCTTCTCGATTGACACTTCCATCGCCGCCAAGATACTGTGTTTCGCTGATCGATCGGTGTGTCCGGCGCGCTTGGCGCGGGGGTCCGTCGCGGGGCGAAGGGCGCAGCGGCGGTACGGAAGCGGACTCCCCCTTGGCCGAGGACAACCCTTCCACGCCCACCGTAGCGCGATACGCTCCGATTCCATCCTGGCCCCGGAACCGCCCGCATGCAACCAAGCCCCCCCACTCAGCCGCAGCCGCGGGCCGCTACAATCCCCCTCCTCGCCATCGTCTGGCTCCTCACCCTGACCCTGCTCGGCGGCTGCGCCGGGTTGCAGCGCACGGCGCCGGGCGCAAGCTCGGCGCGCCAGACCCGCGCCCTCGAAAAGGCCGGGCACTATCGGCAGGCGGCACAGGCCTACGAGGAACTCGCGCGGCGCGCCTCCACACCGCAACGCGAAGACTTCCTGCTGCGCGCGGCGCACGCCTGGAGCGCCGCGGGCCGACCGGCCAAGGCCCGTACCGTACTCGCCGCCGTACATGTGCCGCCCGGCGCGACCCTGCTCGACGCGCGCCGCCGACTGGTGCTCGGCGAGATCGACCTCGCCGAGCGCAGGCCCCTGCAGGCCCTCGGCGACAGCACCATCGCACATGCGGAGCAACTGCCGCCCGAAATCCGGCGACGTCTGTACCGACTGCGCGCCGCGGCCTATCTCCAGGCGGGCAACCCGCTCGAGAGCGCACGCGCGCGGATCGCCCTCGGGCGACTGCTCCGGGAGCCGCAGGCGATCCGTGATAATCAGCAACGGATCTGGCGGGCGTTGGGACGACTGACCACCCCGGCACTCGAACGGCTGCGCAGCGCAGCGCAGCCGGGGGCGTTGCGCGGCTGGCTCGCGCTGGCGGAGTTGGCGCGCGCCACGCCGGGCAACCCGCGGGCGATCGGCCGCGGGATCGCCGACTGGGAGCGGCGGTACCCGGATCACCCCGCCACGCGGGTGCTGGTGCCGCAACTACTCCAATATTTCGCCGCCGCACGCGGCTATCCGCGACAGATCGCCCTGTTGCTGCCGCTGCGCGGGCCCTACGCTCGGGCCTCGAAAGCGGTCCTCGACGGGTTTCTCGCCGCCTATTACGCGCACACCGGCCGGTCCGCGCCGGTCGAAATCCGCGTCTACGATACCGGCGATCAACCGGCCGATGCGGTGCAGAGCTACCGCCGGGCGATCCGCGACGGGGCCGGGTTCATCGTCGGTCCTCTACGCAAGGAAGCGGTCGCGGCACTCGCCCACCAAGCGCCCGGCCCGGTGCCGGTACTCGCACTGAATTACCTCGGGACCGGTGCGACGGGGGTCCCCGCAAATCTGTATCAGTTCGGCCTCTCGCCCGAGCAGGAGGCGCGCCAGGCGGCCGAGCGCGCCTGGCTGGACGGGCGCAACCGCGCCCTGGTCCTGGTGCCGACCGGCCCCTGGGGGGAGCGGGTGGCCCGGGCCTTCGAGCAGCGCTGGCAGCAACTCGGGGGTACGACCCTCGCCGAACAACGCTACGACCCGACCCGAACCGACTTCGCGGGTCCCATCCGCCGGTTGCTCAATCTGGACCGGAGTCGCGCACGCTACCGCGCGCTACGCCGCCTGCTGCAGCGGAAGTTGCAATTCGAGCCGCGCCGGCGCAAAGACGCGGACTTCGTCTTCCTGGCCGCCTTCCCGCGCGAGGCGCGCCTGCTCCGCCCCCAACTCCGATTCCACCACGCCGCGCGGCTGCCGGTCTACGCCGCCTCCCACGTCTACGCGGGGACACCGGACCCGTCCCGGAACCGCGACCTCGACGGCATACGTTTCTGCGACATGCCCTGGATCCTGGCGCCGGGTCCCGCGCAACGGGCGCTGCGTTCGGAACTCGAGCACCTGTGGCCGGATCAGGCGCGGCACCTGTCGCGCCTCGAAGCGCTCGGGGTCGACGCCTACCGGCTGATCCCCCAGTTGCCGGCGCTACGCAAGAATCCGTTCGCGCGCTTCGAGGGCGCCACCGGCAGCCTGTCCCTGGACGCCGACGGACGAATCCACCGGGGCCTGCCCTGGGCGCAATTCGAGAACGGTATACCGAAGCTGCTGGACCAGGTGTCCGTGCCGACCTCCGCACCGGGTCCGACCGCCGCGTCGGCGCCGGAACCGATCACAACCGCAACGCCGCCGGTACCGACAACGACGTCGCCATGAAGGGCGAGGCACCCACGAGTACCGGCCGACGCGCCGAAGCGCTGGCGTGCGATTATCTGGAAGCACGCGGGCTGCGGCTGCTGACCCGCAATTACCGCTGCCCGCGGGGCGAGATCGACCTGGTCATGCGCGACGGCGCCACGACCGTTTTCGTGGAGGTCCGCTATCGCCGCCGGGACGACTTCGGAAGCGGTGCCGACAGCGTGGACGCGCGCAAACGCACGCGGCTGGCGGCCTCTGCGCTACACTACCTCCAGCGCCACCGCGAGGCCGCACGCGGCCCGAGCCGGCTCGATGTCGTCTCGATGTCGGGTCCGCCGCAGGCCCCGCGGATCCTCTGGATCCCCAACGCCTTCGATGTCTGAGGACCGACACATGGACCCGCTGTCCCGCATCCGCGAGAACTTCGAAGAAAGCATTGCCGTCAAACGCCGGACCCTGGACTCGGCGGGCGCCGCGATCGCCCGCGCCGCCGGTATCGTCACCGACTGCCTCCTGGACGGACGCAAGGTGCTCGCGTGCGGCAACGGCGGCTCGGCCGCGGACACCCAGCACTTCGCCTCCGAGATGATCAACCGCTACGAGACCGAACGACCGGGGCTTCCGGCCGTGGCGCTCACCACCGACGCCCCGACCCTGACCTCGGTGGCGAACGACCATCATTTCGACGAGATCTTCTCCCGACAGATCGAGGCGCTGGGTCAACCGGGCGACATGCTCCTGGCGATCACCACCAGCGGCCATTCACGTAACCTGCTGCGCGCGGTGCAGGCGGCGCACGAGCGCGACATGAGCGTCATCGCCCTGAACGGACGTGACGGCGGCGCTCTTGCGACCCTGCTCGAAGAGCGCGACGTGGAGATCCGCGTCCCGGGGACCTCCACCGCCCGCGTCCAGGAGACGCACATCCTGGTCATCCACTGCCTGTGCGACCTGGTGGATCGGAAACTGTTGGGGCACGGGTATTGATCACGAACGGACCGGGAACCCTGCCGGAAGCGCCTTCGCCCGCATTTCTCCGGCGTCTGGAGGATCTGGTCGATGCGGACGCGGTGCTCACCGACCCCGCCGACCGCTGGTCCTACGGCTACGACAACAGCCGCCGTCACGCCCTGCCGGATGCCGTGGTACTCGCCACCGGGCACGAACAGGTACGCGATGTGGTGCGCCTGTGCAACGCGCATCACGTGGCGCTGGTGGCGCGCGGGCGCGGGACCGGTACCACCGGCGCGAGCGTGCCGCTGCACGGCGGCGTGGTCCTTTCGCTGGAGCGTATGGACCGCCTCATGCATGTGGATCCGGACAACCGGGCGCTGGTCGTCGAAGCGGGCGCGACCAACCAGGCCGTCCAGGAGGCGGCGGCGGCGCGCGGCTTCTTCTGGCCGCCGGACCCGACCAGTTCGGGCTACTGCACCGTCGGTGGGAATCTGGCCTGCAACTCGGCCGGACCGCGGGCGGTGAAATACGGCACGCCGCGCGAGAACACCCTCGGCCTGCGCGCCGTGACCGGCGCCGGCGAGGAACTGCGCGTGGGCGTCTACACCACGAAAGGGGTCGTCGGCTATGACCTCACGCGCCTGCTCATCGGCTCGGAGGGCACGCTGGCGGTCATCACCGAGGCGACGCTGAAGCTCACCCCGCTGGCCGAGAGCCGACGCACGCTGCGCGCGATCTATCGCGACATCCACGGGGCGGCGCGCGCCGTCTCGAGGATCATGGCCCAGCCGGTCATCCCGTGCGCCGTGGAATTCATGGACGGGCGGGCGATCCGGATGATCCGGGACTATGCCGGCAGCGCCCTGCCCGCCGATGCCGGGGCGCTGTTGATGATCGAGGTGGACGGCCCCGAGGCGTGTATGGAACCGGCGCTGGAGGCGGTGTGCCGCGCCGCCGGCGGGCCGGACCTCGTGGAGATCCGCGCGGCACGCAACGCCGCGGAAGTCCGCGAACTGTGGCGGGCGCGCAAGGCCCTCTCGCCGGCGCTACGCACCGTCGCACCGAAGAAGATCAACGAGGACGTGGTCGTACCGGTTTCGCGGATGGCCGACCTGATCGCCGGTCTGGAGCGGTTGAGTGGTGAATTCGGCGTCACCATCGTGAACTTCGGCCACGCCGGAAACGGCAATATCCACGTCAATCTGCTCGTCGATCCGGACGACCCGGCGCAGATGGCCGCCGCACAGCCGTGCCTGGACCGCGTGTTCGCGCTGGTGCTGGAACTCGGCGGGACACTGTCCGGCGAGCATGGTGTCGGCATCCAGAAGCGCGACTACATCGCCCGCGAGCTGGACCCGGCGGCGCTGGAACTCATGCGCCGCATCCGCGCCCAGTTCGACCCGAACGGGATCCTCAACCCCGGCAAGACCCTGCCGCCGCCCGCGCCGGATCAGGGACCCGCCTCCGGGGCATCCTCGGGCGTCTCGTCCCCGGGAACCCCCCGCTCCGGAACTTCCCGATAGAGCCGGGCACCGTCCGCGCTGGAACGGCACGCGACGATGCGCTACTTGACGACCTTGAGGCTTGGCTTGCGGCGCTCGCCCTCGGGGGCCGGCGGAGAATCCTCCTCTTCCTCGAAGAGCATGCCCTGGCCGGTCTCCCGGGCGTAGACCGCCAGCACCGCGGGCGTCGGAACCTGCACCTGCATGGGCGCCCCCCCGAAGCGGGCCTGGAAACTCACCTGATCGTTGCCGAGTTTCAGGCCCTGCACCGCCTGGGGTGCGATGTTGAGGATGATCTTGCCCTTGTCCACATACTGTTCGGGCACGCAGGCGCCGGGCGCCGTGGCATCGACCAGCAGGTAGGGCGTAAGGCCGCTGTCCAGGGTCCACTCATAGATGGCGCGGATCAGGTACGGTCGCGTACTGGCGGTCATAACCCCGGGAACCTGTCGGACTTGGGAGGTTCTACTGCGGCGGCGGCACGTGGTGCGGACGCCGGTCAACGGCGCATTTCGCGCTCGACGTCGGTGAGGCTGGCCTGAAACGAATCCCTCGCGAAGATGCGCTCCGCATATTGCCGCACCGCTTTGGCCTGAACCGGCAGATCGACCCCGTAGGAGGGCAGACGCCACAACAACGGTGCGATGCAGCAATCCACCAGGGAGAATTCCTCGCTCAGAAAGAACGGCCTCGCGACGAACACTTCGGCACTCGCGGCGATGCTGTCGCGCAATATCTTGCGCGCCTTTCCGGACCTCTTCTCGCTACGCGCCTCCAGATCCTCCACCAGGCTGTACCAGTCCCGCTCGATGCGGTAGAGCGCGAGCCGGGAGCGCGCCCTCGACACCGGATCCACCGGCATCAGGGGCGGGTGCGGGAAACGTTCATCCAGGTACTCCATGATCAGCCGCGAGTCGTAGAGCACCAAGTCGCGGTCCACCAGGGTCGGGACGCTGTTGTAGGGATTCAGGTCGATCAGGTCTTCGGGTTTGCTGACGGGATCGATCTGGACGATATCGACCGTGATCCCCTTCTCGGCAAGGACCATGCGCGCACGGTGGCTGAACGAACACGCCGGTGCCGAGAACAGCGTCATCACCGAGCGTCGGTTGGCAAGCAGGGCCATAGGTGTGGTTCCAGGGCGTTCCCGCCGAAGTGCGTGTGCCGTCGAAAAGGATACCACGAGGAACGCAGCCCCCCCCGGTCAGGTACGGCGGACCTGGAACGGGGTGAGCCCATCGATCTGGGAGTGGAGCGGGTCGCGCAAACCGAATCGCGCCCCCCAGCCGTCGCGGATTGCATTCGCAGGGCCCGCCCGCTTGCCCGGCCCCTGCCGTCTCTCTCCGCCGCCGGCCCGGAAAGCGGCATGCGCACCCGGGCGCTCGACGGCCCGACCCGAGTCACGGCCGGAAAGCGGCGCCACTATACCACTGCGACGCGGCGATTGACCAGACTGACGGAGCCGCACGCGCCCATGGCACCGCGGCCTCATGCCGGGTTGTCGATGTCCACGAATTCGTGTTCGAGGGAGAAGCGCCCGGCCAGATGCGCACCGAGGGCCTGTACCCCGTAGCGCTCGGTGGCGTGGTGGCCGGCGGCGAAGAAGTGCATACCGGTCTCCCTCGCCACGTGTACGGTGGACTCCGAGACCTCCCCCGTCAGATAGGCGTCCACCCCAAGCGCGGCGGCCTCCTCGATGTAGCTCTGCGCGGCCCCGCTGCACCAGGCCACGGTGCGGATCGAATCGGCGCGTCCCGGCACGTGCAGCGGCGCCCGGCCGAGCACTTCCGTAATGCGTTGCGCCAGCACCGCAGGTGCGAGTCCGGGCTCCAGTCTGCCGCGACAGCCGACCGCGGGACCGGGGCCGTGACCGAAACGGCCCGCGACCTCCAGGCCGAGACGGCGCGCGAGTTGCGCGTTGTTGCCGAGTTCCGGGTGAGCATCGAGCGGCAGGTGGTAGGCCATCAGGCTCATCTGCGCGCCGAGCAGCGCCGCCAGGCGCGCGCGCTTCATCCCCGTGATACGCGGGTCCTCCCCCTTCCAGAAGTAGCCGTGATGGACCAACAGCAAATCGGCCCCGGCGGCGATCCCCGCCTCGATCAGGGCGCGGCTCGCGCTCACGCCGCTGATCAGCCGCCGCACCTGCGCGCGTCCCTCCACCTGCAGGCCGTTGGGACAGTAATCGGCGAACGCGGCGCTATCGAGGAGCCGATCGGTATAGGAAACCAGTTCGAGTAAAGCAACCATGCACCGCTCCCTACCGGCCCGGTCCTTGGGCACATCCGCCGTTGAGGATCCTTGTAGGGCGGGCCTCGGCCCGCCGACGATTCCGGAAAAACCTCATCCCGCCGCCGGGCGGGGTCCACGCCACTCAACCGCCGCCGCGGGACGTCTTGGCCGACGCGACGGCGAGGTCCGCCCCGCAGGCGCGGTGCCCGGGCGTTGCGGCGATCCCGCGCAGTTCGGCGAACGCGGCGCAGAGCGCGTCGATCTGCTCCGGCTCATGGGCGGCGCTGACGCTGCATCGCACCAGCGACGTGCCGTTCGGGGTGGCCGGCGGAATCATCAGGTTGACGTAGACGCCGCGCTCGATCAGACCCGCCCAGAATGCCAGCGCCTGGGCCTTGGTCTCGAGTAACACGGCCACCACCGGGCTCGGTTCGGGGCCGAGCCGGAAGCCGAGCGCCTCGAGCCCGTGATAGAGGCGCCCGGCGTTGTCCCACAGGCGGCGGCGTAACTCGGGGCGCCGGCGCAGGATCCCGAGCGCGGCGCGGGTCGAGGCGACCACCGACGGCGAGGGCGAGGCGGTGAAGATATACGGGCGACTCGCATAGCGGATCACGTCCAACTCCGGGCGGTCGCTGACGCAGAACCCGCCGGTCGCCCCCAGGCTCTTGCTAAAGGTGCCGATCACGAAATCCACGTCGGCCTCCACGCCGGCCTCCTCCGCCACGCCGCGGCCGTGCTCGCCGGCGACGCCCAGGGAGTGCGCCTCATCGACCACCAGGTAGCCGCCGCACTCGCGCTTGACCTCGGCGAGCGCCGCCAGCGGCGCTCGATCACCGAGCATGCTGTAGAGGCCTTCGACGACGATCACCGCGTCGGCGGCGCGCTCGCCGAGGCGCAACAGGCGCTTGCGCAGATCCTCAGGCTGGTTGTGGCGAAAGCGGATGACCTGCGCGCCGCTCATCCGCCCGCCGTCATAGATGCTGGCGTGGCAATCCGCATCCACGAGCAACACATCGCCGGGGGCCGTCAGGGAGGAGAGGATGCCGAGATTGGCGAGGTAGCCGGTGGAGAACACGATGGCGGCGCGGCGCCTGTAGAATTCGGCCAGCTCGCGCTCCAGGGCCAAGTGCCCGGTGAAGGTCCCGTTCGCCATGCGCGAACCGGTGGTACCGGTGCCCTCCGCGAGCAGCGCCGCGCGCGCCGCGGCGATACACTCCGGATCGAAGCTCAGTCCGAGATAGTTGTTCGTACCGGCCAGGATCGTGCGCCGGCCGGCGATCTCACCCTCGGTCGCCGAGAGGACGCGTTCCACCTCGACGCCGAACGGATTCACCCCGTAGCCGGCGAGGTCGCGGCGCGCGGCGGCGAGGCGGGAGAACTTGTCGAACAGGGCCATCGACTCAGTCGCCGGTCAGGCGCCGGATCTGCACGGCCAGATCACGGATCGTGACGACGTCGGCGAGGATGTTGATCGGGATGGAGATACCGAAGCGGTCCTCCACCTCGAGCAGCATCTCCATGACTTGAACGGAGTCCAGGCCCAGATCGCCCACCAGCTCGGTATCCTCGTCCAACCGCACCCCGTCCTGACCGGAGGCCTTCAGGCCCTGGTACACCTCGGTCAGAATTTCATCGTAGTCTCTCATGGAATTCGCTCGCCATTACGCCGAATGCGCCCGGGCCAGTATATAACGTGCGCCCGTCCCGCCCTACCGGCGACCGGTGCCGCGGGCCGTTTCACGCGCCGCGCCCCGGTCCGGACCGCCCGCCCCAACCAAACGTACGGCGCAGCGCTTCCTCCAACCCGACCTCCGGGCGCCAACCCGTGGCCTCGCGGAACGGGGCGTTGTCGCAGACCCAGTCCGGATGGCGCAACTCACGCACCTTGCCCGGCGTGAGCATGGGGCGGTACCCCGTTACGGCCAGCGCCAGATTGAGCGCCGCCGCGACCTTCAGCGCCGCCTCCGGCACCGGCACGCGACGCACCCGGCGTCCGAGCAGGTCCTGCGCACCGTGCGCCACGTCCGCCCACGAATAGCCGCCGGGACGCCCATCGTGCAGTTCGAAGGCATGTCCCTCGCCACCCCCTTCCCTCAGCCAGCAGGCCACCGCGGCGGCGAGGTCGTCCACGTAGAGCAACGAGAAGCGCGCGGCGGCACCGCTCAACACCGGCAGCAGGCCGCGACCGATCCAACGGAACAGCGCCCGCAGTTCACGATCGCCCGGCCCGTAGACCGCCGGCGGGCGCAGCGCGACCCATGCCGTCGCACCCGCCGCCCGTGCCAGCGCAACCTCGCCGGCGCGTTTGCTCGCCGCGTACGGCGAGAGCTGCGGCTCTCGGGCCGCCAGCGAGGACATCAGCAGGAAACGCGGCACCCGCGCCGCCGCGGCGCGGGCGGCGATACGGGCAACACCCTCGGCGTTGACGCGGTCGAAGACATCCCGCCCGGCACCGCGCACGGCACCCGCGCAGTGTACGAGCGCATCTGCGCCCGCCACCAGCCGTGCCAGGGCCTCGGCGTCCTCCAGTGAACCCGGGATCCAGGACAGCCCGGCGCGCGCCACGGGGTTGCTCCGGGAGGAAGGCCGGTACAGGGCCCGCACCTCCCACCCCTCGCGCAACAGGCGGCGTGCGACGGCGCCACCGATGAATCCGGTGGCGCCGGTCAACGCGATGATCGGAGAGCGACCCAAAACCCCGTCGGGGTCCCGCCGCCCGGATCAGCCGCCCAGGGCCGCTTCGGCGGTCCCCGCGGAGCGCTCGCTCTCCTCCAGGCGCTGGAGATAATCGCGACGCGCCGCGGAGCGGGAGAGCTTGCCGGAGGAGGTACGCGGCAGGGTATGGGGCGGGACCAGTTCGATGACGCCGTCGATCCCCAGAGTTTCGTGGATCAGCCGGTGCATGCGCCGCACCAGGGCCGCCCGCCGCGCGGGATCGCCGACCCGGCACTGGACCACGAGCACCACCACCTCGCGCCCGCCCGGTCCCGGGACCGAGAACGCGGAGGCGTCGCCCGGGCGCACCTCGGGCTGCTGCTCCGCCAGGTACTCCAGGTCCTGGGGCCAGATGTTGCGCCCGCGGATGATGATCATGTCGGACTTGCGCCCGGTGATGACCACGCTGCCGTCGGCGATGTAGCCCACGTCTCCGGTGTCGAGCCAACCGTCGGGCGACAGACTCGCACGCGTCAACTCCGGATCCGCGAAATAGCCGGACATCACGCTCGGCCCGCGCACGGTAATGGTGCCCGCATGGCGCTCCGGAACGGGATGGCCCTGCGCATCGCGGATCACCACCTCGTGACCCGGCAACGGCGGCCCGCATTTCACGAAGTCGCTGACGCGCGCCGTGTCCGGCGCGGCCGGCCGCGCCACGTACTCGGCGGCGAGATGGTCCGCGTCAACCCGATCGACCTCGAGACCGCGTCCCAGGGGCGTGGAGCTGATCCCCAGCGAGCACTCCGCCATCCCATAGCAGGGCAGGAACGCCTCGCGGCGGAAACCGCTGGGGGCGAGCGCCTCGGCGAAGCGCTCCAGCGTCTCGGCGCGGATGGTCTCGGCCCCGACCCCGGCCGCGCGCCAGGTGCTCAGATCGTAGCGCGCGGCATCCTCCCGGGAGACGCGCCGGGCGCACAACTCGTAGCCGAACGGCGGACTGAACGAGATCGTGCCGCGGTTGCGGCTGATGAGTTCCAACCAGCGCCGCGGACGCATCGCGAAATCATGGGTGTCCAGATAGTCGACCGAGCGCTGGGCGGCGATCGGCGCCAGCACGAAACCGACCATCCCCATGTCGTGGTAGTAAGGCAACCAGGACATGCATCGGTCCTGCGCGTTGATCTGCACTCCGTCGCAGATGATGCTGCTCAAATTACTGAGCACCTGGCGCTGGGTGATCACCACACCGCGCGGGAAACGCGTGCTCCCGGAGGTGTACTGGATGTAGGCCATCTCGTCCGGGTCCAGCGGCCGCAGGACCCCGTCGGCCTCGGGCAACGCATCGAAGACCTCCGGGCCACCGTAGGTGCGCAACTCGAACTCATCGATCACCGCCTCGTCGAGAAACTTCATCAGCCCGGCGGGAGCCATCGCGATCGAGGCACGGCATCCGCGCAGCAGATTGCGAAGCTGCGCGACATAGGCCCCATGGCCGCCGAGGCGGATCGAGACCGGCAGCGGCACCGGGACCAGGCCCGCGTACTGGCAGGCGAAGAAAAAGCGCAGAAAGTCCGGGCCGGTGACGGCGACCAGCGCCGCCCGCGCGCCGCGCTCGAGGCCCAGGCTCGACAACCGGCGCGCGAGGCGCCGCGCCTCCCGGCGTAGTTCCCGATAGGAGAGTACGGTCTGCAACTCCCCCCCGCCGGTGTAGAAATTGGCACCGGTTTCGCCCTCGGCCGCATAGTCCAGGGCTTCGGCGAGGCTGGAGAAGTCCGCCGCCCGCAAGGGCAATGTGTGTGTCGTTGGTGTCGGTTCTACGCCCACCTCCGGCTCTCCTTGTAAAACTTCCGATTGCTTGCATACGGCACGCCGGGGAATAGGTCGACGGCCCGCGCAGAAACTTGAATCCCCCGGATCCGGGCGACCCGGCCGAGCGGGTCCGGACGACCCCGGATGCACGGCGCGATCGCTCGGTCGGAGCGAGACCATACCACCGGCGCAGAATCGAGACCACGAAACCCGTTTGACAAATGCCCGAAGCTCCCTGTTCGCCGCACCTCGGCCGACTCACCGCCGCCCGGCCCCACCGGACCGGACACGGAGCGGATCCACACCGAAGCGGCCCCGGACCTCCTATCGGCCTGCGGAGTCGCTCCGCAGGCGGCGCCCGCCGACAAAAACCCGCCGCTGCTCCTCGCAGAACCGCAGGCGATGGTAGCATATCCATACAAGGTCAGCCAACCTACCGGGAAGCAACGTATTTTCACGATCGATACGAGCGGGTCAAGCCCCCGCCCCACCGCGCCCGGGGCGGCCGCCGGCCGGGACACCCGGTTCGCGGCCATGACCGGGCCGGCGCCCCTCCCGGGCGCACCGATGGCGGCGCCGGGGATCCCGCCCCTCGATCTTAGTCAATCCTTCGCGTACGCGGTAGAATACCGGACCGGGCACGCGACGAGAGGGGCGGGACGCACATGGTCAACGGTTTCTGGAAGGGGCGCCGGTATCACCTCGGCCGCATGGCCCCGCGCGATCTCCCCCGCGACCCGCCGAAATCGCCGGCCCGCGCACGTTGACCGCCCCAGACCGGCGTGCATTGACGACATCGCGCACCCAGTCCGGCACCCTGCGAATCGAGCCCGTCGATGGGCGGCGCGGTCTTGCGCGCTTCCTGCGCCTGCCGCACGCGATCTACCGCGACGACCCCGCCTGGATCGCACCGCTGATCCTGGAGCGCCGCGAGCACCTCTCCCGGAAGAACCCCTACTTCGAGCACGCCGAGTGGCGCGCGTGGATCGCCCGGCGCGGCACACGCACGGTGGGCCGCATCACCGCGCAGGTCGACCGGCTGCACCTGGAACGCCATCGGGACGCCACCGGCTTCTTCGGGATGATCGAGGCGGAGGATCGTGCGGAGACCTTCCAAGCCCTGCTCGATACCGCCGAGCAATGGCTGCGGGCGCAGGGGATGCGCCGGGTACGGGGACCCTTCAGCTTCTCCATCAACGACGAATCGGGCCTCCTGGTGGAGGGGTTCGAGACTCCGCCGATGGTGATGATGGGTCACGCCCGCCGTTACTACGGCCCGCGCGTGGAGGCCTGCGGATACGCCAAGGCCATGGACCTGCTCGCCTACCGGCTGACCACCGAGGCCGAGGCGCCCGCCGCCCTGCGCGCGCTCGCCGCACGCCTCGACAAGCGCGTGCAGGTCCGGCCGTTGCGACGGCGCGACTTCGCGCGCGAGATCGAAACACTGCGCGACATCTTCAACGACGCCTGGTCGGAGAACTGGGGGTTCATCCCGTTCACGCCGGCGGAATTCGAGGAACTGGGACGCAACCTGCGCCTGCTCCTCGACGACGACTTCATCCAGATCGCCGAGGTCGACGGTCGCCCCGCGGCCATGGCGGTGGCGCTTCCGAACCTGAACGAGGCGGCGCGCGACCTGAACGGCCGGTTGTTGCCGCTGGGCTGGTTGAAGCTCCTGTGGCGGCTCAAGGTGCGGTTCCCGTCCAGCGGACGTGTACCGCTGCTCGGTGTGCGCAAATGCTACCAGAACAGCCTGCTGGGCCCGGCCCTGGCCTACATGGTCATCGATGGGCTGGCCGCGCCGGTACGCCGGCGCGGAATCGGGATGATGGAGCTATCCTGGATCCTGGAGACCAACCGGCGCATGCGCGCCATCCTCGAGGACATGGGGGCGAGCGCGTACAAACGCTACCGGGTCTACGAAAAGACGCTGTAGTATCCGCCGATCGGGAACCGCCCCCGGCGGCATGCGATAGCGCCCGGCGGCGGTACCGCGCCGATCGAGGCGCATAGGGGCGGGAAACCGACCGGCGTCCGTCTCACGGATCCCACCACCGGACAGGACCGTGATCGTCACCCGTTACCTGATCCGCGAGATCAACAAGCCGCTGCTGGCCCTGTCCCTGGCGCTGGTCGCGATCTTCGCCGGCTACAGTGCCGCAGTGTTCCTTACGCAGGCCGCCAACGGCGTGCTGCCCACCAACGTGGTGGTGGAACTGATCGCGCTCAAGACCAATATCGCGCTGGAGGTCCTGCTGCCGATCGCGCTCTACCTCGCGGTGATCATCGCCCTCGGGCGCCTGCACACCGACAGCGAGATGACCGCGCTGCACGCCCTCGGCGTGAGCCCGCTCCAGGTCCTGCGTGCCGTCTCCTACCTGGCGCTGACCTTCGCCGTGCTGATCGCCGTGCTGGCCTTCTACGTCCGGCCCTGGTCCTATGAACGATCCTACCAACTCAAGGCCCGGGCCAATGCGGAGTTCAGCCTCAGCGACGTCAAACCCGGGAGCTTCAATGAAAACGCATCGGGCACGCGGGTGATCTTCGCGGCCGGGCGCGCCGCGGCCGGCGGACTCGAACGCGTCTTCATGCAGCGCGAACACGGCCGTCGCACGCAGGTCCTGTATGCGATGCGGGCCTCCCAGGAACGCGATCCGCGCTACGATGCGCCGCTGCTGCACATGCGCGATGTCCATCTCTACGACCTCTCGCGCGACGGCGGAGTCGACCGCATCGTGCGCGTCGCGAGACTCACTTATCACATGAACGAACCGCCCGTGAAGCCGGTCGGCTTCCAGCGCAAGGCGGCGAGCATGAGCCGGCTCGCCGCCTCGCGCACCGCCCCCGATATCGCCGAATACCAGTGGCGACTCTCGACGCCCCTCTCCACCGTGCTCCTGGCGATCCTCGGGATCCCCTTGAGCCGCGCCCGTCCGCGCCAGGGACGTTACGCGAAGATGCTCGTCGCGGTGCTGGTCTACGCCGGCTACTACAGCCTCGACATCATGCTCAAGGTCTGGGTCGGGCGAGGGGTGCTCGGCACGCTGCCCGGGGTCTGGCTGGCCCCCGGGGCCCTGGCGCTGGTGGCGTTGACGGCATGGCACCAACCGCTCGCCACGCTACGCCGCAGGCGCGCGGGCGCCGCGCAGGCGCACCCGTGAGACGGCTCGACCGCTACCTCATCGAGCGCGTGGCCGGCGGTTGGCTGATCGTCATACTCCTGCTGGCTTCGGTGTTCAGCCTGCAGACCTTCCTGGAGGAACTGGACAATATCGGCCGCGGCCACTATCACCTGCTGAGTGCGCTGGCGTTCGTCGCGCTCACGCTGCCCGAGCGGCTCGTGCAACTGGTGCCGGTGACCGCACTGCTCGGCACGCTCGTCGGGCTGGGGACCCTTGCCTCCGGCGGCGAGCTGGTCGCCATGCAGGCCACCGGCGTGTCGGCGCGGCGCGTGGGCTGGGCGGTACTCAAGGCCGGTGCGGTGCTCGTGGTGATCGCACTGGCGCTGGCGCAATACGTGGCACCGCCCCTCGACCAGATCGCCCAGACGCGGCGCACGCTGGAGATCAGCGCGGCGAGCGATCTGCGCACCGCACACGCCTTTTGGTCCCGCGACGGCACACGCTTCCTGAACGTTCGCGACATCCGCCACGACCGCATCCCGGCGGGGATCGACCTCTACGAGTTCGACGCCGAAGGCCGACTGCACACCTTCATCCACGCCGGGCGCGCCGACGTCTTCAACCGCCACCGGTGGATGCTGATCGGGGTGGTCCGCAAGACCTTCTCGGGTCGGGGCGTCACGGTCGAACACATCCCGCGAATGCCGTGGCGCTCGTTCCTGCGCGTACAGCAGATGGACCTGCTGATCCTGCCGATTCCGAGCCTCTCCCTGACCGACCTGTTCGAGTACGTGCGCTATTTGAAGGCGCACGGGCAGAACGCGGATCGCTACGAACTGGCCCTGTGGAACAAGCTCGCCATCCCGCTCGCCACCACGGCGATGATCCTCGTGGCCATCCCGTTCCTCTTCGGTCCGTTGCGCAGCGTCAGCACCGGCTTGCGCATAACCCTCGGCGGCACGGTGGGGCTGGCCTTCTATCTGATCAGCCAGATCTCCGGATACATGGGGCTGCTGCTCGGCCTCAACCCCGCGGTCACCGCGCTGGCGCCGGCGACGCTGCTTCTGGTCATCGGATTGTGGGCGTTGCGAAGGGTGCGTTGATCAGTCCATCGCCCACGGCGAACCGCCGGACCGGTCCGGCACCGTGGAATCGCAGGATCGGGGGTTTCCCGGCATCGTCGGCGGGCCGAGGCCCACCCTTGTACACGTGGCCCGGTGTTGGCGACGGGCTCGCCCGGCCGGGACTGCCTGAACGTCTGTCGGCGGTGTTCGTCGGATTGACGCGGTAACCCGACATGCCAAGGTTCGCCCGCCGGGTCCGGTTGTCTGTAGGGCCGGGCTCGCCCGGCCGACACCGTGGATCTGCGCATCGGCGGTGTTGGAACCGCGTAGCGGCGTCGGCGGGGCGAGCCCCGCCCTACAGGTGCCGGTGTTAGCGACGGGCTTGCCCGGCCGGGACTGCCTGAACGTCCGCCGGCGGTGTTCGTCGGATTGACGCGGTAACCCGACGTGCCAAGGTTCGCCCGCCGGGCCCGCTTGTCTGTAGGGCCGGGCTCGCCCGGCCGACACCGTGGATCTGCGCACCGGCGGTGTTGGAACCGCGCGGCGACGACGGCGGGGCGAGCCCCGCCCTACAGGTGCCGGTGTTGGCGACGGGCTTGCCCGGCCGGGACTGCCTGAACGTCTGTCGGCGGTGTTCGTCGGGTTGACGTGGTAACCCGACGCGCCGAGGTTCGCCCGCCGGGCCCGCTTGTCTGTAGGGCCGGGCTCGCCCGGCCGACACCGTGGATCTGCGCACCGGCAGTGTTGGAACCGCGCGGCGACGTCGGCGGGGCGAGCCCCGCCCTACAGGTGGCCGGTGTTGGCGACGGGCTTGCCCGGCCGGGACTGCCTGAACGTCTGTCGGCGGTGTTCGTCGGATTGACGCAACCCGACGTGCCAAGGTTCGCCCGCCGGGTCCGCTTGTCTGTAGGGCCGGGCTCGCCCGGCCGGCGTCGTGGATCTGCGCACCGGCGGTGTTGGAACCGCGCGGCGGCGTCGGCCGGGCGAGCCCCGCCCTTGGGATACCCCGGCCACCCCGCGGTACCGCTTCTCCGATCCCCCGGCGGCCGGTACTGTGGTAAAGCGCGCGTCGACCCGCCGACGCCCCGATCAAGTCTCGTCCAGGGCGCCCAGCGCCTCTCCCAGGGCACGCAGGAACGCCTCGTTCTCCTCGCGGGTCCCCACCGTAACCCGCAAACAATCGGCGAGTGCGCCGCCCGCGCCGCTCAGATTGCGAATCAGGACTCCGGAGCGCGCAAGCGATCCGTGGATCCGATCGGCGCGACCCGACGGCACGCGGAAGAGCAGAAAGTTGGCGCGACTCGGAAAGACCTCGATGCCCGGGAACGCACGCAGCCGGGCGTAGAGCACCGCGCGGTCCGCGCGGATGCGCGCCGTCTGCGCACGCAGCACCCCCCAGTGTTCCAGGGCGAACACCGCGCTCGCCTGGGTGAGTACGTTCACGTTGTACGGCAGCCGGGTCTTGTCGATCTGGGCGAGCCACGCCTGCGGTCCGGCCAACACGCCGAGCCGCAGCCCAGCCAGTCCCATCTTGGAGACCGTGCGCAGCACCACCAGATTTTCGAAACGCTCGATCCGGTCCAGGCAGGTCGCCTCGGCCTCCCCGCCCTCCGGCGCGGTGAACGCGGCATAGGCCTCGTCGATCACCACCAGGCCGGGCGCGCGCCGGATCACCGCCTCGAGATCCGCCGGCGCGAACAGATTGCCGGTCGGGTTGTTGGGATAAGCGAGAAACACGACCGCCGGCCGGTGGCGGTCGATGGCGCGCTCCATCGCCGCCCGGTCGAGGGAGAACCCCTCCCCGAGGGGCACACCGACGTATTCGAGACCGGCCACCCGGGTGATCAGCCGGTACATGGCGAAGGTGGGCTCCGGAGCCAGGACCACCCGCCCGGGCTCCGCCACCGCCATGACGATCATCTGGATCAATTCATCCGAGCCGTTGCCGAGCAGTACGGCGGCGCCCGGCGGGAACCCCATGGCCGCGCGCAGCCGACCCTTCAGGGTACGCGCGTCGGGATCCGGATAGCGGTTGAGGCTGACCCGGCGCAGCGCCTCGAGCCACCCATCGACCAGCTCGCCCGGCCAGGGATAGGGATTCTCCATGGCGTCGAGCTTGATCCGGGCGCCGCACTCCGGAATCGAGTACGCGCTCAGGGAACGGATGGCCGGCCGGATCCAACGCGCGACGCGCGCCTCGACAGCGGGCGCGGATTCGCCCGAAGATTCCGTCGCGGGTTCAGTTGGGGAATCGTTCACGGCGGCTCCCACGGCCGGGCGCTACTTCTTCATCCGGTACTCGGCGGAGCGCGCGTGCGCGGTCAGACCCTCACCGCGCGCCAGCGTCGCGGCGGTCCGGCCGAGTGTCGCGGCACCCTGCGCCGAGCAGCCGATCAGGCTGGATCGCTTCTGGAAATCGTACACGCCGAGCGGCGATGAGAAGCGCGCCGTGCGCGCCGTGGGCAGCACGTGATTGGGCCCCGCGCAGTAATCACCGAGCGCCTCCGCGGTGTAACGCCCGAGAAACACCGCACCGGCGTGCCGGATACGCCCGGCCAGCGACTCGGGGTCCGCCACCGACAGTTCCAGATGCTCGGGCGCGATGAAATTGGCGACTTCCACCGCCTCCGCCAAGTCGCGCACGCGGATCAGCGCCCCGCGCCGGGCGAGCGCGCGCCCGATCAACTCGGCACGCTCCATCTGCGGCAGCAGGCGCCGCACCGCGTCCTCCACCGCGTCGAGGAACGCCGTGTCCGGCGTGGCGAGGATCGCCTGCGCGTCCTCGTCGTGTTCGGCCTGTGAGAACAGATCCATCGCGATCCACTCCGGATCGGTGCGCCCGTCGCAGATCACCAGGATCTCGGAGGGACCGGCGATCATGTCGATGCCGACGGTGCCGAACACCAGCCCCTTGGCGGTGGCCACATAGCGGTTGCCCGGGCCGACGATCTTGTCGACCCGCGGCACGGTCGCGGTGCCATACGCCATGGCCGCGATCGCCTGGGCGCCGCCGATGGTAAAGACACGGTCGACCCCGGCGATCGCCGCGGCGGCCAGCACCAGCGGGTTGAGCGCCCCCTCCGGGGCCGGCACCGCCATGACGATCTCCGACACCCCGGCAACCCGCGCCGGCACCGCACTCATCAGCACCGAGGAGGGGTAGGCGGCCTTGCCGCCCGGGACGTAGATCCCGACGCGATCCAGGGGCGTGACCTGCTGGCCCAGCACCGTGCCGTCCTGTTCGGTGTAGCTCCACGAGGCGAGCCGCTGGTGTTCGGCGTAGGCCGTGAGGCGCCGTGCCGCCGACTCAAGGGCCCTGCGCTGCTCCACCGGCAGGGCGACGCGCGCCGCCTCCAGCCGTTCCGCCGGCAGCTCCAAATCGGCGGGTGACGCCACTTCGTGGCGGTCGAAGCGATGCGTGTACTCCAGAAGCGCCGCATCGCCGCGCCGGCGTACCGCCGCGAGGACCTCGCGCACCGTCTGTTCCACCGATTCGCCGGCCCCCGGCTCCCACGCGAGCAGGGCCTCGAGGCGGCTCCAGAACTCCGGCTCCCCGGTATCCAGGCGTCGAATCCCGCTCACCGCCCCTCCCCGGCGCCGGCATGCCGCCGACTGCGCCGATCCCGGTCGCTCGGGCGCGCCGCCTCCTCCAACTCGCGGAGCAGGGCCTTGACCCGGTCGTGTTTCATCTTCATAGCCGCCTTGTTGACGATTACCCGCGAGCTGATCTCCGCGACCAGATCCAGGGGCACCAGCCCGTTGGCCTTGAGCGTACCGCCGGTATCGACCAGATCGACGATGCAGTCCGCCAAGCCCACGAGGGGCGCGAGTTCCATGGACCCGTAGAGCTTGATGATCTCCACCTGCCGACCCTGGGCGGCGAAGTAGCGGCGCGTACTGGCCACGTACTTGGTCGCCACACGCAAGCGGATACCCGGCTCGCGGGCCGCGTCCGGGAGTCCCGCCACCATCATCCGACAGCGCGCGATCCCGAGGTCCAGCGGTTCGTAGAGCCCCGCCCCGCCGTGCTCCAGGAGCACGTCCTTGCCCGTGATCCCCAGATCCGCCGCGCCGTACTGTACGTAGGTCGGGACGTCGGCGGCACGGATTACCACCAGCCGCACCCCGGCCCGGCCGGTGGGCAGGATCAACCGGCGGCTGCGGTCCGGATCCTCGACGGGCACGATACCGGCCTGCGCGAGCAGCGGCAACGATTCCTGAAGGATGCGTCCCTTGGAGACGGCGATGGTGAGAGGCTCGATCATGGGCGCGATTGTAGCACTGCGACCGCGGCACTCCCCTTCCGGTGATCGCTGAACGCGGGCTTGCGACTCCGGGATTGCAACGCCGCCGCGAATCCCAACGACGCCGGCCGGGCAAGCCCGGCCCTACCGGTGGGGGCGATCTCCGATACGCGCGTAGGGCGGGGCAAACCCCGCCACCGCGGCGACACCCCCCCGTAGAGCAGGCCTCGGCCCGCCGACGACATCCGCGATTGCGACGCCGCTACGAATCCCAACACCGCCGGCCGGGCAAGCCCGGCCCTGCCGGGGTATCGCGGACGCCGCAGGCTCCCTGAACGGCGGAGGTTGCCACGCACCGGGTCAGGATGCCGCACGGCGCTCCCCGGGCACCCGGCGGATGTGCGCGCCGAGCTGCGCGAGCTTCTCCTCGATGCACTCGTAGCCACGGTCGATGTGGTAGATCCGATCGACGACGGTGGCACCGTGGGCGGCGAGACCGGCCAGGATCAGGCTCGCCGAGGCGCGCAGATCGGTCGCCATGACCGGCGCGCCGGTCAGCCGGGGCACGCCCTCGCTGATCGCGGTGTTGCCCTCGACCCGGATCCGCCCGCCCATACGCTGCAATTCGTAGACGTGCATGAAGCGGTTCTCGAAGACCGTCTCGGTGATCATGCCGACCCCCTCTGCGATCAGGTTCAGGGCCGTGAACTGGGCCTGCATGTCCGTGGGGAACCCGGGATAGGGCGCGGTGCGCACCGCCACGGCGCGCGGGCGGGACTCCATCTCGAGTTCGATCCAGTCCGGTCCGGTCTCGATGCGCGCCCCGGCCTCCGCCAGCTTGACCAGTACCGCGTCCAGCAGCGCCGGGCGGGTGTCCTTGAGGCGCACCCGCCCGCCGGTGATCGCCGCCGCCACCAGAAACGTCCCCGTCTCGATACGATCCGGAAGGACCTCGTGGCGCGCGCCGGACAGGGTATCGACCCCCTCGATCACCAGCGTGTCGGTACCGGCGCCCCCGATGCGCGCACCCATGGCGTTGAGAAAACACGCCAGATCCACCACCTCCGGCTCGCGCGCGGCGTTCTCGATCACCGTCGTCCCGCGCGCCAGCGACGCGGCCATCATCAGATTCTCGGTCCCGGTCACCGTGACCTGATCGAGCACCAGGCGCGCGCCTCGCAGGCGTTTTGCGCGGGCGCGGATGTAGCCGTCCTCGACCCGGATGTCGGCCCCCATGGCACGCAGCCCCCCGATATGAAGGTCCACCGGGCGCGGGCCGATCGCGCAGCCCCCGGGGAACGACACCTCGGCGCGCCCGAAGCGTGCCAGGAGCGGCCCGAGCACGAGGATCGAGGCGCGCATGGTCTTGACCAGCTCGTAGGGGGCCTGGAAGGCGTGGATCGTCCCGGCGTCGGCCTCGATGTTGAGTTTCTCATCGACCGTCAGCGACACCCCCATGCGCCCGAGCAGTTCCATGGTGGTGGTCACATCGTGCAGGTGCGGCACGTTGGCGATGGTGACCGGGCCGTCCGCGAGCAGCGCGGCGACGAGGATCGGCAGCACCGCGTTCTTGGCGCCCGAGATGCGGATCTCGCCGTCGAGGCGCTCGCCCCCCGTGATCAGCAGCTTATCCACAGGGGCGCAACCGCCCTGTCGAGACCGCGGCGCTCACCCTTGCAGGGCCCATTCTTCGGGGGTCAGGGTGCGCATCGAGAGGGCGTGGATCTCCGAGCGCATGCGGTCACCGAGGGTCCCGTACACCATTCGATGGCGCTCCAGGAGCGACTTGCCGGCGAACGCCGGGGAGACCACCAGGGCCTCGAAATGGCTTCCATCACCGGTCACCTCGACCCGGTCATCGGCGAAACCTTGCTGAATGAGTTGACGAATCGTGTCTGGGTCCATGGATCCTGTCCCTGCGGAGAGATCGGTGCGCCCGGGCGGTGCCGGCGGCACGGCGGTTACCGGGATTCAATGGCAATGGTGGCCCATGATATAGAAAAAGCGCGGCAGCCGGGAGGGACAGGGATCGGGCGGACGGTCCGGCGAGGAACAGGGTGAGGATCGGTTCCCCGGATTTCGGCCTTCGGCCTGCATCCGGGCTACATGGACGTAGTGGCCTGGATAAGCGTAGCGCAATCCGGGGATGCCCGTATGGGGCCGGGATCGGGCGGGCGATCCGGCGAGGAACAGGGCGAGGATCGGTTCCCCGGATTTCGGCCTTCGGCCTGCATCCGGGCTACATGGACGTAGTGGCCTGGATAAGCGTAGCGCAATCCGGGGATGCCCGTATGGGGCCGGGATCCGGCGGGCGATCCGGCGAGGATCGGGGGGAGGGATTGTAGCGGCCTTCGGCCGCACCATCAGCTCACGCGGGCGAGGGGGAGGATGCGGTCCAGGCTGCTTACCCGCGCAATCGCCAGCATCTGGCGCGGGATATTCAGGAAGCGGATTTCCTTTCCGGCGTGGCGCGCCTGGCGCATCCATTGCACCAGCAGCGCCAGACCGGCGCTGTCCGAGTGCACTACGCCGCGCAGATCGATCTCCACGCGCCCGGCATCCCGGATCAGTTCCTCCGAGGCCCGCCATAGCTGTGGGACCGTGTGCAGGCTCATGACGCCGCTTATCAGCAGGCGACCGGTCGCATCGCGCTGGATGGTGGCCTCGCTCACCGCGCCTGCGAGAGTTGCCGGTTGCGCCGCCGCAGCTTGTTGAGCAAGCCGTCCATGCCGATGCGCCGGATCTCGGAGGCAAACGAACCACGGTAGGTCATCACGAGGCTGACGCCGTCCACCGACACGTCGTAGATCATCCATCGCCCGTCCCGGCGGTCCAGGCGGTAGTCGATGGGGATGCCGCGCCCGCCCGGCTGCAAGACCACGGTGCGTACCGTCACGTCGCCCGAGGCGACATCCCCGTGGAACGGCAGGTAACGGATCCGTTGATTCCGATACTCCAGCAGCGCGGTGGCATAGGTGCGCACGAGGACCGTGCGGAACTCGTTCACAAACTGCTTCCGCTGCGCCGGGGTCGCGGTGCGCCAGTAGCGGCCCAGCACCCAGCGCGACATGGTCGTGAAGTCGAAGTGCGGCAGGAGCAGGTCCGAGACCAGACCGTAGATGCGATCCGGGTGCGCCTTGAGTTGCGCGTGGTCCTTGCGCAGCCGGGCGAGCAACTCGTCCCCCGTGCGCTTTACCATCGCCTCCGGGGTCGTATGATCGACGCCGGAGGCGACGGGCGCGACGGGAACCGCCGCGAACCCGACCCCCGCCAGCAGGGCGAAGAGCACCGCACCGATCACCGCCATACGCCTCATTCGGACTCTCTCCTTCCGGCCCAGGGCGCGCCCCGCCCGCGGCGGGTCACTTCCGCCCGCCCGCCCGGTTGAACAGGTACTGGCCGATCACCTGCTCGAGGATCAGGGCGGACTGGGTCAGTTTAATGCGAGCGCCGTCTTTGAGAAAGGTCGCAGCCCCGCCCGGCACCAGGGCGACGTACTTGTCCCCCAGCAGTCCCGCGGTATAGATGGCCGCGGAGGTATCGACCGGAAACTTGTCATATTTCGGATTGATGGCCATCTTGACCACCGCCTCGTAGTCCGTATTGTCGAAACTGATGCCGATCACGCGACCCACCTGAACCCCGGCCACCGTCACCGGGGCGCGCACCTTGAGCCCGCCGATGTTCTGGAACTCCGCGCTCAACACGTAGCCCTGAGGCGCGGTGAAGCTGCTCAGGTTGCTCACCTTCATGGCCAGCAGAAAGAGCGCCGCCAGTCCGGCGGCCACGAACATCCCCACGGCGATTTCGACGGCCCTCGTATCCGGCATATCCTACCCCGTAGGTCAACCCGCACCGTACATCAACGCGGTCAAAACGAAATCGAGCGCCAACACGGCGAGTGCGCCGTTGACCACCGTCCGGGTGGTGGCACGGCTCACGCCCTCGGAGGTCGGCACTGCGTCATAGCCCTCGAACACGGCGATCCACGCGACCACGATACCGAATACCGCGCTCTTGATCACGCCGTTGACGATATCGGGCCGCCACCCCACGTTGGCCTGCATCTGGGACCAGAACACGCCGCTGTCCACTCCGAGCAGGCCGACCCCCACGAAATACCCCCCCAGGACCCCGACCGCGCTGAAGATCGCGGCGAGCAGGGGCATCGCCAGAAAAGCGGCCACGAAGCGCGGTGCCATGATCCGCTTGACCGGATCGACCGCCATCATCTCCATGCCGGAGAGCTGTTCGGTGGCCTTCATCAGGCCGATCTCCGCGGTCAGCGAGGTCCCGGCACGGCCCATGAACAGCAGCGCGGTGATCACCGGACCCAGCTCCCGCACCAGCGACAGCGCCACCAAGGCCCCCAGCGACTCCGCCGCCCCGAACCGGGAGAGCGTATTGTAGCCCTGCAGCCCGAGGACCATCCCGACGAACAGGCCCGAGACCACGATGATCGACATCGAGCGCACGCCGGTCGAGTACAGCTCCCGGACCACCAGGCCGGGTCGCGGCAACAGGCTCGGCAGCGCCGCCAGCAGGTTCAGCAAGAACAGGTGACCGCGCCCGAGGCGCGCGAAGAACCGCAGGCCCCGGCGTCCCAGGAACCGGATCCAACCGACGATGAACCCCATCCTCGGGCGTCTCATCCGAAATCCGCACCGGCGAGCAGGTCTTCGGCGTAGTCCGGTGCCGGATAGTGGAACGGCACCGGCCCGTCGGGCAGCGCATTCAGGAACTGGTCCACCCACGGCGAGGGGTCGCGGCGCAGGGCGTCGGGCGTACCCTGGCCCACTACCCGCCCCTCCGAAATAAGGTAGATATAGTCCGCAATGGCGGCGGTCTCATTCACGTCGTGCGAGACGATGATGGAAGTCATGCCGAGCGCATCGTTGAGCAGCCGCACCAATTGTACGATGACCCCTTTCGAGGTCGGGTCCTGGCCGGTGAACGGTTCATCGTACATGATCATCATGGGGTCCAGCGCAATGGCGCGCGCCAGCGCCACGCGCCGGGCCATGCCGCCGGAGAGTTCCGCCGGCATCATGGGCGCGGTGCCGCGCAGCCCCACCGCCTGCAACTTGATCAATACCAGGTCGCGGATGATCGGCTCGGGAAGCGCGGTGTGCTCGCGCAACGGGAACGCCACGTTCTCGAACACGTTGAGATCGGTGAACAACGCGCCGCTCTGAAACAACATCCCCATGCGCTGGCGCAGGCGGTAGAGTTGCTTGCGCGAGAGTCTCGGAACCTCCTCGCCGTCCACGAGGATGGTCCCGGAATCCGGACGCAACTGCCCCCCGAGCAGACGCAGCAGGGTGGTCTTCCCGGTGCCGCTCGGCCCCATGATCGCGGTGACCTGCCCGCGCCGGATATCCAGATCCACCCCGTCGAAGATGACGTTGCTTCCGCGCAGAAAGCGCAGTCCGCGCACCTGGACCATCAGGCCCTTGCGGTTCTCCTTGCGGTTCTTCTCATCCATTCGGTTCGCGGACCACTACGCTCCCGCGCCGATTGCGCGCGCACGATCACCCGTCGCCGACCATCCGTCGTTCCACGCACGCGGCGCCCGGGGGCCGTCCGCCACGAATCGCCGAATGCGGGGGAAATCCGTTCTACAAAGGGCACTTAGTGTCCGCCACCGCTCGGAGCGAGTCAACCGCGCAGGCATCGGCTCCCTCCGCGCACTCGGGTTGGCGCCCGGGCACGGCTTGCACTCATAATGACCGATCACCATCACGATGGACACCCTGATGCGATTAGACTTCGCTTTACGATCGGGACCTGGGCCGCAAGGAGTTCCCGATCGTGACTTCCCGGCAATGCCCGCCCCGGGCGTCGCCCCGTCCGCGCGGGCCCGCGCAAGCCGGACGCCGGAGCAGGCGGGGCGGATCGGACGCCGGGCGGGCGCGCCGCGGCGCACGGCGGGCGCCGCCGACGGGCGCGGGTGAGCGGACGATGGACGAGGAAAGGTTACGCAAACTCGCCTTGGCGGTACTCGAAACGGAAGCGGCGGCGGTGCGCACGCTCACCACACGCATCGACGCCGCTTTCCTGCGCGCCTGCCGCTACATGCTCGAGTGCGGGGGGCGGGTAGTGGTCCTGGGGATGGGCAAGTCCGGTCATATCGGCGGCAAGATCGCCGCGACCCTCGCCAGCACCGGCACACCGGCGTTCTTCGTACACCCCGGTGAGGCCAGTCACGGCGACCTCGGCATGATCACGGCCCGCGACGTGGTGCTCGCCATTTCCAACTCGGGGGAGACCGACGAGATCCTCACCATCCTGCCGCTGATCAAACGCCTGGGGGTGGCGCTGATCACATTGACCGGCAACCCCGACTCGACCCTCGCCAGGGCCGCGACCGCGAACCTCGATGTCAGCGTCGAGACCGAGGCCTGCCCATTGGGGCTCGCGCCGACCGCCAGCACCACCGCCACCCTGGCCATGGGGGACGCGCTCGCCATCTCGCTGCTCGAATGCCGCGGCTTCACCGCCGAGGACTTCGCCCGATCTCACCCGGGCGGACGACTGGGACGGCGCCTGCTGCTGCGCATCGAGGACGTGATGCACTCGGGCAAGGGGATCCCGAAGATCCCCGAAGGCCGCCCGCTCAGCCTGGCGCTGGTCGAGATGACCCGCAAGGGGCTCGGGATGACGGCGGTGGTGGACGAGACCGGGCGCGCCGTGGGCATCTTCACCGACGGCGACCTGCGCCGCGCATTCGACAAGGGGGTGGACGTCCACGCCACCTCCATCGACCGGCTCATGACGCGCGACTGCGTGACGGTGGCGCCGCAGCGTCTGGCGGCGGAGGGACTGCAGATCATGGAGACTCACAAGATCAACGCCCTGCTGGTGGTCGGCGGAGACGGGGCGCTGGTCGGTGCGCTGAACATGCACGACCTGCTGCGGGCCGGGGTAGTATGAGCGCGCGGTGTACGCCGCGCGCGCCGCGCGGTAGCATGCACGGCGCGGGGGCGCCGAATGCGCCGCGCCGCGATCACCGCCGGGGGCCGGGATGGAAATGACCGACGGGCTGCGCACGCGGGCCGCGCGGGTCCGCCTGCTGGTCTTCGATGTGGACGGCGTGCTCACCGACGGCAGTCTGTACCTCGGCGACGACGGGCGGGAGTACAAGGCGTTCCACTCGCGCGACGGACACGGCATGAAGATGCTGATGGACAGCGGCGTACAGATCGCGATCATCACCGGGCGCGAATCGGAGGTGGTCCGCTGCCGCATGGCCGACCTGGGTGTGCGACACGTCCTGCAGGGCCGGACCGACAAGGCCGCGGCGTTCCGGCACCTCCTCGATGAACTGCACGTGGACGCCGAGGACACCGCCTACGTGGGGGACGATGTGGTCGACATCCCGGCGATGCGCCGCGCGGGGCTCGCGATCGCGGTCCGCGACGCCCACCCGCTGGTGGTGCGCAACGCCCATTGGGTGAGCGCCGTCGAGGGCGGGCGCGGTGCGGCGCGCGAGGTGTGCGAATTGATCATGGACGCGCGCGGCACGCTGGACGAACAGTTGAGCCGGTTCCTGTGACCGACTCCCGCGGCCTTCCGGTGATCCTGCTGCTGATCCTCGGGGCGGCCCTGACCGGGTGGCTCCTGATGCACGCCGAACGCGGTCTCGTGCCGAGCGCGCCGCAACGCCCGGAACTGCCGGACTACCGGCTCTCGGGCGTACGCCTGCGCGTGTTCGACGCGACCGGCGCACTGCACTACCGGCTGCGCGCCGATCGACTGGTACATTATCCTACCCCGGACCGCTCGGAGCTGAGTATGCCGCTGTTGCATTGGTATCCGCAGCCGGACGCAGTGCCGTGGGTGGTGCGCGCCGCGAGCGGCGAGGTACTGGACGCCGGCGGCGAGGTGCGCCTGCTCGGAACGGTACACATCGACCGGGCGACGCACGGAACGCGGCGCGCGGTGGCCATCCTCACCCGCGACCTCGTCGTGTGGCCCCGCCGCAATCTGGCTCAAACCGCCGCGCGCGTCACCCTGCGCAGCGACGGCATCGATCTGAGCGGCGTCGGCATGCGCGCCGATCTGAAGCGGGGCCGGGTCGTGCTGCTCTCCAGCGTGCGGGGTACTTATGTCCAGGCGCATTCCTGAGCTGCTGCTGGCGGCGGTCGCGGTGGTGGCGGCGGCGCTGTGCACCGTGCAGGCGGCACCGGCCCCGCCCGTCGACCGCAACCAGCCGATCCACCTGTCCGCCGACCGCGCCGACATCAACGAGCATACCGGAGTGAGCGTATTCACCGGGCACGTGGTCCTCAGCCAGGGCGGCATGCAGCTGTGGTCCGACACACTGACCGTCCACCACGACCAGCAGGACAAGATCACCCGTATGGTGGCGAAGGGCGACCCGGCACGCTTCCGTGAGCAACCCAAGGCGCAGGGCCGGCCGATCACCGGCTCGGCGCGGCGGATCGACTACGATGTGCGCGCCGGTATCGTCGTACTCGAACAGGACGCGCAACTGCTGCAGGGCAAGAACCGCTTCCAGGGACCGCGCATCGAGTACGACCGTGACCAGGACGTGGTCAAGGCCGGCTCCGCGGGGGGTGCGGGCGGGCGGGTGGAAATCACCCTGCAACCGAAGGGGGCGGAAAGCAACCCGGAAGCCGAATCAGTGACGAAACCGGGAACGAAACCGGAAGCCAAGTCGAAAGCCGAACCGAAAGCCAAGCCGGGAACGAAACCGGGGGGCCCGCCGGGCACACCCGCCCCGCCGGAAGGCGCGGGGCCGTGAGCCGGCTTTCGGCACAGGACCTGCTCAAGGAGTATCACGGCCGGCGGGTGGTCAACGGCGTCTCGTTGCGCGTGGAGAGCGGCGAGGTCGTCGGACTGCTCGGCCCCAACGGCGCCGGAAAGACCACCTCCTTCTACATGCTGGTCGGCTTGGTACCCTGCGACGGCGGACACATCCAACTGGACGATCAGGACATCACCCCCTTGCCCATGCACCGACGCGCGCGCCTCGGGCTGGGCTACCTCCCCCAGGAGGCCTCGATCTTCCGCAAGCTCACGGTCTCCGAGAACATCCTGGCGATCCTCGAGACGCGGCGCGGACTGTCTCGCACCGATCGCGAGGGCCGGCTCCAGGACCTGCTGGAAGAACTGCACATCGCCCACCTGCGCGACCAGGCCGGCATGAGCCTGTCGGGGGGGGAGCGCCGCCGCGTGGAGATCGCCCGGGCGCTGGCCGCCGAGCCGCACTTCATGCTCCTGGACGAGCCGTTCGCCGGTGTCGACCCCCTGTCCCTGCTCGACATCCAGCGCATCATCGGGCACCTGCAGGAGCGCGGGATCGGGGTCCTGGTGAGCGATCACAACGTGCGGGAAACCCTGGGGATCTGCGGGCGGGCCTATATCATCAACGACGGTCGGGTCATCGCCGAAGGCACTCCCGACGAGATCCTGAACAACAAGCAGGTGCGCGAAGTGTACCTGGGGCACCACTTCCGACTGTAAACGGGCGTTCGCAAGCCGGGCCCGGCGCCCGTTGCCACTGCATTGGTACGGAAATTGCTATTGCTGTAGACTTCGGCATCGGCAGCCTGACACCCCGTTCCGGTAAAGAAACCCTCAACTCTCATTATGAAACAGAGTATCCAGCTCCGTCTCGGCCAGCACTTGGCGATGACGCCGCAACTGCAACAGGCGATCCGCCTGCTGCAGATGTCGACGATGGAGCTGCAGTTGGAAATCCAGCGCACACTGGAATCCAATCTGATGCTGGAGTCCGGCGACGAGGCCGAAGACGAGGCGCCGACCCCGGGCAACGGCGCCGCCGAAGGCGCGATGGAATCCCGCAACGAGGCCGCCACTGAAGTGGAAGCCGGCGGGACCCGGGACAGCATCCCCGACGAACTCCCGGTCGACAGCGTCTGGGAGGACATCTATGACATCCCGACGCCCTACTCCGGACCCGGCGATGACAACTCGCGGGAGATGGAGATCCTCGGGGGCGGCGGCGAGACCCTTCGCGAGCATCTGCTCTGGCAGATGAATCTCACGCCGTTCAGCGACATCGACTTGGCGGTGGCGATGGCGATCATCGACGCGATCAACGAGGACGGCTATCTCTCGCTGCCGCTGGAGGAAATCCACCAGGGGCTCCCCGCGTCGCTGCAGATCGACTTCGAAGAGGTGGAGACGGTCCTGCACCGCATCCGGAATTTCGATCCGGTAGGCAGCGGCGCGCGCACTCTGAGCGAATGCCTGAGCGCCCAACTCCAGCAGTTCGACCCCGACAAGACCCCGGCGCTGGCGAGCGCCCGCGAGATCGTCGCCAGGCACCTGGATGCGCTGGGACGGCGGGACTACGGGAAGATCATGCGCAAGCTCAAGATCGGCGAAGAGGAGATGGAGCTGGCGGCGGCGCTCATCCGCTCCCTCAACCCGCGCCCCGGATCCCAGATCGCCGGCCCGCCGCCGGCGTACATCGTCCCGGACGTATTCGTGCGCAAATACCGCGGCGCGTGGCGCGTGGAACTCAACCCCGAATCCACCCCGCGGTTGCGGGTGAACCCCTATTATGCCGGGCTGGTGAAACGCGCCGACGACAGTGCCGACAACAACTACCTGAAGAACCACCTGCAGGAGGCGCGCTGGTTCATCAAGAGCCTCCAGAACCGCAACGATACCCTGCTCAAGGTGGCGTCCTGCATCGTCGAGCGACAACGCGCCTTCCTGGAGTACGGCGAGGAGTCGATGAAGCCGCTCGTGCTGCGCGAGGTCGCCGACGCCGTGAGCATGCACGAATCGACGATCTCGCGGATCACGACTCAGAAGTACCTGCATACTCCGCGCGGGATCTGCGAATTCAAGTACTTCTTCTCGAGCCATGTCGGCACCGCGGACGGCGGCGAATGCTCGGCGACCGCGATCCGTGCCAAGATCAGGAAACTGATCGGAACGGAGGACCCGGTTCATCCCCTGAGCGACAGCAAGATCGCCGAACTGCTGTCCCGCGAAGGGATCCCGGTTGCCCGGCGCACCGTCGCCAAATACCGCGAGGCGATATCCTTGCCCCCCTCAAACGAGCGCAAGCACCTGCGCTGAAACGTATTGCGAATCTTCCTTGGACCCAGGAGCCGACGTATGCAGATCGACCTCACCGGACACCATATCGACATCACCCCGGCACTGCGCGAGTATGTGGACAGCAAGATGCAGCGCCTGGAGCGGCACTTCGACCACGTGACCGACACCCACGTCGTTCTGAGTGTCGAGAAACTGCGCCACAGGGCCGAAGCGACGCTGCAGATCAGCGGCGCCACGCTCCATGCCGATGCCACCGACGAGGACATGTATGCCGCGATCGACGCGCTGGCGGACAAGCTCGACCGCCAGCTCAAGCGGCACAAGGAAAAGATCGGCGCCCATCGCGGCAACGGCGTGTCGCGCAACGCCTGAGCGCGGCACGCACCGCACCGTCCCGCCGCCACATCTCATAACGGTCACCATGCGATGCGGATTTCGGAACTGATCACACCGGCCCGGGTTGCCTGCGGCGTCGAGGCCGGAAGCAAGAAGCGCGTCCTCGAACTGCTCGGCGAGCTGGCCGTGGCGGACGTGCCCGACCTCACCGCCGCGGAGGCCTTCGACAGCCTCATCGAGCGCGAGCGCCTCGGCGGCACCGGACTCGGACACGGCGTTGCCCTGCCACACGGGCGTCTGAAGGGCGGCCGGCGCGCGATCGGGGCGCTCATGACCCTCAAGGAAGGCATCGATTTCGACGCCCCCGACCGGCAACCGGTCGATCTGCTGTTCGCATTGCTGGTGCCGGAGCACTACACCGACGAGCACCTGCAGATCCTGGCACAGCTGGCCAAGCTGTTCAGCGACGCACGGCTGTGCGAGACCCTGCGCGGCTGCGCTACCGGCGCCGAACTGCCGGCCGCCGTCGCGGATTGGGAACGGCGGCAGGCCGCGTCATGAGCACCTCCATCACGATTCGCCAGCTCTACGAGGCGCTGCGCGAGCGCCTCGACCTGGAATGGGTGGCGGGCGCGACCGGCGGCGAGCAGACCTTGCGCGCGGCCGGCGACAATGCCAGTACGGCGCTGGTCGATCGCCTGAATCCGGTCCAACCCGCCCGCCTGCCGGTCCTGGGGGCGCGGGAGATGGACTTTCTGGACGGATTGCAGGGCAATTCCAGAGCGCAAGCCCTGTCCGGGATCTTCAAATCCGGCATCGCGGCCCTGATCGTGGCCGACGCCCGCCCGGTCCCCGACGACCTTCGGCGCCTCGCCGAGGAATCACACACCCCGGCCCTGGCGAGTCCCCGTTCCGGCGACGAAGCGGTGAGCAACCTGCGCCACCACCTCGCGCACCTGTTCGCCGAGCAGGTCGTACTGCACGGGGTGTTCATGGAGGTCATGGGGATCGGCGTGCTGATCACCGGCGACAGCAGCATCGGCAAGAGTGAACTCGCCCTGGAACTGGTCAGCCGCGGACACCGGCTGATCGCCGACGACGCCCCCGAGTTCTCGCGCATCGCCCCCGACGTCCTCAACGGGACGTGCCCGGAGATGCTGCGCGGCTTCCTGGAAGTACGCGGGCTGGGGCTGCTGAACGTGCGCGCCATGTACGGCGACGGTGCGATACGACGCAACAAGTACCTGCGCCTGCTGGTGCATCTGCAGCCCGCCGGCCACCGCAACCTGCGCGACATGGATCGCCTCTCCCCGTACCGGCGCATGCGCCGCGTGCTGGGCGTCGAGGTGCCGGAGATCACGCTGCCGGTGGCCCCCGGACGCAACCTCGCGGTCCTGGTGGAGGCCGCGGTGCGCGGCCACGTATTATATATGAACGGTTACGATTCCGGGCGCGATTTCATAGAACGCCAGCGCCGCTTCATGGAGCGGGGGCGGCCGTGAGGCTCATCATCGTCAGCGGCCTGTCGGGCTCCGGGAAGAGCATCGTGCTGCACACGCTCGAGGACCTGAACTACTATTGCATCGACAACCTGCCGATCGGCATGTTGCGGGCGCTCGCCGAGCAGTTCGGCGCGCAGGGCGGCTTGCACGTCGAAAAGGCCGCGGTGGGGATCGACGCCCGCAACCAACCGCAGGCCCTGGAACACTTCCCGCAGATCGTGGAACAGCTCGAGGACAGCGGACCGGACTGTGAGATCTTCTTCATCCACGCCGGCGACGAAACGCTCCTCCAGCGCTTCAGCGAGACGCGGCGCAAACACCCGCTCACCCGTGACGGGATCACGCTCGCCGAGGCGATCGCGCTGGAGCGCCGTCTGCTCTCGCCGATCGCCGAGCGCGCGGACCTGCAGATCGACACCACCCGCACCAACGTGCACCAGCTCCGCGACCTGGTACGCGAGCGCGTCGAGCGGCGCTCCCCACGCGCGCTGTCGCTGCTGTTCCAGTCCTTCGGCTACAAGCACGGCGTTCCCGGCGACGCCGATTTC
>BDTW01000060.1 GCA_002897735.1 bacterium BMS3Bbin13 | reverse complement strand
GCTTCTTTTCCGATAAAACCGTAATCCGTCCCCTATTCCCTTTCCGAGTATTATGGCCTGCACCTTGCGACAGTGGGGCAGGTTATCCAAGGCAGATGTTACAATGCGAGAACTGACCCCGTCACTCGCGTCACTCGCGGCTGGGCGAACTCGACTATCTGCTGTATTCGCCGGATGACCGCGCGGGTGCGCTTGGATTCGGTTTGAATCAGGAACCTCCCGCGCCGCGCCGGGAGTTCAACCGCACGATGGATCTGGAAAGGCTGCAAGCCTTTGCCGGTGCAATCATCGCTGATGAGAAACTGCCCGAGAACCCGGACGCGCAGCAGACACAAGATCTGCTGCTCGCCGGCACGTCGATGGGCGGCGCACGCCCGAAAGCCGTCGTGGAAGACGACGAAGGTCTCTGGATTGCAAAATTCAATCACCCGGATGACAAGTGAAATCACGCGCGCGTCGAACGCGCGATGCTCGCCCTTGCGCGTGAATGCGGTTTGCAAGTTGCAGAGTCCAAAACCACGACGATCGGCGACGGTGACGTACTGCTCGTCAAACGCTTTGATCGACGGAAAACAGAAAACGGCTATCGCCGCGCCCGCATGTTGAGCGCCTTGACGTTGCTGCGCACAGGAGATACTCATCAAGACCGTGGGAAATGGTCCTATATCCTTCTCGCCGAGGAACTACGGCGGATTTCAGCGCGGCCCAAGCACGATACACCCGAACTTTTCCGGCGGATGTGCTTCAATGCGCTGATTTCCAATTCCGACGATCATCCGCGCAACCACGCGGTTATCGCCATGGAGACGGACTGGAGACTCTCCCCCGCCTATGACTTGACACCCACCATGCAGATCAGCATCGAGCATCGCGACCTTGCCCTTGTGTGCGGCGATATGGGCCGCTATGCACATGCCGACAATTTGCTTTCCCAGAGTGTGCGCTTTCTGCTCAAACCCGCGGAAGCGCGTAAAATCATCGATGACATGGAGCAAACCGTCAAGAGCCGGTGGGACGAGATCGCCCGCAGGGAAGGTGTCACGGATGGCGACCGCGAAAAGATCTCAAGTGCCTTTGCTTATCCAGGATTTAGACTTGCGACCACGGAATAGTGCGTATTCCACTGAAGTCTGCCACCCCTTCCAGCGACATCCGGCCGGCGATTCCAAGCGCAACCGATCATTGGTTCCACGGTGATTGGGCCGGGGCAGTCGGAGCGAAGCGACGCAGGTCTGCATTGTCGCTCGCCGGTGGTGGTCGCGATCAAGTTTCCGGCCCGACGTTTGCGCATCGACTCGCCCCTGAGTGTGATCCGATAGGCGGTTTCGGCTTGAGCGGCAGTGATTCTCGACGGTGGCTGAGCCGGTGGTTCGATCGCAGCCGCTCCAGCAGCAAGTAAGCTTGAGACCGGACTCGGTTGGAGAAGTGGCGTCCTCGATTGAACGCTTACCGGACAGCAACTCAGTCAAACAGGGCCCTGACGGAATCCATTGGCAGAAACAGTTTCAGCGGTTGGCTGGGCAGGGGAGTAAAACCGAATTGCGCATAGAACCTCGCCGCCTCGGCATTCAGGGCATCGACGACCACCGTGTAGACCGCCATCACTTGGCTGGCCTGAGCGACCCGTTGCAGGGCGTCGACGAGCAGGATTGAGCCCAGCCCCTTTCCCCGGCAGGACTGGGTAACGGCGAGCCGTCCCAGCAAGGCCGCCGGAACCGGATACTTGGGCAGCCGGCGCTCGAGCGCCTCCGGCAGATCGGTGGCATCCAGGCTACCGGCGCTGAGGCTGTAGTAGCCGACCACCTGCTGCGGCCTATCGAGAAACGAGGCGACAAATACCCGGTTGACACGCCGCCTGATGTCCTGACCGGCGTAGCGATGCAGATATTGGTTGAGGGATTGTTCGCCGCAGTCGAAGGCCTTCCGGTCGTGCTGTTTACCAAGCGGCGCGATAACCAGATCCAAGCGAATCGTCCCTTACCGCTGGACGCGTTTTTTGTGCTCGGCGAAGGCGTTCTTGAGCCTGGTGTTGGGCTGGGGGGGATTCTCCAGGGCGTCCAGGAACACCTCCCAATCGGCCTGGTTCAAGGTGAGGGTCTCATGCCGGTGGATTACCTCATCGGCCGCATTCAGGGTCTGTCCAAGGACGAACTCCGACAGGTTCTTGTGGACATAGGCGGCTGCCCGCTCCAGCTTCTGCTTGGACACGGCGTCGAGGCGGATGTGCATGCGCTCTTGCTTGACGGTTTCTGCGTTGGCCATGGCGGTAACTCCGATCAATGCGCAGAGTGTACGCCGAATGTGCGCACAAGACAAGGAAACCGTGGATGGGTGACACCGCGGAGCGGTGTCACCAGATGCGCCTCCCTACCCCTCCCCTCGGGGGTGAATTGGGGACAGACCACGGTTTCGGACCCTCAATCGGTCGTTCGCGGTCAACGTGACTTTCCAGAAGTGACACGCCGCCCAAGCCTGCGCGCCGTCGCTTCTTTGAAGCGGTCGTTTCCGGGAACATAATCGCCGTTGGTGGGCCGATCAACGTTGGTTCATGTGGACGCGAAACAGGGCTCGGCAGGCTCGCCGACGATCATTGGGATGGCCGACCCAGGATGTGGATTCCCCGTGCGTCGTAATGAGGATATCTTCGGTCTCTGGGCATTGGCCGAAAGCTGGACCAGGGGTGGTCCGCCTGGCTATCCTGCGGAAGGCATAAACCTAAATTCGGCAGTCGAAATCGCTGCTGTATGACAACCGTATGATTCATGACCCTTTGTACAAAAATACGTTTTCACCGATTGGGTGCTCTGCGGAGCAGTTGAAGCATAAAAGAAATCAGTTGGGTAGGATTTATTTTCAACATCAACTGCCGAATTTAGGATAAACCACACCGCAGCAAGCTGCGGGGTATTGCTGTAATAGGTCTCATATCGCAGCAAGCTGCGGGGAATTAGACCCATAGCGATTAAAACCGTGGTCTGTCCCCTATAAAAAAACCGTGGTCTGTCCCCTATAAAATGGTGGCCAGGGACGGAATCGAACCGCCGACACGGGGATTTTCAGTCCCCTGCTCTACCGACTGAGCTACCTGGCCGATGGTGTGCCCGCGGCGGGCGGGGCGAAAAGGGTCCTCATTTAAGCCGGAACGGCCTGTCCCGTCAAGCGAGGCGGTCACTTGCCGCCGGGCGGGACGTGGCCGGCGGGCATCTCGACGCCTTCGCCGAAGAAGAATGCCTCCATCTGCTGCTCGAGGTATTTGCGGGCGTCGGGATCCACCAACGAGAGGCGGTTTTCGTTGATGAGTATGGTCTGGCGGCTCAACCACATCCGCCACGCCTCCTTCGAGACGCCCTCGTAGATCTTCTTGCCGAGTTCGCCGGGGTAGGGCGGGAAGTCGAGCCCGTCGGCCTCTCTACCCAGTTTCACGCAGTGCACCGTGCGGGCCATCGCCGCCTCCTTGAATCGCATCATGCAGACGGGCGAGGAGTCGGCGCACCGGCGCGGCGAGCCCGCCCGCCGGGGGGTCGCAGGTGTTATACCAGAGCGCCCCTTCGGCTTCCATGATGGCGGCGGCCGCGGGCCGTGCGCGCGCGTACAGGGGCAGGATGTGCAGCCGGAAGTGCGTGAACGTGTGGGTGAGGGCGGGCCAGGGCTGCGGCGTGCCGATCTCGACACCGAGGTGCTCGCGGCACCACTGCACCGCGTCCCGGTCCCCGGGCACCTCCGGGAAACCCCACAGTCCGCCCCAGATTCCGGTGGGCGGGCGGCGCACGAGCAGCACGGCATCGGCATCGTCGCGGATCAGGAGCATGCGCGTGTTACGTTCCGGAAGCGCGCGGCGCGGGCGCGGCCCGGGGAACTCCGCCTGCCGGCCCAGGCTGCACGCGGCACAGCCCTCGGCCAGGGGACAGGCGTCGCAGTCGGGACGGGTGCGCGTGCACAGGGTCGCCCCGAGATCCATGATCGCCTGGGTGTAGGCCGCAACGTCACGGCGCGGGGTGCAGGTCCCGGCCAGTTCCCAGAGGCGGCGGGCGACGGCGGGCCGGCCGGGCCAGCCGTCCACGGCGAAGCAGCGCGCCAGCACGCGCTTGACGTTGCCGTCGAGGATGGGATGGCGCCGGCCCGCGGAGAGCGCGAGAATCGCGCCGGCGGTGGAGCGACCCACGCCGGGCAGGGCCTCGACGGATTCGAGATCCGCAGGGAACCCGCCGCCGTGACGTTCGCAGACGATGCGCGCGGCACGGTGCAGGTTGCGCCCGCGCGCGTAGTAGCCGAGCCCCGACCAGTGGTGCAGTACCTCGTCGAGGCTCGCCGCGGCGAGCGCGCGCACGTCGGGGAAGCGCTCGAGGAAGCGCAGGTAGTAGGGGATCACGGTCGCGACGCGGGTCTGCTGGAGCATGATCTCCGAGATCCATACGCGGTAGGGCGTAGGCGCGCGTTGCCACGGCAGGTCCTTGCGCCCGGCGCGCCGGTACCAGGCGAGCACGCGACGGGCGAAGTCGCGTTCCGGCGGTGCGTTCACGGTGCGGGCACCGGGTGCGCGCCCGGACCTGCCCCGGCGCTCGCGAGCCGCTCCAGGGTCGCCGCGGTGCGTAGCGCCTCGTCGCGCATCTTGTGGCGGATGAGCCACGGGCCGATGATCGGCGGGACCCAGAAGGACGGGACGATCACGGCCTCGAGGTCGAGCCGGCAGGCACGCGCCCCGCGCGGGACGATCCGCCAGCGCGCCAGGCCGTAGCGGAAGTCGCTGAGCGCAGGCACCGTCACGGCGACGATCTCGCCGTCGGCGCGCACCTGCACGTCCTGCACTTGGTGTACATCGAAGCAGAAGAAGGCGATGCAGCCGCGCACCACGGTGCGCACACGGGTGACGCCGTTCTTGCGGGCGAGCACCTTGCTCTCGACGATGGCGGGATTGAGGCGTGCGAGGTGCGCATAGTCGGTAATGATCGCGCGCAATTCGCGCGCCGGCATCTCCAGGTTCATGCGCATGGCGAGTCGGTAGCGGTCCCCGTGGCGCTCGACCTGCAGGTCCACGACACCGGCCGCGTGCGCGGCGCCCGCGAACAGCGTGCACCCGGAGAGGATGAGTACCAGGAGCGGGCGGGCCCGCATCGATCACCGGTCTCCCGCGACAGCCGCCGGATCCTTCGCGATGGACACCGGCCGGAATTCCCAGGGGTCTGTTCGAGCCGTCATGTCGCTACTGTATCCGTCCGGGGCGGCGGGGAAACGGTTCGCGTCTTTGGTCCCGGATTCCGCTGCGCTTCATCTCGGGCCGTCATTCATTCGATCTTCAGCGGAACAGGTTTTCAAGGCCCCTGGGGATTCCTTTGGGGAGCTTTTTCCGGAGCTGTCGTTCGAGTTTCCGCTCGACCTTGCGACGCACTTCATTCTTGAGGACCGCCGCGAGATCGACCCGGAAACGCGGCTGCCGGAACGTGCCGGTCACGCGCACCGGGACGGTGAGCCCCTTGAGCCGGCCGGACGGCGCGCCGGCACCACACTGCACCGGATCGAGAAACGTCGCCTCGATCCCGTAGTCGAGGGTCCGGTTCACGAGGTTCGCGGTGCCGGCCCCGGTGGCGCGCAACGCGGGCGATGTGAGCAGAAGGTCGCGGTTGCGCAGTACCCCGCCGGTGATGGCGGCGGTGGCCGTGAGGCTGCCGAATTCGGTGCGCGGCAGGGCGGCGGGCGGCGGCGGACGGCGCTTATAGAGCGCCCAGGCGGTGCACACCACGTGCGTGAGGTTGACGCCCTCGAACACCCCGTTCTTGAGGGCCAACCCGACCTTGCCGTCGAGTGTGCGACGCAGGCGTGCGACGTCGTCCCCGCGCGCGGTGAGCCGCGCGTAGAGATCGCCGGTGCCCGACACCTTGCGCACGCCGGCGAGGTCCCGCACGAGTGCACCGACTTGAACGCCCTCGAGGTGTTCGTTCATCGACAGGCGCGGCACCCGGGTGCCGGCGTTCAGCCCGATGTCGCCCGAATAGGTGCCTCCGTAGAGTCGCGCGGTGGCCGGGTGGACCCGCAGGTCGCCGTTCCTGGAGCGCACCGTCACCCGGAGGTCCTTGGAGTGCAGCTTGAAGGCGGTAAGTTCGCCGATGCGCAGCGTCCCCTCGAGATCGAACTTGCGTAGCGCACCCACCGGGAGGGTCCCGGCGGCACCCGCCGCCGCGGCGCCACCCGGGGTGGCCGGCACCGCCGGGACCCTCCCGGCGGGTGCCTTGCCGCCGCGGCCTTTCGCAGGCGGCGGCAGGTAGCGGTCGAGGTCCAGGCGATCTACATCGAGTGCGAACGACACCGAGGGGCGGGCGAAGCGGCGCACCGCGAACCTGCCGGTGAGGTGCGTGTCATCGAGTGTGAGGCGCAGCGGATCCACGGTGAGCCGGTCCGGCGTCGATACGAAACCGAGTTCGGCGGAGGCGTTCGTCAGCGCCTTGGGATCGGCGGTCCGCGGCACGGGCAGGCCCAGTTCCGGGAACAGCCGGCGCGGATCGAAGTCGGCGATCTTGAATCGGCCCCGCAGGTGCGGCGCGGACAGGACCTGCGTGCCGGAAACGTCCCCGGTGAGATGGAGATCACCGAGGTCGACGACCAGCCCCTTCAGGGTCAGCGTCCGGCGCCCAAGGTCGAAGGTCACCGCGCTGCGCAGTCGCACTTTCACCCCCGGCTTGGGCAGGTCCTTGCCGGTGAGCGCGAACCCCAGGGCCACGTGAAACGAACGTCCCGGGCGGATCGCGCCGGTGGTAAGGTTCAGGTTCCGCACCTCGACGCGAGCGCCCGAGCGCCGGTCGTCCCAGCGCAGCGTCGCGTCGAGCACCCGCACACCGCCGATCGCCAGCGCCGCGATGGGCGGCGCCTCGACGGGCGGCACACCGCCACCCCGCGCCGATTCGGTGGAGGTCGGCCTGGTCTCGACGCCCGGGCGCCCGAATCCCGCCCAGTTCGTCCGGCCGTTGCGGTTGCGCTCCAGGTTCAGGACCAACCCGTCGAGAACCACCGTGCCGAGTTCCACGCGCTTGTCCAGGAGCGGCAGCAGTTTTACACGCAGTTCGCCGGAGGCGACCTTGGCGAACGGCGCGCCCGGGAAACCCGGCGGATTACTCAGCAGGGTCGGACCGAGCCGCAGTCCGAGCCACGGGAACACCGAGAGCTCGATGTCACCGTGCAGCGTGAGTTGCCGGCCGGTCTTCGCCTTGACCAGCGCCTCGATCTGCGGCTTATAGTCGTTGGGGTTGACGAAGATCGGAATCAGGACGGCCGCGGCGATGACCACCGCCACAAACACGCCCACGATCCAGGCGATCACCTTCAGCAACGCGCGCATGGGCTGATCCTGGAACGTATTTCGTAACGTGTCCGGCGAATCGGTCCCGCGCAGAGTTATAAAGGCGCTCCGTAGCGGGCATATCTATACAGTATAGCACTGCGCAACCACCCGCCGAACGGACTCGAGTGGACCTTGATTTCCCCCGGAACGGGTGTGATGATCGAGAAAAGCGTCAGCCCGACTCGGCGCCCTTCCTCCACGTGAAGTGCGCTCCGATTCGAACGTGCCGGGAACCGCGCATGGATCCGATCACGGGCCTTCCGGCGGGTCCGGAAAGCACCGCGTTCGGCGGACGCGTCCGAGCCATGGTCACGGCTTTCGCTTCTCCCTTGCAGGCATATGCAGGAGGACCGGCATGAATGGATACTGCGTGGTGGCGGCGAACGGCGGCCGCGCCCGGCTGTTCACTCTGGAGCCGGCGCAGCACCCGGAGGTGGAGTCCAGCCCCAACCTCGTGGAACAGCGGGATCTGGTCGACCCCGAACGGGAAGCCTCCGGGCAGGAGTTGTGGGCGAACGCGAAGTCGGGGCGCAACCGCGCCCCCGGCGGCGGACCCGCGCACGGCTACGACGACCATCGCGAACAACACCGTGACGAGTCCGAGCGGCGTTTCGCGCGCCAAGTCGCGCAGGAGGCGGTACGCCTGGCCCGGGAGCAGGCCGCCCGAACGATCGTGCTGGCCGCGGAGAAGCGCATGCTCGGCTTCATGCGCGAGGCGCTGGATTCCCTCGCGCGCGAAGGCGTGTCGGTGCGCGAACTCGCCAAGGACTTGAGCAAACACTCGCCCCTGGATTTGCACGAACACCTGGCGCGCGAAGGACTGATCCCGGCGCGGCGCAGCCCGGTTACGTAGTAGCACCGGCGTCCGCAGCGGGGCCGGGACCGGCCGCCGACGCGCAACCACGCCCCCGGCGGGATCGTGGTCTACGTTGCCGCCGGCGGCGCGCCCCCGGCCATCCGCCGGTGCAGCCGCGCGAGGAACGCCTCGATGCGGCGCGCGTTGGCCCCCAGATCGCCGTGCCCGACGCGGGACTCGGAGCGCAGATCCACCCGCGTGCCGTACGGCGTGGCGCGGATCCGCACCACGATATCGTCTTTGAACCCGAACCAAAAGCTGGTGGCGGTCGCCTCGATGCGTCCCTGCGCGGGCTCGGCGGTGACGATCCGCCAGTCCATCGCGCGCGCCACCGCCAGTGCCCGGCGGAAGACCTGCGGGACCCCCGCCCGGTACCGGGCGGGGCGCACCCCGGGATAGGCCCGTGCCTGGAGCGCCGCGACCGCCGGCCCCCCGTACACCGCCGAATCGGGCGCGTCGCTCCTCAACGGCAGGACCGCGACGAATTGCGGGGGATCGGCGGGATCGGTGGTGATGTCGTGGATCATCGGCAGCACGCGGGCGTGGTCGATGTGCGACCAGGGGATCCACACCGTGGCGGTGGCCAGCACCAGACCGAGAAGGGCCCACGAGAGCGTACCCCAGGCGCGGCCCAGGGGTGCGAGCACGACCCCGACGAGCGAGAGCGCGCCCGCCGCCAGGGCGCCGTACACCGACCATTGCAGGATCTCGAGTCCGGTGCCGAAGCTCCACCAGCCCCGGCGATGACCGAACCCGGCGAGCAGCGCCGTCAGGGCGCACAGTACGGCGAAGGCGAAGCCCGCGCGCGGCACGGGACACACCGCCCAACGCAGGCGCCCGCGGCGACCCGCCGCAGGTCCCAGCCTGGCCGCGCTCTGTCCCATGGGCTCCTCGTATATCGCCTGTTGGAGGCGATTTGGCTTCCCGGCCCCCGGCCGGATTCGATCGGGCGATGCGTGTCCGGAATCGCGGACCCTCGCAGCCCGCCTGTGGCACACAGGCCGCCCGCGACGATTGCCTCACAAACGCTCAGGGATCGGTTGGAGCGGGTGAAGGGAATCGAACCCTCGTCATCAGCTTGGGAAGCTGAGGTTCTACCATTGAACTACACCCGCGGTCCCGCGCACTATTGATAGCGTCTGCGCGGCCTCCTTTGACATCCTCCCCGGCATGAATGCCGGAGATTCCTACGGCGCTCAGTGCGGCAGCCACACGGAGTCGCTTCGGCGGGTTCCTGCTGCTGGCGACCCTACTGCATCGCTCACTTCACAGGCGAACCG
>BDTW01000059.1 GCA_002897735.1 bacterium BMS3Bbin13 | reverse complement strand
CGTGGATGATCGACTTGAGGTGCAGCTTCTTGGTGGTGACCGCCGGGAAGCCGCGGGAGAGGTCGAAGCGCATCTGGTGACCGAACACGCTCAAGGTACCCGTACCGGTGCGGTCCCCCTTGCGGGTACCGTGCCGCAGTACGTGTTGCATCAAATCGAGGTAGTTTTGCATGTCGTAGTTGCTCCTTAAGGTCGGCGCCAGCCGGTATGCCAATACTTTTTCTACTGAAACAGTCGGTTGGTTAGTTGATGGGTAGTTGATTCGAAGTGCTTCCTTGCACCCAAACCACTCACTGAGAATGCGTTTTGTTTGTCGCCGGTCCTGCCAATTGCTCAGGGCGCGGGCGCATCCGGCTCCAGCGGTTCCACGGGGCCGAGTGGGTCGAGCGCGATCCCGGCGACCTCCCGGCCCTCGAAGCAGCACGGGTGCGCGCCGGCGCCCCACGGGGGGCCGGCCTCGAGAAGGCGCACCGCGCCGTCCGTCTCGACCAGGAAGTCGAGCGTGCAGTGCACCCGCTCCGGGTCGTACCGCTTCCCGTAACCCGGGTGCCAGGGCAGGCGGGCGCAGGCATCGAGGTGTCGGATCAGCCGCTCGGTCTGGGCGCGCACCTCGGCGAGTTCGCGCTCGACCTGGGCGTCGCGCACCAACGGGCGCTGTGGGTAGTAGCTCGAGATTCCGAGCACCGCTGAGTCCTGCACGAACACGCGGTACTCCACCGGATGGGCGCCCACCCGGCGGGCCTCGACCCAGGGGCGACGGAGCACCTCAATCGTCTCCTCCGGGTACTCGTAAATAACATCGAAGGCCCGCGGGTCGTCCGGCGTGAGGTAGGCCGCCGGGCGATGCCCCCAGCGGTCCGGGGACTGTGGATCGACCGCCGCGCCCATGGCCCACTTCAGTTCCATCGAAGCGCAAGCCGACCAGCGCACCATCTCCCCCGGGCCGGTCTCCTCGAGCGCCCGCTCGAATGCCTTCCAGTACGGGGCGTCCTCCGGCCTTGGGCAGTCAAATCGCAGAACGACATCAACCGGCAGGCTCGCCACCGGTTCGGCCGGCACCGGATTCAGCCCCGCCGCTTGGGCGAAGCCGACCCACTCGCGAAGCGAGACCGCGTTGAACCGGCGTGGGTCCTCGGTAAGCGGGGCGCAAAGCCGTGCGCGGATCTCATCGTGCTTGGCGGCGGCCTTTTCTATCTGTTCGGCGATCTTAACCTTATTCAGTCTAAAGTCTCTGTTCATTTGGCTCTTGATACCTCGCCGCCTTCCGATATCCATCGATCGTGCAAGGGGTATCGCTCCGATTCCAGCAGGAGACGAACACTTGCCCCTGATAGTCGGAATTGATCAGCCCGACCAAATTGCCGAGGACGATCCCATGCTTGTGGCCGAGCACTGAGCGGGGCAGGAGCATCGCCGCCAGATCGGGGATCCTGATGTGAATGGCGATCCCCGTGGGGATGATGAGGGTCTGCCAATCAAATCTTGGATGCCGATCGCCATCCGGCGCACGTAATCCGTGTGTCCACACGCCGTGCAATCGAGGCGCAGGATTTCGTCCACACCCACCTCCACTCCCTCGCGTTCCCTGATCTTCGCGGAGAGCGTACGGGCCAGGCGAACGGCCAAGCGGATAGCCGGGTATCGCGGGTCCGTTTTCCACCAGTCCGAGTCTTCCTCCCGGCGCATGAGAACGTCTTCGATTAGATCGCAATACAGGGGTACGATCTTCATGATTCTCTCCTCATCGTCGGTAAAATTAATCACCGCATTCAGGTGATCAATTCTGATTTTGTCGACGGGCATTCTCCGGCATCGAACATTCGGCAAACCTCGCGGGCTCGCGCGTAGACAGGCTCCGGGTTACCCACAAACCCGCGAATACGGTACTTCACCGGGGATTTCTTGAGTCCGCCTTTGGTCTTGGGTATCCACTGGAATACGCCAACTGAGAAGGAGTTGAACGTCCCGTGCGACGCCAAAAACCTCGCTTTCGGAGCACAGTGTCCACTGAAATCGTGGCGATAAGGTTGCTTCCGATTCATAATATCCTCAACACTCAACGTGTCCGATTGTTCATGAGACAACTTTTCCGCCCATTGAGCGGAGGGCGGCTATCATTTCATCCGCGCGGTTAATGGGGATCTCGATGCAAAGACGCTTAACGCTCTGCTGTTTGGTCCACTTCCGGAAATAACGATCAAGCGAGCAAATCGATCTTCCACTTGAGTCATAGATGTTGCCACTGTGGATACGAATCACCTCCCGATTGGAAAGAGCATTGGGGAGAGACATCTCGCCCCATGCTCCATATTCTTTCCCGTCCGCATCCACGACGATCTCATCCTCACAATAATGGCCCTCACCCCAGAACGCGTTATCGTCCCAAAAACGCCTAAACTCGAACACCGTGGTTTTGATCATCTACCAATACCCCTGTTACGCATGTCTTCCGGGTCGGACAGCGCGCGATGGACGACCTCATCGATCTTCGAAAGCATTGCACTTTTGTCTTTCGATGCAAGGTCGATACAGAGCACATGCACGCCGTTACTCGCGGACATCACCCAGCACGGCCCCCAGAACATCCGGTTCTCGCGAAGTGCTTGAATAAGACCCTCGTTACCGGACCAGCCGGCCGTGGTAATCCGATAGAGCGAACCCTGTCGCGCTTAGCACCAGTCGCCGGCGTGTGTCCACAGCGAGTGAACCTGGGCCATCAATCCGTCGTATCCGTAGTAAGGATCGCTGGAATCGAGCGACCAGAACTGAACGGTATTCAGGTCGCGCTTGTCCGGGTAACCGTCGGCGTCCATCATTGCTTCTTCAGGGGCGCTCACCATCCGCGGCATACCCAGGTCGCGGATTTGTGCCCTCTCGAGAGGCATTGGGTAGCGCGGCGGATTATGGACGCGCCAGCCCGAGCCGCGAGGCGATGATCTCGCGATAGTCTCCCTTCGGCTCAATGAGAATGGCTGCGCGGCCCTCCTCCCGCGCAACCACCCCGGTCGTTCCGGCACCGGCGAAAGGGTCGAGTACGAGTGCGGGCGTCGTTCTCGCACCGCACGAGCACCCCGACACCCACCCCTCGTGCTCCTCAGGATGCTCGGCGAGCCATATCGACAATTGTTGGTGGGTCATTCCGGTACGATCCCACCCCTGTGTCGAGAACACGCCGCCGGTACGTGGATCCGGGCGACAGGGATCTTGCGCGACCATCGCGTCGCGACGGGTGCGTCTGTGCCACGGTGCCCCGCAGACGGCGCACACCCCGATCTCTGGGGTGGCCGCACGTAGTGCCGGGCGCACGAGATCCGGTGGGAAAACCGCAAAGTGCGCCCCCTTGAATGGACGGGTGTTGAGCCGCCACACATCGCGCAGGTTGCGTCGTGATTGCGCTCTGGCGGGTTCGTCCATCAAGCGGTAGGGATAGACCTTATCCGTGCGCATCACCTGGTCTCGCGCACTGTGGCGCGGCGTGAGGCGACGTTGGAGTTTAGCGACTGCGGCCTCCTGCACGGCGTAGTGGTCGTAGTAGTAGTGCTCGGACTTGGCGAGCAGGAACAGAAACTCGTGTCCGCGTACCGGGCGATCCGTCACCGATTCGGGCATCGCGTTCCCGCACTCGTTGCGTGCGAACGATACGCCCTTGGCCCACACGATATCCGAGCGCAAGTACCAGCCGTCGGCCTGGAGGGCAAAGGCGGCCCGCCAGGGAATGCCGACGAGATCCTTTGGCTTCAGTCCACTGGGGGTGGGGGGATAGGTATGCGGGGTTCGTGTTTCGTTTTTACTCGTGAGGTCCCAATCCCGGTGCTTCCGATTTCCGCTGGTGAAAGAATCCCCCAGATTCAGCCACACGGTCCCGTCGTCGCGCAGTACGCGCCGAATGGCCCGCAACACCTGCACCAGATGACCGATATAGAGATGGGGATCCGGCTCGAGACCCAAGCACCCGCGCCACGCTCCGCAGCGCTGGCAGAATTGCCCGTGGATGTGGGTGTGGTGGGCGCCGTTGAATCGGCGGCTGGCCTCTCCGTAGCAACGATCGCTCGTGCGGGTCTTACCGGCCGTGACCCCCTCGCGAGTCTCGTGACGCTCGGTCCACTCCCCCCAATCGTGGTCGCAATCCGCCCAGTCGTCCCCGCGCATCCCGGCGGGTACCTGGATCGGGGGGAGTCCGGTCATCGGAACGTATTCGACCGGCGTCCAGACGGAGGGCGGCAGCCCGTAATCACGCAACCCCCAATACGGGGGACTGGTAATAACGGCCTGCACCGACCGCTCCGGCAGGGAATCGAGGGCGGGCAGCGCATCAGTCCCAATCAAGCGGATATCCGGAGGATTCGGCTGGAAAAGATCCTGCGTCTCGAATTCTTGGGCACGGTTCACTCAGCGCAGTCCGCCATTCCCGGATGTTTGGTCCCGGTCCTGTCGCGCCGCTCGGTAAAGGGCGGTAATCTCGGAATCGTCGAGCCCGGGATGCTTGCGCAGCACGTTATCTCGGAACTGCAGCCAGTCGAATTCCGCGCCGTCGCCGTGCCCGCGCAATTGGGCGGCGATGCTGCGCGGGTCACGGAACGCGTAATCAACAATGGGTCTAGGGGAGTTCACCGGTTTACGCCTCCTGCGGATCAACCACGACGCCCACCAAGTGGGTGCTTGCGTCAAAAGCCAGTCGTACGCCGTGAGCGGCCTCGACATATCGGACCGGCTGGCCGGCGTCGCGCAGGGCGATATACAGCGGCATCCGGAGCACGACTCGTGTCAGCGCACTGAAATCGATTGCGGGCGCGCTTTCCGCCCGTTCCGGCTCGGCGGCCTCTTGTTCCACCAGTGGAAGCTGGCTCTGTTTCGCCGGGCCGACATACCAGAAGAGCTTCTTCCCCGGTCCGTCGGAGCAACCGAGTTCACCGGACTCGACCAGCACGTAGATCTGTTGGGAGACCTCGTGGCGGGTCCACTCGTGGCAGGCGACGGCGATCTCGGCTTTGGGCATGGGTTGGGCCGCGTCGGAGAGCAACGTCAGGATGCGGTAGCGTAGTAGCTGGCTCTCGCCGCGGGAGACCGGACCGTTCTTTCTGGTGGCTTCCAGTACGGCTTGAACGGCATGAGGGTGAGGACGCACCCCGGCACACAGGCGGTAGTACCAGCGTCCGTTGAGGTTAAACACCCGCTCGGTACGCTGTGCCCGGCGTAGGTGATAAATCTGCTGGGAGATTTCGTGTGGTTCACGAGAGGCGGGCACTCCGCGGGCGAGTTCTTCAACCGACAGCGGGAGGTGGCCCTTGGACAAGGCTAGCGCGGCGAGGATTTGTTCTTGGATGATGGTTCCACGCGGCATTGGCGATTTGCTAGGCATGGCGGTTCGTCCTGTCAGTGATATCTCCTGACTGATCTTCCCGATCCACGCCAAAATGCAAACACAATAAACGCGTGATCCATGGCGGTTATCGTGGTCACGCCCGTGGGACATGGGCCGGGGCGTTTGATGCGCTCACGAGGGGCACCCCGAACAGGCGTGCGAGCGCGGCGGCGGCATCGGCCTGCATGCGTGGCTCGATATCTCCAGGCCCGGCCCACCCGTGATTGGACACCGCCACCATCAGGGTGGGGGGTGTGGTGGAGAGGAAGGACCAAGCGGTCGGCCAGATCAACAACTGTTCGTAACACACCAATACCGCTGTCCGGTGGCCGGCGACCCGGGAGGGGCCGAAGGTCCACCAGGATGCGGGAAATGAGCCGGGCGCCCAGGGACGCCATTCGCTGAGAGGGATGGGTTGGCGCGCCGCGGTGACGCTTGGATGAGCGCCTAAGCCGAGCAGGACATCGAGTTTTCGGTCTTTCCCATCGGAAAGGACGGCACCGAGCAGAACGGTGTCATGGCGTTCGCGGGCGGCTCGGGCAACCGGGCGCCAGACGCCGGCGGACCACCGGGTCCAGGGGCCGGCAATCATTTCGGGGAAGAGGATGGCTGACCCGGCGGGGTGGAGGCGAATGGTGTCGAGGGCCATTCGGCGCAACGCCAGATTTCGCCCTGCCCAGGCGAGGAGGGTATGGGGGGCACGCCCGAGATGCGTGGTCACCGCGACCCACGCCTCCTGGCGGGGCGCAATCCCCTGCGGGGCGGCAATCCCCTGCGGGGCGGCAATCCCCTGCGGGGCGGCAATCCCTTGCGGGGCGGCAATCCCTTGCGGGCGGGGGGGCCGTTCCGGCGCAACGGGCCTCTGATGGGAGGCGGTCCGCTGTGGCGCGGGCCGGTGAGCGGCAGGGGTTTGGAGTACGTTGGCGGTGGTGCCGGCCAGTAATAGCAGAAGAAGGGTGACCCAGGCGGTGCGGCGCGGCGCGGTGGCGAGCATCGTGAGGCCCACGACGGAAAGTACGAGTCCAGCCAGGCCGAGGCCGGGGAAGGTTGGGCAGGCGGCGAAGAGCGGGGAGGCGAGTCCGATGGCGCCGAGTGGCGGCAGGGCCGTGGCGGTCAACGCGGCGGTAAAGCGCCATGGTGATTGGGGCCGGTGAGCCGCCCAGGCCCACGGAATCCAAAGTAATAGAGTGCCGGCGGCCCATGCGAGGGCGGGTCCGCCCAGGCTGGCGCGGGGCCAGAATTCATGAACCGTCGTTGCGACCGGAAACAAGGCGCTCGCGTAGTAGCCGAGAAACAGGAACCGGTTGGGCAGAGGACGCCACCGGAAACGCCAGAGTAAGGGGATCGCCCACAGCGCGAGGAAGCGATCGGGCGGATGCCAAGCGAGCCAGCCAACCAAGAAACCGGCACCCAACAGGGCGACCGTGCTGAGCAAAGCGGCTGCGTCGGGCAGCGGGTTGTTGTTTTGGCTTCGGTGGGAATAACGGGTCCTCAGACCGCTTTCGCCAAATTTGGCGAAAGCGGTCAAATGTGCTCCACCGCACTTCTCGGGCGGCCGCGGGTGGGTTTGGGGGAAAACTGCTGATTCACCCACGCTTCGATGTAGGTGCTCTTCCAGTAGGTGTGGCGGCCGATTTTTACAGGTGAATCGATCAATCCTCGGCGTACCCAGTCATAGAGAGTCGATTTAGGCACGTCCAGTATCTCTGCGACTGAATTGAGCGACAGCAGCAGTTTTCGGTTGCTTGTGAGGGTTGCCGGTTTCATACGGATACAATAGCGGTTGCTGGGAATAAGCAACTCCGGGAATATCAGCTATTAGAAGAGGATATTCGCGCAGGTCGTCGTCTCCACCAGTGGATTGGAGCCCCGCGTTTTGCAAAACTCTGACCCGGTGCGCGGCAAGTCCCGCCGTTCAGGGCGGGGAAGGATAGCGCGGACGGCGTAGCCGTCCTGTGCCGTTTCCTGGAATTTTCTGCTATGGTGAGTGTTCTAAGGGCGGGACACGCCCGGTTCGCCTGTGAAGTGAGCGGTGCGGTAATGCCGCCAGCAGCAGGAACCCGCCGAAGCGACTCGGGGGCGGCTCAATGCCGCCCCTGAGCGCCGTAGGAATCTCCGGACTTCAGGCCGGGGAGGATGGCAAAATTTTTTTAGCGAAAGGAAGGTCGCTCTGTGACTCTGTTGTGACACTAAGTTGCCCAACTAACCGCAAGCGATCGTAAACGACCGAACGAAAAAGTGTCGAATAACAGCGGGATAGCGTTCTAAGTCGTTGTTCTAAAACACCCCCTGAACTGGCTACGAACCAAGTGGTCGGGAGTTCGAATCTCTCCGGGCGCACCATTTTATCTTCCATATTATCGGCTACCGGGGCGGCGGTTCCGTGCGCCGTCAACCGCGTTTCAGAGTTCGGCTTTCGCTGAAACCCCATGCCGCTTGGCAGCCGCTCCCCTCCGGAACGGCGGTAACGGGTAATTTACCGGGACCCCAAGCATGGACTTTTGGGGGAAGTGCTTTTATCCTTTCTAAGTTGCTCCATCGACGGGAAAAAAGAGGCGCGGGATACTCGTAAGGCGCTATGGCGGGGGAAGTTTATGACGCCATGGGAACGGCGACAAAAGCCGCAATAAAGTTTTCCATGAAGGAGATGATTGCAAATGAAGGTGAGTGACATAATGAGCATCAACCCAATCCGCATCTTGAGCGGTTCCAGCATGGCGGAAGCCGCTGAATTGGCCGCCGTGTCCAATGCAAGCGGCTTGTTCGTGGTGGATGACGAAAACAATTTTATTGGAGTGTTGTCCGAAGGTGACATGATGCAGTTGGCCCTTCCCGAAATGAGTGCGGTCATGAAGGAGGGCGGGGACTTGCGGAGTTCTTACGGCATTTTCAGTGAGAAAGGTGCGAGCCTGGGAAATGACCCCATCGATAATCATCTTGTAAAGGATCCGATCACCCTTGATCCGGATGCGCCGGTCCTCTTGGCCGCTACTACCATGGCCATGAAGAAAATGCGCCGTTTGCCGGTCGTGAAAAACGGGAAATTAATCGGTACGATTTCGCGGGGCGATATTTGCAAGGCCGTTTTCACGGCATAGGAAGGTGCCGTCGAGACAAGAACCAAAGTGGACCCCTGAGTCAAGATAGAAACACGCCGAATTTAAGCCGTGTATTCCCCTGTCCTACGCAGCGGGTCGGCGCTGCTCCGGTGTTGTCGTAAGCTTCCGATTTTCCATCCTTGCCGAACTTGTCCACGATCGCTGCACCACCACCCCGGCTGCTCGCACAAACCCGGTCCGGGGTGCGGTTGCCGAGGAATCGGTGCGGCTCGGCGGTAAGCGCCAAAGATTCAGCACCCTTGCGGCGATGGTGGTGCGATGCTTATGCAGCACTCGCCATTAAAGAATTGGTTATTCAACCGGACGGAAGTCGGTGCACAACCGGTTGGAATCATCCAAAGCCCGCCGGCAACCCGTCAGTTGCAGGATCGATGTTTATCTGTTGGTTTTGAACCCCGAAGCTCGAGTCGGATGACTGATCACGGAAAACACAAATGGATCTTCCCCGCTCGCTTCCGGACCGGTGCCTATAGTTGGAATGCGTCGAGGCTTGCCTGTCGGCGCCTTCGAGAAGCCACCTCCGAGATCAAGAAGATCGCGAGGAAAGATCCCGTCCTTGGGGCGGAGGGCGCCGTCCGTCTGGTGGAAAAGCTTTGGCCTGCGCTGGAGCATGTGGACAGTTCCAGCGGTGCCCTGGGGTCGGCCGTCAACAAGGCGCTGGATGCGTTGATACCGACCATCATCAAGGCGCCCGCTGACGACAAGACTCGCAGTAAATGGCTCGACCGGCTCTGGCAGGCGATGGCGGACGATGGTGTCGATTACCTCAGCTCGGTCGGTGATCGGTGGGGTGAGATCTGTGGTTCGGTGGAAATGGCCGGGCGATGGGCCGATGAACTGGTTTCCACGCTCCGCGCCTGCTGGACGGACCCGAATCCGGGCGTCTATTTCCACGGCGCGACGGCGTGTTTGTCTTGCCTGCTGGTGGCGGAGCGGCATCAGGAGTTGTTTGATCTGTTGGAACTGAAGCGGTATCCGATGTGGCATTATCGACGCTATGGTGTCGAGGCTCTCCTGGCAATGGGCAGGAAGGCGGAGGCCGTCCAGTATGCCGAGGCCTCGCGGGGATTGAATCAGCCGGATTCCATGATCGCCCAAGCCTGTGAGGAGATCCTGATTTCATCCGGCCTGCATGAGGAGGCTTACCGGCGCTATGGATTGAGAGCGGCGGCGGCCAATTCCTATATCGCTCGTTTTCGCGCCGTCGCGAAGCGCTATCCGATGAAGGATAAGTCACGGATACTGGCCGACCTGATCGCCGCGACGCCGGGAGAAGAGGGCAAGTGGTTTGCCGCGGCCAAGGAGATCGGGCTTTTTGACCTGGCGCTGGAACTTGCCGACCTGAACCACTGTGATCCAAAAACGCTGACAAGGGCGGCAAGGGATTACCTTGACTCGGAACCGACATTCGCGCTCGGCTCCGCAATGGCCGCACTTCGCTGGTTGAGTCAGGGGTGGGGCTACGAGGTGACCGGTGCCGATGTCCTGGAGGCTTATGACCGTGCGATGGATGCCGCCACCAAGTTGAACAAGGTCGACGAGGTGACCGGTCGGATTCGGCGGCTCGTCGAGTCGAACGAGGGTGTTTCAGTGTTGTTCGTTCGACAGTCTTTGCATGGAAGGATGAGCGCACATCCTTTGGATCAATGAGACCTGTACGTGTGAATCATGAAGGGTGGATATGCGAACTTTGGAGAAAAACACTGTAAATACAGTGTCTTTGGGAGTTTCTGATGGTCTGTGATAGTATTCTGAAATGGTGCCGAGGAGAGGACTTGAACCTCCACGAGGATACCCTCACTAGCACCTGAAGCTAGCGCGTCTACCAATTCCGCCACCTCGGCAGCAGGAGCGCCGCGTCCGGGCTGCGAAGCCCGCCGACACCGCTGCGAGAAACGGACTTTACCGATACCATAACCCCTTGTCAATGAACCACACTTGGAAACGGTACGGGGTCGCCGGGGGCGCCCACGGGTCGATCCATCTCATTGATTCCCGGCCAATAAGGAGCACGGATGAGCGGTCGCCGTCGAAATTCTGACCCGTTTGCGGAGCGCGAGGCCCGTAAGTACGAGCACCCGATCCCGAGCCGCGAGTTCATCCTCGCCTATCTGGCCGAGCGGGCCGAACCGCTGAGGCGGGATGAGATCGCCGAGGGCCTCGGGTTGCGCGAGGAGGACGATCGCGAGGCGCTACGCCGGCGTCTGGGCGCAATGGAGCGCGACGGGCAGTTGATCCGCAACCGCCGCGGCGGCTACCTGCTGGTGAACCAGGCCGACTTGGTGAGCGGGCGGGTGATCGCCCACTCGGACGGGTACGGTTTTCTGGTGCCCGACGAGGGCGGCGACGACCTGTTCATTCCGGCGCGCGAGATGGCGGCGCTCCTGCACGGCGACCGCGCGGTGATGCGCGTGGCGGGGGTGGACCGGCGCGGGCGGCGCATCGGTGCGCTGACGGAGGTCCTGGAACGCAACACGCACAAGGTCGTGGGCCGGTTCTTCCGCGAGTCCGGCATCGGCTTTGTGGCCCCCGACGAGAAGCGGATACCGCAACACGTCGTGGTGCCCCCCGAGCATCAGGGCAGCGCGATGCACGGGCAGATCGTGGTAGTGGAACTCATCGAACAACCGAGTCGCCGGACCCAGGCCATCGGTCGGGTGGTGGAGGTGCTCGGAGACCACATGGCGCCGGGGATGGAGGTCGACATGGCCATCCGTTCCCACGACATCCCCGCCGAATGGCCGGAGCAGGCGTCGGCGGAGGCCGGGGGCTTCGGTGAGCGGGTGCCCGAGGAGGCGAAGGAGGGACGTGTCGATCTGCGCGCGCTGCCGCTGGTGACCATCGACGGGGCCGATGCGCGCGATTTCGACGATGCGGTCTACTGCGAGCGCCGCGGTCGCGGCTGGCGGCTGCTGGTGGCGATCGCCGACGTCTCCTGGTACGTGCGTCCCGACGGCGCGCTGGACGCCGAGGCGCGCCTGCGCGGTACCTCGGTCTATTTCCCCGACCGCGTCATCCCGATGCTGCCCGAGGCGCTCTCCAACGGATTGTGTTCGCTCAACCCGGAGGAGGACCGGTTGTGCATGGTCGCGGAGCTGAGCATCGGCGCCGACGGCAAGGTGAGCCGCTCGCGGTTCTTCGAGGGTCTGATGCGCTCGCACGCGCGTTTCACCTATGACGCGGTGGCGGCGATGCTGGTCGGAGGCGACGCCGCGCTACGTCGCCGCCACACCGCACTGGTGCCGCACCTGGAGGCGCTCTACGAACTCTACGGGGCGTTGCGCAAGGCGCGCGCGGCGCGCGGGGCCATCGACTTCGATACCACGGAGACGCGCATCGAATACGGGCCCGACCGGCGTATCGAGCGCATCGTGCCGCTGGTGCGCAACGACGCGCATCGGCTCATCGAGGAATGCATGATCGCGGCCAACGTGGCCGCCGCGCGTTTTCTCGCCCGCCGGCGCATCGCCGCACTGTACCGCATCCACGAAGGTCCCAACGCGGATAAACTCGAGGACCTGCGTACCTTTCTCTCCGAACTCGGGCTGCGCCTCGGCGGCGGTGATCGGCCCGAGGCGCATCATTTCGCGCAACTCCTCGATAAGGCGCAGGGGCGTGCGGATGCGCACCTGATACAGACCGTGTTGCTGCGCTCGCTCTCGCAGGCGCTCTACAGCCCGGATAACGCCGGTCACTTCGGCCTGGCCCTGGATGCCTATACCCACTTCACCTCGCCGATCCGGCGCTATCCGGACCTGATGGTGCACCGCGCGATCCGCCACCTGCTGACGGGCGGCGAGGCGCAGACCTTCGAATACACGCACGCCGGTATGGTGGTCCTCGGGGCCGCCTGTTCCGCCGCCGAGCGTCGCGCCGACGAGGCCACGCGCGACGCGGTGGCTTGGCTGAAGTGCGAGTACATGATGGACAAAGTCGGGCAGTCCTTCGAGGGCACCATTACCGGGGTGACGGGTTTCGGCGTGTTCGTGGAACTCGACGGCATCTATGTGGAGGGGCTGGTGCACATCACGGCGCTGGGCGCGGACTACTTCCACTTCGACCCCGCGCATCACCGCCTCACGGGCGAGCGTACCGGGCGCATCTACCGGCTCGCCGACCGCGTTCGGGTCCAGGTGGTGCGCGTCGACCTCGACGAGCGCAAGATCGACTTCGAACTCGCCGATCCGCCCCCGGCGCCGCCGGCGGCGCCGGGGAAACGCAGCCGCGGGGGCGGGCGCTTCGGGCGCAAGCGCCGGCGGGGGTAGCGCGTCGTCGTGGGCTCGGAGTATTGGGTGTTTGGTTACCATGCCGTACGCGCGGCGTTGGACGAGGATCCGAGGGTGCTGATCGGGCTATGGGTCCAGCTCGGGCGGCGCGATGCCCGCATCCGCGGTCTGATCGAACGCGCCGAGGCCGCGGGTGTTGCGATTCACCCGGTGCCGCGTGCGGCGCTCGGTGAGCGCGCCGGCGGCGGGCGCCACCAGGGAGTGGTCGCACGCTGCCGCGGCGACGGGAGGCGGCAGGGCCCGGAGGACCCGCTGGCCCTGGTCGCGTCGCTCGATGTGCCGGCGCTGTTGCTGGTCCTCGACGGCGTGCAGGATCCACACAACCTGGGCGCCTGCCTGCGTACCGCCGAGGCGGCGGGGGCGCATGCGGTGATCGTCCCGCGCGATCGCGCGGTCGGTATCACGCCGACGGTGCGCAAGGTCGCCAGCGGGGCGGCGGGGCGGGTGCCGTTCCTGCAGGTGACCAATCTGGCCCGCACCCTGCAGTCCCTGCGCGAGGAGGCCGGTGTGCGCGTGGCGGGTGCCGCCGCCGGGGCGCCGGTGACGGCCTACGAGGCCGATCTGAGCGGTCCGCTGGCGCTGGTGCTCGGCGGCGAGGAGCGCGGATTGCGGCGCCTGACCCGCGAGCGCTGCGATCTGCTGGTGGGCCTGCCCATGGCCGGGCGCGTGGAGAGCCTGAATGTGGCGGTGGCCGCCGGTGCGCTGCTCTTCGAGGCGTGCCGCCAGCGCCTGGCCGGTCAGGCCGGGGGTTCGTAGCGAGGCGAGCAGGAGATCGAGGACCGTTTTTCGATCGGTTGAGGCGAATGGCGGGCACCCTGCCGCTGAACGACGTGCCGATCTCCTCGATTGCGCCCGCCGCTGGGCTCCCGTAGAATGGGCGCCCTTCCGAAGCCGGACCTCAGGGCCGCCGTGACGGTCCTGTGCTCCTTGCCGGTCGCATGGCGCGGCCGGCTGCCAATCCGTGAGGAGCGTTGCATGAAGCACTACGAGATCGTCTTCCTGGTCCATCCGGACCAGAGTGAGCAGGTGCCCGCGATGGTCGAGCGTTACCGCTCGAACATCGAGTCCCGCGGCGGAACCATCCACCGCCTGGAAGACTGGGGGCGCCGCCAGCTCGCCTACCCGATCCAGAAGGTTCCCAAGGCGCACTACGTACTGATGAACGTGGAGTGCGACCAGGAGGCCCTGGACGAGATCACCAGCGCGTTTCGCTTCAACGATGCGGTGTTGCGCCACTTGGTCACTCGTCGCGACGAGGCGGTGACCGAGCCCTCGCCGATGGCCAAGGGTCGCGAGGAGCGCGACAGCTCCGAGCGGGGCGGGCGCGGGCGTCGCGACGAGGAACGCGGTGGTCGGCGCGAGGCCGAGACGGCACCGAAACCCCCTGCGGAGAGCCCTGCTGCGGAGAGCACCGCCGCAGAGAGCCCTGCCGTGGAGAGTCCTGCCGCAGAGAGCACCGCCGCAGAGAGCCCCGCTACGGAGAGTGCGGCGGCCGACTGACGCGCGCTTATGCCCGCGGGGTCGGCCGACCGGCCGCTCATCCGCCGGGCCTGCATCCGATACCCGCCCGTATCTTTAGGGACCTGAACGAACGAGGAGTTTCCCATGGCCCGGTTCTTCCGCCGCAGAAAGTACTGCCGCTTCACCGCGGAGGGTGTGAAGGAGATCGACTACAAGGACATCGCGACCCTGCGCCAGTACATCACCGAGACCGGCAAGATCGTACCCAGCCGCATCACCGGTACACGCGCACGCTATCAGCGTCAGTTGGCCCGCGCGGTCAAGCGCGCCCGCTTCCTGGCGCTGCTCCCGTACACCGACCAGCACTGAGATCGCGCAGCCGGCGGCGGCGTTTGATCCGAGGATGCCACGATGGAAGTGATTCTTCTGCAGAAGACCGAACACCTGGGAGACCTGGGCGACCGGGTGAATGTGCGCCGCGGCTTCGCACGCAACTTTCTGATCCCCAAGGGGCGGGCCACGGAGGCGACGCCGGCCAACGTGGCGCGCTTCGAGGCGCGGCGCGTGGAGCTGGAGCGGCTTGCCACCGGGGCCCTGGGGGCGGCCGAGGCGCGCCGTGAGCAGCTCGAGGGTCTTACGATCACCATCCCCTCGAAGGCCGGTGACGAGGGGCGGCTGTTCGGTTCCATCGGGACCGCGGAGATCGCCGAGGCCATCTCCGAGCAGGGGGTCGCCGTCGAGCGGCGCGAGGTGCGTCTGCCCGCCGGGCCGATGCACCAGACCGGCGAGTTCGAGGTGACGCTGCATCTGCACATGGACGTGAACACCGTAGTGAAGATCGCTATCGTCGCGGAATAGCCGTCCATGTCCAACGTGCTGTCCCAGCCCGGAGAGACCGCCGATGCGGCGACTCAGGCGCTGCGGGTCCCGCCGCACTCGACCGACGCCGAGCAGGCGGTGCTCGGCGGATTGATGCTCGACAACCGGTCCTGGGAACGGATCTCCGACTGCATCACCGAGGACGATTTCTATCGGCGCGACCACCGGCTGGTGTTTCGTGCCATCGCCGAACTCGCCGAGCGCGGCGCACCCTTCGACGTGGTGACCATCTCCGAGCGCCTGGAGAAGGCCGGCGGGTTGGATGCCGTCGGCGGTCTGTCCTACCTCGGCACCCTCGCCGGCAATACCCCCAGCGCCGCGAACATCAAGGCCTACGCGGAGATCGTCCGCGAGCGCTCCATCCTGCGCCAGTTGATCCAGATTGGAACCGAGGTTGCGAACAGCGCCTTCCAGCCTGAGGGGCGAGACGCGCCGGAGCTGGTGGATCATGCGGAGAAGCTCGTCTTCCAGATCGCCGAGCGCGGCGCCCGCGGGCTGGGCGGGTTCACGAGCATCCGCGATCTGCTCACGCGGGTGGTGGATCGGATCGACACCCTGTACCAGCTCGACGAGCCGATCACCGGTCTGCCCACCGGCTTCTCGGACTTCGACGAACTGACCTCGGGTCTGCAGTCCGCCGACCTGATCATCGTCGCCGGGCGCCCGTCGATGGGCAAGACCACCTTCGCCATGAACCTCGCCGAGCACGCGGCCATCAAGTGCAAGGTGCCGGTGGCGGTGTTCAGCATGGAGATGCCCGGCGAGCAGCTCGCCATGCGCATGATGTCCTCGCTCGGGCGCATCGACCAGCACCGCGTGCGTACCGGCAAGCTGCACGACGAGGACTGGCCGCGACTGACCTCGGCCATGGACCTGCTCGCGGAGTCGCCGCTGTTTATCGACGATAGTTCGGCGCTCACTCCCACCGAGCTGCGCGCCCGCGCGCGGCGGCTCAAGCGCGAGCACGGTGCGCTCGGGCTGGTGGTGATCGATTACATGCAGCTCATGCAGGTCCCGGGCACGCGTGAGAACCGCGCTACCGAGATCTCCGAGATCTCGCGTTCGCTCAAGGCCCTCGCCAAGGAGCTGCACGTACCGGTGGTGGCGCTCTCGCAGCTCAACCGCAGTCTGGAGCAACGCCCCAACAAGCGCCCGGTGATGTCGGATCTGCGTGAATCGGGTGCCATCGAGCAGGACGCGGACCTGATCGTGTTCATCTACCGCGACGAGGTCTACAACGAGGACAGCCCGCAGAAGGGTATCGCCGAGATCATCGTGGGCAAGCAGCGCAACGGCCCCATCGGCCACGTCAACCTCACCTTCCTCGGGCAATACACGCGTTTCGAGAACCTGGCCCCCGAGTACTACGGGGGCCAAGGGTCGGCGTGACGGGCACGGCCGCTGCGCGGCGGGCGCGGAAGGCCCCGCGCCGGAGGCGGCGTTGAGCGAGCCGCTCGATGCGACCGGTTCCTCCCCCCGGGCCCGTGCCGTCATCGACCTGCGCGCGTTGCGCGCCAATCTGCAGTACGCGCGCCACCGGGCGCCGGGCAGCCGGGTGATGGCGATCGTGAAGGCCAACGCCTACGGTCACGGGCTGCTGCGCGTCGCCCATGCCCTCGGCGGGGGCGGGCGCGGGGGCGACGGCGCGGACGCCTTCGGGGTCGCGTGCATGTCCGAGGCCCTGGCGCTGCGCGCGGGCGGCGTGGGTGCGCGGGTCGTGCTGCTGGAGGGCGTGCCGGACGGCGCCGAACTCGAACTGGCGGCGCGTCGCTCGTTCGAGATCGTCGTACATCACGACGAGCAGGTGACCCTGTTGGAGCGCGCCGGCGGCGCGGTGCCGGTGCGCGTGTGGGTCAAACTCGACACAGGCATGCACCGCCTCGGTTTCCCGCCGCAGCGCGCGCGTGAGCTGCACGCGCGGCTCACGCGCTGCGGCGCGGTGCGCGAGGTGGCATGGATGACCCATCTCGCCTGTGCGGACGACCGGTGCAGCGACGCGACTCCGCGCCAGCTCGAGCGCTTCCGCGCGTCGCTCGGCGACCTGCCGGGCGAGCGCAGCGTGGCCAATTCGGGCGGGCTGCTGGGCTGGCCCGAGACCCACCTCGACTGGGTGCGCCCGGGTATCCTGCTCTACGGTGTTTCCCCATTCCCGGGGCGGGACGCCGCGCAGGAGCGGTTGCGCCCGGTCATGACGTTGCAGACCCGGTTGATTGCGGTGAAGGCGCTGTGCAAGGGGGACGCGGTCGGTTACGGCGGCGCCTGGGTCTGTCCGGAGGACATGCCGGTCGGCGTTGCGGCCATCGGCTACGGCGACGGCTATCCGCGCCACGCGGGCAACGGCACCCCGATCCTGGTGAACGGACGGCGCGCCGCCCTCATCGGACGGGTCTCCATGGACATGATCGGCGTCGATCTGCGCGGCCACCCGGAGGCGCGCGCCGGCGACCCGGTCGTGCTGTGGGGTCCGGGCCTGCCGGTGGAGGAGATCGCGCGCCACGCCGGCACCATTCCCTATGAGCTGCTGTGTGCGGTCAGCCGGCGGGTGGCGGTTGTCACCCGCGACGACCCGGAGTCCTGATTGCGCACCGGAGCGTTCGCGCGTCACGCCGGCGGGGAATTCCACCGATCGGCGGCCGACCACCGATAGCGCACGGGCTGATTTTTGTAACCGCTTGAAAATCAAGCAAGCGGCGCCTACCGTGCGAGTATGGCTTACACTTCCAACGGGACGGCCCGGCGCATGGTGCGCCCGGGCGGCAATCCGGCGGATCCAGGGACGGCGGCCGCGAATACGGCAGTGCCGTCATGGCTCCCTTCTCGAATCGATCCGCGATCCGCGGACGCACGGCGTCGTGGGATGCGCCCGGCCCCGCGGCGCAACCGGCCCGGCGCAACGGCGCGGACCGGCGCCGGCGCGGGTTGCCGTTGCTGCGTTACTGGTTTTGTGGACAGCGGCGTCGCGCCCGGCGGCGCGAGGACCAGGGCTACGTCGACGTCTACGATCCGCTGGTGGTGTGCGTGTGCCTGGCGACGCTGCTGCTCTCGTGTCTGGACGCCTTCTTCACGTTGTTGTTGCTCTCCGTCGGTGCGCACGAACTCAATCCCCTCATGGACGGGCTGCTGAGCGACGACCCGGGGCTGTTCATCAACCTGAAGATCGCGTTCACCGCGGTCGGTCTTCTGATCCTGATCCTGCACAAGAACTTCCGCGTCGTGGGCCGGGTGCGCGTGCTGCACTTCAAGTTCGCGCTGTTCGGGCTCTACGCCCTGCTGGTCGCCTACGAACTGATGCTGTTGGCGTAGCGAGTGCGCCCGGCCCGCGGCGTTGACCGCCTGCCGCAGTCGCTCGTGGTAGGATGCGGCTTCGCAGGCCTTCAGCCCTGTCCACGGGATCGCGCGGTGAGCCGGACCAGACCCGTCTTCGCCTGTACCGAGTGCGGCACCCAGGCGCCGAAATGGACCGGCCGGTGTCCCGACTGCGGTGCATGGAATACGCTCGTGGAGGCGGTCGTGCCGTCACCTCCGTCCCGCAATCCGCGTTTCGCGGGTTATGCCGGTCGCCCCGGGCGGGCGCAGGTGCAGGCGCTCGCCGATGTCGCTCCCGAGCAGCAGGCGCGTCTGGCGACCGGCATCGGGGAACTGGACCGGGTATTGGGCGGCGGTCTGGTGCCGGGCTCGGTGGTGCTGATCGGCGGCGATCCGGGGATCGGCAAGTCCACCCTGCTCCTGCAGGCGCTCGCCGCCCTCCCGCCCGAGACCTCCAGCCTGTATGTCAGCGGCGAGGAGTCGCCGCAGCAGGTCAGCCTGCGGGCCCGTCGCCTGGGGCTGAATCCCGCGCACCTGCGGCTGCTCGCCGAGACCCGCGTCGAGGACCTGCTCGCCGCGGTGGACCGTGAACGCCCGCGGGTGCTGGTCGTCGACTCCATCCAGACCGTCTATACCGATCTGCTCCAATCCGCTCCCGGGTCGGTGGCGCAGGTGCGGGAGAGTGCCGCGCAACTGGTGCGCTACGCCAAGCAGAGCGGGACCGTCGTGTTCCTGGTCGGGCACGTCACCCGCGAGGGGACCATCGCCGGGCCGCGCGTGTTGGAGCACATGGTCGATACGGTGCTCTATTTCGAGGGCGATCCGGGCGGGCGTTTCCGCGTGGTGCGGGCCGTGAAGAACCGTTTCGGCGCGGTCAACGAGTTGGGCGTGTTCGCGATGGGCGATGGCGGGTTACGCGAAATCGGCAATCCATCGGCGATCTTCCTCTCGCGCCACGACGAGCCGGTCCCGGGCAGCGTGATCATGGCCACCCGCGAGGGGACGCGGCCGCTGCTGGTCGAGGTCCAGGCGCTGGTCGATTCGGGCCGTTCCGCCAGCCCGCGCCGGGTGCCGCTGGGAATGGATCAGGGCCGCCTCGCCATGCTGCTGGCGGTGCTCCACCGTCACGGCGGTGTGGCCATGTACGACCAGGATGTGTACGTGAACGTGGTCGGCGGCGTGCGCGTCGGCGAGACCGCCGCGGATCTCGCGGTGCTGCTGGCCGTGTTGTCGAGTTTTCGCGGCCGTCCGCTGCCGGTGGATCTGGTGGTGTTCGGAGAGGTGGGGCTGGCGGGCGAGATCCGCCCGGTCCCCGGCGGTCCCGAGCGACTGCACGAGGCCGCCAAGCACGGTTTCCGGCGCGCCATCGTGCCGCGCGCCAACGTCCCGAAGGGTGGGGTGCGCGGCATGGAGGTGCACGCCGTGCAGCGTTTATCGGAGGTCCTGGAGCGGCTCTGAGCGCCGCGCCGGGAGGATCCCCCCCGCGCAGTGTCAGCCGAGCGCCGAGAGTTCGCGGTTCAGCAGCTCGGGGTCCCCGAGGTTGAGTTCGACCAGGCGGCGCAGGTGCGCGATGCTGTCGAGGTCGATGTGCGTGCAGCGCAGCCCGAGGTAGTGCGCCTCGACGTGCGCCACCGCGACCTCCATGCGGATGCGTGCGGTTTCGGTGAGCAGGATTTCAAGAACCAGATCCGTGTGGGTCCCGTCGTCCCAATCCTGCGGGCGCTCGAGCAGCGCCCCGTTCAGGGAGATGTCCAGGAGCGCGCCGCCCCACTCGCGCCCGTCGGCCCCGCGCAACGTCGTGCGCGCGTCGAACGGAATGCGGCTGAAGTGGCGCCGTTCATCCTTGCGGTCTGTTGGCATCATGACGGCCCTCCCTCCGGCGGTTCCCGTCCGCGGGTAGGATAGCACCGGGGAATGCCGCGGGTCGAAGGAATCGGGTGGATCCGCCGACGGCCTCGATCTATGCCCCGCGGCGTCGTGTCGTTCCAGCGATGTCGGCGGGGCGAGCCCCGCCACGGGTGATCCGCGCGGCCGGTGATGGACGGTAGGGCCGGGCTTGCCGCCGGCGCCCCTGTGTCACTGCTCCGCTTCGTCCGTCGTGCCGTGGCGTCGCGCCCGTGCGGGCCAGACGCGCACCTTGCGCACCGCGTTGTCCTTGGCCTGCACGATCTCCATGGGGTAGCCCGCGAGCATCAGGCTGGTACCCGCCTCGGGGATGTGCTCCAGGTATTCGAGGATCAGCCCGTTGAGGGTCTTGGGTCCGTCGGTCGGCAGGTGCCACTGCATGGTCCGGTTCAATTCCCGGATATTGGCGCTGCCGTCCACCAGGTAGGACCCATCCTCCTGCGGCACGACGTCCCGGATCGATGCCGACGGGTCGGTGGTGAACTCACCGACGATCTCCTCGAGGATGTCCTCCAGCGTGGCCAGTCCCCGGATGTCGCCGTACTCGTCCACGACCAGTCCGATGCGGCGTTTCTGGCGCTGGAAGTTGAGCAGTTGGCGGTTGAGCGGCGTGCCTTCGGGGATGAAGGTGGGTTCGCGTATCGCCGCGCGCAGCGTGTCCGGTGTCAGTTCGCTGCGTGCGACGAGCGGGAGGATACGCCGCACGTGCAGAAACCCGAGGACGTTGTCGATGCTCTCCTGATAGACCGGCATCCGGGTGTACTGGCTGGCGGTGAGCTGCTCCAGGATCACCTCCCAGTCATCGTCGAGATCGACGCCGACGATTTCATTGCGCGGCACCATGATGTCCTCCACCGTGACCCGCTCGAGGTCGAGGATGCTGAGCAGCATCCTCTGGTGACTGCGCGGGATCATCGCACCCGCCTCCATGACCACCGTGCGCAGTTCCTCCTCGTTGAGGTGGGTGACCGAGGCCTCGTCCAAGGGGACGCCGAGCATGCGCAGCAGGGCGTTGGCGACGGCGTTGACCACCCGCACGATGGGGCTGAGCACTCGCAGCATGGGATAGAGGATGAAGGAGGCCGGAAAGGAGACCCGCTCCGGGTGCAATGCGGCAAAGGTCTTCGGCGCCACCTCGGAGAAGATCAGGACCACCAGGGTCAACAGGCCGGCCGCGACCGCAATGCCGGTCTCGCCCATCAGTCGCAGGGCGATGATGGTGGCGAGCGAGGAGGCCAGGATGTTGACGAAGTTGTTGCCGAGCAGGATCAGCCCGATCAGGCGGTCGGGGCGCTCGAGCAGGCGGCTGGCACGGATCGCCCCGGGGTGGCCGGCCTTGACCAGATGCCGCAGCCGATAGCGATTGAGGGCCATCAGGCCCGTCTCGGAACCGGAGAAGAATGCGGACAGGACGATCAGAACGACCAGCGTGCCGAACAGCACACCTAAGGGGACATCGTCCAAGCGGGCACCGCCTCACCGAGTGGGATCCATCGGTAATGTTCGAGGCAGGCGCCGGGGCCTGTCAAGGGGCGGCGGGCGTCCCGGGAATCAGCCGGCGACCCGGTGCAGGATCAGATCCAACACCAACTTGGTACCGAAATAGGCCAGCATCAGCGAGAAGATCCCGCCGAGCGTCCAACGTATGGCGACCGGACCGCGCCAGCCGAAGCGCCAACGGCCCCACAGCAGCACGCCGAACACCACCCAGGCGATGATCGACAGGACAGTCTTGTGCACCAAGTGCTGGGTGAAGATGTCGTGCAGGAAGAACAGGCCGGTGATCAGTGCCAGGCTGAGCAGCACGAAGCCCACCGCGATCATCTGGAACAGGAGCGTCTCCATGACCTGCAGCGGCGGCAGGGCGCGCACCAGGCCGCCGGGATGCTTGTTGCGCAGATGGTGATGCTGTACCGCGAATAAAATGGCCTGCAGCGAGGCGACGCTGAGCACGCTGTAGGCGAGCAGCGAGATCACGATGTGCGCATCCAGGCCCCACCAGATGTGGCTGAGGACCTGCGGCGCGCGGAACAGACCGTCCAGGGTCACGGTGACCGCGGCCAGCGGATAGAGCAGGATGCCGAGACTCTCCACCGGTCGGCCCAGGGCGACGATCAGCATCAGCACGACCATGATCCAGGCCACCAGCGAGAGCGAGTTGAAGAAACCCAGGTTGAGGACGCCGTGGCCGAACAGGCTGTGGTAGCTCACGATGCCGTGCAGCAGCGCCGCCGCGGCGCCGGGCAGCAGGGTGCGCGGCTTGGCCACCACCACGCCTTGCGCGGCACGCATCAGGCGCCGCCCCAGCAGCGTCGTGGCGGCGAGGTAGGTGAGCATCGCCAGGAGGCTGATGACGCCGAAGATCGGTCCGGAGGATCCGCCTGTACTCACGCTATAAGGGTTCCACTGGAAAAACAGGGGCGACGGGTACTGTGCCGAGAGGCCCGTCAGCCGGTATAATCCCATGCGTTGTTGCCCGGTACAAGCGCCCCGGCGCCTGCGGGGCGGCTGTCCGATACGGTAACCATCTGCGGCGGGTCCTGTGTGATGTTCGACAATCTGAGTGAACGACTGCGCGCCACCCTGCACCGCGTGCGCGGCCAGGGGCGGCTGACCGAGGAGAACGTCAGCGACGCCCTGCGCGAGGTGCGCATGGCACTGCTGGAGGCGGATGTGGCGCTGCCGGTGGTGCGCGGATTCATCGACCGGGTGCGGGTCCGCGCCCTGGGGCGCGAGGTCGCCGTCAGCCTTACGCCGGGCCAAGCCCTGATCAAGGTCGTGCACGACGAACTGGTGAGCGTGATGGGCGAGGCCAATGAGGGCCTCGATCTCAAGACGCGTGCGCCCGCCGTCGTGCTGATGGCCGGTCTCCAGGGTTCCGGCAAGACCACCACCACCGCGAAACTGGCGCGCCGGCTCAAGGAGCGCGAGGGCAAGAAGGTCCTCGTGGCGAGTTGCGACGTGTATCGGCCGGCGGCCATCGAGCAACTGCGCACGCTGGCCGCGGAAGTCGGGGTGGCGTTCCATCCGAGCGATCCGTCTCAGGACCCGGTGGCGATCGCCGAGGCCGCGGTGGAGGCCGCGCGACGCCGGTTCGTGGATGTGGTGATCCTCGACACCGCCGGCCGGCTTCACGTGGACGAGGCGATGATGGAGGAGATCCGCCGCATCCACGCCGCCACGCAGCCGGTCGAGACGTTGTTCGTGGTGGACAGCATGACCGGCCAGGACGCGGCCAACACCGCGCGCGCCTTCCACGACGCGCTGCCCCTGACCGGCGTGGTGCTGACCAAGACCGACGGCGACGCCCGCGGCGGCGCGGCCCTGTCGATCCGACAGATCACCGGGCGGCCCATCAAGTTCCTGGGGGTGGGGGAGAAGAGCACCGCACTCGAGCCCTTCCACCCGGACCGGGTCGTCTCGCGCATCCTCGGCATGGGCGACGTGCTCAGCCTCGTGGAAGAGGTCGAGCAGAAGGTCGACAAGGACAAGGCCGCGCGGCTGGCGGGCAAGCTCGCCAAGGGGAAGAAGTTCGATCTGGAGGATTTTCGCGATCAACTCGAGCAGATGCAGCGCATGGGCGGGCTCGCGGGCCTCATGGAGAAGTTGCCGGGGGCCGCGGACCTGCCGCGCGGGGTCAAGAGCCAGATGGGCGACGTGGAGGTGCGTCGGATGATCGCCATCGTCGGCTCCATGACCCCTCGCGAGCGGCGCTTCCCGGACGTCATCCGGGGCTCACGCAAGCGGCGTATCGCCGCCGGTTCCGGGACCCAGGTCCAGGAGGTCAACCGGCTGCTCAAACAGCACGGCCAGATGCAAAAGATGATGAAGAAGATGTCCAAAAAGGGCGGGTTGGCCAAGCTGATGCGCGGTCGCAAGGGAGGGGGGGGGATGCCGGGGCTGCCGTTCTGAAGATCACCCGCGGGGCGGCGGCGGGGCTTCCCTTATCAGCGTCTCCGACAGGGGATCCGTATCGGAAGGGAGGGGCGGGGATCGACCCCGTGACCGGTCGACCGTGACCCGAAGCCGCCGGCTTTCGCCGGTGGAGTATTCATCCCGTTTCGCGTAATATGCGCCGTTTAACCTGGGATGCCGCGCCTGAGGCGCGGCACGCACGAATTCGAGGACTGGAATTTATGGTAACGATCCGCTTGGCCCGCCGCGGCGCGACGAAACGCCCGTTCTTCAACATCGTCGTCACCGACAGCCGCAACGCGCGCGACGGCCGCTTCATCGAGCGGCTGGGCTACTTCAACCCCATCGCCACCGGGGGCGAGACGCGTCTGCGCCTGGATACGAAACGGCTCGAGCACTGGCTGTCCCAGGGGGCACAGGCCTCGGAGCGGGTCGCCAGCCTGATCAAGCACAGCCCGCCGGCCGCCTGAGCCGCCGGCGCACGCACGCGCCGCGGATCGGGTCGCAGATGGAGCCGGGCACACGGCATCGGGTGCCCGTGGGCCGGGTTTCGGGAGTCTACGGGGTCAAGGGCTGGGTGCGTATCTACTCCTACACCGAGCCGCGCGAGGCGATCCTGGAGTACGTCCCCTGGTGGATCCGTGACGCGCAGACGTGGCGCTCGCATAGCCTTGCCGAGGGGCGTCGCCATGGCAAGGGCGTGGTGGCGCGCTTCGAGGGCTGCGTGGGCCGCGACGACGCCCGCGAACTGGTCGGACGCGAGATCGCGGTGTACCGGACCCAGTTGCCCGACTCCGGTCCGGGGAGCTACTACTGGGTCGACCTCGTGGGGCTGCGGGTGCAGACCCTCGATGGGCGCCCGTTGGGTACGGTGAGCCGCCTGATCGAGACCGGCGCCGACGATGTACTCGTGGTCGGCGGCGAGCGTGAGCGCCTGATCCCGTTCGTGATGGGCCGGGTGGTGGCGGAGGTGGACCTGGAGCGCGGCGTGATCGAGGTCGACTGGGACCCGGAGTTCTGATCCCGACTGGGTCGGGAGCCGATCCGGAAGTGGTCCGGGTCCGGTCACCGCACGCGGAGTCGCCGCCATGCGTATCGACGTCGTGACCCTGTTCCCGGCGCTGATGGAGGCGATCACCGCGCACGGGATCACCGGTCGCGCGCGGGAGCGCGGGCTTCTGGAACTGCGGACCTGGAACCCGCGGGACTACACCGTCGACCGTCATCGCACGGTGGACGACCGTCCGTACGGCGGCGGTCCGGGAATGGTCATGTGCGTCGGGCCGCTGCGTGCCGCGATCGGCGCCGCGCGCGCCGCTGCGGTACGGGGAACGCGAACGCTGTACCTCACGCCCCAGGGGCGGCGGCTGGATCAGGCGGCGGTGCGCGAGTTCGCCGCGCGCCCGGGGCTGATCCTGGTCGCGGGTCGCTATGAGGGCGTCGACGAGCGGGCGATCGAGCTCGAGATCGATGAGGAGTGGTCGATCGGCGACTATGTGCTGAGCGGCGGCGAGCCGGCGGTCCTGGTGATGATCGATGCGGTGGTCCGGCTTCTGCCGGGTGCGCTGGGCGATGCGGAGTCGGCCCTGCAGGACTCGTTCAGCGAGGGCCTGCTGGAGCATCCGCAGTACACGCGTCCCGAGGTGATCGCGGGGCGGCGCGTGCCGCCGGTGCTGCTGAGCGGGGATCACGAGGCGGTACGACGCTGGCGGCGCAAGCAGGCGCTGGGCCGGACTTGGCGCCGGCGCCCCGAGTTGCTGGACGATCTGGAATTGGACACCGAGGCGCGTGTGCTGCTCGAGGAATATATCCGCGAGGCCGGTGCCGACGGCGGTGATGGATGAATCGACGAATAGACAGAGGGGTTCGGACCATGGGTAACGTCATCGAAGAGATCGAACACGAGCAGATGGGACGTGATCTCCCGGCGTTTGCGCCCGGTGACACGGTGGTGGTCCAGGTCAAGGTCAAGGAGGGCACGCGCGAGCGCCTGCAGGCCTTCGAAGGAGTGGTGATCGCCAAGCGCAATCGCGGGTTGAACTCCTCGTTCACCGTGCGCAAGGTCTCCCACGGAGAGGGCGTCGAACGGGTCTTCCAGACCTATAGCCCGGCGGTCGAGTCGCTGTGGGTCAAGCGCCGCGGCGACGTGCGCCGGGCCAAGCTCTACTACCTGCGCGATCGCGAGGGCAAGGCGGCGCGCATCAAAGAGAAGCTCGGTCGCAAGCGGGCGGACTGATCCGTGGAGCCGGCGCGCGCCGGGGCGGTTCCCCGGTGCGGGCGCTTCGTCGTGCCGGCGCCGTTCGGCGCGCTCACCGTCGAGCTGCGTGAGGGCGCGCTCTGGACGCTCGAGCTCTCGCCCCGCCGGGTGACCCGCCTTCGCCGCGATCCCCCCGCACCGATCGCCGCCGCGTTGCACCGCTACCTCCGTGACCCGGCGACCCCCTGGTCCCTCCCGGTGATCGCGCGCGGTACGCCGTTCCAGCGCCGCGTGTGGGCCGCGTTGCGGCGTATCCCTGTCGGCCGGACCGTGACCTACGGCGCCCTGGCGGCCCGGCTCGGCAGCGCTCCGCGCGCGGTGGGCGCCGCCTGCCGGGCCAACCCGGTCGCGCTCGTCATACCCTGCCACCGCGTGGTGGCGAGTGCCGGGCTCGGCGGCTACCAGGGGCGCAGTGCGGGCCCCGGCGTTGAGATCAAGCGCTGGCTGTTGCGTCACGAGGGCGCCCTGCCCGAGGGTTGAGGGGTGGGCGGTCCGATCGCCGCCCGCGCCGCCCCGCTGCTCGATTCTCCCCGTCGCTGCGTATCTTTCACCTTGAAATCTGCGCCCCGGATCCCTACCTTCTACGTTTCCTGATGAAAGATCCGTAACCCGAGACCGCCGGCTTTGGCCGGGGGAGTATCCACCGTCCTGCAATCGTCCATACCGGGGAGTCGTCCATGACCGAAGTCGAGGCCCACAAGGAAACCCTCAGCTTCCAGGCCGAGGTTCGGCAACTGCTGAACCTCATGATCCATTCGTTGTACTCGAACAAGGAGATCTTTCTGCGCGAATTGATCTCCAACGCCGCCGATGCCTGCGACAAGCTGCGTTTCGAGGCGCTCACGGACGATGCGCTCTACGAGGGCGACACCGATCTGGCGGTGCATGTGTCCGTCGACCGCGAGCGGCGTACGATCACCGTCGCCGACAACGGCATCGGTATGACCCGCGCCGAGGTCGCCGAGAACATCGGCACCATCGCCCGTTCCGGCACCCGGCGGTTCCTGGAGAGCCTGACCGGCGACCAGGCCAAGGACGCGCGGTTGATCGGTCAGTTCGGTGTCGGGTTCTATTCCACGTTCATCGTCGCCGACCGTGTCACGCTGCGCACCCGGCGGGCCGGCCTGGGGCCGGAGCACGGCGTGCGCTGGGAATCGGACGGGCAGGGCGACTACACACTGGAGACCGTGGAGAAGGCGGCCCGGGGCACCGAGGTGACGCTGCACCTGCGCGAGGGCGAGGACGAGTTCCTGGACGGCCTGCGGCTGCGCACGATCGTGAACAAATACTCCGACCACGTGCCACTGCCGATCCGCATGGCGGAAGAGGGGGGCGAAGGCGAGGAGACCGTCAATCGCGCCTCGGCGCTGTGGGCGCGCCGGCGCAGCGACGTGAGCGAGGAGGAATACCGCGAGTTCTACAAGCAGGTGGCCCACGACTTCGAGGACCCGCTGCTGTGGCTGCACAACCACGTGGAAGGGCGGGTCACCTACGATTCGCTGCTCTATATTCCGGCGCGCGTGCCCTTCGATCTGTGGGACCGGGAGCGTCGCCACGGAATCAAATTGTACGTGAAGCGGGTGTTCATCATGGACGATACCGAGCACCTGCTGCCGCAATACCTGCGGTTCGTGCGCGGCGTGGTGGACTCCGACGACCTGCCGTTGAACATCTCCCGCGAGATCCTCCAGCACAACCGTGAGATCGGGCAGATCCGCTCGGCCCTGGTCAAGCGGGTCCTGGACGCCCTGGAGGAGATGGCGGAGAAGGACCCGGAGAAATACGCGCGATTCTGGAAGGCCTTCGGCGCGGTCATGAAGGAGGGCCCGGCCGAGGACTATGCCAACCGTGATCGCATTGCCGAGCTGCTGCGTTTCTCCTCGACCCACACGGACAGCCCGGAGCAGGACGTCTCGCTGCGCGACTACGTCGGGCGTATGAAGGACGGGCAGGACAAGATCTACTACATCACCGCGGAGACCTTCGTTGCGGCGCGCCACAGCCCGCACCTGGAACTGCTGCGCAAGAAGGGTATCGAGGTGCTGCTGTTGTCCGAGCGCGTCGACGAGTGGCTGGTCTCGCACCTTACGGAGTTCGACGGCAAGCCCCTGCAGTCGGTGGCCAAGGGCGGACTCGACCTGAACGCCCTGGAGGACCGGGAGGAACGGCACAGCGTCGAGCAGGCCGAGACCGACTACCGGGACCTGCTCGCGCGCATGCGCGAAGCCCTCGGCGAGCGCGTGCGCGAGGTGCGCGTCAGCCATCGGCTGGTCTCCTCTCCCTCGTGCCTGGTGCTCGACGAGCACGATGTGTCGGTACACCTGCAGCGGGTGCTGAAGGCGGCCGGCCAGGAGGTCCCGGCGGGCAAGCCGATCCTGGAGATCAACCCGGATCACCCGCTGGTGCGCCGACTCAAGGGGGAGTCGGACGGGGCGCGTTTCACGGATTGGGCGCTGATTCTCTTCGACCAGGCGCTGCTGGCCGACGGCGGGCAGTTGGAGGATCCGGCGGCGTTTGTCGGCCGCCTGAACGATCTGCTCCTGCGCCTCTCATTGGAATGAGCCTCGCGCCGGTGAGGCGACGGAGCACGGCGGCTGCCGGGGTTTTGGTTCGCGCGCGGGGTCCGTCGACGCGCGGGTGCTTGTAGTGTGGAAACCCCACGGCGGACGGCGGTCGTGCATGTTACACTGACGTTGCACGGGTATCGGCCGTTCAGGTCGGCGACGGGGAGGGTGGATGTGGATTCGGAACCGGCATCACCGGAAACCGAGCCGACAGGCGGTGCCCCGGCGGCGGATCGCGTGCGCATCGACAAGTGGCTGTGGGCCGCGCGGTTCTTCAAGACGCGGGCGTTGGCCGCGCAGGCCGTCTCCGGCGGCAAGGTACAGGTCAACGGTGCGCGCATCAAATCCTCGCGCGATCTGCACCCGGGCGATTCCCTGAGCATCCGCCGCGGTCCTTACGAGCACGTGATCGTGGTGCGTGGACTGACCAAACGCCGGGTGCCGGCCGTCGAGGCCGCGCAGCTCTACGAGGAGACCGCCGAGAGTCGCGCGGCCCGCGAGCGGGTCGCCGCCGAGCGCCGCGCCCAGGGCGGCGTGGCGACGCCCGCCCCCCGTCCCGACAAGCGCCAACGTCGCCGCCTGTTCCGGGTCATCGGGCGCAACCGGTAGCCGCGCCCGATCGCGCACCCGTCCTCGCGACCAGCCGGATGCCTGCACCCGTCACACCGCTGATCGCCGCCGATACGATCATCGAGCTGGCCGACCGTCCCGGGCGGCCCATCGTCCTCATCGAACGTCGCAATCCGCCGCCCGGCTGGGCGTTGCCGGGCGGATTCGTGGATGTCGGGGAGCGGTTGGAACAGGCCGCGGTGCGCGAGGCGTGGGAAGAGACCGGCCTGCGGATCCGGCTCACGGCGTTGCTGGGCTGTTATTCGGACCCCGCGCGCGATCCGCGCGGCCATACCGTCAGCGCCGTCTACGTGGCCGAGGCCGAGGGCGGGCCGCACGCCGGCGACGACGCCAAGGGGCTGGGGGTGTTCGACGCGACGAAACTCCCGCCGCTTGCCTTCGATCACGCGCGGATCCTGGAGGACTACCTGCGGTTTCGTCGCGACGGAAAGCCGCCCCCGCCGCGCCCCTGATGGGTCGATGACGACGACCCGACCGGCGCCTCGGGGTGCAATGCACGCGGCGCACGGGAAAAACGATCGGCGGCCGATCCGTCCCGCCGCCGGTGTGTCTCACTCCGCCGGCGGGGCGTCCGGCTCCTGTGCCTTCTGCGCCTTCTGCGCGGCGACCTCGCGGCGCACCTCTTCCATGTCCAGGGCCTTGGCCTTTTCCAGCACGTCCTGAAGGTCCGCGGCGGGCAACGTCCCGGGCTGCGAGAACAGGATGATCTTCTGGCGGAACAGGGTCAGGGTCGGAATCGAGCGGATCTGGAACGTACCCGCCAATTCCCGTTCCTCGTCCGTGTTGACCTTTCCGAATACCACGTCCGGGTGCTGCTCGGAGGCGGCCTCGAAGATCGGTGCGAAGGATCGGCACGGGCCGCACCAGGGCGCCCAGAAGTCGAGTACGACCACGTCGTTGTGGTCGATGAGTTCCTCAAAGTTGTCTTTGGTGACGGCGACGGTAGCCACGGACGGATCCTCGCTTCGCGGGGTGGGGTCATGGCGCGCGGTGCAGTTGCTGCGCGCCCTCTTTTAAGCGTACTACGCCCCCGCCTCGGGCTGCAAACTACGCTCCCGCACTTTTTACGCCGTCCCCACCTTCGGCAGGTGTGCCAGGGCGGCGTGGATCGCCTCCTCCGGATATTCGTAGTCCTCGAGTTCACCGTTGAAATATTTGTCATAGGCGGCCATGTCGAAATGACCGTGACCGGAGAGATTGAACAGCAGGGTCTTGGGCTCGCCGCTCTCCTTGCAGCGTAGCGCCTCGTCGATCACGGCGCGAATGGCGTGCGAGGCCTCCGGGGCCGCGATGATCCCCTCGGTGCGGGCGAACAGCACGCCCGCCTCGAAGGTCGCCACCTGCGGTACCGCCACCGCGTCGATCAGGCCCTCGTGGTGGAGTTGGCAAACCAGGGGCGAGGCGCCGTGGTAGCGCAGCCCGCCCGCGTGGATGCCGGGCGGCACGAAGTCGTGACCCAGGGTGTACATGCACATCAGCGGGGTGAGTCCGGCGGTGTCGCCGAAGTCGTATGTATAGACGCCGCGGGTCAGCGTGGGACAGGAAGTCGGCTCCACCGCCACCAGCCGGACATCGCGTCCGGCGGCCTTGTCGGCGAAAAACGGAAAGGCGATGCCGCCGAAATTGGAGCCGCCGCCGCACGGGGCGAACACCATGTCCGGGTAGTCACCGGCGAGTGCCATCTGCTCGCGCGCCTCGAGGCCGATGACCGTCTGGTGCAGCAGGACGTGATTGAGTACCGAGCCGAGCGAATAGTTGGTGTCCGCGCGCGAGGCCGCCTCCTCCACCGCCTCGGAGATGGCGATGCCCAGCGAGCCGGGCGAGTCCGGGTCGGCCGCGAGTACCTTGCGTCCGGATTCGGTGCGATCCGTCGGGCTCGCCAGCACCTCCCCGCCCCAGGTCCGGATCATCGAGCGCCGATACGGCTTCTGCTCATAGCTCACCTTGACCATGTAGACGCGCACGCGCAGGCCGAGGAGCTGTCCGGCGAGCGCCAGCGCCGAACCCCACTGGCCGGCGCCGGTCTCGGTGCTCAGGCGTGTGATGCCCGCCTCGCGGTTGTACCAGGCCTGCGCGACCGCCGTGTTGGGTTTGTGCGAGCCGGCCGGGCTCACGCCCTCGTACTTGTAGTAGATGTGCGCCGGGGTGGCGAGCGCCGCCTCCAGGCGCCGCGCGCGGTAGAGCGGGCTCGGGCGCCATGCCCGGTAGATTTCGCGGATCGGCTCGGGGATCGGGATCCATCGCTCGGTGCTGACCTCCTGCTCGATCAGCGCGGGCGGAAAGATCGCGCCGAGCGCCTCCGGCGTCACCGGATTGCCGTCCGGCCCGAGCACCGCGGCCGGTGGATTCGGCATGTCGGCGACGACGTTGTACCAATGGGTGGGAATCGCGGATTCCTCGAGGAGGATCTTGGTCTCGGACATGTCCCGTTTCCTCGCCGGCCAAAGTTCGGAAGATGGTCCGGTAAATACCGCGCTATTGCAAGGTGACGCGCCGCCGGGCGCGGGATCTCCACCGCCGGCGTCGTTCGGCAGACCTTGCAAGGCCGACAAGCTGACGGGGTCGATGGTGCGATGGGCCGATTCGGGCAAGGTCCGTCGCCCCTGCCGGGGACGCTCCATACAGGTCGCGGGAAACAGCGCGCACGTGGGTCCGTATCGTAGAAAAACGGCTACGGATTCCAATGGCTTCGGCCGGGCAAGCCCGGCCCTACCGGACACCACGACACCGCGAAATACCTGTAGGGCGGGGCTCGCCCCGCCGACGACGGCTCAGATTCCGGTGTCCCTGTTGCTACCCCGATGTTGCGGCGCCCCCCCTGTCGCGGATCGTCTTTCACACATTCTGTGAGCCACGCACGGTCGACGCCGAGTGTATCGTCCTATTATTTGTGAGGACCGTCGTCGGAGGATAGACCGGTGTCCATCGCAGCTACCGTTCAGCAGGCCCTGGCGCGCGCCGGCGTCGTCTACGAAGTCCGCGGGCACACAGCGACGGAGAGCCTGGAGGCGGCGGCGCGCACTTGCGGCGTATCCTTCCGGCGTTTCGTTCGTGGCGTACTGTTGAAGGGTGCGCGCGGACCGCTCCTGGTCGTGCTACCCTTGTCGCGTTCAATCGACTTCCAGGCGGTGGGAAAACTGCTGGGCCGCAGGCCGGTGCCGGCATCTGCAGACGAGACGGCGGCCGTCTTCCCGGATTGTGACCCGGGGACCGTACCGCCGCTGGGCGCCGCTTACGGGATCGAGACCGTTGTCGACCCGAGCGTCTACGATTCCGAAGACCTCTGCTTCGAACCCGGGGTACATGACATGGTGGTGCACATCCGCCGCAGCGGCTTCCGGCGGTTGCAGGCGGGCGCACGCGTAGCGGGCTGCGCGCAGGCAACGAGCGGATTGCAGAGCGGGACGGCGGGCGGCTCCGGATCGGAACTGCGCGTGCCCGAAGGCATCGATCTCGATTCGATGGTCGCCTCGTTCACCCCCGCCCCCGAAGTGCGCCGCCACATCGAGGAACTCTACGAATTGCCGCCGATGCCGGCGGTGGCGCAACGCATCCTTCGGTTGCGTGCCGATCCGGCGGCCTCGGCCGAGCGCCTGGCCGCAATCGTGGAGCTGGATCCGAGTCTCTCGGCGCAGGTGATGCGCTATGCCGGCTCACCGTTTTTCGGCTATTGCGGCAAACCCGAGTCGATTCGCGATGCGATCGCCCGGGTCCTCGGCTTCGACTTGGCTGCGAGTATGGCCTTGGGGCTGGCGGCGGGGCGTGCGTTCCGCAACCCGCTCGACGGGCCGCTGGGGATGCATGCCTTCCGGCGTCATTCGACCTACTGCGCGGCCCTCGTGCAGGCACTCGCCAAGGCGATGCCGGCCGGGTCGCGGCCGCAGCCGGGTATCGCCTACTTGGCGGGCCTGCTGCACAACTTCGGATTTCTGTTGATGGGCCACCTGTTCCAGCCCGAATTCTTCCTGTTGAATCGGCTGGTCGCGGCGAACCCCGAGACTCCGGTGACCGCGATCGAGAAGCGGGTGTTGTGTATGGGGCGGGCGCGCGACGTGCTGTGCATGGGCCACCCCAGCATCGGTGCTTGGTTGACCCACTCCTGGAAACTGCCGGATGAAGTTACGGTCACCGTGTGCGAGCACCATAACGAGGACTACGACGGTGAACATGCCGCCTATCCAAATCTGGTGCTGGTGGCCAACCGGCTGTTGCGCCGCCACGGTATCGGCGATGAAATCCTGGAGCCACCGCCGGAAGCGCTGCTGGCCCGGCTCGGCCTCGCACCCGAGCGTACCGAGGAGATCCTGGAGGCATTGATGGTGTCGGGTTCGTCCATCGACGTGATCGCACGCCATCTGGCGGCGTGATCCTCTCGTTGCCCCTCTGCGCCGGAATTCCGGCGCACGCTTACCCCTGATTTCCTACTCCCACCCTGCGGCGCGTCCGTTGAGGGAGGGTCTTCTTGTAAGTAAACGTTGATTCCAACGTAGGTAAAATTCCTATTCGTGACAAGTTTTTGCCGCTGATATTGCGTGCGGCCGTTTGCTCGACGACTATCTCCTTGAAAACAAAATGGAAAAGTGGTGCACCGGCGCATTGGGGTCCGATTCCGTCCTCGGCACCCGATGTGACCGTATCCGGCCGGTGATCCGATTCGTCGCCATGCGGGGTTTGTCCTTTCAGTCGGGCCGGGTTACAGTCGATGCGTGGGCGGAGGCAGCGGGCAGTGCCGCCGTACAGTGAGTGGGATAGCGCAAGAAATCCAATAAATAAAGAACAATAGGCTGATTTTTAGCTTTAAAACAACGACAGCGGAGGTTGTGGGCGAGGGCCTGATGGCGGTCGATGCGGAACCGAAGGCATTTCATCTAACCTCTTCCAGGAAGGTGCTCCGTCTGCTCGAGGAGCTCACGCAATCCCAGGCGGGGAGTCTCATCTACCGCCAAGTGGAGCGTGTGCTCAACGACTACGAGGCCGAGCACCTCGAGGTCGAGGCTCTCTACGCGGGCTTCGTCGGTTCGTTGTTGGACGCCTACGCGCGTAATCTGGAACCGGGCTCGGCCCCGATGATGGAGACGCGGCTGCTGCGCAAGTGCCTGCAGCCGCCACTGTCGCCCTCCGAGTTGGGCGCGTTGCGTGAATTCATCGACCGCCAGGCCGAGCACCTCGCCCAGGCGGTGCACCCCGATCCCCAGGCCTTCCAGGCCGCCTTCGACCCGCTGTTTCAGTCACTCGGCATTGCGCGCGCGCCCGATCATGCCGCGCCGTCCCCCGTCGGCGACCAGCCGCCGTCGGCGTCGCCGCGCCCTCCGGAGGGGTCGTTCGAGGCGCCGGTGGAGACCGATGAAAGCGGTGGCGACGAGCAGCGGGTCAACGCCGCATTTCGCTCCTACCTGGACGAGAAAAGCCGTGATATCCAACACATGCAGAGCACCCTCGCGCACCAGATCATGGAGACGATCGCGCAGAATGCGGAGTTCGGTGTGCTGCTCGAGGTGGTGCTCGGGGAGTTGCAGCAGGTTCGCGAGGGCGCGCAGGTCGAACAGTTGCGCCAGACCCTGATCCGCGAGATCGAGAAGCTGCTGCACGGTCACCGCTTGCTGGCCGACAAGCTCGATAACACCCACAACTACCTGCAGATCGTCGAATCCGGCAGCCGGCAGCTCAACGACGAGCTGACCCGCGTGCGCCTGCTCAGCCTCACCGATGAGCTGACCGGGCTGCCGAACCGGCGTGCCTTCCTGCGTCGGCTCGAGGAGGAGGTCAGCCGCGTGCAGCGCTACGGCTCACCCCTGTCCCTGGCCCTGCTGGATCTTGATAAGTTCAAGGACATCAATGACAAGCATGGCCACCCGGCGGGTGACGAGGTGCTGCGCACCTACGCCAAGAGCGTCCTGTCCCTGTTTCGCCACCACGATCTGGTGGCCCGCTACGGCGGCGAGGAGTTTGCGGTGCTGTTGCCCAACACCGAGCGCAACGGTGCGCTACGTGCCCTGAACAAGGTCAAGAAGCGCGCCGGCGAGGCCTGCTACCAGTTCAACGCTGCGGTGCGCCAGCTGCCCACCTTCTCTGCGGGACTGGCGCTGTATCAACCGGGCGAGACGCCCAGCGCGCTGATCGAACGCGCCGACAATGCGCTCTACCGCGCCAAGCGCATCGGGCGCAACCGCATCGAATTGGACGAGACCTACACGGCCGCCAACGGTGGCAACGGTGGCAACGGCAGCAGCGGAAGCAACGGCAGCAACGGCAGCAACGGCAGCAGCGGAAGCAACGGCAGCAACGGCAGCAACGGCAGCAGCGGAAGCAACGGCGCGCAACGGGCGGTCGGCGATCCCGGCATTCCGGAATCCACGCCCGACCTCGAAGCGTAACCCACGCCTTCGAGGTTGCGGTCAACCAGGATGGTCGGCGCTTCGCTTCGATTCCCAGGTATTCGCAAGCGATATTTTCGACTATATCCGGATTTCCCGACCGCTGAGAGGCGGTGATTCAGCGGCTTCGTAGGGAGCCGGGTTTGCCTCAACCGTGTACGCAAACGGGAAACCCGGATCGACCCGCATTGTGACTCTCCGCGGATATGCAGTAGAATGCGATGCGTACCGCGGAGGGCGGGCCGCCGCATGAGTATGCGGTACCGTTCCGCCCCTCGACGGATCCGCATAATCCATCGGATCCAAATCGGTAATTCCGGAGTCCGGGTTTTCCGCTCCCCCCGACAGGGTCGGTGAGGCGGATCGGCGACCGCCCCGGCCGGAGTATCCGTTTCAATGGCGGCCGTGTCGGTCCCCCCGCAGCGAACTGTTGTGAACTCCGTCAGGCCCGGAAGGGAGCAGCGGTAACAGCAGCGTCGGGTGCCGGGGTGTGGCTGGCACGGTCCGCCGCCCTTAAAGAAGCGCCACCGGATCGGCCGGGTTCCGCACGGATCCGAACGGTTGCGGGATCTGCGGTATGATAGCCCCGTCGGGTCGGGCGCGCCGCGGGTTCGCGCGCCGCGGCGCCTTGCAACCCGCTTCGCGGACTTCAGCCGCGGGGCCGCGGAATCCGGATCTTCGCCCATGAGCTATCAGGTACTCGCGCGTAAGTGGCGGCCCCGTACCTTCGCCGAGTTGGCGGGCCAGGAGCACGTGGCGCGCGCGTTGATCAACGCGCTGGACCACGACCGCCTGCACCATGCGTTTCTCTTCACCGGCACGCGCGGGGTGGGGAAAACCACGATCGCGCGCATCCTCGCGCGCGCCCTCAATTGCGAGCGTGGCGTGAGTTCCACCCCCTGTGGGGAGTGCGACGCGTGCCGGGAGATCGATGAGGGGCGTTTCGTCGACCTGATCGAAGTGGACGCCGCTTCACGCACCCGGGTGGAGGATACCCGCGAACTGCTGGAGAACGTGCAGTACGCGCCTACCCGCGGCCGTTACAAGGTCTACCTGGTGGACGAGGTCCACATGCTCTCCACCCACAGCTTCAACGCCCTGCTCAAGACCCTGGAGGAGCCCCCGCCGCACGTGAAGTTCCTCCTCGCCACCACCGACCCGCAACGCTTGCCCGCCACCGTTCTCTCGCGCTGCCTTCAGTTCCATCTCAAACGCCTGCCGCCGGCCCTCATCGTCGGGCATCTGTCGATGATCCTGGGGCGCGAGGGCGTGGACACCGAGCCCGGTGCGGTGGAACCGATCGCCCGCGCCGCCGAGGGCAGCATGCGCGATGCGCTGAGTCTGCTCGATCAGGCGATCGCCTACGGCGGCGGTACGCTGCGCACCGATGACGTGCGCACCATGCTCGGGACCCTCCCCCGCGAGCGGTTGGTCGGGCTGGTGGAGGCGCTGGCCGCCGGTGACGGTGCAGGGCTGTTGGGGCAGGTAGAGGAACTCGCCGAGCAGTGCGCCGATTTCCCGAGCGTCCTGGCGGAGTTGTTGGTGCTCCTGCACCGTGTGGCCCTGATCCGGCAGGTGCCGGGGGCGATCGAGGAGGACGACCGCGATGCCGTAGCGGCCCTGGCGGAACGGCTCGCGCCGGAGGACGTGCAACTCTTCTATCAGATCGCGCTCCTGGGGCGGCGCGACCTGCCGCTCGCCCCGGACCCGCGTGCCGGCTTCGAGATGGTACTGCTGCGGATGCTCGCTTTTCGTCCCGAGGACGCACCCGTGGTACCGGTGTCCAACCCCGCCCCGGCCGCCAAGCGGCGCCCGCGGGCCGCGGCGCCCAAAACACCGCCCGCCCCGGCGCGCGAGGACCCGGTCCCGACACCGGCGGGGAGTGCCCCCGCCGCCCGGGGCACCGCCCCGGCCGCCGGCCCGGAGGCCTCCCCCGAGGCGGCCCCGGCGCAGGAGGAATGGCTGGAGATGGTGCGTGATTCCCTGGGCCTCGGCGGGCCCGCCCGGGAACTGGCGGCGAACTGCAATCTGCTGGGGCGCGAGGGCGAGACGGTGCAACTTTTGCTCGACGGTTCGCGGGCCCACCTGCGCTCGCCCAGCACCGAGGAGCGCCTGCTCCAGTCCCTGCAGCGCCATTTCGGCACCCCGGTGCGGCTGGCGATCCGGCTCGGAAAGCCCGTGGTCGAGACACCGTCGCAACGCTGGGCGCGCGAAGACCGGGACCGGGTGAAGGCGGCGACCCGGGCGATCAAGGAGGATCGCACCGTGCAGGCCCTGTGTGAGACCTTCGACGGCGAGATCGCGCCGGGTTCGGTCCGGCCGACGGATTGAGCGTAATGGTATGCGGTGCAGCGGCCCGCCGGCGCGAACCGGCCGGACGCGCGACACCGTGGTGTAATGATTTCAATGGCGGCCCGATGCGGGTCGAGGTGGCGAAATGAAAGCTGGCATCGGCAATCTCATGAAACAGGCCCAGCGCCTGCAGGCGGACATGCAAAAGGCCCAGGAGGAGATGGCCTCGCTGGAGGTCACCGGGCAGGCCGGCGGCGGCTTGGTGAGTGTCGTGATGACCGGACGCCATGACGTGCGGCGCGTAACCATCGACCCGAGCCTGCTCGGCGACGACAAGGACATGCTGGAGGATCTCGTCGCGGCGGCGGTCAACGACGCGGTGCAGAAGGTCGAGAAGACCGTGCAGGAGCGCTTCTCCGGCCTCGCGGCGGGGGCGGGTCTCCCCCCCGGGATGAAGCTGCCCTTCTGATCCGCCCATGGCCCATCTCCCGATCGTCCGCCGTCTGATCGAGGCGCTGCGCTGCCTGCCCGGCGTCGGGCCCAAGTCCGCCCAGCGCATGGCCTACCATCTGCTGGAGCGGGACCGGGAGGGTGCGCGCCGCCTGAGCCGGGCCCTGGCCGAGGCCGGCGAGACGGTGCGCCAGTGCCGCTTGTGCCGCTCCCTGAGCGAGGGGGAGGTGTGCGCAGTGTGCGAGAGCGCGCGCCGTGATCGCTCGTTGCTGTGCGTGGTGGAGACCCCGGCCGATACCCAGGCCATCGAGCAGGCCACCGGCTATCGAGGCCTGTACTTCGTGCTGATGGGCCGCCTCTCGCCGCTGGACGGGATCGGTCCGGAAGAACTGGGCCTGGACCGTCTGGCGGGCCGGCTCGCGGAGGGCGAGGTGTGCGAGCTGATCCTGGCCACGAACTTCACCGCCGAGGGTGAGGCTACCGCCCAGTACATCAGCGCGGTGGCCCACGAGCGCGGGATCCGGGTCACGCGCATCGCCCAGGGCGTGCCGGTCGGCGGTGAACTCGAGTACGTCGACCACGACACCCTCTCGCACGCCTTTCGGGGTCGGCGCGATCTGTAGAGCACCCCGCCGCCCATATGAATCCCCGCCCGGTTGTCGCGATCGCCGCCCACCGGGCCCATCGGCGGCCGTTCGAGAGCGACTCTACGCCGGCGAGCGTGGATGAGTACGTTTGAGGGAACGGGGTCGGAACGCCTGGAATCCCCAAGGGGTGGCTCAAAGAGTCAACATTCTCTAAGATTTCAAGTACGCTGATCCTTGGACCGAACTGAACCGGAGGCGGTATGGCGGAGTGTCTGTTCTGCAGGATGGTGAGCGGCGAGATCGCGCCGGACGTGGTCTACGAGGACGAGGACCTGCTCGCGTTCCGCGACGTCAACCCGCAGGCACCCACCCACGTCCTGGTGATCCCCAAGCGCCATGTCGCCACCCTGAACGACATGGAGATCGCGGACGCGGAACTCATCGGGCGCATGCACCTCGCGGCGCGGCACATCGCCCGGGAGGAGGGCATCGCCGAGCGGGGTTATCGCACGGTGATCAACTGCAACGCCGAGGCCGGACAGTCGGTCTTCCACGTGCACCTGCACCTGCTCGGCGGGCGCCCCATGGGTTGGCCGCCCGGATAGCCGGCGGTGGGATCTTCAGCCGTGATGCCTGCTTCCCTCGTCGAAGTGATAGAAGGTCCGGTTGAGGTAGTCGATCACATCCGCGCGCTCGGCCGGGCTCCAGTGCACGCCCACGGCCTGCCGGCAGCCGGTGACTTGGGTGCGCAACGCGGCCAGGCTGCGGATCTTGTGGTTGGGCCGCGTGTACACGCTCGGATTGTGGCAGGCCAGGCAGGATTGATTGTGTAATCGTTTGCCCAGGGCGATGTCCGGTCCGTTCGCGGCATACACCGCCAGCGAGGCACACAACAGCGCCGCCGCACCCGCCGCGATTCCCACTCTTGCGCTCGTCTTCATGCCCGTCTCCTGTTATGTGTCTCAGCTCCGCTCGGCCGCCATTCTATCCGATAGATGCGCGATACGCAGCGACGCCGGCGGGTGGGAATCGTGGAACGCCGAGTAGAGCGGATCGGGGGTCAGGGTGCTGGCGTTTTCCTCGTAGAGCGTGACCAGCGCGCGGATCAGCGCGTCGGGTTCGGCCCGCTCGGCGGCGAATGCATCCGCCTCGTATTCGTGGCGGCGCGAGAGGTGCGCCGCGATCGGTTGCAGCAGGAAGGTGAAGGTCGGCAGGACCAGCAGGAACAACAGCAGCGCCATGTAGTCGGAAGGGGTGGTGACCCCCAGTCCGGAGTAGAACCACGGCCGGTGCATCAGCCAGGCGAGCACGGCGAGGCCGGCAAGACTCAACAGCGCGGTATGGATGAGGCGTTTGCGCACGTGATGGAGACGAAAGTGACCGAGTTCGTGCGCCAACACCGCTTCCACCTCCCGGTGTTCGAGGCTCCCGAGCAGCGTGTCGAAGAATACGATGCGCTTGTGCCGGCCGAGGCCGGTGAAGTAGGCGTTTCCGTGCGCGGAGCGGCGCGAGCCGTCCATCACGAACACGCCGCTGCTGGAGAAGCCGCAGCGCGTGAGCAGGCGCTCGATGCGCACGCGCAGCGCGGTATCGTCGAGTGGGCTGAAGCGGTTGAACAGCGGAGCGATCAGGGTCGGGTAGGCCCAGGCCATCAACAGGCCGAAGCCGATCCAGACCGCCCAGACGTAGAGCCACCACAGCCCGCCGGTGTGGGCCATGAGCCACAGTGCGACCCACGCGAGCGGCGCGCCCAGTATCACGGTCAGCGCGAACTGGCGGGCGAGGTCGCCCGCGAACACCGCCGGCGTGGAGCGGTTGAAGCCGAAGCGCTCCTCCAGCACGAAGGTGTGATACACGGAAAACGGAAGCTCCAGCAGGCCGATCAACACGAACACGGTGAGCAGGACCGCGACGCCGGTGGCGGACGGGCCGAGTCCCATCCCCCGCCAGGCCCGGTCCAGCCATTCCAGGCCGCCGCCCACGGTCCATCCGAGCAGCAGCGCACCGTCGTACAGTGTCTCCAGACCGCCCAGTCGCGTGCGCGCCACCGTGTAGTCCGCGGCCCTGCGGTGCGACTCCGGCGTGATGCGCTCGCGGAATGCGTCGGGCACTCGGTCGCGGTGGCGCAGGACGTGGCGGATGTGACGGCGGTTCAACCACAACCGAGTCGACGTGGCCGCGGCCAGGAACAGGAAAAAGAGCAGGCGGAAATCGTCCATCGATGTCATCCCTGAGTCCGGCGGGCTGCTAGAATGCCTGACAACCGATGCGGCGGCTCCTCCATAGAAAGGAATGATTCATGGCACAGGACCCAGGAAATCTGATCTGGATCGATCTCGAGATGACCGGTCTGGATACCGACCGCGACCATATCATCGAGATCGCCACCATCATCACCGACGGACGGCTCGAGGTGCGGGCCGAGGGACCGGCATTGGCCATCCATCAGCCCGACGCGGTCCTCGAGCAGATGGACAACTGGAACCGTACCCAGCACGGAAAATCGGGCCTGATCGACCGGGTGCGCGCGAGCGAGGTGGACGTCGCAGAGGCCGAGCGCCGGACCCTGGAGTTTCTGCGACTCTGGGTGCCGTCCAATGCCTCGCCGATGTGCGGCAACAGCATCTGCCAGGACCGGCGCTTTCTGCACCGTTGGATGTCGCGTCTGGAGCAGTACTTCCACTATCGCCATCTCGACGTCAGTACCGTGAAGGAGCTGGTGAAGCGCTGGTCGCCGCGCGTGGCCGAGGGCTTCGAGAAGAACCCGAGTCATCTGGCCCTCGACGACGTGCGCGACTCGATCCGTGAGCTGCGATACTACCGGGAGCAGTTCTTCCGGGTCTCGGCGGTGTAGGCGTCTTCTCGGGCGTCGACGGGGCCGGCCGGGCGAGCCCGGCCCTACGAGTGGTGCAGCGGATGTTTCCCGGCAGGGCGGGCCTTGGCCCGCCGGCGGCGCTGGGGTGGGCGCGGCGCGGGCGCTGTCGCCGCTCATTCCACCGGCGTATCGTCCAGGTTTCCCCACTCCGACCAGGAGCCCGGATAACCGCGAATGCGCTCGAATCCCAGCGCCTTCAGGACGATGTAGGTGTACGCCGAGCGGTGATGCGTCTGGCAGTAGGTGATGACCTCGTGCGCGGGCGTCACGTCGAGCGATTCCAGCATCGCGCGCAGTTCCTCCTCCGGGCGCAGGCGCAGGTTGCGGTTCGGATCCATCGCACGGGTCCATTCCAGGTTGACGGCGCCCGGGATGTGGCCGCCGCGCGCGGCCAGGCGTTTGAAACCGCGATACTCCTCCGGGGATCGCGCATCCAGCAGGCGTACCGAGTCATCCCCGAGGCGCGCGAGGATATAGTTCCGGTCGGCGTGCCCGGTCGCAGCGATCTTCGCCGGATAGTGCGCCGGTGCGGGTGGCGTCACACCCGATTCCACCGGGTGGGTCTCGTTGGCCCAGGCATGCAGCCCGCCGTTGAGCAGTGAGAACTTCCGGTGGCCCAGCACGTCCAGGGTCCACAACAGGCGGCACGCCTTTCCGCCGCCTTCGTCGTCGTAGGCGATCACGTGGGTCTCGGGTGTGATGCCGGTGGAGCCCAGCACCTCGCCGAGCGCGGCCTCGTCCGGTAGCAACCCGCCGATCGGGCGGCGCGCGGCGACGATCCGGCCGTAGTCGAAGTGCACCGCGCTCGGTATGTGGATCCGGGCGTGGACCTCGGGCTTGCTGAGATCGACCACCAGCAGCCCTTGCGAGTCGAGCCGCGCCTCCAATTCCTCGGGTTCCATCACGAGCGGGTGGCTGAGCGAGGACATCGCGCCTCCTGAAATTGTGCGTTACGGAAAGGGGACGATCGGCTCGGGGCGCCCCGGCGCTGGGTCTGCCCGGCCGGAACCCCCAGTATAAACGCTCGGCACCCGCTGAACACCCGATGGTCGTTGGGGAATACACGGCGGTTCGGTCGAGGCGCCGCCGGTCCGCGGCGCCCCCGATGCCCCCGATGCCTCGACCTTCCACCCGTTCCCTCCCGGTAGTGTGCCGGTCCCGGACCGGACTCCATAGGCAAGACCGTTCGCCGGAGGTCGTTGCGGCGGCAACGCCGAGAGCCCGGTGTCTCCGGGGCTTGATCTTGGAGCGTGCTCCAGGTCTACGCTGGCCATGACGACCCCCCGCCGCACTTCATGCGGGAGGGTTCCACGAGGTACCGGGAGACGTACGATGGAAGCTCGTATTCGTGATATCCGTGTGCGCCGGTGGTGCCGGGCCGCGCTCGCCGCGAGCCTGGCCGCCGCCCCGCTGTCGGCCCTGGCCCACGGGCCCATTTTCTCCTTCTCTCCGCACACGGAATTCAAGGGGGCCCTGGAATATCACCTGGGCTATCAGCGGACCGAAGTGGGGGGTGTGGCGAGCAACGAGTATACCGGCGAGTTCAAATACGGGGTGAACAGCAACTGGACCGTCGGGATGGATCTGCCCTACGAGACCGGCGAGCACAGCGGCGTCGGGGACTTCGGGCTCAAGACCAAGTACCGGTTCTGGCGCCGGGCCGAGCCCGGCGCGATGCGCTCGCTCACCGCATTGGGGGCGGTGCACTTCGATACCGGCGCCGCCGGGGTGGGTGCCGGCTCGAGCGACTACCTGGCCGCGCTTGCCTACGGCTACGAGAGCATCAAATGGTACCGCTGGGCGAGCGTCGGCTACCGGATCAATACGACCGGCGATGCGGGGCTGCGCCGGGGCAATCGATGGTTCCTGAATCTGGTGGGCGGCTGGCGGCCGGGCACGCCGATCTACACGATGCCCGATACCGTCTTCGTCGTCGGATTGAACGCGGAGATTACGGACCGCAGCCGGCAGAACGGCGTCGATCTCCCGAATACCGGTGGAACGGAACTGTTCGTCTCGCCGGGGATGATCTGGACCTACGGGCACTTCAATCTGCGCCCCGGCGTCCAGATCCCCGTCTACAGCGCCCTGAACGGGCGTCAGCCCGCCACCGACTTCCGATTCCGGGTCGAGTTTGAGATGCACTACTGACCGGTTCCGGTATGCGGACCACTGTGAGTTGATGAAGAGGTGACCCCCATGTTCCGTTTCAAGTCGTGGATGCCGTTGTTTCCGGCGCTCCTGTTGATCACCGCGTTGGCGTTACCCATGCCGGTGCGCGCAGACGGATCGAACGCCTATCCGATGAATTCCTACGTCCTGCAGGTCAACGGTCTTGCCTGCCCCTACTGCGCCTACGGGCTCGAGAAGCAGTTCGCCCGTCAGCACGGTGTGATCAAGACCGATATCGATATCGTGAAGGGGGTCGCGGTGGTGCATGTGCGGCCGGGGACACGCTTCACCGATGCGCAGCTCAAGGGCTTCGTCTACGACGCGGGCTTCGCGCTGCGCAGAGTCGTGCATCGGCCCGGCGGGGGGCGCCCGTGAGTCGTGCGGGGCGTGTCGGGTGGATCGGCGCCGGGGTGCTCATCGTCCTCGGGGCGGCGATCAAGCCGGTGTGGTTTCCCGCCCCGGTCGAGCCGCCCTACCATCTGGTGAAGACTTGGGGCGGGGAGGGCACGGCGCCCGGGCGGTTCCGCAATCCGATCGGTATCGCCTACGGCAACGGGCGGGTCTACGTCGCCGACTCCCTGAATCATCGGATCCAGGTCTTCGATCCGGACGGGCGTTTCATCAGGCGGATCGCGGTTCCCGATCAGGGGCGGCCCATGAACATCGCGGTGCGCGACGGCAAGGTCTACGTGGCCGACTACTGGAACGACGATGTGCTCATATTCGGCGCCGACGGCGCCCTGGAGCGCACCCTCGGCACCCCGGGCAAGGCCGGATCGGCGCCCGGGCGGTTCAACTCTCCCACCGGGGTCGCGGTGGGACCGAAGGGCGATCTGTACGTGGCGGGTTTCCACAACCAGCGCGTGCAGAAGCTCGGTCCCGACGGGCGGTTCATCCGTCAGTGGGGCCATACGGGTGAGAAGGGCTACGTCGAGGCCGGTTGGTTCAATTATCCGATCGACGTGGCGGTGGCGCCGGACGGCACGCTCTACGTGGCCGGCGGTTACAACGACCGCATCCAGGTGTTCGGCCCCGACGGTCGCTTCCTGCGCAAGTGGGGCGGCCCCTTCGCGGCGAACGTGAGCGGTCCGTTCAACGGCTGGTTTCGCACCCCGACCTGCGTGGCGATCGGCCCGCGCGGCAACGTCTTCGTCGCCGACGAGGAAAACGACCGGATCCAGAAGTTCACCCCGCAGGGCCGATTCCTGACGGCATTCGGCACCCCGCACCGCGGTCCGGGCTATACCGAGATCGCCGTGACGGTCGCCCCCGACGGGACGGTGTACACCGTGAACCTGATCGGGAACCGTGTGGAGGTATGGCGGCCGGGTCCCGCTCCCGCACGATAAGCGGCGGGAGCGGGACCGCCGGTGCGGACGGCGGCCCCCGTGTGCCGCTCAGGTCAGTGGTTGCTGATATAGGCGTAGCCCTGCATCTGCTTCTTGGCCAGTTCCAGGATCCCGGCCGGGATGACCTTCATGTATCCGCGGATGTCGCCGCGTTTGATCTTGAACGAGTAGATCGAGTTGTAGCATACGCTGAAGGCGACGCCCTGCCGATGGAGCGCTTCCATCAGGTCGTTGTAGCCGCCGTATTTCTGATTCCACTTGTCGGCGGCGAGCACCGCCTTTCCATAGAGCACGAACTCGATCCGGTAGCGGTAGCCGCGGTCCTTGAGGTAGCGGATGATGAGCGAGGCGTTGGTCAGTGACTCGCGCATCTGGCCGGTCGGATCGTTGACCCCGAAGACCACCTTTACAGGCTGGTGGTCCTTGAAGAAACCGCCGTATCCGAGGTCCTTGAGGACCGGGATCACCGGTACGCCGGGAAACTGCGGAAGCGGCGTCGTCGTGGGTCCGCCCACGGCCGGCGTCGGGCCGCCGACGGCCAGGGCCAGCATCAGCAATAGGATTTTCATGGCCTCCTCCCCGTGCAGTGCCGATCCGGGCGTGGCGCCGGGATCCGGTCTGCGTCGACCCGCGGGGCCTCCGCCGTTCGCATAATGACGCGGGCGGATCCGGGAATATTCCAGACCGAAGTGGATTCGATCGGGCGGGAAACATCGTCGGACTCGCCGCCCGAACGCCGCGTGGGCGACGATTCCAGTGTACCGCCGGACCGGACCCGTGTCCCGCCCGCCCCACTCGAGGGCATAACCGATCGGCACTCCGGCATGGTCGGTGATCCTTGTCGACAAGAGGGCGCAGCCTACGATGACGGCAATCGGTCTTTTTTTGCCCTCTTGCTATTGAAACGACAGAAATCAAAGGGTTATTGTGCCGTCAAGCCATAATGTCTGGCGCCTGTAATCCGGCAGGTGCGATACTTGCGCCGGGATCGGCCCCGGTGGGAAATGATCAGTGGACATGGACTTTGCGCTCGGCAAGCTGGCCCTTACGACCGGCCGCTATCTGTGGGAGTTCGCGGAGGTGGCGGTGTTGGGCTTTTTCGTGGCCGGGCTGCTGCAGGCGGTGATCCGGCCGGACGCGCTGCGGCGCCTGGTGGGTGGCGGCGTACTGCGCTCCAATTTCACGGGCGCGACCGCGGGCTTTCTTACGCCGCTGTGCTGCTGCACGGCGATCCCGACGGCGATCGAGCTGTACCGCACCACGGGCCGCCGGGGACCGGCCTGCGCGTTCCTGATCGCCACGCCATGGTTCAACTGGTACGGGCTGATCGCCCTGGTCGTGTTTCTGGGCTGGCCGCTTGCCGGTGCGATCGCCGGAAGCGGTGTATTGATCGGAGCGACGACCGGCCTGTTGGTGGATCTGACCACCGGCGGTGCGGCGCGTATATCGGCACCGGAGCCCGCCTCCACACAGTCCTGCGGTTGTGCCGCCGAGTGCGAGGTCCCGGCGCCGGGCGGTGCGGAGCGCTGGTGGGACTTCTCGAATCCGCGCGACAAGCTGCGTCAGGCGCTGCGCACCGCGCTCGGCTTGCTGCGCGAGCTGGCGCCGTGGATCGTGGCCGGGGCCGTGCTCGGCGCGGTGGTCAAGGACTTCGTTCCGCAGGACTGGGTGCTGCGCTACGGTACGGGAGCAAGCCTGACGGGTGTGGCCGCGGTGGTGGCGATCGCCGGATTACTCTATACCGACAGCCTGGGATCGCTGCCATGGATCCATGCCTTGCGGGGCAAGGGCCTCGGCGCGGGCAACGCGATGCTGTTGCTGGTGGCGGGGGTCGGGACGAACATCGCGACCCTCGGACCGGTGGGGCGGCGGATGGGGCGGCGCACCGCCGTGGTGTATGGCGCGGGTGTCGTGACCATCGCGGTGCTGCTCTCGCTGGTCCTGAACCGCCTGCTCTGAGGACGGCCGGCCGGTCGATGCGGACCCTGGAGATCGAACTGTTCACCTCGCCCGGTTGCCCGCGCTGCGCACGCCTGCGGACCCTGGTGGATGCGTACGCCGCGCGAGCGCGGTCCGGAGTGCACGTGTGCGTGGTGGACGTGGTCGCGGAACTCGATCGCGCCGTTGAATTGGGGGTGCGGGCGACACCCGCGCTGGTGGTGGACGGTCGACTGGTCCTGACCGGCACCCCGACGCCGGCGCGGTTGCGTTCGCTGCTCGACGAGCGGCTGGGACGCTCGCGGGGGAAACGGGAGTGAGCGAACGTGCCGCACGTCCGCTGCCGATCGGGGCGGTGACCCGGCTCCTCGGGCTGAGCGCGGATACGCTGCGCTACTACGAGAAGATCGGCCTGCTCCCGCGGGTGGGGCGCACGGCCTCGGGTCTGCGCCGCTACGGGGCGCGCGACCTGTCCCGGCTGCGTTTCATCCGCCGCGCGCAGACCATGAACTTCACTCTGGCGGAGATCGGTGCGCTGCTGCGCTTCCGCGAGGACCCGAGCGGTGCCCGCCCCCGAGTACGGGAACTGACGGCGCGCAAGTTCTCCGAGGTGGAGAGACGACTCGGCGAATTGGAGCATCTGCGCGATGAGTTGCGGCTCTTGCTGAATCTCTGCGCCGCGAGCCGCGACGGCTGTCCGGTGATCGAGGGGATCGAGGAAGGCGGGGACGGCTCGCGCCGGCGTCCGAAGCCGTAGGCGCGCCGGGTCTGCGGTACACACGAACTCCGTTTGGAGACCGTGACGGCCGCCATGGAGGAGGGCGGCGCCTTGGGGGCCGGAGGGGTGCGCAAGGCGGTGCACGATGCGGGCTTCCCCTTGAAGGGGTTCGGTATCCTGCCGTATCTCGACAAGCGCCTGGAACCCGATACCGGTGCGGGCCGGATGTTGCGCAGTACCGTCCGTGGTCATGGCACCCGGGCGCCTGGCTGCCGGCATTCGCCTGCGGCGTGTTAGAGTTCAACCCGCTGCACCGGGACCGCAACGAGATCGGCGGGGTGCCGGACCCCGATTCCGGCGGGACCTCGCTGGTCCTCGTGCCGGGGATGCAGTACGTCACGCGCAAGTGGACCCTGGAGGCGACGGTGCAGGTGCCGGCGGCCAACCTCAACGGCACGGCGCCGCGCGGGGACTGTACCGTGCGGGCGGGATTCCGGGTGAACTTCCGAAGGACGGGGCGTGCGCATCGCACCCGGCGGCAAGCGCCGGATACCTTGCGCCGCCGCAAAGGGCGCGCCGCTCCGGTAGGTAGGGACGGCGCAAACCGCATTCAGGCGTCCCCGCCCCCTCAGGGGGACGTGGAGAAGGGAGTCCGAAGGCTCCGGCCCCGCCGATCACCGCGGATGATCGGGAGCCGGTCAGGCGTACACCTACCATGGCGAGAGGGTTCATCACATTGGGTTCCATTTCCGGGCTGCTGTCCGTGCTGCTGGGCGCCTTCGGCGCTCACGCCCTGCGCGGGCATCTGTCGCCGGAGATGAACGCGGTCTATCACACCGCCGAACAGTATCAGTTCTTCCACTCGCTCGCGCTGCCGGGCATCGGGTTGCCGGCGCTGCACCTGCCGGCCTCGGGTGCGCTGCGATGGGCCGGCTGGTGATGGTCGCCGGGGTGGTGCTGTTCTCGGGCAGCCTGTACGCACTCGCCGTCACCGGTGTGCGTGCCCTCGGCATCATCACCCCGTTCGGCGGCGCCGCGTTCATCCTCGGCCGGATCCCGCTTGCGCTCGCCGCTGCGCGCGGCGTGTAGCCGCGGCGCTTTATAGTCATGTTGATCACCCTGCGTGATGTCACTGTGCAGTTCGGCGCCGATCCGGTGCTCGACGCGGTCGGGCTCACTCTCGACGAGGGCGAGCGTGTGTGCTTGGTGGGCCGCAACGGCGCCGGCAAGTCCACCCTGATGCGGGTCCTGGCCGGCACCCGGATCCCCGATCAGGGCGATGTCGTGCGCCGCGCGGCCCTGCGCGTCGCGAGCCTGGATCAGGACGTGCCGGGCGACCTCTCCGGCCGGGTCGCTGATCTGGTGATGAGCGGGCTCGGCCCGACGGCGGGACGCCTGGCCGCCTACGAGCGCGGCGTCGCGACGGATACCGACGTATGGCGGCTGGCCGAGTTGCAGCACGAACTCGAGGCGGAGGGGGCCTGGGGAGCACGATCGCGCGTTGCGGCGACACTCTCGCGCATGAACCTCGATCCCGCGGCGGAGTTCTCCACGCTCTCGGGCGGTCTCCAGCGCCAGGTGCTGCTCGCACGCGCGCTCGTCGGCGAACCGGACCTGCTGCTTCTCGACGAGCCGACCAATCACCTCGATATCGACGGCATCACGTGGCTGGAGGAAGTCCTGTCGAAGGCGACATGGGGTTTGGTCTTCATCAGCCACGACCGCGCGTTCCTCGACCGGGTCGCCACGCGTATCGTCGAGGTGGATCGCGGCCGCCTCTTCGGCTGGCCGGGCGGTTACGCGGACTACCGCCGGCGCAAGTGCGCCGCCCTCGATGTCGAGCGGCACACCGATCGTGAGTTCGACAAGCGCCTGGCGGGAGAGGAGACGTGGATACGGCGCGGCGTCAAGGCGCGCACGACGCGCAACATGGGCCGCGTACGGGCGCTGGAGACGATGCGGGAGGAGGCGGCCGGACGCCGGCGCATCGAAGGCCGGGCGCGCCTGCAGGCCCACGCCGCGGAGCCCGGCAGTCGGCGCGTCATCGAGGCGAACCAAGTGTGCGCGCAGATCGCCGGGAAGACCGTCCTGCGTGATTTCAGTCTGAAGATCCAGCGCGGCCGGGTGCTGGGGGTGATGGGACCGAACGGATGCGGCAAGACCACGCTGCTGCGTCTGCTGCTCGGCGAACGGGAACCGGACAGCGGTCGTCTCAGCTACGGGGAGAACCTGCAGATCGCGTACTTCGACCAGAACCGGCGTCAACTCGATCTCGACCACGACGCCGCCTGGAATATCGCCGAGGGCGCCGATCGCATCGATTTCGAGGGTTCCGGCCGCCACGTACTCGGCTACCTGCGCGCCTTCCTCTTCACCCCGGAGCGTGCCCGCACGCCGGTGCGGCTGCTCTCCGGCGGGGAATGCAACAGCCTGCTGCTGGCACGGCTGTTCGCCCGTCCCTCGAATGTCCTCGTGCTCGACGAACCCACCAACGATCTCGATCTCGAGACCCTGGAACTGCTGGAGGGCCTCATTCGCGAGTATGCCGGCACGGTCATCCTGGCCTCCCACGACCGCGCCTTCGTCGATTCCGTGATCGACGGACTGCTCGTGCACGAAGGCGAGGACGGCTTCCGCTACCACGTCGGCAACTATGGAGACTGGCTGCGGAACCGGCGCGGCGGGGTCGATGCCGCCCCCCCATCCAGGACCGCCCGGGTCCGCGGCCCCGCGCCGGCGGGCCGCGGCGCACGGCCCGGGAAGCTGAGCTACCGCGAGCGGACGGAACTCGAGCGGCTGCCCCGGGAGATCGAGGCGATGGAGGCGGAGATCGAGACGCTGTATGCCGAAATGGCCCGGCCCGATTTTCACCGCGGCGGCGCCGAGGGCGTCAAATCCGCACAGACACGGATCGAGGAACTCCAACGCGGCGTGGCGGAAGGCTATGTACGCTGGGAAGCACTGGAGGCGAAACACGCCCGCAACGATCCCGGCGAATAGATTCTGCGTTGCAAGGCGGTTCCCTTTGTGCTTTTTGTCTTGGAATCGTAGGATAAGCGAAAAGAGAATGCATAATCGGGTAAGGGCGGGTGTTTAGCCTGCCCTCCCGGCACCACCCGGTATGCGGGTCCGCACTAGGCGGTTCACGAGAAGG
>BDTW01000058.1 GCA_002897735.1 bacterium BMS3Bbin13 | reverse complement strand
GTCCACCCAGCGCCAGCCGTCGAACTCGGGCTGCTCGCTACGGTCGAGGTACACGTCGCCTTCGCTGCCCACGAACCGCAGTAGATACCATACCTGCTTCTGGCCGATGCACACTGGTGTGTGGTTGCGGCGGATGTAGCGGTGCGGCAGGTGATAGCGCAACCAGCCCTGGGTGCAGCCGGCCACTTCCACGTGGTGTCGCTGCAGCCCGGTTTCCTCCAGCAGTTCGCGAAACAGCGCCTGCTCGGGGGTCTCGTCCGCGCGGATCCCGCCCTGGGGAAACTGCCAAGCATCCTGCCCGATGCGCCGTGCCCAGAACAACCGCCCGCTCCGGTTAGTTATAATGATGCCGACGTTCGGACGATATCCATCGCGATCAATCACTTGGAAGATATTCCTCCACGTTGCACCACTTTGCAATTGTTCCACAGCCGCGGGAGTTTTGCCAGCTATCCACCGTTCCGGTACCCGCGGGCGGTATATCTTTGCGCGGCGGCACACTATCCTGATCGACCATTTGGCCCGGGGACCGGAGAGGCGCATGGCGGTAGCGGTATTCGATCTGGACAACACCTTGCTGGCGGGGGACAGCGACTGCGAATGGGGGCGCTTCCTTGCGGCGCAAGGGTTCGTGGACCCGGCCCGCCATGAAGCGGAGAGCCATCGCTACTACCAGAATTACTTGGACGGCACCCTGGACATCCAGGCATTCCTGGCCTTCCAATTGCGTCCGCTCGCCGAGCATGACCCGGGCGTGCTGCACGCGTTGCGCGCGCGCTTCGTGGACGAGCGCATCCGTCCCCTGGTGCTCCCGGCGGCGCGCGCCCTGTTGCAGCGCCATCGGGCCCGGGGCGACGTGGTGGTGATCGTGACGGCCACCAACCGCTTCATCACCGCACCCATCGCCGAGTTGCTGGGAGTCGAGCACCTGCTGGCCACCGAGCCGGAGATGGTGGACGGGCGTTACACCGGACGGGCACAGGGCGTGCCCTGTTTCCAGGGCGGCAAGGTGCAACGCCTCCAGGCCTGGCTCGACGAACACGGCCTCGATTGGTCCGGGAGCTGGTTCTACAGCGATTCGCGCAACGATATCCCGCTCCTCGAGCGGGTCGATCACCCGGTCGCGGTCGACCCGGACCCGGCCCTGGAAGAGCACGCCCGCGCGCACGGCTGGCCGGTGCTCAGTCTGCGCGAACCGGGCGCGGGGTAGCGTCCGCGGGGCGCGCCCCCCGGCGTGTCGGAAAACCCGGACGGCCGGGAGCGCCCGAATCCCGCGTGCTCCTGGCCGTCGGCCCGGCCGCCTGGGTACACTACCGGTTCAGCCCCTTTTCCCGGATTCCGCTTCGCTGCATCCGGGCTACGAGACTTGCATGAAATACCCGGAATCGTTCGACGTGATCGTGGTCGGCGGCGGTCACGCCGGCACCGAGGCGGCGTTGGCGGCCGCCCGGCTCGGCGCGCGCACCCTGCTGCTGACCCAGAATCTGGAGACCCTCGGGCAGATGAGCTGCAACCCGTCGATCGGCGGGATCGGCAAGGGCCATCTGGTCAAGGAGATCGACGCACTGGGCGGGCTGATGGCGCACGCCGCGGATCGCGCCGGGATCCACTTCCGGAGGCTGAACGCGCGCAAGGGACCGGCGGTGCGCGCCACCCGCGCCCAGTGCGATCGCCGACTCTATCGCCGTGCGGTGCGCGCGGCGTTGGAGGCGGAGCCGGCACTGGCGCTGTTCCAGCAACCGGTCGAGGACCTGGTGCTCGAAGGGGGGCGCGTCGTCGGCGTACGCACGGCGATGGGCCTGAGCATCGTGGCACGCGCCGTGGTCCTCACCGTGGGGACCTTCCTCGGCGGGCGTATCCACATGGGGTTCGCACAGAGCGAGGGCGGGCGCGCCGGCGATCCGCCGGCCAACGCGTTGGCCCGGCGCCTGCGCGAGCTGGCGCCGCGTGTGGGCCGCCTCAAGACCGGGACCCCGCCGCGCCTGGACGGGCGCAGTGTCGATCTCGATCGCCTCGAGCCCCAGCCCGGCGATCGCCCGGTCCCGGTGTTTTCGTTTCTCGGGAGTGCCGGGGAGCACCCGCGTCAGGTCTGCTGCCACCTGACCCGCACCACGCCGCGCACGCATGAGATCATCCGCGACGCACTCGATCGCTCGCCGCTCTACCGCGGTGTGATCGAGGGCGTGGGTCCGCGTTACTGCCCGTCCATCGAGGACAAGGTGGTGCGCTTCGCCGAACGCGACGGGCACACCGTGTTCGTCGAACCCGAGGGGCTGGATACCCGCGAGCTGTATCCCAACGGGATCTCCACCAGTCTGCCGTTCGACGTGCAGTACGCGCTGGTGCGCTCGATCCCCGGCTTCGAGCACGCGCGCATCGTGCGTCCCGGCTACGCCATCGAATACGATTTCTTCGATCCGCGCGATCTGCGCCCCTCGCTTGAGACCCGCGCCCTGCCCGGGCTGTTCTTCGCCGGGCAGATCAACGGCACCACCGGCTACGAGGAGGCCGCGGCGCAGGGCCTGGTGGCGGGCCTCAACGCCGCCCGGCAGGCGCGCGACCTGCCGCCGTGGTGCCCGACGCGCGACCAGGGCTACCTGGGGGTGCTGATCGACGACCTCATCACGTGCGGCGCACCCGAGCCGTATCGGATGTTCACCAGCCGCGCCGAGTACCGGCTGGTCCTGCGCGAGGACAACGCCGACCTGCGCCTCACTCCGGTGGGTCGCGAACTGGGCCTGGTGGACGAGGCGCGCTGGCGTGCCTTCGAGACCAAGCGCGACGCCATCGAGCGCGAGCGTGGGCGGCTCCGGGACCTGACCATACGCCCCGGCTCGGAATCGGCCGCGGCGCTGGAACGATGCCTGGGCCGGGCGCCGGCCCGGGATACTTCGGCGCTGGAGTTGCTGCGCCGGCCCGAGATCGACTATCGGGCGCTGGTGGGCCTGCCGGGTGCGGGGCCCGGCGTGCCGGACCCGGTGGTCGCCGAACAGGTCGAGATTCAGGTGAAGTATCAGGGCTATCTGGCCCGGCAGCAGGAGGAGATCGAGCGCGCGCGCCGCCACGACGCCCTGGTGCTGCCGGAGGATCTCGACTACCGGCGGGTGCATGGACTCTCGACGGAGGTCCGCGAGCGGCTCCAGGCGAGTCGGCCGCTGAGCCTCGGTCAGGCGGCGCGCACGCCGGGGGTGACGCCCGCGGCCATCGCGCTGCTGCTGGTCCATCTGCGCCGGCGCGGGGTCGGTCGTGACGACGAGGGCGGTCGCCGGCGCGCGTGAGCGCCCGGCGGGATCGCGGTCGCCCACGATGAGCCCCGAGCAGGTACTGTCGCGCGGCCTGGAACAGATGAGTCTGGATCTCGACGCCGGGGTCCGGGCGCGCCTACTCGCCTACCTCGACCTGCTCGGCCGGTGGAACCGGGTCTACAACCTCACGGCGATCCGGGACCCTCTCGAGCAGGTCACGCGGCACCTGCTCGACAGCCTCGCGGTGCTGGCCCACCTTCCGGCGGGGAGCGTGCTCGACGTCGGCAGCGGTGCAGGGTTGCCCGGGATTCCCCTGGCCCTCGTGTGCCCGGCGCGGGCGTTCCAACTCCTCGACAGCAACCTCAAGAAGACCCGCTTCCTGACTCAGGCGGTTGCGGAACTCGGGATCGGCAACGTGAGCGTGATGCGCTCGCGGGTCGAGGACTTCCGCCCGCCGGTGCCGCCGCAGGTCATCGTCGCTCGCGCGTTCGCGCCGCTCGCGCGCATGCTGCCGGCGATCCGCCACCTGTGCCGGCCGGGGGTGACGGTGCTGGCGATGAAGGGCCCGGATGCGGCGCGCGAACGGGAGGCGCTGCCGGAGGGATTCGTGCTCGTCGAGACGCATCGCCTGACGGTGCCGGGACTCGCGGCACACCGCCGCCTGCTGCGGATCACGCACGGGTGAGCGCGACTCGGATACCGCTCCGGATGCTGTCCCGGGGGCGGCAAAGCGGTTATGCTGGAACCGGGCCCGGGTGCGTCGCCGGGGCGCCGGATCCCTGATCGCCATGGCCCGAATCATCGCCATCGCCAACCAGAAGGGGGGGGTCGGAAAGACCACCACCTGTGTGAACCTGGTCGCCTCCCTGGCCGCGGCCCGGCGTCGCGTGCTGCTGATCGATCTCGACCCCCAGGGCAATGCCACCATGGGCTGCGGCGTGGACAAGCGGGCGCTGGTGGTGGATCCCTGCGACGTGCTGCTCGGCGAGGTCGAGCCCGCCGCGGCGCTGGTGCGCGTGATGCCGGCCGGCTTCGACCTCCTGCCGGCGAACGACGACCTGACCGCCGCGGAGGTGCGGCTGATGGACGTCGAGCGCCGCGAGCGGCGTCTCACCGAGGTGCTGGCCGCGGTGCGCGGGAATTACGACTTCGTGTTCATCGACTGCCCCCCCGCCCTCAATATGCTCACCATCAACGCCCTGACCGCGGCGCGCGGCGTGATCGTGCCGGTCCAGTGCGAGTACTATGCCCTGGAGGGGTTGTCCTCGTTGATGGACACCCTCGCCCGCATCCGGGAAACGGTCAATCCGAAACTGGAGCTGGAAGGGCTGCTGCGCACCATGTACGACGCGCGCAACAACCTGGCCAACGAGGTCTCGGAACAGCTCAAGCTGCACTTCGGCGAGCGGCTCTACAATACGGTGATCCCGCGCAACGTGCGTCTGGCGGAGGCCCCGAGCCATGGGTTGCCGGTGTTGCTGTATGATAGGGCCTCCCGCGGGGCGCTCGCCTATCTCACCCTGGCCGGGGAGATGCTGCGGCGCCAGCGCACGACCCCCCGGACGGTGGAGATGAGCAACGATGGCGGCTAGGAAACGGGGCCTGGGCCGAGGCCTGGATGCGCTGTTGGGCGCCGCCGCGGCGGAACCGCCGCCCGCGGTCCCCGACGCGCAGGTCGCCGAGGGGTTGCGCATGCTGCCGGTGGAATCGATCCGCCGCGGTCGCATGCAGCCGCGCAGCCGGTTCCCGGCCGAGGGCATTCAGGAACTGGCCGAGTCGATCCGCGCCCAGGGCGTGGTGCAGCCGATCGTGGTGCGCCGGAGCGGCGCCGAGGGCTACGAGATCATCGCCGGCGAGCGACGCTGGCGTGCCGCGCAGGTGGCCGGGCTCGAACAGGTCCCCGCCGTCGTGCGCGAGGTCTCCGACCAAGCCGCGCTGGCCATGGCCCTGATCGAAAACATCCAGCGCGAGGACCTCAACCCCCTCGACGAGGCGCAGGCGATGCGGCGTCTGGCCGAGGACCACGGGCTCACTCATCAGCAGATGGCCGAGGCGATCGGCCGCTCGCGGGCCGCGGTCACCAATCTGTTGCGGCTGCTCGAACTCGATGCGCGGGTGGCGGAGATGGTGCACGACGGGCGCCTCGAGATGGGACATGCCCGCGCCCTGCTGGCGCTGAACGGGGCCGGGCAGGTGCAGGCGGCCGGCGAGGTCGTGGCCCGCGGGCTCTCGGTGCGTGAGACCGAACGGCTGGTGCGGCGTCTGCAGAACCCACCCGCCGCGCGCTCTGTGAGCGGGGCGCGCGCGGATCCCGACATCCGGCGCCTGGAGGAGCGGCTCGCCCAACAACTCGGGGCGCCCGTGAAATTGGAGCACGGCGCCGGCGGCAAGGGGCGCGTGGTGATCCGCTACGCCAGTCTCGACGAACTCGACGGCATCCTGGCACACATCAAATAGTTACTGCGGGAGCGGCGGTGCGCGGCTCATGATCCGCGGGACGATCTTCCAAGAAAGTGTGCAGGTGGCCCTGCGGGGGGCTTCCCGGCGGCACCCCGGTCTTGTCAAACCCGCAGTCGGAGTCGTTGTAAGGGGTATGGCCGGAGGGCGGTTTCGGCGGGCCGCTCCTTTTCGATGAAATGTGATTTTCCCGGATACCCGACATTGACCGGGCCAAGTCGGGTCTTTATACTGCGGCGCGCCCGGCCGAGGGTCGGGACCATAAGGGCGGCGATATACGCGATTGCGGGCAGATGGGTAGCCGCGTGCGCGTGGCGCTCAGCGGGCCGACGATGGCGGAATTCTTCGGAGCAGTCGTGCCTGATCCCCTCCCCCCGGCCGCGGGCACGGTTTGCGGCACGCCGGAGTCCGTGGCCTCGAGATTCGGAGTATGCCGTGTCGGAACAGCGTGTTTCCAAAGAAAAGGTCGTCTATTTCACCTATGTGATCCGCAACAGCGCGGGCGAGGAGATGGAGCGCAGCGACCTCCCCGTGGGTTACGTGCACGGAGCCGGCGGGAAGCTCCTCCCGAAGCTCGAGGAGGCCCTCGAAGGGGCCGCCGTGGGTGATTCCGTGGAGATCGTGTTGGAGCCGGCGGACGGCTTCGGTGAACACGATCCCCACCTGACCTTTACCGATGCCCTGGAGAACGTGCCCGAGCCGTTCCGCCACATCGGCGCTCAAGCCGAGTTCCGCAACGACCACGGCGATGTCAAGACCTTCACCGTGACCCGTATCGAGAACGGCCGGCTGACCCTGGACGGCAATCACCCCTTCGCGGGCAAGGCGATGCACTATCGGGCGAAGATTGTCGAGGTGCGCGACGCGCGGCCCGAGGAACTCGCCGCCGGCGTTCCCGCCAAGGCCGACGGGCCGGTGATCCACTGAGCGTTCGCGAAGGAATCGTCGCGGGCGATCCGGCGCGGCGCGAAGGGGCGCAACGTGCCGAACCAAAGGAGCGGGCGCCGGATCGCAGGCGCGCACGCCTTCAGGAATCCGCCTGCGATCCGATGTAGGATGGTAGATCCTGGGGGCGGGGACGCCCCTCGATGGGACACCCCGGCATGGCCCTGAGTATCGTCATCCTGGCCGCCGGCCAGGGCACCCGGATGCGTTCGGACCTGCCCAAGGTCCTGCACCCCCTTGCCGGACGAACCCTCCTGGAACACGTGGTGGCGGCCGCCCGGAATCTGGGTGGGCGCGCGATCCACGTGGTCTACGGGCACGGTGGACGACTCGTGCCCGAGCGCCTCGCATCGCTCCCGGTGACCTGGGTCGAGCAGGGCGAGCAGCTTGGCACCGGCCACGCGGTGGCGCAGGCCCTGCCGCACGTCCCCGATGAGGACACGGTCCTCGTACTCTACGGCGACGTCCCCCTGATCACCGAGGCCACCCTCGCGCGGCTGGTCGCCGCGGCGGGCGCCGGGGGCATGGCCCTGCTGACGGTGGAACTGCCCGATCCGACCGGATACGGGCGGATCGTACGCGGCCCCGACGGCGCGGTGCGGCGCATCGTCGAGGAGAAGGATGCCGACCCCGCCGGGCGGGCGGTGCGCGAGGTCAATACGGGAATCCTGGCGGCGCCGGCCCGACACCTGACGCGCTGGCTGGACGCGCTCGATCGGGACAACGCCCAGGGCGAGTTCTACCTCACCGACGTGATCGCGATGGCGGTCGCCGAAGGCATGGCCGTGCGCACCGTCGAGCCCGGCGGCGTCGAGGAGGTCCTGGGGGTGAACGACTGCATCCAACTCGCCGAGCGCGAGCGCGACTATCGTCGGCGCGAGGCGCGGCGCCTCATGCGCGAGGGGGTCACGCTGTTGGATCCGGAACGCCTCGACGTGCGCGGATCGCTGCAGGCCGGGCGTGACGTGGTGATCGACGTCGGGGTGATCCTGGAGGGCGAAGTGGAACTTGGAGACCGGGTACGGATCGGGCCGTACACCGTGATCCGCAACGCCCGGATCGGCGCGGATACCGAGATCCTGTCCCATACCCGGATCGAGGACGCGGTGATCGGCGAGGGCTGTCGCGTGGGGCCGTTCGCGCGGGTTCGCCCGGGCACCGAGCTGGCCGCCGGCGTGCACCTCGGGAACTTCGTGGAACTCAAGAACGCCCGGGTGGCGGGGGGCTCCAAGATCAATCACCTGAGCTACGTGGGCGACACCACCGTCGGCAGTCGCGTCAACATCGGCGCGGGCACGATCACCTGCAACTACGACGGCGCCGACAAGCACCGGACCGTGATCGAGGACGACGTCTTCGTGGGCTCCGACACGCAGTTCGTGGCGCCGGTGCGGATCGGGGCGGGGGCCACCATCGGTGCGGGCTCGACCATCACGCGCGACGTCCCGGCGGGTGAACTCACGCTGAGTCGCGCGCCGCAGCAGACCCGCCCCGGCTGGAAGCGGCCGGTGAAGAAACCCAAGGGCTGAAGGGGGAAGTATGTGCGGCATCGTCGGTGCGGTGGCGCAACGGGACGTGGCGGCGATCCTCCTCGAGGGGCTCAAGCGCCTGGAATATCGCGGCTACGACTCGGCCGGCATCGCGGTGCTCGACGGGACCGCCGGCCTCAGGCGGATCCGGGCCCTCGGCAAGGTGCGCCGGCTGGAAGAGGCCATGGCGCGCGACCCGCTCGCCGGTTCCACCGGTATCGCGCATACCCGGTGGGCCACCCACGGTGAACCCAGCGAACGCAACGCCCACCCGCACATCAGCGCCGGGCGCATCGCGATCGTCCACAACGGTATCATCGAAAACCACGAGGCCCTGCGCGCGCGCCAGCGCGAGGCCGGCTACCGCTTCGAGTCGGATACCGACACCGAGGTCATCGCCCACCAGATTCATTTCCACCTCGGCCGCGGCCTGGATCTCGTCGATGCGGTGCGTGCGACCGTGGCGGACCTGGAGGGGGCCTATGCCCTGGGCGTGATCTGCGCCGATCGGCCCGACCAGCTCGTCGCGGCGCGGCGCGGCAGTCCCCTGGTGGTCGGGATCGGCATCGGCGAGCACTTCATCGCCTCCGACGTCTTCGCCCTGCTGCCGGTCACCCGGCGCTTCGTCTTTCTCGAGGAGGGTGACATCGCCCTCCTCACGCGCGAGCGCGTGTCGATCTACGGCGCCGACGGGCGTCCGGCGTCGCGACCGGAGCGGGTCTCGGAACTCTCCGCGGACAGCGCCGAGCGCGGCGAGTATCGCCACTACATGCTCAAGGAGATCTTCGAACAGCCGCGCGCAGTGGCCGACACCCTCGAGGGGCGGCTCGGCGGCGAGCGGGTCCTGGATGCCGCGTTCGGTCCGGGTGCCGGGGCGATCTTCGATCAGGTGCGCGCGGTGCATATCGTTGCCTGCGGCACCAGTTTCCACGCCGGGCTGGTTGCGCGTTACTGGATGGAATCCCTGGCCGGCGTATCCTGCCAAGTGGAAGTGGCGAGCGAGTTCCGCTATCGCCGCGTGGTGGTGCCGCCGGGCACGCTGTTCGTCACCGTCTCCCAGTCCGGCGAGACCGCCGACACCCTGGCCGCCCTGCGCGGCGCGCACGACCTCGGCTACCTCGCGAGCCTCGCGATCTGCAACGTGTCGGAGAGTTCCCTGGTCCGCGAATCGGGCCTGACCCTGATGACCCGCGCCGGCCCCGAGATCGGCGTGGCCTCGACCAAGGCGTTCACCACCCAACTCACCGCACTGCTGCTGCTGGTCGCCTGTCTCGCCCGACGCCAAGGCCTCGCCGGCGCCGAAGAGGCGCACTTGGTTTCGGAACTGCGAGGCCTGCCCGGACGTATCGAGGCGGTGTTGGGCCTGAATCCCCGGATCCAGACGCTCGCCGACGAATTCGCCGACAAACGCCACGCCCTGTTCCTCGGACGCGGGGCGCACTACCCGGTGGCGATGGAGGGCGCACTCAAGCTCAAGGAGATCTCCTACATCCACGCCGAGGCCTACCCCGCGGGCGAACTCAAGCACGGCCCGCTCGCCCTGGTCGACGCCGACATGCCGGTCATCGCCGTGGCGCCGAACGATCAACTCCTGGAGAAACTCAAGTCCAACCTGCAGGAGGTGCACGCGCGCGGCGGGCAGCTCTACGTCTTCGCCGACCAGGACTCCGGCATCGTCACCGAGCCCGGCACACAGACCCTGCCCGTGGCCCCCACCGACGAGGCCATCGCCCCCATCGTCTTCACCATCCCCCTGCAACTGCTCGCTTACCACGTCGCCGTACTCAAGGGCACCGACGTCGACCAGCCCCGCAACCTCGCCAAATCCGTTACGGTCGAGTAAGAAATAGGGGACAGACCGAGACGGGGTCAGTTCTCGCATTGTAACATTTGCCCTCGGATAACCCGACCCACTGTCGCAAGGTGCAGGCCATAATATTCTGCAATTTCGCGGTAGCTGTACGCTCCAGTGGAATAAGCAGCATAAATAGCATCATTACGCTCATGATGCTTTGCGGCAATTTTTGCAAGCGTGGGAGCAGGTGCCCTGCGTTGTGCTCGCGGTATGCTCAACTCATCGCCTTGTATGCCCACCTTCCGCTGTACCCGTTTAACAAATTTCTCATCGCCAAGATAGATTTGTTGCTGCAACTCGTCCCAGATGGCTGCGCTTTTGATCCCTTGTTTCACAAATTCGCTGTAACGCTGCTGTGCGGTGGTGCGACGTTTGGCGAATAGCGCCAAAATCCCGTCTGTCGCCAGCCAAGCCGGGGCAGGCGTCATCCCTGTCATGGCGCGGTAGCTGCTCCATTGCCAATTCTCTGGTTTCTTACCCATGCCGGCACGGACGGGGTTCAATACAACGTAGCGGGTCAGCTCCAGCAAGTAACGATCCTTGTCGACAATGATCCCTTTGAAGCGGCCCTGGAGCAAGTGGCCTGTTCGCATGTGACGCCGGTTCGTTGCCTGAGTATAGACACCATTGAGGTGTCGCATGCCTTTAGACAGATTCCCATCTGGTGTTTCCACAAGCAGATGGTAATGGTTTGGCATCAGGCAGTAGGCGTGGCACAGCCAATTGAACCGCCCAACAACTTCTGCCAGTGTGCGCAGAAATATCAAGTGATCTTCGTCATCCTCGAAGATCACTTCGCGCCGATCACCCCGTGAAGTCACGTGATAAAGGGCGCCGGAGAATTCAATACGAAGGGGTCTTGCCATAGTTTTTAGTCTACATCGGTTGCAGGGATGTTACAATACGAGAACTGACCCCATTCTTTTGTCGCCTCGTTTCTCGATAGGCCGCAGCAGGTGGTCGGCTACTACAGCCTCAGCGCCGGTAGCCTGGATGCCACCGATCTGCCGGAGGCGCTCGAACGCCGGCTGCCCAAGTATCCGGTTCCGGCGGCCTTGCTGGGACGGAGTGACGGGGTCAGTTCTCGCATTGTAACATCTGCCTTGGATAACCTGCCCCACTGTCGCAAGGTGCAGGCCATAATACTCGGAAAGGGAATAGGGGACGGATTACGGTTTTATCGGAAAAGAAGCACGCTTGGCGATTGTTGCCGCGTTAAATCAGGTGCAGTGGCACCTCGGGGGGGGATGATACGTGGCCGTCTTGGCATGCGGGAATCCTCCTTGATTGAACCACCCGGAAATTTACCAGGAGAGCCGTAGCCTGTCCCCCTATTTTCTTTTATCAGTCGGTTAACTGTTTTTGGACGGACACTGCAGCCAGATGCTGCTGTACGATAGGGGACACATATGGGATATAATGCCTTCGGCCGTCCGGATCCAGGCCGTCTTCGAGGGATGCGAGGCGCTTCTGCCGGTGGGAGTGCACAACCGGGCGGTCCCTCGGCCGAAGACCCCGAGGACAAGGCCCCAAGTCTAGGGAGTTCCGAATGGAGAAGGTACTTTTCATCCGCGCGGAGTGGGATGCAGAAGCCGGCGTCTGGGTAGCCATGTCGGACGACGTACCGGGTCTTGCCACGGAAGCCGAAACCTTGGAAGCGCTGTCGGCGAAGCTCGAAACCATGGTGCCGGAGTTGCTGGACGCGAACGGCTATCCGGGCGGCCCGGAAGTACCATTCGAACTGCTGGCCCGGAGAATTACCGTTACCCGCCGCTCGGCCGGTGAATGAGCGCGAATTTCGCGCCCGAACTGAAGAAACTGTTGCGCGAAGCCGGGTGCCGCGTTGAGCGGCAAGGTAAAGGCGACCACGAAATCTGGTTCTCCCCCACACCGGCCTTCATTTCCCCGTAGACCAGAAGATCAAGTCTCGCCATACCGCCAACGCCGTGCTCAAGCAGGCCGGTCTGCCGAAGCGATTCTGACTTAGGGCCGGGCTCGCCCGGCCGACGCCGCCGGATATTCCAACGCCGCGGCGTGCATCGTGGCCGGGCCGAGGCCCGCCCTTGTATGTTGCCGCGCTAAATCAGGTGCAGTGGCACCTCGGGGAGGGTGATACGTGGCTGTCTTGGCATGCGGGAACCCTCCTTGATTGAACCGCCCGAAAATCTACCAGGAGAGCCGTGGCCTGTCCCCCTATTTCCCCGGGAAAGGCGGTGTCGGATCGGCTCAGTGGGCGGCGCGCGCGCCGCCCACTTTCAGCGGCAGAGTCGCCGGCGGCAGGCAGATCTGATCGGTGCAGGCCTGGACACGGGCCGTGCCTCGGATGGTCATACGCCGGTGCCGCAGGATTCCGGCAGGGAACTCGACGCGGATGCGGGCGACGCCTTCGTAGACGTCCAGGCCCTGCTTGGCGAATGCGGGCGTGATCCGGACCGCTTCGGGGTAGAGGACCCGTGAGGGGGTGAGGCCGTCGAAGTGCACCGTGGTTGGAATCAGGTAGGGGAAGGAGGCCGGGTTGGCGTTCACGTGGTAGCCCGGGTCGATGCGCAGTGTGACGATGATACGTTCGACGCCGCTCGATCGTGTTTCGCGCGCGCTCGCGTGTACATAATCGGCACTGTCGGGTACGCGGAAGGCGGGCACGGCGGATGCGTTCGTCGGCTTTGCCGCGGCGCGCACCGTACCCGGTATCGGGTGAGCGGCGAGAGACGCGACCAGCGAACTCCAGGCGCCGGGTTGCGCGGCGACCCGGGCGCTCAAGGGTTGCAGGATCCGCCAAGCGGTCTGGTCGTAGCGGGCGTCTCCGGTGGCGGCGCCCAACCGTTGCAGTAGTGCCACGGTGGCCGAGGTGCCCGATGGGTAATGGTTGTCGCCGTGGTCCCGGGGCGGGATCAGCAGGTCCTTTTCCGCAGGGGCGGTGGCCAGTGTCCCATCCTTGCGCAGGAAGCGGGTCGTGATGTCCCGCGCCAGGGCCTCGGCGCGCCGTCTCCACAGGACCTGCCCGGTAGCTTGGTAGAGTTCAAGAAAACCGTTGCCGAGCAACGCGTAGTCGTCGAGGAAGCCGGGGATCCGGGCGCGCCCGCGGTAGATCTCGTGTTCCAGGGCGCCCGTCCGGGGGGTGTAGGCGGTCAGCCAGATGCGGTTCGCCGCCCGCGTCGCGAGCGCCAGGTACGCGGGGCGGTCGAGGATCTTCGACGCGTGGGCGAAGGCGCCGATGGCGAGGCCGTTGAGCGAGACCACGATCTTGCGGTCGATGGCCGGTTGCGCGCGCCGCTCGCGTACGGCCAGGAGCTTCTCCCGCGCGGGTCGTAGTGCCGCAAACATCTCGGAGGTATCCCGGTAGCCGGCGCGTTGGAGTGTGGTCGCGATCGGGATGCGTACGCGCAACACCTCCGGTACCCGATCGTTCAATTCCTGCTCGGACGTGGGGTTGGATATAGGCGTGAGTGCGTATACTTCGAAGAAACGCTCGGCCTCTGCCTTCCCGAGTACGGACACGATCTTGCGCCGTGTCCAGGTGTAGCTCGCACCCTCGACGCCGTTCACCTGCGCGTCCCGGGCGGTATAGAAGCCGCCCCCGGGTGACGCCATCTCGCGGCGCAGGTAGCCCCCCGTATCGAGCGCCACCGACCGGTACAGGGGATCGCCGGTGAGGGCGTAGGCGCGGGCGTAGAGGTCGAGGAGTTGGGCGTTGTCGTAGAGCATTTTCTCGAAGTGCGGGATGGACCACCGGCGGTCGCTGCTATAGCGGTGGAAGCCGCCTCCGAGCTGATCGTGGAGGCCGCCGAACGCCATCGCATCGAGCGTCGAGCGCAGCATCTCCATCGCCTTCGGGTTGTGTGCGAGGCGCGCGTCCGTGAGCCACAGGTAGAGCATCGGCTCGCGGGGGGACTTCGTTTGTTCCGTGCCGTTCGGGATGCCGCCGTACTTCCAGTCGAAACGCGCCTGCATCGATTTCCGGGCCTTGGCCAGCCAGCGCCGCGGATGCACCGGCGCCGCGCCGCCCACGGGGCCGCCCGGATCGACCTGCTTCATGCGGGTGTAGACCAAGTTCGCTTTGGCGATCACTTCGCTGCGATGGTTGATCCATCGGCCGTGGATCATGCGCAGGATCGACGGGAAGCCGGGGCGGCCGAATTCATCCGACGCCGGCGGGAAATAGCTGCCGGCGAAGAACGGTTTTAGATCGGGCGTCAGGAACAGGTTGTTGGGCCAGCCGCCCCGGCCGTTCATGATCTCGGTGGCCAGCATGTACACCTGATCGACATCCGGCCGTTGTTCCCGATCCACGATCACATTGACGAACCACCGGTTCATCAGCCGCGCGATCGCCGGATCCGAGAACAGCGTACGGTCGGCGACGTGACACCAGTAGCAGGTGCTGTAGCCGATCGAGAGGAAGATGAGCTTGTTCTCGCGGCGCGCCTTCGCGATGGCCTCGGGTCCCCATGGATACCAGTCCACCGGGTTGTGGGCGTGCATCTGCAGGTAGGGATCGGCGGAGTGGATCAGCCGGTTGGTGCGCCCGTGTTCGGACCCGGCGGCGCCGAAGCCGGGAACCCACAGCGCCAGGCACACTACCAACAGCCCGATCGGCCAGCGGAGCGCCGCGCGGGCGGGCGCGGTTCGGTGGGGGTGTTGGAACGGGGTCAGGTCCGGCTTCATCATGGCGCTGGGCTCCCGCTCGACGGAAATAGCCGGAAATAGGGGACAGACCACGGTTTTCCTGGAGATTTTCGCGATAAAACCGTTGCGATAAAACCGTGGTCTGTCCCCTATTTCCCCACTATTGGTCTGTCCCCTATTGAGACGGCGCGATGTGCATTTTTGTTCCGGCGGTGCGATTCGGCGCCGCGCCAACGCCCCGATCCCGGCCGAACAGTCGTGGAGCACGGCGCCATGCGGACCTCGGTGAGCCGCTTTCCCCGGTTATAGCGCGCCTGTGGCTGCCGTTCGCGATCGAATCCGTTACACTAAACATCATTCATTGCGCATAGGGACGGCGTCATGCTGGGACCGACCGGGCGCCCCGTGGTCTTCGGGGAGGTATTGTTCGACTGCTTCGAAGACGGGGACAAGGTTCTCGGTGGGGCGCCGTTCAATGTCGCCTGGCACTTGGCCGGTTTCGGCGCCGACCCGGTGTTTGTCAGCCGCGTCGGGTCCGACTCACTCGGTGAGCGGGTGGTGGCGGCGATGGGCGACTGGGGGATGGACGTGCGCGGCGTGCAGCGTGACCCCGCCCATCCCACCGGGTCGGTGCAGGTGGCGCTGACCGATGGGCAACCCGAGTTCCGCATCCTGCCCGACCAAGCGTACGACTACATCGATGCCGCGACGGTCGCGGGGGCGTTGCGCGGTGTGTCGCCCGCGCTCCTCTACCACGGCAGTCTGAGTACCCGCAACCGCATCTCCCGCAAGACCCTGGAGGGGTTGCGCGCGGCCGGCATACCGGCGTTCGTCGACATCAATCTGCGTGCGCCGTGGTGGACTCGCGAGGGACTGGATGCCCTGCTGCAAGGGACGCGCTGGCTCAAGCTCAGCGACGGGGAGCTGGCCGCGCTGACGGATCCCGAGGCGGCGGACGGAGCGGATCCCGTCGCCGCTACGCGGGCGCTGCGCGGGCGCTACGGTTGTGAACTGGTGATCGTGACCCAGGGGGAGGATGGCGGTCTGTTCGTCGGGCCGGACGGCGACGGGCGCATCGAGAGCGCCGAGGTGCCGGTCCTGGTGGACAGCGTGGGGGCCGGCGATGCGTTCAGCGCCGTGACCATCCTCGGGTTGCTGCGCGGTTGGACGCTCGCGCCCACCTTCGAGCGCGCGGCGGCCTTCGCCGCACACATCTGCGGTATCCGCGGCGCCACCACGCGGGATCGCGGGCTCTACGATGAACTGCTCGCCCGGTGGGAAGGCGCTTGATGTCGAAGGACCCCGGTGATCTCTACATCCTCCTGATCAGCGTGCACGGGCTGATCCGCGGCAGCGATCTCGAGCTCGGGCGCGACGCCGATACCGGCGGGCAGATCAAGTACGTGGTGGAGCTGGCGCGCGCATTGGCGGCGCACCCGAGCGTGGGCCGTGTGGACCTGGTCACCCGCCAGGTGATCGATCACAAGGTCTCGCCGGACTATGCACGCCCGGAAGAGCGCATCGCCCCAAAGGCCCGTATCGTACGCCTGCCGTTCGGGCCGCGGCGTTATCTTCGCAAGGAAGTGCTGTGGTCGTACCTGGACGGGATGGTGGACCACATGGTGCAGTATGTACGCCGGGCCGGCCGGATCCCGGATCTGATTCACACGCACTACGCGGACGCGGGCTATGTGGGCGCGCCGGTCGCGAGCCTGCTGGGCGTTCCGCTCGTGCACACCGGGCACTCCCTGGGGCGGGTGAAGCGCCTGCGCTTGATGGAGAAGGGGGCGAAGGAATCCACGGTCGAGTCGCAGTACAACATCACGCAACGTATCGAGGCCGAGGAGATCGCACTCGACACCGCCTCGCTGGTCATTGCCAGTACGCACCAGGAGGTCGAGGAGCAGTATAGCCTCTATGACAACTACCAGCCCGGCAGGATGGTGGTGATTCCCCCCGGGGTCGATCTGAGCCGCTTCCATCCCCCGCTGCCCGGTGAGCCGGAGCCGCCCATCCGCCGCGAACTGGCGCGCTTTCTGCGCGATCCGGACCGGCCCATGGTGCTTGCGCTGTCGCGCGCCGACGAGCGCAAGAACATCGCCACGCTGATCCGCGCCTATGGGGAAAATCCTCGGTTGCGCGAGCGTGCCAACCTGGTGGTGGTGGCCGGAAACCGCGACGATATCGCCGGGACGGAGCGCGGATCGCGCGAGGTCCTTACCTCGCTGCTGCTTGCGATCGATCGCTATGATCTCTACGGCAGTGTGGCATATCCGAAGCACCACCAGGCCGATGACGTCCCCGATTTCTACAGGCTCGCGGCCGCCACCCGCGGGGTGTTCGTCAACCCGGCGCTCACCGAGCCGTTCGGGCTCACGTTGATCGAGGCGGCCGCTTCCGGCCTGCCGGTGGTGGCCACCGAGGACGGCGGTCCGCGCGATATCGTCGGCGCGTGCCGCAACGGGGCGCTCATTGATCCGCTCGACGCCGGGCGCATGGGCGAGGCGATCCTGGCGGCGCTCTCCGACGGTGAGCGCTGGTCGCGCTGGTCGCAGAGCGGCGTGCGCGGCGCCAACGAGCATTTTTCGTGGCGCAGTCACGTGGCCCGATACCTGGGCGAGGTGGAGCGTATCCTCGGGGAGCGCTATCGGGCGCCAACGCTCGCCCCGGTCCGGAGCCGGCTCCCCACCGTCGACCGGCTGGTGGTGTGCGATATCGACGACACCCTGACAGGGGACGCGGAGGCGGCTCGTGCATTGATGGATCGTCTCCAGGAAAGCAATGGGCGGGTCGGATTCGGCGTCGCCACCGGGCGCACCCTCGAGGCCACGATCGTGGCGCTGAGGGATTGGAACGTGCCGACCCCGGATCTCCTGATCACGTCGGTGGGCACGGAGATCCACTACGGCAACGGCTTGGTCACCGACAAGGGATGGCGGCGGCATATCAATTACCGCTGGGGGCCCGAGGCCTTGCGCGCGGCCCTCGCGGAGATCCCTGGGCTGCGCCTGCAGCCCGACGAGACGCAGCGCCCCTACAAGATCAGCTACTACATGGATACCCGCGAGGCCCCTTCCTTGCGCGAAATCGTGCGCCATCTGCGCAAGCGGGACCTGCACAGCAACGTGATCTACTCGAACCAAATGTTTCTGGACGTGCTGCCGATCCGGGCTTCGAAGGGCCTTGCCCTGCGCTACTTGTCGTGGAAGTGGGGCTTGGCGCTCGAGCGCATCCTGGTGGCGGGGAGTTCGGGCAATGACCGGGAGATGCTGCTCGGCAACACCCTCGGGACCGTGATCGGGAACTACAGCGCCGAACTCAACCGCCTGCGCGGCAAGCCGAGGATCTATTTCGCGCAGGGGCATCATGCGTGGGGGATCCTGGAGGCGATAGAATATTATGACTTTCTGGGTGATATCCGGATTCCGGACGAGGAGACGGTAGAGACGTGATCGAGACCATCGACGAGTTGTTGCGCGAGCGGCGCGAGTCGCTGTTCATGCTGCTGCACCGTTACCTGGGGTTGGGGCGGCGGTTCCTCTTGTCCTCGGACCTGTGGGACGAGTTCCAGCGCTTCTGCGAGTCCCGGGAGGGGGGGGCGATGTGCGACAGCGGACTGGCGCGGATCATCGGCGCCGCCCAGGAGGCGGCGCTGGAGGCGCCTTGGTTCTATCTGGCGGTACGCCCCCGGGTCGCACGCTGGATCTACCTGCGTTTCCACCTCGACTCCATGGAGTACCAGGAGATCAGCGCCGGCGAGTTCCTGGCGTTCAAGGAGCGGCTGGCGACGGATCGCGCGTTCGCCGATCCCTGGGTCCTGGAAATCGACCTGGGACCCTTCGGTCGCGAGTTCCCGAAACTCAAGGAGTCGCGATCCATCGGGCGCGGGGTGGAGTTTCTCAACCGCCGCCTGTCGAGCCAGTTGTTCCAGGAACTCGGCAAGGGCGATCAGCGATTGCTGGATTTTCTGCGCGTGCACCAGGCACGCGGCCGTCAACTCATGCTCAACGGCCTGATCCGCGACGTCACGCAACTGCGCCGGGCTCTGCGGCGCGCCGAGGACTACCTCTCCACGCAGCCGCCGGATGCCGGCTGGGAGCAGGTCGGCCACACCTTGCACAGCCTCGGGTTCGAGCCCGGATGGGGGCGCGCCGCGGAACGCATGCGCGATACGCTGAATCTGCTCACCGACATCCTCGAGGCGCCGGAGCCCGGAAGCCTCGGGCGGTTCCTGGGTCGCATCCCCATGATCTTCAGCATCGCAATCTTCTCGCCGCACGGTTTCTTCGGCCAGTCGAAGGTGCTCGGGCTGCCGGATACCGGCGGGCAGGTGGTCTATATCCTCGATCAGGTCCGCGCGCTGGAGAAGGAGATGCGGCGGCGGATCGCCGAGCAGGGGATCGACATCGAGCCGCAGATCGTGGTCGTGACCCGCCTCATCCCGGAGGCACGCGGCACCACCTGCGACGAGCGCATGGAGCACATCATCGGTACCGAGCACGCGCGCATCCTGCGCGTACCGTTTCGGAGGCCGGACGGTAACGTGTTGCCCCAGTGGATCTCCCGTTTCGAGGTCTGGCCCTATCTGGAAGAGTTCGCCATGGAGGCGGAGACCGAGCTGCTGGCCGAACTCGGCGGTCGTCCGGACCTCATCATCGGCAACTACTCCGACGGCAACCTCGTGGCGACCCTGCTCGCCCAGCGCCTGCACGTGACCCAGTGCAACATCGCTCACGCGCTGGAGAAGCCGAAATACCTCTATTCGGATCTGTACTGGCAGCAGAACGAGAGCCAGTATCACTTCTCGTGCCAGTTCACCGCCGATCTCATTGCGATGAACGCCAGCGATTTCATCATCGCCAGCACCTACCAGGAGATCGCCGGCCGCGAGGACGGACAGGGGCAGTACGAGAGTTATTCGGCGTTCACGATGCCCGGTCTCTACCGGGTGGTGAGCGGCATCGACCTGTTCGACCCGAAGTTCAACATCGTATCGCCCGGTGCCGATGCGGGCGTCTACTTTCCCTACACCGAGCAGGACCGGCGCCTGACCGGTCTGCATACGGAGATCGAAGACCTGATCTTCGGCGGACCGCGTGCCGACGCGCGCGGTGTCCTGGACGACCGGGACAAGCCGCTGTTGTTCACCATGGCGCGACTCGACCGGATCAAGAACATTGCGGGCCTGGTGGATTGGTTCGGCAGCGATCCGGCGCTGCGGGAGTCGGCGAACCTCCTGGTGGTCGCGGGGCACGTGGATGCCGCCAACTCGGATGACCGGGAGGAGCAGGAGCAGATCGGGCGGATGCACGAACTGATGGAACGCCACGGGCTCGATTCCCAGGTCCGCTGGCTGGGTCTGCACCTGGAGAAAAACCTATCCGGCGAGCTGTACCGCTACGTGGCCGATCGCCGCGGCGCCTTCGTGCAACCGGCCCTGTTCGAGGCATTCGGCCTGACGGTGGTCGAGGCGATGGCCTCCGGTTTGCCCACCTTCGCGACCCGCTACGGCGGACCACTGGAGATCATCGAGCACGGGTGCTCGGGCTTCCATATCGACCCCAACCACGGCGAGGAGGCCAGCCGCATGGTGGAGGAATTCTTCGCCCGTTGCGCGAAAGAGCCGGGCTATTGGGGCCAACTCTCCCAAGGTGCGATCGCGCGGGTGCGCAGCCGTTACACCTGGGAGTTGTATGCGGAACGGATGATGACGCTCTCGCGCATCTACGGGTTCTGGAAATACGTGACCAATCTGGAGCGTGATGAGATCCGCCGCTACCTGGAGATGTTGTATACGCTCCAGTTCCGCCCGCTGGCGCATGCGATGCTGCCGCCGGACTGAACGGGCCGTCCGCGTGGTTCCTCCGCGGCTGCGTTCAAGAGGTGTGGTGGCGAGCGAATGGGGAAGGCGGATATCCGCTCATGGCGCGAATCTCGCTGAAGCGGCGTCAATTTCCGGCGCGAATCAGCCCCCCGAGGCCGGCCTGCTCCAGGGCCTCGTGGATACGCCGGCGGATCGCCCCCGGGTCTTCCAATTCCAGCGCCTGATTCAGCAGTTCCCGCGCCCGCGCTTGCGGGAAGCTGCGGATCACCCACTTCACGCGCGGCAGGTTTGCGGCGCTGGTGCTGAGACTGTCGATCCCCATGCCGAGCAGCAGCACCGCCGCGGCCGGATCCCCGGCCATCTCCCCGCACACGCTTACCGGCTTTCCTTGGCGGTGGGCGCCTTC
>BDTW01000057.1 GCA_002897735.1 bacterium BMS3Bbin13 | reverse complement strand
CCCAGATACGACGCCACATGGCGACCCTGAACGAAGCCAGGCCGCTCGACCCCGATCGGCCCTGGAACACCTCCACACCCGCTGCATAACACCACTCTCGTCCCACGCTCTTGAAGGCATCAGTCCTCCCCGAAAGAGCGTGGGATAACCTCGCTTATCTCACCTCAAATAGGTCGGAATGAAGTGGTGAAAATAGGGCGGGACGTAACACCGGTCCGCGGATCACCGTAATCGCATAACAGACAGGCACGGATTAGGTGTGCTGTCCCCGAATTCGCACCAGCCGACACGAAACCGCGTAGCGGTTGAGTGGTCGGCTGGTGCGCCTTGTTGGGCGCAGCGACTTGGAGTAACGAATAAGGCATGATTATCCTAACGTGCTCGAATTGTGCAGGCATCACGCTCTTCACAAGACACGCACTTAAAGGGTTTCGGCGCCATCGGTAGGCTGCCGGCAACCACGGAAGCAAACTTACGCAAGGTTGATATTGCCCGATCTTTGTCAATAGGCCCTTCCAATGTAATCACCTCCCCAGTTTCGCGTATATAGACTTGAACGCGCTTTTCGTTTCGACCAAAGAACAAGCCGTACAGATCAGCCTGTGTGTTCGCAATTGGGCGCGCCGCAGTCCTGAAGAAATGCTCATTTGATGAGGCCTTAAACTCATATACAATCTTCTTTGTGATCCCATCCGGAATGCCGATCAAAACAAAATCATTCCACTGAAAAGACCACCGAAGCTTAGGATAACGCTCAGCCTGAGCCATTTCTACAGCCAGACCATTCTCGTATTTATCAATGGCTGGGGATATGGAAATTAAATCGGCTACTATGTCTTGCGATTGTGCCTGAGTCGACGACTTTGTGTGTAGCTCTAGATCAGCCAAGGTTAGGCCGGCGCCTACTTCGAGCAATTCAAATGCAGCCGTAGGTATTGTGTCAACTTGATCGAGCGAGAGCGCTAGAGAAACGCGATCAGCCAGATAGGTGGCAAAGAATTCGAGTTCATTTCTTTGACTCTTCAGCACTGAATACATACCGCACCACCACCATTGTGCGATATTGTGTATCCCGACAAAGACTAACTGTGATTGCGGTATTCCTCGCCTTTTCTTCTCCGCACGCAGAAGCTTCGTAAGCGACTGCTTGGTAAGTGGCTTTGATGGTAAGCCTTTGCTAATCATTGTCTGCGCCCAACGACCCCGCTTAGCCGCGCCGCTTTTTGGCGTCGGCTGGCGGAGCGCCTTGTGTACGCCCGACATGGGCATGAACTGATGGGGTGAGAGTCCCCTGTAGGAGCACCTGTAGTGTCTGGAATTTGGACCAATGTAACTACTAGCCGACGCAAGGGCAAACCCGTGAGGGGATGTTCGAAGGAAGCCTGAGCGCAAAAGTGCGAGACGACGGACAGAAATCGCATATAAGGCCCAGTCCCCGGGCGAGTCAGCACAAGATGACGAATCCCAACCGGTGCGGGGGACAGGGTGAATGCGGCGGTTGTGCACGGACAGTTCATGTTCTTATTCGGGGAGATCTTCCCGGCATGCGGGAGCCGGACTGAGTGCGCATTCCACGTGATTCGGCCACCGGTTCCAGCGGCATCCGGCCAGAAATTCCAGACGCATTCGGACACCGGTTCCACGGTGATTAGGCCGGGGCAGTCGGAGCAAAGCGACGCGGGCCTGTATTGTTACTCGCCGGGGGTGGTTGCGGTCAAGTTTCTGCCCCGATGTTTGCGCGTCGACTCACCCTTGAGGGTGATCCGGTAGGTGTTCCGGGGACAGTATACCCATTTGTGATTGTCACCAGCTCGCCGGATCGCGCCGGCGTTTGCAGTCGTTCAAGGAGAGGCCGAGGCCGGTCCGCGGATCACCGTAATCACATAACAGACAGGCACAGATTAGGTACGCTGTCCCAGAATTCGTTCGGACGCGGGCGTGTGGATGCTATTTCGGAACTCGATCAGTGGCTGCGCCGCCGCATTCGCATGTGTTACTGGAAACAGTGGCGCAGAACGCGAACTAAGGTACGCAACCTGCCGGCCCTAGGAACGAGCAGACGCCACGCGATCCTGACGCCACTCAGCAGCAAGAGCTGCCGGCACCTGTCGCAGACGCCGGCGACACAATCCGGGATGACCAATGAGTGGCTGAAGAGCCAGGGGCTGATCGATATCCGCACTATGTGAATGAAGGCCCATGGCGATGCCTGACCCCTCGTGTCCTCCCTTCTCGTGAACCGCCTGGTGCGGACCCGCATGCCAGGCGGTGTGGGAGGGCGGGCTAAACCTCCGCCATTACCCGATTGGGCGTCACCATCACAAGCGTTATAGCTCTAGCCGTTCAATGAGTCGCAAACAATGCTCATGAGCGGAATCCTTTTCAACTCCTACTTTTGCAATATCGCGAGCCCGATCTGCGTTTCCTATGTTCAAATACAACCACGCAAGTCTTGAACAGTCGGTAGCATCTAAATCCGGCAGATGTCGACGCATTTCCTCCGCAACCCTTTCAATGAGCTGTTGCACCTCATCTGACCAGGAATCTTCAACCCCACGGACTTTTAGATCACGCAGCTTGTTATTGATCCGATTCGCGACAATGCCAATTGTTTCCGAAGTCGCCGTTGGGAGCATTGCAACCTCTCCTAGGGCGTGAACTTCTCCAATGGCATCATCAGTAGAATGACAAAGGTCTGCCAACCAAAACCAGACCATTTCAATTTCGCTCGTATCAGAACTCTCAAGATACCGGCGCAAATATCCCTTTACTCGCTCCGGGTCCGCCGCACCGTCAGCGGATTCATTAAGAAGTCTTGCAATCCGCAAGTACGCTTTCGGGATCCTGGATGCTAGATACTCGAGAATTGGCAAAAACTCCTTCAACGCTTTAGGATTATCGCTAGCTCGCGCGGCCGCTACCCCCACCAACCTGTCGATTCTTGGCATGACTCCTTGCCGTGAAGATTCGCGGTTACCAGCACCAAACTCCATTAGAATCTTCCGATCCTGTTCGACTGCAACTTTGAACGAGCTGACTTCCAGTTTTCTTCGCCCAAAACTCGCAGCTGCCAGAGGAACCCCGACGAAAGACTCATCTTCTGATTCGCTAATAACTTCAATAAATGAATACCTCCGGAGCTCATCAATCGCGCCAAGGACGTTGAATCGCTCATTCGCTGGCCTAAGCGCGACAGCCTCAACGGCAATCGCCGGAACAAAGGCCCGCCAGCTAGAAAGCAACAAGAAAACCCGCTGGCCGGCTGGACTGAGCCCTTCGAACGTCCTTTCAAATAGCGCAACGAGTAGCTGGTCTTCGTTCGCAATAATTCGTTCGGGTTTGACCGCGCGTCGCTCTTTCGCTACCTGACCCAACAGAATCTTTATCACGTAAGGATGTCCGTCGGACTCTTCTATCAATTTACGCGTGTAGTCTCCCGACATCAGCTCCAAGACTCCGAGCCTCTTCGCCTCTTGATTAACGAGTAGGTTAGCTTCCGAATCAGTCATTCCGCCGATCTCGATAGGATAGTCACCATGGAAATCTCTGAATCGCGTCGTAATTAGCACCTTATTCGGATGGCGAATATGTGTATCGATCCATTGAAAAACCTCAGCCGGATTTTCGACTGTTTCAAAGTTGTCAAGAATGAATAAAGTTTTACCTGCCGCACCTTTGGCCAAGCAATTTTCGAAATATGATTGGGGATCGAAACCCTTACCTTTTTGTTCCTGAGGCTCAAGGAGTTCGGCGGCAAATCTAGAAATCGAGATCTTTGTAACGACCTTGGGATTTACTGGCTTGGGCCCCGAATCGAGAAGATCGACGTCCCGCGAACTCATCCATAGAATTACCTCGTAAGGGCAATCCGCAGATTTTGCAAGAGATTCAACTACTGCAAGTGTAAGCGTAGTTTTTCCGATCCCACCTGTTCCAGTGAGCGCTATGATAGGGTGACGATCCAGTTTTAGGAGTTCCTCCAATAATTTGCTTTCTAGCCGTTCTCTTGCGATGTGACCCGTAGGCTGCTCTGGCAGGTTTGTAAAGGTGTTGCCCAGTTGGTCGAGACAATTTCGTCCCTCGGTATGACTGGGAGGAAGCCTGCCCGGAGGGATTGACCACGATGATCCATTCTTTCTTGCTACTTCATTCGTAATGAATGAAAGAACTTCAAATTCTTTTGACTTGAAGTTTCCATTCGGAACCAGAATGTCATCAATCCCTACATTACTGTAAATAAACGGAAGCAAATGTAGGCCGTCTATGCTCACATAAACGCCATTCTGGATCCCTTCCTCCTTAGTGCTCTTAAGGTATGCGAAGTCTGCACACCCACCGAGTAGTGGGGAGACTCGGTATTTCCCAGATAGATTCCTATGGATGTGAGCCCAGTCATGCTTGAAGAGCCGGAGATTGCTGACGATCGCATTCATGGCGTCTTCAAGTGCAGGACACACTGCGTTGCATTCGTTGCTCGTAACCGCACCATGACCACGAGTTCGGTTCCGAATTCCAGCAGCAAATTCGAAGAACTGACGAAGTGCGACTCTGTTCCCTATTTTTGCATCAAGCCCAAACCTCAGTGCCACCTCGGAAATTTTTGAGACGGCATGATATCTCCAGTCACCTTCGGGTACTCGTTCCGTTAAATCACGCGTTATGTGGGTCGCTTTCGGGATGAAAAATTGCGCGGCCGGCCCCGTCAGAACCGAATTGAGTGACGTTACCCAATCACCTATTGAGTCAGCACGCACGAGTTCGTATTCCAGTGAGTACCTACTCCTATCAGCATCTTCACCCAAGCAGGCCACGACTCCGGAGACTACTAGCTTCGTTAGGTACTCAAGTTGAAAAAGCAACGCATAGAAGTACGCAATATCGCCCTCTTCCTTGTCGAAAGCGAGGCGAACTTGCATTTGCTCAAGAAGGGGGCCTGCCTTCATCATTCAAGTCTCCTGCAGAGTAAAAGTGACGCCCAGCGACTAACCTAACGCGCAAGGGGAGGACGCCGGCTGCGGCGGCCTTCACTTGTCGCGTTCAGGTTCTTGTTGTGCCCTTAGGTTTACGATCACTTCCGGGACGAACGTGCCTAGGTCGATCTTTGGGTATTGACGAACATCCATTGCCAAAAGAATGCCTGCCGGGCTCACGCCCCGTTGCTGGTTGGAACCGGCAACACCTGTTGGCCATGGTAATTCCAGTTCGGAAACGAACTGCTCATCAAGAAATGCAACAACGATCAACATGACCTCGAATGCCCGAGCCGCGTCGTGACTGTCTATCCTTCCGATTTCTTCAGAAAGTCCCGACATCGGGAAAGCCTTCGTCTGCGACACCCGTTCCACATCGTGGATAAGGACTTGGTCAGGTTCGTCACCCGACTCAACCAGAGCAGCATATTCCTCGGGATGCGCATGCACGATCCGGTTGCGGAATCTGATGAACTCCCGGAGGAGTGTGACAATGCGCTGGTGTCTGTCGGGGGAGTCAGATGAGTAGTGTGCAATGAGTAGCACGAAGCGATCATAGACGCTGAGGTGCTGCTTCCACTTGTTTCGCAACCATTCGTCCATTGGTGTCGAATGTGAGGACCTTTGTTGGTGGAAGAAGGTGTAGTTGATGGTCGCCTCGATGGTTAGGAAGGAGAACACCAGACTCTCCAGAGAAGCCTGTGTTTCGCCTCTGCGATGCGTGAAGATGTTGAGTCCGGTTGCCTCAGGAATCGCTGGCTGGATCGACTTCGCATGATGAGCGCGTTCAAGGGCATCGCGGGAGGATCGAAAGAAACTTCCGACGAGATCTACGGTCAATGGCAGTATGTCAACTTCTTTCATAGTCTCTTAGGGCGCAACTATAATTCGGCGCCCGAAATGTCCGATTGCAAATGGAGCTTTTCGGCGTTATAGCGAATCCGGCTTCCAGAAAATCATGGACTTGTTGTGCATTAAACGGAGCCGAAATGGAATTTCAAAAGGAGCTTTGAGGAGGCTATGGACTGGCCGGATCCCGCCTGCCGGATCGGGTGTGCGGCGCGTTGTGTGTGCGCCACTACAGTATCCGCGCCGGACAGCGCTCCATTCAGCATTCAGTGAATCAAGCGCCACATCCCGTTTTATGTCAAGCGTCATCCCGGGGTGCTTTGGGGCTGAGTCGCGCGAGAGGCGGGGTGACCCTGCACCGCTGGGCCGCGAATCCGGTGACCACGGGCGCGCGGGGGGATTCATGGGCGTGAGTGATAAATCGCGCGGTTGTACCGCGCGGTCGATTGTTGCGCGAAGGGCGGCGGTCGGGATGCGGGGCTGAAGTTTCCGTCGGAGACCGCCCGGGGCGAACCGGCGCCGCCTGCAAGCGGTGGCAGGCCGGTGCCGGCTCTGTGGGCGCGGCTGTGTGAGATCGTCGCGGTTACGGACCCGCCTTCCCGGAGGTGTCTCCTACGTCGCCCTGTCCGCCGCCGGTTCGCAGGGCGCTTTCCGGTACTTGCAGCGTACGGTCGGGGAAGCGTACGTGGTAGGTCGGGCCTCCGGGGGCGTCCCGTAATACTCGAACGACCTCTCCGCCGGTGCCGGGTTCCGCCACTACCTCGCCGCCGATTGCGAGCCGCCGGGCCGCCTCCACTTTGTCTCGGGACTCGAAGCGGGTCGGCACCCAATCGGCCCCGGCCGGGATCAGTTCTTCCTCGCGGCAACCTACCACCCGTCCCGTATCGGGAAAGTGAACCGCATAGATGATTTGGTCCTGCAGGAAGGTTCCGACGTTGTGCACGAAACCCAGGCTGCCCCGCCTGATCAGGGGCGCACCGGTGTCCAGTCCCGGATAGGTGCCGTCATTGCGCACGTTGCGAACTACCCGGACCGGATCTCCGTAGTCGAAGCAGGGGGGCACGATCGTTCCTATTTGAATAGCGATGCTACCGGAATGAAGGCGGTCCGGGGTTCGTGCATGCGGAATACTCGAAACACCTTTTCGGTCAGGGCGTCCGACTCCACGAAGTCTTGGTAGGCCCGTTTCAGCAACCGCTCGTATACCTCTCGCCCGTGACCTTCGGCGTCCGGCGCGGCGTCTTTCGCTTGAGCCAGGTAATCATGGAAGCGCTGCAGTACGTGCAGGCGGTTCACCTGCACGACCCGCGGATCGTATTCGATACCGAAATATTCCAGGAAGTCCTCCGCGCTGCTCAGTTCCTGCAGGTCCTCGTTCAGCGTGCTGTCGCTCATTCGTCGTTCCTCCGTTTCCGTCCTGCCCGAGGGCGCCTCGGAAAGTCTCAATCCGCCCGCCCGGCGTACTCGAACCCGGCGCCGGTCCCCGCGGCGTCGTCTTTGAGCAGTTCCAGCAGGGCGGCCGCACCCATACGGTTCTTGGGGTCCAGTTCGCATACCTTGCCCAGCATGGCGATACCCTCCGCCATATCGCCCATGCGCAGGGACAGATATCCGGCCCCCTTCAGGGCGAGCAGGTAGAAGCGCACTATGCCCATGGACTGGATGGCCGCACGGCCCAGGTCGTAGACACCGACCTGGCGCCAACTCGCCGGCAGATTCAGGCGGGCCCCCGATACCTCCAACGCCTTCCGGGCCACCTTCAGGGCATCCGCCGGCCGGTGCTGGTAGTAGTGGAATCGATACAGCGCAACCAGTACGGTCAGGCTGTCCGGTGCCAGGGCATGGGCCCGCAACAACCGGATTTCCGCGGCCCCGCCGCCGTAGGCCCGGGCGGCCTCGGTCAAAAGCCTGCCCACCTGCTCCGGCAGCGGCTCATCGAAATACAGACCTTTACCATCAAAGTCGAGCAGATCCATGTTCACCTCCGGCGATCTTTTGCACGGGCGCTTCGAACTTCGCCACGCCGCCGTCGCACACGCCGAAGTTTTCGCAATCGCCTCGATCTTCGGCCGCCGCCGTTTTCCCGATCTGCGTGGCCGCCGGCTCGTCGTCGGCACGCGACGGGGCCGGGCCGGCGTCATGCGTGACTCGCCGTACACGTCTCATTGCGCAGTGCCCGGTACATCGTCTCCAGGTCCCGGCCCGTGGGGGCCCGTTTGGCCTGCATCACGAAGCCGCGCACGCGTTCCAATAACAGGGCCGGCTCCTGTCCCTCCAGTGCGATCCCGAGTTCGTCATAGGCTTGGTGCAGCGCCCGCCGCCCCGAGTGTTTGCCGAGCACGAAGCGGTGCCGGCGTCCCACCAGCGCCGGGTCCACCCCCTGGTAGTTCATCGGATCCTTCAACAGACCGTCCACGTGGATGCCCGCCTCGTGGGTGAAGGCGCCCGCGCCCGCCAGACTCTTGTGCCAGGAGAGCCGGCGGCCCGAGGCGCGTTCCACCGCAGCGGACAGCGGCGGGAACTCGTGCAGGTCGACGTCCACCGTGAAGCCGTAGAGTTGCTTCAGTCCGACCACCACCTCTTCCAGGGGTGCATTGCCGGCCCTTTCTCCAAGGCCGTTGACCGTGGTGTTGAGGTGGGTCGCTCCGGCCACCGCGGCGGCCAGGGAGTTGGCGGTTGCCAGGCCGAGATCGTCATGGGCATGCATTTCCAGTTCCAGATCGACGGCGGCATGCAGCTCCCGGAACGCCGTCAATACCCGGAAGGGCTCCATCACCCCGACCGTGTCGGCGAAGCGGAACCGGCGCGCGCCGGCACGTTGCGCCGTCTCCGCCACTTGGTGCAGAAAGCCGGGGTCGGCCCGGGAGGCGTCCTCGGCCCCCACGCACACTTCCAGGCCCATCTCCAGCGCGTGGTCCACGTGACGCCGCACCGCCTGCAGGACGAACCGGCGGTTCTTTCCGAGTTTGCCGCGGATCTGCTGGTCGGATACCGGTATCGACAGGTCCACCATGTGCACCCCCAGTCCGGCGCAGGCCAGCAGGTCGTCCCGCCGCATACGGCTCCATACCAGCAGCCGCGCCCGCAGGCCCAGCGCCGCCACCGCCCGGATGCCGTCGCACTCCTGCGCGCCCATGGCCGGGATGCCGATCTCCAGTTCCGGCACCCCCAGGCCGTCGAGGCGCCGCGCGATGTCCAATTTCTCCTTCAGGGTGAAGGCGACCCCGGCCGACTGCTCGCCGTCTCGCAGGGTGGTATCGTCGATCACAACGCTTGGTCGGGACACGGTCATGATGCGGCTCCCTCGCGGCATCGCCCTCGCACTCTCGGGTGCAACCCTCATGCCAATCCCGCGTCATCCCGTAAAACAGGGGGTTAGCGCACGCCGGCGCAACGGCGGCCCGCTACTTGGAGGACATCCGGCACGGCCCTTGTCGCCTTTCCAACAAGGGCCGCCGGGAAAAATCCGCGCCGGAGGGTGCGCGAAACGGCCCTTGGGAAAATGAGCGGGGTCTCAGGCGTAGGTGGGTGCGAAGGCCTTTCCCGGGTCTTTCACCGGCGCACCGTCGGCCCAGTAGGGCGAGAGTTTGCGCAGCCGTGCGACGATGGGGGGCACCGCTTCGATCACCCGCTCGATCTCATCCATCGTGTTGTAGCGCGACAGGGAAAATCGCACCGTACCGTGGGCGGCGGTATAGGGAACACCCATGGCGCGCATGACATGGGAGGGCTCCAGCGAGCCCGAGGTGCAGGCCGAACCGCTGGAGGCGGCGATGCCGTCCTTGTTGAGCAACAGCAGGATGGCCTCGCCCTCGATGTACTCGAAGGCGATGTTCGTGGTGTTGGGCAGGCGCCGGTCCGGGTCGCCCGTGACAAAGGCGTTGGGCACCGCGGCCAGGATTCCTTCCTCCAGCCGGTCCCGCATCGCGCGCACGGCACCGTTTTCGTAGTCCATGTGTGCGATGGCCAGCTCGGCGGCCTTGCCCAGGGCGACGATGGAGGCGCTGTTCTCGGTGCCGGCCCGGCGGCCGCGCTCCTGGTGTCCGCCCCGCAGCAGCGGCCGGAAACGTGTGCCGCGCCTGAGGTACAGTACGCCGATGCCCTTGGGCGAGTGCAGCTTGTGGCCGGACAAAGACAGCAGGTCGATGGCCGTGTGCTTGAGGTCGACGGACACCTTGCCCACCGCCTGTACTGCGTCGGTGTGGAACATCACGCCGGCGGCGGCGGCCGACTCCGCCATCTCCCGGACCGGAAACAGAGTGCCGGTCTCGTTGTTCGCCCACATCACCGACACGACGGCGACCCGCCCGGACAGCAGGCTGCGGTAACGGTCCAGGTCCAGGCGCCCGCGCCGGTCCACGCCGAGGCGGTGTACGGTATAGCCGTCCTTTTCCAGGTGTTCGCACAGGGTCAACACCGCGGGATGTTCCACCGTGGTGGTGATGATCTCGCGCCGGTCCGGTTGGGCCTTGAGGGCCGAGAGGATCGCGGTGGAGTCTGATTCCGTCCCGCAGGAAGTGAAGATGATCTCGGAGTCGTACTCGGCGCCCAGCAGCTCCTGCACCCGGCGTCGCGCCTGCCGGATGGCCCTTCCCACTTGGCTGCCGAAGCCGTGCAGCGAGGAGGGGTTCCCGAACTGCTCCGTGAAGAACGGCAGCATGGCGTCGACGACCGCCGGGTCGACGCAGGTGGTGGCGTTGTTGTCCAGATAGATGCCGGCCATGGCTCAGCCCCCCCCGCGTGCGGCACGCGGCATCCGGCCGGCCGGCGCCACCCGGATGAACTCCCCCAGGTCCTCGATCAACCGCTGCTGGATGCCGCCCAGGGTCATGGACGCCATCTGACAGCCCGAGCAGGCGCCGGTCATATTCACGTAGACCGTGTCCCCGTCCACGTCCACGAGTTCCACGTCGCCGTGATCGGCCTGCAGCCGGGGCCGCAGGGACGCAATCACCGCCTCGATGCGGCGGATACGCTGCAGGTTGGTCAGGGCGCCGGCCGCGACCGGTTCGATTGCGGCCGGTTCGACCGCCGCGGGATCGAGAGTCCCGTCCCTCCCGGCCGACACCTTGGCGAGGATCTCTTCGATGGCCTCGTGGCAGGAAGTGCAACCGCCGCCCGCCTTGGTGTAATGGGTCACGTCTTCCACCGTATGCAGGCCGTTGGCGCGTATCGTCTCCTCGATCATCACGGCGTCGACGGCGAAGCACTTGCACACCAGTGCGCCTTCCTCGCGGTCGTCTCTCCACTCCTCGCCGCGGTAGTCGGCCACCGCCGCCCGCAGGGCCTCGCGCCCCATGACCGAGCAGTGCATCTTTTCCGGCGGCAGGCCGTCCAGATAGTCGGCGATGTCCCGGTTGCTCACCTTCATCGCCTGGTCCAGCGTTATGCCCTTGATGATCTCGGTCAACGCCGACGAGGAGGCGATGGCGGAACCGCAGCCGAAGGTCTGGAAGCCGGCGTCCAGTATGACTTCGTCGGTCGGGTCGACCCGCAGCGTGAGGCGCAACGCATCGCCGCAGGAGATCGAGCCCACCTCTCCCATCGCGTTGGCGTCGTCCACCGTGCCCGCGTTCCTGGGATTGAAGAAGTGGTCCTTGACCTTTTCCGAGTAGTCCCACATGGCCGTACCCCTGTCTGGTGATCGTCGGTGCGCTTCCCCGGTGGGTAGACCGGCGGTGTGCAAGCCGCATGCCACACCGGATCGGAATCGTGGATGCATTGTTTCCACTAAGTTTTTCAGAGTGCGCTCGTGGGTGTGGGCGGGTGGGGCACGTACACGGGGCGCGATCCTTGTAAGCTTCGTGACAACCCGGATTATCGGATCGACGAGATCACCGGCGCCCGGCCGCGGGGCGTCTCCCAAGTAGCGGGGGGCGGGCCGCAGGGCGGGCGGGCAGGGGCGTGGCCGCTTCGGTGGTGCCCCTTGTGTTCCCCGCATTTACCCCTTATCTTGTGCCTTACCTCCGGCGTCGACCCAATATGTAGGGTCGGCCGAAAAAGGGAACCCGGTGCAAATCCGGGACTGACGCGCAGCGGTGAGGGGGAACGAGGCACACGCGGGGTCCGGCGGATCCCAGGCACTGTCCCGCGGGGATGGGAAGCCGTGTGTCGAGGTCGCCGTGCCCAACCGGGCACGGCCCGCCCCCGAGTCCGAAGACCTGTCGGAGGTCGAGCCGGGCCCGGCGCCCGGTCCGTGATACGCCCAGGCCTTCGCGACACAGGCTTCGGGTGAGGGGTCGATATGCCCGCGCCGCGCCCGGCGCCGGGGTTGCGCCCTCTCCCCCCAGCGGTCCGCGCAGGCGCCCATCCCGAACGAGCCCGGCTCAGGAAGCGCCATGGATACGAATTGCGAAACCCTCGCGGCACCCGTCCGTTCCGATGTCTATCACGCGATTCGTCGCAACGGCGAGGCGGTGGCGTTCGACCCGCGCAAAATCGAATACGCCATGACCCGGGCCTTCCTGGCCGTGGACGGCGGCGACCATGCCGAGGGCGTCGCGCTCACGGTGCGGGCGCTGGCGGCGCAGGTCACCGAAGGGCTCGTTCGTCACCTGAACCCCGGCGATACCATTCACGTCGAGGACATTCAGGATCGGGTGGAACTGTGTCTGATGCGCGCCGGCCACTACCGCGTGGCGCGCGCCTATGCGCTCTATCGCGAGCAGCACCGCCGGTTGCGCGAAGACCGCAGGACGCTGGTGGACGTGGAATCCTCGGTCCAGGAGTACCTCACGCGCGCCGACTGGCGGGTGCATGCCAACGCCAATCAGGGGTATTCGCTGGGCGGCCTGATCTTGAACGTCTCGGGTAAGGTGATCGCCAACTACTGGCTCAGCCACGTCTATCCGCCGGAGGTGGGCGAGGCGCACCGCAATGCCGATCTGCATATCCACGACCTCGATATGCTGTGCGGCTACTGTGCGGGGTGGTCGCTGCGCACGCTGCTCGCCGAGGGCCTGAACGGTGTGCCGGGGAAAGTGGAGGCGGGCCCGCCGCGGCACCTCTCGAGCGCGGTAGGCCAGATGGTGAATTTCCTGGGGACGCTGCAGAACGAGTGGGCGGGCGCCCAGGCGTTCAGCTCCTTCGACACCTATCTCGCACCCTTCGTGCGCAAGGACGCACTGTCCTATGAGGCGGTGCGCCAGAACATCCAGGAACTCGTCTTCAACCTCAACGTCCCCTCGCGCTGGGGCACGCAGACCCCGTTCACCAATCTCACCTTCGACTGGGTCTGCCCCGAGGACCTGCGGGAACAGCACCCGGTGATCGGGGGCGAGGAGATGGCGTTCACCTACGGCGAACTGGGCCCGGAGATGGACCTCATCAACCGCGTCTACATCGAGGTCATGACGGCCGGCGACGCCAAGGGTCGCGTCTTTACCTTCCCGATCCCCACCTACAACATCACCTCCGAGTTCCCGTGGGACTCGGAGAACGCCACGCGGCTGTTCGAGATGACGGCGAAGTACGGGCTGCCGTATTTCCAGAATTTCATCAACTCCGACCTGGAGCCGCGCATGGTCCGCTCGATGTGCTGTCGGCTGCAGCTCGATCTGCGCGAGCTGCTCAAGCGCGGAAACGGTCTGTTCGGATCGGCCGAGCAGACCGGCTCCATCGGGGTGGTGACCATCAACTGCGCGCGCCTCGGATATCTCTACCGTGGCGACGAGCATGCGCTGTTCGCGCGCCTGGACGTATTGCTGGAGTTGGGAAAGTCGAGCCTCGAGATCAAGTGCAAGGTCATTCAGCGCCTGATCGACGAGGGGCTGTTCCCGTACACGAAGCGCTATCTGGGCACGCTGCGCAACCACTTCTCGACGCTGGGGGTGAACGGCGTCAACGAGATGATCCGCAATTTCACCGGGGACGAGCACGATATCACCACGCCGTGGGGACACGAGTTCGCCTGCCGGCTGCTCGATCATGTGCGCGGGCGCATCGTCGCCTTCCAGGAGGAGACCGGGCGTCTCTACAATCTGGAAGCGACACCGGCGGAGGGCACGACCTATCGCCTCGCCAAGGAGGACCGCCGTCGCTTCCCGGGCATCCTCCAGGCGGGTACGCCCGAGAAGCCCTATTACACGAACTCGACCCAGTTTCCGGTGGGGTTCACGGACGACCCCTTCGAGGCGCTCGAACGCCAGGAGGCGCTCCAGCGCCGCTACACCGGCGGCACGGTGCTGCACCTCTACATGAGCGAGCGGATCTCGAGTGCGGAGGCCTGCAAGCGCCTCGTGCGCCGGGCGCTGGAGCGCTTCCGGCTGCCGTATCTCACGGTGACGCCGACCTTCTCGATCTGTCCGAAGCACGGCTACCTGGCCGGCGAACACAAGTTCTGCCCGCATTGCGACGAGGAGATTCTCGCGCGCAAGCGCGGGTGCGCGGGCGCCTAGTCCCGGCCGCGCGAGGTTCCATCCGAAAAGAGGAGCACCGAAATGACCGAGGGTACTACGATCACGTTGACGGACGAGGAGCGCCAACCCTGCGAGGTTTGGACGCGCGTAATGGGCTATCACCGGCCGGTGTCGGAGTTCAATCCCGGCAAGCAGTCCGAGCACGCTGAGCGCCGGCACTTTCGCGAGGTGCGCGCGCAGACGGCGCCGCATCGGGAGGCGGCCGAGCAGTGCAGGAGCTTCGCGTAGGCGGGCTCACGCCGCTTACCACCATCGATCTCCCCGGGCGCCTGGCGGCGGTCGTCTTCTGCCAGGGCTGCCCGTGGCGTTGCGGCTACTGCCACAACCCGCACCTGTTGCCGCCGGCGGAAAGGAACGGACCCGCCTGGGAGGAGGTGCGGGTCTTTCTCGAGCGACGCCGCGGATTGCTGGACGGCGTGGTGTTCAGCGGCGGCGAACCCACGGCGCAGCGGGCGCTGGCGGCGGCCGTGGTACAGGTGAAGGCCCTGGGCTTCCAGATCGGGCTGCACACGGCCGGCATCTATCCGCAGCGGTTGGAACCGGTCCTCGCGGATCTCGATTGGATCGGGCTCGACGCCAAGGGTCCGATCGAGCGCTACACGGCCATCACCGGGGTTCGGGGCGCGGGCGGGCGGTTTCGGCGCAGCCTGGAGCTGGTGATCGGCAGCGGCGTCGACCACGAGGTGCGCACCACGATCTACGAGGGGGCGACGCCGGAGGAACTGCTTGGTTTGGGGCATTGGCTCGCAGAGCATGGGGTACGTCGCTATGTGTGGCAGATGCGCCGCCCCGGCGGCTCGCCCGCCGGGGACGGCGCTTGGCGGGCGGTGCGGGACGGACTCGCGCGGAGGTTCGAGCGTTTCGAGATCCGGGGGGCGACGTAAGCCCGGGCGGATGCCGGCGGTTCCTTCCCCGCCCTGCAAACGGCGGTACTTCGGCCGGGACGATGCCGCGCCCTGAAAGGGCGTGCCCTTCCGGTGCCGTTCTTGCGATGGAATCCGACATCGAGGATCGATACCGCACCGCGGTCGACTTCGAAAAACCCGACGAATCACGGGCGAAAATCCGTCATCGGCGAAAATTTTGCCCGTCCAGCGTGGCGGTGCAAATGACGAAATAGTCCGGCACCAGTCTCACTCTGCTCCCCATCCCCTGTGCGACTCCCCCCTGCACGGCCATCATTCCGAACCCTATGGCTCCGACAAGGACCCACTGAATCATTGCAACTCGTCGTGGCCTGTTCATTTTTTTCACTGCCTCCGTGTTCTTCGGAACTATTCCACCGGAACTGCATGATCGGAGTGCGGGAATCGTCTGTCTTCGGAGGCGTGACACCGCGGAGCGGTGTCACGAGGAAAGGGGGGCAGAGATTCAACCACATGATCGGAGCGCGGGAATTGCCTGTCTTTCGAGAGACGGGTTTCGTTTCGGCAAAATACGAGTTTAGTGCCTACGGGAGGGTTTTGCGGGTTTTGGGTCTTGCGGAGGCGTGACACCGCGGAGCGGTGTCACGAGGAAGGGGGCGGAGATTCAAGGGTTTTGGGTCTTCACGGAGGCGTGACACCGCGGAGCGGTGTCACGAGAAAGCGGTGTCACGAGGAAGGGGGCAGTTCAAGGGGGGTTCTGACTCCTTGAACCTCTGCAAAGGAAATTGCGGTCGCGGAACCGGGCGATGAGGCGGGCGACCTTGCGCGGATGGCGCCGCAGGCACCTCTTCCCGACCGGGCCGGGCGCAGCCCGGCGGCGATCCGCTCGTAGGCGTCCCCCGGGTCGGGACGGTGAAGCCGAGGGGTCGGGGGCCTTCGAGGAAGGCACTTCGATGTCGAAACGCGATCCTACGACCGGATCGGTGTGAAGTCGGGGGGTCGGGTGCCTTCGAGGAAGGCACGGACTTGCCTCGGGCTCATGTGTCGTTGGAAGGGCTCGATCTCGTGATTCGAGAAGAGATCGAATATACTGAATCGAGCCGATGCGCTCTTCGATGGATAATCGATTCCGTTGGGTTTCGTTTTTGGTTTCGCGGTGTTGGTGGGCGGACATTCCCTTGCGGCGGGCACCCTGTCCGGGATGCTCGCGCAACGCTCGGTGCGCCGCAACCGCCCGGATCGTCCCGCCGAGGAGTGCGTCGATTCCGCCGTACCTCGTTCCACGAGGTCTGCCGGGTGCGGCTCGCTTGAGGGGGCGGGGAATGGAGATCAACGATTATCTGCACCATATGGTCGAGCGCGATGCCTCGGATCTCTTCTTCAGTGTCGGCGCGCCCGTGCAGATCAAGGTGGAAGGCGTGCTCACGCCGCTCGATGACGATCCGCTGGGACCCGGGCGTGTGCGCGAACTCGCCTATGCGTTGATGAACGAGGTCCGGCGCCGGGAGTTCGAGCGCGACCTGGAGCAGAACATCGCGGTCTCGGTGCCGGATCTCGGCCGTTTCCGCGTGAACGTCTACCGCCAGCGCGGCGATGTGGCGATGGTCGTGCGCTTTCTCAAATCGCGCATTCCGACCATCGATGAGTTGGGCCTGCCGCAGCGGCTTGCGGATCTGGTAATGCTGCCGGGCGGGCTGGTGCTCGTCATCGGTCCGACCGGATCCGGAAAATCGACCACGCTGGCGGCCATGATCGAGCAGCGCAGCCGCAACGTGGCGGGCCACATCCTGACCATCGAGGATCCGATCGAGTACGTGCATCGCCACCGGCGTTCCATCGTCGATCAACGGGAGGTGGGGCTCGACACCCACTCCTACGAGGCGGCGCTCAAAAACGCCCTGCGCGAGGCGCCCGATGTGATCCTGATCGGGGAGATCCGCGAGCGCGAGACGATGCGGAGCGCGCTCGCCTACGCGGAGACCGGGCACTTGTGCCTCTCGACGCTGCACGCCAACAACGCCGAGCAGGCGCTCGAGCGGATCGTGAGCTTCTTCCCGCAGGATGCGCACCCCCGGCTCCACCTGGACCTCTCGCTCAATCTGCGCGCGGTGATCGGTCAGCGCCTGCTGCTCGGCGTGGACGGGCGGCGGGTGCCGGCCGTGGAGATCCTGCTCAACTCGCCCTACGTGGAGGAACTCATCCGCCGGGGTGAGATTGCGGGAATCCGCGAGGCCATGGTGCGTAGCGCGCAGGAGGGGATGCAGACCTTCGATGAGGCGCTCTTCACGCTCTATCGGTCGGGGCGCATCGGCCGGGAGGAAGCGTTGCGCCACGCCGACTCGCACAATAATTTGGCGATGCGCATCCGTTTGGTCGATGGCGGCCGGCTCGGCGAACTGGCGCAGGAGGCGGATGGACTTCAGATCGAAGATTCGGACGGGACGCCGGGGTCCTGATGCGCGAATTCGAATTCAAGGAGTCGGAGTACTTGGAAAATGCGATATAGACATCAGGGGGCCTGTCCGTGAAGGTGGAAAACATATCCAAAAAGAAAATGGACCAGAAAAGCTATGAGGAAGCCCTGTTCAAACTCCAGTTGGAACTGGTGAAACTCCAGGAATGGGTCAGACAGGAGGGGCTCAAGGTCGTGGTGATATTCGAAGGGCGTGACGCCGCCGGCAAGGGCAGTGCCATCAAGCGGATCACCCAGCAGTTGAACCCCCGTGTCTGCCGCGTCGTGGCCCTGCCCGCTCCCACCGAGAGGGAAAAAAGCCAGTGGTATTTTCAGCGTTATGCCACGCATTTGCCCGCGGCGGGCGAGATCCTGCTCTTCGACCGCAGTTGGTACAACCGTGCCGGCGTCGAGCGGGTGATGGGATTCTGCACGGATGAGGAGTACGAGGAGTTTCTGCGTTCCTGTCCCGAGTTCGAGCGCATGCTGGTCCGTTCCGGCATCATTCTGATCAAGTACTGGTTCTCCATTTCCGACGAGGAGCAGGAGCGCCGCTTCCAGCGCCGGTTGGAAGAGCCCAACAAGCGCTGGAAACTCAGTCCCATCGACATCGAGTCCCGTTCGTGCTGGGTCGAGTATTCCAGGGCCAAGGATCAGATGTTCGCCTACACGGATATCAAGCAGGCCCCGTGGTATGTCGTGAAGTCGGATGTAAAAAGGTATGCGCGTCTCAATTGTATCGCACACCTGTTAAGCATGATTCCGTATCGGGATCTGACGCCGGAACCCATTGAGTTGCCGAAGCGAAAAGCGGGCCGTGGCTACGTCAGGCCGCCGTTGTCGGATCAGAACTTCGTGCCGGAAATCTATCCGTGATCGAGGCGGTTGCGGCGCGGCATCGGCGGGGCTTCCTCCCGGTTCGGGTTCCCCGCCCTCGCCGTCACTTGCGGGGCGCGGGTGTGCCGGGTTTCGGCGGATTCCTTCGCGGGCGGACCAGGCGCAGGACGGCGTCGGCGTTCGGGCACCCGCGTTGCAGGGCGAGGTGGTACCAGCGGGCCGCCTGCGCGAAGCTCGCGGACACCCCGATGCCGAATTCGTGCATGCGCGCGAGGGCGAGTTGCGCCCGGCACTCGCCGTTCTCCGCCAGTCGCAGCCAGTCCGCGCGCGCGCGCCGGTAGTCCCCTGCGCGATAGGCCGCTTCCGCGGCCGCCATCGGGTCGGCGGCACGCACGGCGGCGCCGGATCGCGCGCTCATCGAGAATATCGTGCGCAGTGCGGTGATCGCCCGCGCGTTGCCCCGGGCCGCCGCGCGGCGGATCCACTTCAATGCCTGTTGCGGATCGCGGTTGGTGCCGTAGCCGTAGTAGTAGAGATAGCCGATGGTGTACTGCGCGCCGGCGTTGCCCGCGCGGGCGAGGGGGGTCAGCAGGCGCATCGCCTCCACGTAGCGCCCGGCCCGATAGGCGAGGCGCGCATGCTTGATCGTCGCTACGACCGCTTTCAGCCCGCCGTGATCGGCCCGCGCCGTACCGCCCGCGGCCGGCGGCCGGGTGGCGCAGGCCGCGAGCAGCACGGCGCCGATCAGGAACAGGATCCGCGCGCCGTGGTGGAAAAGGCGGCGGGTCGGCCGGTTCTGTGAGGGCGGGCGCATGGCGTCCGGCAGCGTATTACATTTGCGATGACACTGTAAACCACGACTCCACGCGGGCCCCCGCCGTGTCCGTGTCTCCTCAGGCGCTTTGGCCCTGCCGTAGCGGGCCGGGTGTGACAGCGGATGCGGCGATGGGTGCATCGAGCGGTTGGGGCTTGCCGATGTGGTAGCCCTGGGCGTAGTCGACCTTGAACATCCGCAGGATTTTAAGGATGTTTTCCGATTCCACGAACTCGGCGGTAGTCTGGATGCCCATGGCGTGCGCCACTTGGTTGATCGCCTTGACCATGGCGCGGTCGGTGCCGTCATGGACGAGATTCTTTACGTAGCTGCCGTCGAGTTTCAGATAGTCGACGGCCAGGTTCTTGAGGTAGGCGAAGGAACTCAGCCCGCTGCCGAAGTCGTCGAGGGCGAACCGGCAGCCCATCTCGCGCAGGACTGAGATGAACCGCCCGGCGCTGGCCAGATTGGCGATGACCGCCGTCTCGGTGATTTCCAGGCACACGTGATGCGCGTCGATGCCGGATGTCTCGATGAGGTCGACGAAGAACTCCAGGAAGCCCTCGTCGGACAGGGATTGCCCGGAGAGGTTGATGGAGCAGCTGTCCATATCCTTGAGCACGCCTTCACCGCGCGCCATCGAGGTGATGGCCGAGTGCACGACCCAGCGGTCCACGGCCGGCATGAGGTGGTAGCGCTCGGCCGCCGGTATGAACGCGCAGGGAGGGATCACCTCGCCGGTGCGGTCGAGCATGCGCAGCAGCAGTTCGCAGTGCCGCCCGGCGGTGCTCCGGTGGGAGATCGGCAGGATCGGCTGGTAGTAGAGGCGGAAGCGGTCCTCGTCGAGTGCGAGCTGGATACGGTGGATCCACTGCATCTCGCCCTGGCGCTGAGCCACGGCGCCGTCGTCCGGCTGGTAGAGGTGGACCCGGTTGCGGCCCTGATCCTTGGCCACGTAGCAGGCGGCGTCGGCGGCGCTGAGCACATCGGACAGCGTGCCGCTGTCGGCGGTGATCGGGACCAGGCCGATGCTGGCGCTGACCCGGAAGGTGTTGGATTCCCAGGTGAACCGGAAGGCCTCCACGCTGCGTCGCAGGTCCTCCGCGACCAGTCGGGCGTTTTGCAAGGGGCATCCCTCGAGCAGCGCCCCGAACTCGTCGCCGCCGAGTCGTGCGATCGTGTCGCTTTCGCGGATCTTGTCGCGGAACAGATGCGTGAGCTGTTTGAGCAGTTCGTCTCCGGCGCCATGCCCGCAGGTGTCGTTGACCACCTTGAACTGGTCGAGGTCTATGTAGCAGAGCGCGTGGTGTTTGTGGTCGTTGCGCGCCGTGATCAGCGCGTTCTTCACGCGCACCTCGAACTCGCGGCGGTTGATCAGACCGGTGAGCGCGTCATGGGTGGCCTGGTGGCTCATCTGGCGCGCCAGTCCGCGCAGCCGCGTGACGTCGTGCAGGGCCACCACCGCGCCGATCACCCGGTCGGCGCCGTCGCGGATCGGTGCGGCGGTGACCTCGATGGAATGCTCGTGTTCCGCCCCGCGGTGCAACAGGGTCGTGTTGCCCGGCACCACGGTCGCGCGGTTCTCCCGCAGACAGCGCTTGACCGGATTGGCGACCGCGCGCCGGGTGGTCTCGTCGATCAGGTGCAGGATCTTGTGCAGCGGCAGGCCGCGTGCCTCGAGCAGGTGCCAGCCGGTGAGTCGTTCGGCGGTCGGGTTCAGGTATTCGATGATGCCGGTAACGTCGGTGGTGAGTACGCCGTCGCCGATGGATTCGAGCGTGACCTGGATCTTCTCTTTCTCCTTGTGCAGTGCCTCACGGGCGTATTTCAGGCCGCTGATGTCGCGGATGCCGCCTTCGATGCCGGCGATCGCGCCGGCCGCATCATGGTAGAAGTGGGCGTTGATCGACGCCCACACCGTGGCCCCGGTGCGCGTACGCAGTGCCACCTCGAAGTTCTCCAGAATCCCGAAATGCACCTCGAGTTCCCGCTCCATGCCGGCGGCGGCGTCGGGATCGCGGTACAGGTCCGCGAAGGTCATTCCGGTGAACTCCTCGGGCGGATAGGCAAGCAGTTGCTCGACCGAGGGTGTCGCCCAGACGATGCGTCCGCAAGCGTCGGTCCGGTACACGACGTCTTGCAGGTTGTGGAGGATCGAGCGCAACTGCGTCTCGGAGGAGCGGATCTTGTCCTCGGCGCGCCGGCGTTCGTGAACTTCTTTGCCCAGCGCGACGTTGGTGGTCTCGATCTGGGTACGGGCATGGTCCGATTGTCGGCGTGCCGTTGCGAGGTGTTCGATGAGATCGGTGTTCTCGATTCCGAGCTGGAAGGAGCGCGCCAGGGTGCGGTCCAGGCGGCGCGCGGTCAATGCCAGCAGTGCGCCGAACGCCAGGGTCATCGCGCCGATGGCCACATGCAGCGGATCGCCGCTCAGGCACAGCCACAGCACCGGGGGTACGAAGGCGGGCACGAGGAAGAGCAGGAACGAGGCGGCGGAGGCGGCCATCCCCGAGAGTGCCGCGGCGCCCAGGCCCCAGAGGGTGAAGGACAGAAACATCTGATGTACGGGGCCGCCGAAACGCGCGACCAGGACGGCGCCGGTCCCCCATACGAGGCCCGCGGCCAGGGTGGCGACATTGAATCGGCGGTACCAGACGCCCAGGTCCAGAGGCCGTTTCCGGCGCCAGTAGGCGTGTACCAGGCCGAAGCGCGCTACTACGAGCAGCGCCGCAAGGACGAGCCACGGTATGAGCTGGAGCGGGGGTACGATCGGGCGCAGGGCCGGATAGAGCAGGGCTACGAACAACAGGGCAGCGAGCGATCCGCCGCGGTGACGGGCGTAGAGGAGATCGAGCCGGCTGGCCTGGATGCGCGCGTCGCGTCGCAGTCCCCGGGGCGGCCGGCCGTCTTGCGGCGGATGCGGTTGGTGTGGCGGATGCTTCATAAACCTGGTCTGGGCGTGGGCGACTCCGGAACGCCTCGGATGGCCCGCAGGTGTGGCCGGTTGAGACCGTCCGGCCGGGGCGTGCAACTCCCCACGGACTTTTCGGCCGGGATCGCCCGAACTTGAGCGCCGCCTCAGGATTTCGGGTGGTCGGGCGCTAACGCTCCGAGGTGTCGAGCGGCCCGAATCCGGTTCGGGCCGGCGCCGGATCAGGGCCTGGATCATGGAGGGAGCACGCGTGATGACCTGGATTTCGGACCCGTTCCGGGCCGGGCCGCCATTGCGGATTCCGGATCAGGATCGGGCGCCCGGCGCCGGTCCGGACCTGCGCCCCAAGGCCCTCGACGCCTGGGTGGCGGGGTTGCCGCTGGCCGATCCCGAGCGTACCGCCGATCTGCTGCTGGAGATCCTGCGGGTACTGAACCGCACCCGCCTGCCGGCGGACCAGCGGCGCGAGGCGTTCGCACGGCTGCGTGCGCCGGTGGCGGGGGTCATGGGGGCATTGGGTGGGCGCTACGCGCAGGCGATGCTGCCGTTGCGCGAGCGCGATCGGCGTTGTGCGGCGCGCGTGCTGGCCCTGGCGGAGGAGGGTGCCTACGCCGAAAAGGCCTTGGCGGCCCGGCCGGCCGCCGCGCTCGGCACCGCCCGCCCCTCCGGGGCTGCGCCGGCCTACCCGGAGGCCCTGGCGCGCAGCGCCGCGGCGCTCGGTCGGATGCTGTTGGAACACTATCGAGTCTATGCCCCCGTGCCCGAGGGCGTCTGGGGCGAACTGCATCGCCTGTATCGCCACGGCGAGGCGCTCTCGGGGGCGACGGGCGGTGCAGGTCCCGCGGCCGCGGCCCTGGCGGACCTGTCCCGGGCCTATCAGCGCGCGGCGTTGCTCGCGCTCGCCAATCCCTACCATCTGATGCAGGGGGAGGCCCATGAGGTCGATCGGGCGCTTGGAGAGTGGGTGTCGGCGGCGCGTCTCGAACCGCCCGGTCCGGATGGCGTCGACGGCCGCTTCTTCGTCGCCCTCGACGGCGAATCCCCGCCCGGCTTCGGCGTTCCCGGCGGTGTGGTGACGGCGGGCGGCGTGCGGATCCTGGAGGTCGCTCCGGTGCTGGGGCGGGTTGCCGAGCGAATCACCGCCTTCGGTGTGCGGCGACGCGCCGGGACGGGCGCGCGGCTGTCGCTCGCGCAGCGCCTCGAGCGCGGCATGTGGCTGCGCCTGCACCGCGCGTGGTCGGCTCGCGCCCCGCGCCGTCAGGGGCGGACACCGCAGTCGGCGCCGTTGCGCCTGGTGGTGGGCATCGGCACCTGCCATTACTTTCTGTCGCGCGGGGCGGACTTCCGCCCGGAGTGGGACGAGGTGCGGATCCGCAACGGTCCCTCGGCGGGCGAGTCCCCGCAGTTGACGCTGGTGCCCAAGGAACTGGAGCCCTGGGGGCGGCACGGCGAGGAGGAGCGGCTGCGCAACGGCATCGTCCGCCCGCGCGAATCGCGCTTCGACCCGGACGATCGGCGGCACGACGTCTGGGGGAAGATCTACGCCTACCCGGTGGACGAACTCCCCACGACCCGCGGATTCGAGTCGTCCCTCTGGGAGTGTTCCGATGTGAGCGTCGGCGGCTTGGCGGTATGCGGCGCTCCGCCGCCATCCACCCGGGTCCGGGTCGGCCAACTGGTCGGTTTCGCCGATTCCGATTCCAACCCGGGTGAGGAGGCGTGGGCGCTGGGCGTGGTCCGCTGGCTCAGGGCCCCTCTCGGCGGGCACCTGGAGATGGGCATCAAGCGGCTCGCGGAACGGGCCGAGCCCGTCGCGACGCGGGCGGTGGTCGGGGCCGGTGGCGGGACGGAGTACTTTCGCGCCCTGGGGGTCCCCATGCCGGGGCCGCAACGGACCGTGGCCGCGCTCATCGTGCCCGCGGTGATGTATGAGGTGGGGACGGTGCTGGCCGTGAACCTGGGGGCGCGGCTGCTCTACGTGCAGCTCACCCGGATCCGGGAGTCGACCCGCGCGTTCGCACAGTTCGAATACCGCACCGTGCCCGCGCCGGTCGGCGAGCGCGAGTTCCTGCCGGAGATTCCCGAGCGCCGCCCCTGAGGGGAGGGCGGCGCCTTATGCGCCGTCGCCGTCGCCGTGCGTGTCCCCGGCCGGCACGGCGTCGGCCGTCTCCCGGCGCCGGACGAAGAACCGCGACCACGCGACCCCGAGTTCGAACAGCAGCCACATAGGCACCGCCAGCGACACCTGGGAGAGTACGTCGGGCGGCGTGAGGAGCATCCCGATCACGAAGCAGGCGACGATCACGTACGGGCGCATCCGGGCCAGCTTCTGCGGGGTGGTGGCCCCGGTCCACACCAGCAGGATGGTGGCGATCGGGGTCTCGAAGGCGATTCCGAAGGCGAAAAACATGGTCAGTACGAAATCGAGATAGCTTTTGATGTCGGTCATGACCTTCACGCCGCGCGGTGCGGCGTGAGTGAAGAAGCGGAACATCAGCGGAAACACCACGAAGTAGGCAAACGCCATTCCGCCGTAGAACAGCGCCGTGCTGGAGACCAGTAGCGGCAGGGCGAACCGGCGCTCGTGGCGGTAGAGTCCCGGGGCGATAAACGCCCAGATCTGGTAGAGCAGGTAGGGCATGGCGAGGAAGATCGCGAGCACCAGCGCGAAGTGGAACGGGGCCAGGAACGGCGAGGTGACGTCGATGGCGATCATGCTGCTCCCCTTGGGGAACTGGCGGAGCAGCGGTTTGGCGAGCATCGAATAGAGCGTGTCGGCGTACGCCGAGAGCCCCATGAAGATCACGACGACCACCGCGATGCTGCGCAGCAGCCGGCCGCGCAGCTCGATCAGGTGGGAGACGAACGGCTGTTCTTCGTCTCCCGCCTCGCGTTTTTTCTCAGGCCGTTCCGTCATGGGCTCCATCCCGGCGCGGTTCGGTCGGGGCGGCGTCTGCCGTCGCCTTCGGGCCCGGAGCCGGCGCGGCGTCCGGAATCGTTCCGGACGCCGGCGGCGTGTGAGGTTCGGTGTCGGGCGCCGGGCCGTCGCTCTCCGTGGCGGCACCCGGTGTCGTGGACTCCTCCGGTTCCTCCTCCAGGATCTCGTACTTGGCGTCGTGCGCCGGCGAATCCGGGGTGTCGTGCATCGCCGCCTCGGTCTCGCGCATCACCTGATCCAACTCGTCGAATCCGGCCTCTCCCTTGAGGTCCTTGATGCTTTTCTTCAGGTCCTCGGCGGCCAGTTCCCGCTGGATCTCCTCGCGCACCCCGTCGGCCATGCGCCGCAGGCGCCCGATCCACAGCCCCGCGGTGCGCGCGATCTGCGGCAGCCGCTCGGGACCCACTACGACCAGGGCCACGACCATCACGACCACCAGTTCCCAAAAGCCGAAGTCGAACATTGAGGTGTACCGGGCGCGGGTTCAACGAGTGTGGGGCGGAATCCGGGCCGCTGCGAAGCCCGCCGGACGCCCGCAACCCCCGGGGGGACCCGGGGGCGCGGACGGCGCCCCGCTTCAGACCTTGTCCTTCTCCTGGCGATGTTCCTGCCGCTGGGCCTCGCCCTCGATCACGCGGCCGGTCGCTTCTTTGGAGGACGTCGGTTCCTGGTCGGTTTCGGGAGGCGGGGTCTTGTCCTCGTCCTCATGCAGCGAACCGCGGAAGCCGCGGACCGCGGACCCAAGATCGGAGCCGATGTTGCGCAGGCGCTTGGCGCCGAACAGCACCAGGACGATCACCAGGATGATCAACAGTTCTTTGAATCCGAAACCCATCTGCCTATCCCTCGTCATGCCGGGGCGGCTTGCCGCCCCCGCGCCTTCAGTCGCCGCGGCCGGCCTTCTCTTCGATCCCCGAGACGCCGAAACGCCGCTCCAGCTCCCGGCACACGTCACCCGGGCGCAGATCCTCGCTCGCCAGCAGCACCAGGGTGTGGAACCACAGGTCCGCGGTTTCGTAGACGATCTGCTCCCGGTCGCCCTGCTTCGCGGCCAGAATCGTCTCGGTCGCCTCCTCGGAGATCTTGCGCAGGATCGCATCCTGGCCCTTGTGGTACAGCGAGGCGACGTAGGAACTCCGCGGGTCGGCGTCCTTGCGCGCCTCCAGGATCTCTCCGAGCCGGTCCAGGATCTCAGCCATAGATCTCACGGGGGTCCTTGAGGACCGGTTCGACGGTGTTCCAGCGATCTCCGTCCATACGCCGGAAGAAGCAGTCCCGGCGCCCGGTGTGGCAGGCGATGCCGCCCTTCTGCTCGACGCGCAGCAACACCGTGTCGCCGTCGCAGTCCAGGCGGATCTCCCGCACCACCTGCTCGTGTCCGGAGGATTCGCCCTTGCGCCACAGCCGCCCGCGGGATCGGGACCAGTAGACGGCGCGCCCGCCGGCCCGTGTCGCCTCCAGCGACTCGCGGTTCGCCCAGGCGAGCATCAGCACGGTGCCGCTGTCGGCGTCCTGGGCGATGACCGGCACCAGTCCGTCCGGGTTCCATTGGATCTCATCCAGCCACGTCGCGCTCATCCCGAGAGTCTCCGGCTAATGGGGCCAGGTTGCAAGGCGCGGGCGGCGCCCGGCCGGTCAGTTTCGCACCACGACGCCGTGTCGGGCCATGTACGCCTTGGCCTCGGCGATCGTGTACTCGCCGTAGTGGAAGATGCTGGCCGCGAGTACCGCGTCCGCGCGCCCCTCGCGCACCCCCGCCACCAGGTGATCGAGGGTGCCCACGCCTCCCGAGGCGATCACCGGGACCGGTACCGCCTCGCTCACCGCCCGGGTCAGCGCCAGGTCGAAACCCTCCCGCGTGCCGTCCCGGTCCATGCTGGTCAGCAGGATCTCGCCGGCACCGTAGCGGGCCATGCGCGCCGCCCATTCGACGGCGTCCAGGCCGCTCGCGCGCCGCCCGCCGTGCGTGAAGACTTCCCAGCGCGGCGTCTCGCCCGCGGCGCTCGTCCGCTTGGCGTCGACGGCCACCACCAGGCACTGGGCGCCGAAGCGCCGCGCCGCCTCGCGCACCAGTTCCGGGTCGTGGACCGCCGCGGTGTTGATGGCGACCTTGTCGGCGCCGGCGTTTAGCATGCGGCGCACGTCCTCGACGCTGCGGATTCCGCCGCCCACGGTGAGCGGGATGAACACCTCGGAGGCGACCTGCTCCACCACGTGCACGATGGTGTCGCGCTCATCGGAACTGGCGGTGATGTCCAGGAAGGTGATCTCGTCGGCGCCCTGCTCATCGTAGCGGCGCGCCACCTCGACCGGGTCGCCGGCGTCGCGGATCTCCACGAAGCGCACGCCCTTCACGACGCGACCGGCGTCGACGTCCAGGCAGGGGATGATGCGCTTGGCGAGACTCAATGGTGGCTTTCCGCCGCGGGGTGCGGCATTCAGTCGGCGCCGCAGAGTTCATCGGCCAGGCGCTGCGCCTCGGCGAGATCCAGGGTTCCCTCGTAGAGCGCGCGACCGATCACGGCGGCCGTGATGCCCTCCCCGGCGACGTCGCACAGGGCGCGCACGTCGTCCAGGTCGTGGATGCCGCCCGAGGCGATGACCGGTATGTGGATGGCGCGCGCCAGTTCCGCGGTGGCCTCGGCGTTGACGCCGTTCATCATCCCGTCGCGGCCGATGTCGGTGTAGATGATCGCCTCCACGCCGTCCTGCTCGAAGCGCCGCGCCAGGTCGACCACTTTCCGGTTGGAGAGTTTGGACCAGCCCTCGATGGCCACCCTGCCGTCGCGCGCGTCCAGGCCCACCAGGACGTGGCCCGGGAACTCCAGGCACAGGTCGTTGATGAAGTGCGGGGCCTTGACCGCCTGCGTCCCTATGATCACGTACCGCACGCCGGCGTCGAGGTAGGCCTGCACCGTGTCCTCGTCGCGGATCCCCCCGCCCACCTCGAGGTCCAGGCCGGGATGGGCCTCGGCGATGCGCCCGATGATCTCGGCGTTGACCGGGTGGCCGGCGAACGCCCCGTTGAGGTCCACGATGTGCAGGCGCCGTGCCCCGGCCCCGGCCCAGCGCCCGGCCACCTCCACCGGGTCGTCGGAGAATATCGTCTCCTCTTCCATGCGGCCCTGGCGCAGCCGCACGCACTTGCCGTCCTTGAGATCGATGGCGGGTATCAGCAACATGGTCCGGTCTTCATTTAGCCTTTGTCCGATGGTCACGACGCCTGTCGCCGTCCGATCAGGCGGTGCCGTCCCAGCGCAGAAAATTCCTCAGAAGCGTGAGCCCCGCGCGCTGGCTCTTCTCCGGATGGAACTGCACCGCGAAGATATTATCGCGCGCCAGCGCCGATGCAAATCCCCCGGCGTAGGGCGTGGTCGCGGCCACCAGCGCCCCGTCCTCCGGGACCACGTGGTAGCTGTGCACGAAATAGAACCGGTCGTCCCGGGCGATGTCGTCCCACAGCGGGTGGTCGCGCGTCCGGTGCACCTCGTTCCAGCCCATGTGGGGGATCTTGAGGCGCCCGCCGTCGGGATCGCGCGCGTCCTCGGGAAACCGCACCACCGATCCGGGGAAGGCGCCGAGCCCCGGGGTTCCGCCGTTCTCCTCGCTGAATCCCATGAGCGCCTGCAGTCCCAGGCAGATGCCGAGGAACGGCCGCGCGTGCAGCGTCTCGACGATCGCCTCGTCCAGGCCGCGCGCGCGCAGCCGCTCCATGCACTCGCCGATCGCCCCCTGCCCCGGGAAGACGATGCGCGCCGCCTCCCGGACCCGCCGCGGGTCGTCCGTGACGTAGATGCGTGCGTGCGGGGCCACATGCTCCAGTGCCTTGTGCACGGAACGCAGGTTGCTCATGCCGTAGTCGATGATCGCGACGGTGTTCATGTCGGTGTGCGGCGGGTTTCGGCGTGCGCTCCGGGGCGGGGGCGGGTCACGGCGGAGATCGCTTCCGGCCTACAGACTCCCTTTCGTCGAGGGTACCGCGCCGGCGACGCGCGGATCGGTCTCCACGGCCGCGCGCAGGGCCCGGCCGAACGCCTTGAAGATCGTCTCGGCGACGTGGTGGGCGTTGTCCCCGTGCAGGACGTCGATGTGCAGGGTCACCCGGGCGTGGTTCACGAAGCCCTGAAAGAACTCCCGGAACAGGTCCACGTCGAAATCGCCGATGCGGGCCCGTGGGAAGCGTACGCGGTACTCCAGGCCCGGACGCCCCGAACAATCGAACACTACGCGTGACAGGGCCTCGTCGAGCGGGACGTAGGCATGGCCGTAGCGACGGATGCCGCGCTTGTCCCCGAGCGCGGTGAGGAACGCCTGCCCGAGCGCGATACCCACGTCCTCCACCGTGTGGTGGGCGTCGACCTCGAGGTCGCCCTCGGCCTCGATCTCCAGGTCCACCAGCCCGTGATGCGCCACCTGCTCCAGCATGTGTTCGAAAAACGGCAGGCCGGTGCGCAGCGTGGCGCATCCGCTCCCGTCGAGATCCAGGCGGACCCGGATACGGGTCTCCCGGGTGCTGCGTTCGCTGCCGGCACTGCGTGACACGCCCTTGGGCTCCCGCTGGGGATCCGACCGGGGGGTCGGTCCGATCCGCACCATGATACCGGGATCGGACGCCCCGGGAAACCGTAACCGGTTAAAACCCGGGGAGTTGTGTGCCCGGCCGGCGTCGGCGCCCGCCCGGAAGCGGTGAAATTTGATCCCAGTCAATGAATCTGTTGAAATCGGGAGCCGGAGGGGGGGGCGCATGGATCGAAACGACATGGACAAGGTCGTCAGCCTGAAACGGCTCAAGGTGGCGTGTCGAGCCTGCAGTCTGGCGCAATTGTGCCTGCCGGTGGGGGCCTCGCGCGACGACATCGAGCGGCTCGATGCGATCATCAAGCGCCGTCGGCCGTTGCGGCGCGGCGAGCATCTCTACCGCACGGGCGATCGGTTCCATTCCGTGTACTTGGTGCGCTCCGGATCGATCAAGAGCTGTGTGCCCACCGACCGGGGCCAGGAGCAGGTCACCGGGTTCCACCTCCCGGGCGAGTTGGTGGGCCTGGATGCCATTCACGTTGAAGAACACCACTGCGGGGCCGTCGCCCTGGAGACGACCAGCATGTGCGAGGTCCCGTTCCCGCAGCTCGAGTCGCTCGCCGGACAGGTCCCGGGCCTGCAGCGGCAGATGCACCGGTTGATGAGCCGGGAGGTGCTGCGCGACCACGAGCACCTGCTCATGCTGGGGAAGAGGAATGCCGAGGAGCGGCTCGTGACCTTCCTCATTACCCTGTCGAACCGCTTCCATGAACGCGGCTACTCCGCGGTCGAGTTCCGCCTCAGCATGTCGCGCGGCGACATCGGCAACTACCTCGGGTTGGCGGTGGAGACCGTGAGCCGGTTGTTCACCCGCCTCCAGGGCCAGGGCTGTATCTCGGTGGACCGCAAGCTGGTGCAACTCAGGGAACCGGAGCGGCTCCGCATGCTGGCCGGCGTGCGGCCCCTGGAGCCGGACCCGCGCTCCTACCACGGACAGCGTTCGTGATGCGCGCTCAGGGGGCCGCCTTCGTTCCAGTCTGCCACGAAGAGAGGCGCCTTCGCTGACTCGGCCATGCGGTGCAAGTGGCCCACAGCGAGATCTCCCTCCTCCGCGAATACCGCACCCGCCTGATCGCCGATGTCGTCACCGGCAAGCTCGACGTCCGCGAGGCGGCTTTGCGCCTGCAGGATGAGGCCGAGGAACCCGGGCCGCCCGACGCCCTGACCGATGCCGCGGACGCTGCCACCGACGACCTCGATGCGGCGCCCGAGGAGGCCGGGGGGTGAGCGAGCGCGAGCAAATCGCACTCATCGACCGCCTGCGTGCGTTGCCGGCAGAGACGGAGTGGTTCGAGTTCAAACGCAACCGCTGCGAGTCACAGGTACTCGGCGAGTACCTGTCGGCGCTCGCCAATGCGGCCTGCCTCGCGAATCAGCCTTGCGGTTACCTTGTCTTCGGCATTGACGACGCGACCCATGCTGTTGTTGGCACGGGCTTCGACCCGTACGTGGTCAAAGGCAAGGGCAATCAGGACCTGTTGCCGTGGCTGGCGGTCGGTCTGCACCCGAACCCTGGTGTGGAGACGCCTATCGTTTTGCATCCTGATGGCCGGGTTGTCCTGTTCGAGATTGGGCCCGCGCAGGGCGAACCGGTCAGCTTTTATGGCTCGGCGTACGTACGCGTTGGATCGAGCAAGACCGATCCTGCTCGCCGGTGACCGGTTGCTGACGCGCATCCGCAACCTGACCGTGCGCGCGCTACCGAGTGGGACCCTGTTCCCCCAGGAAATTACCCAGTACGACCCATGGGTAATTCGGGAGGCGCTGCACAACGCCATTGCGCACCAGGACTACCGACGGCATGGGCGGATCGCCGTGGTCGAGTTTCCGGATCGGGTGCTCTTGACGAATGTCGGCGACTTCCTGCCGGGTGATGTCGAGACCGTGATCCGACAGGATGCGCCCCAGGCTATCTACCGCAACCCCTTTCTGGCCGACGCCATGGTCGAGTTGAACCTGATTGACACCCAGGGTGGCGGTATCAAACGCATGTTCGAGGCCCAGCGGCGACGCTCGTTTCCGTTGCCGGACTACGGACTTGAGCAATCCGGGTTAGGTTACCGTGAGTCTCGCGGGCCGGATCCTCGACGAGCGCTACACGCGGTTCCTGATGGAGCGGACCGACCTTAATCTCGGGCAGGTCATGTTTCTCGACCGGATACAAAAGAAGCAGCGGATCAGCCGGGACGAGCACCGTCGCCTGAAGTCTGACGGGTTGGTTGAGAGTCGCTATCCCAACCTGATCGTGGCTGGAGCGATTGCGAAGGCAGCCGGCGAGGCAGGGCGCACATCCGCGAGCGAGGTTTCAACAAGCGATACTACCTAGTGTCCGTCCAGAAACGCCTGTTTTCAACGGCAACCCGTTGATATTGTCGATCGACAAACCTGCATTTTGGGTCGACCCGGATAAACCCCATCGTTTTCCACCCGAACCGCGCAATGATCACGGGCGATTGAGCGCACTCACCCGGCTCGAGGCACACCCAACCCTCGATGGGTGAACCACCGATAGCCGACACGGTACCAGCGGCGCCTACGCCGGTTTCAGTCGTGTCAACAGCGCCAGATTGTGCGCAACCACGGATGACCAGACATACGCCCGGAAATGCGCAATGCCCTTCCAGGTGCAACGGCTCAATCCATAGGCGCGTTTCAGACAGGAGATCCCCGCCTCGATACCCGCACGAAAATTCCTGAGCTTACGATAGACCCACAGACTCTTGGCCATGGCTTCAATGCAAAGCCCACGCTTCTTGTGAAAGGCGACATCCTTGACTTTCAACCCCTTGGCGGCTTCCAGATTGGCGCTACTGGCATAGCCGCCATCGGCGGCCACCTGCTTGGGGGGATAGCCATAGAGTTCAATATGACGATTCACCATCGGC
>BDTW01000056.1 GCA_002897735.1 bacterium BMS3Bbin13 | reverse complement strand
GTCTGGCAGGCGAGTTACACCCCCTTCGGGCAGGCCACCATCAACCCAGATCCGGGCGGAGATGGGAAGAAGGTCACATTCAACCTGCGCTTTTCGGGACAATACTATGACCGGGAGTCGGGACTGTACTACAACTACTTCCGGGATTACGATCCGAGTACTGGGCGGTATGTGGAGAGCGATCCGATCGGGTTGGCTGCGGGAACCAACCTGTATGCTTATGTTAGGGGGGATCCGCTACGCTGGGTGGACCCCAAAGGATTGGCTAGCATTGCCTTTGGTTCAGGAGGCAGCTTTCAATATTACTTCTGGGGAGGAAGCGCTCAATCCGGATTTGCATTCGACACAAAGGGAAATGCGTGTTTCTACACCACAACATGCAAGACTAAGGCGTTTGGTACTGAAATCGATCTAGGCCCTTCTGTAGCCCTTTCCAAAGAGAACCTCTGCTCTGGAACTAAGAAAAGCACTTCATATTTCGTCAGTGGCGGAAAGGCAATCTATGAAGGCGGGGAAATATCTAAAGATGGTGTAAGCCGTGGCCTCCACGGAGGAATTGGTTATGGAGCTGCGGCGGGGAAGAACATTTGCACCACAGTTTATCACTGTCTTAAATAAGGATTACCTGCATGTTTGATATCGGGTCCGATAAGCTTCGTGGTCTTAAACTCGCTACGATTGGAATTCTCATGGGTGCATCGGGCTTCGGTATTGCATTCCTTGGTGCGAGGGAAATTGGTGTGCTTATTGGATGGGCGGGCGGAGTTACAGTACTTGCCGGGTTACTGTGGAACTCGCTTCTGATGTTCCAAAATCCAAAATCTAAGGATAGATAAACGGCATATAGAAATGGACCCCGCGTTGGAGTCGGGATTGGAGGTGGCTTCAGTGTTGATCCTCTTGGGAAGCGGCCAGGCGCTAAAACCGGGGGATGCGGCGCTAGCACGACGGTAGGTTCATTCGGTGAATGGCACTAAGTTAAGCCCGTAGCTTCTTCGCATGCCCATATTTTTCAATTTCCATCCGTGCTTGCTGTCGAGGTCTATCCAATCGCGGGAAAGGCTTTGGCCGGCGTTTGACCGCTCGCGGTTCGATCCTTCCGGGTCGATCGGCTACCCGTATTTGTGCAATGAGCACAAACAAGTTTGCCGTGTCTTCTCCGGATCCGGAGAGAAACTGACGTCGACTCCACGCCACCCAAATCTGCAGCGTATGCTTGAATCTCAATTGACGCGGCAATACGTCCGCCTGCAAAGCAGCCCCGGCCATCAGCAGCCGGATCAAGTTGTACGCCAGCAGGTAGGCCCAGAACTCCTTCTCGCACATCTGCGGGGTTTTGCAGCAGAGTGTATCCATGCCCAGGGTCGTTTTGATGTTTCTCAGATCCAGCTCCACATTCCAGCGCTGCCAATACAGCTTCTCCAACTCGGCTTTGGGCATCTTGCGCGGCGAAAGGAAGGTGCTCACCAACACCTTCTTGCCGACTTTCACCTCGCGTACCTTGATTTCATCCGGGTAGCCGTGGTACTCATCCACGCTCATCCAGGCAGGCCTGGCGGGCCTGGACCAGCACACCAGGTGATCTCGTGCGCCGAGCCGCTCGCCTCTGCGAAAATCGGTGATCCGCGCACCGTGCTGCTCAAACACCACATCCACGCCGCGCCTGAGCATGTCAGCAATCAGGAAATAGCTGCAATAGTAGCTATCCGCTACATTCGATGTTCCCCGATGTAGCCTGGAAGGAGCGCAGCGGAATCTGGGGATCGGCCTTCATCGTGGTGCAGTCCCCGGATTTCGGCCTGCGGCCTGCATCCAGGCTACATCGATGTCATTCCCTGTAGCCTGGATGGAGCGAAGCGGAATCCGGGGGGCGGCCTTTCACCCGGGCGCCATTCTCGGATTTCGGCCTGCGGCCTGCATCCGGGCTACATCGATGTCATTCCCTGTAGCCTGGATGGAGCGAAGCGCAATCCGGGGAGCGGCCTTTCATCCGGGCGCCATTCCCGGATTTCGGCCTGCGGCCTGTATCCGGGCTACATCGATGTCATCCCATGTGGCCTGGATGGAGCGAAGCGGAATCCGGGGGGCGGCCTTTCACCCGGGCGCCGTTCCCGGATTTCGGCCTTTGGCCTGTATCCGATGAGATGGTCTCCTCCCCCTCTACTTCGGCGTCGTGATGCGCCAAGATGGAAGTATTTTGTAGACCATCGGTGAGAGTGAGGAGGAGACCATGGGTGAGATTAGCGTGATTGGGTTGGATTTGGCAAAGCAGGTATTTCACGTGGTGGGTTTTGACGCGCGGGGTAAGGATGTACGCAAGAAGCAGTTGCGTCGCGCGCAAGTGCTCGGATTCTTTGCCCAATGTCCGCCCTGCCGGGTAGGGATGGAGGCCTGTGCCGGGGCCCACTACTGGGCGCGGGAGCTTCGGGGGTTGGGGCACACGGTGGGGCTGATCCCGGCGCAGCATGTGAAGGCCTATGTGCGCGGGAACAAGAACGACTACAACGATGCCCGGGCCATTGCCGAGGCGCTGGGCCGCCCTGGGATACGAGAGGTGGCGGTCAAGACGGTGGAGCAACAGGATCTGCAGGCCCTGCACCGGCTGCGCCAGGGGTGTGTGAGGAGCGCACCGCGCTGAGCAATCGCCTGCGCGGCTTGCTGGGCGAGTACGGCATTGTGCTGCCCCCAGGGCTCGCGGTGCTGCGCCGGCGCCTGCCCGAGCTGATCGAGGAGGCGGGCAACGGGTTCAGTGCACTCCTGCGCCGCCTGCTGGCCCAGGAGTATCGGCGACTCCAGGATCTGGACGCCGATATCGATTTCTATACCCAGGAGGTCCATCGCCAAGTGCGCGCGAGCGAGCCGTGCCGGCGTCTGCAGGCGCTGCCCGGCTACGGACCGATCCTGGCCAGTGCCTTTCACGGCCAAGTGGGTGCGGGAGAGGGGTTTCGACGCGGGCGCGAGGTCTCGGCCTGGGTCGGGCTGGTCCCGCGCCAACACTCCACGGGGGGCAAGCCCCGGCTGCTGGGGATCAGCAAGCGCGGCAATCCCTATCTGCGCGCGTTGCTGGTCCATGGGGCGCGCGCGGTGGTCACCCAAGCGGCGCGCAAGGAAGACGGCCTGAGCCGCTGGATCAACCGCATCCGCGCCGAGCGCGGATTCAACAAGGCGGTGGTGGCCATGGCCAACAAGATGGCCCGCATGGGCTGGGCGGTGCTCCATCACCCCGGTCCGCCCCAGAGCGCCTGAGCGCAGCCAACCGAACACAACGAGCAAGGAGGTACCCTGCCCGAGGATTGCGAAGGCCCTGCGGGGCGATGACACTACAGGTCAGACCGGCGTATCGAAAACCTGTGTAGCCCGGTGGCCGTCAAGGCCGCTCATCCGATTAGGACGATACGCGCGAATTTCATCGTGGCCAGAGAACCCCCCTGGGTCCTCACCAACAGGCCGAATATACGGACGCAACCTGTCCCTGCCATCGACCCACTCAAGGCCTTGCAAACGGGGAGGAGACCATATACGGGCTACGGGCGAGGTGTGGGTGCGGGGCGCAATGAGTGCAGGCGAATTGCGCCGGTTGAAATGTAGCTATCGGTTGCCGGTTGCCGCCGCTCCGCGCTGCCAGATCTGGTACATCAGCGGGATGACGAACAGGGTCAGTATGGTGGAGGCGAAGGTGCCGGCGATCAGGGTTACGGCCAGTCCGCCGAAGACCGGGTCCTGGACCATCACCGCGGAACCGAACATGATCGCGAGCGCGGTCAGCAGGATCGGGCGGAAGCGTACCGCCCCGGCCTCGCGCACGGCCTCGCCGAGCGGCACGCCTTGGCGGCGGTATTCCAGGATGAAGTCGATGAGCAGCAGGGAATTGCGCACGACGATGCCGGCGAGGGCGATGAAGCCGATGAGGGAGGTCGCGTTGAACGGCACGTGGAACAGCCAGTGGCCGGGGAAGATGCCGATCAGGGTGAGGGGGATCGCCCCCATCACGATCAGCGGCAGCACGAAACTCTGGTAGTAGGCCACCAGCAGCAGGTAGATGAACACCATCGCGACGAGGAACGCCGTGCCGAGGTCGCGGAAGACGTTGAGGGTGAGGCGCATGTCGCCGCCCCAGAGGATCTGATAACGGCTCACGTCGTCGGGTTGGCTCGGGAAGAAGCGCAGGTTGCCCGTGGTCACCCGCACGCCGGGCGCGAGCGTGCGCCCGTCGAGCCGCTGGTCCAGGACCAGCGTGGCGTATTCGGGTGAGTAGTTGAGCACGTCCCCCATCACGTACACGACCTTGTGGCCGTCGCGGGAGAAGACCGGCTTGGCGGCGTCCACGCGGCGGATCTCCACGATGCTGCCGAGCGGGATCCGTTTGCCCATGGAGTTGGTGAGGGTCAGGTCCTCGATCTGCTGGATCCAGGCGCGGTGGGCCCGGTCCAGGCGCACGATGATGTCTTCGGGTTCCACCGTCGGGCGGAACATGGAGCCGATGGTCTTTCCGGCGACGAGGTCATGCACCAGGCCGGCGACCTGTCCGGGGACTATGCCGGCGAGCATCGCCTTGCGCTGATCGACGTGAATGCGGTATTCCGGGTGCGCGTCGGTGACCGAGTCGTGCACGTTGATCATGCCGTAGACGCCGCGAAACCGCTCGGAGACCGTGTGCGCCAGTCGTCGCAAGGTCCCGTAGTCCGGCCCGTAGAGCCGCGCCACTACCTGGGCGCGCGTGGGCGGACCCGGCGGTACCAGGAACAGCATGATGTGGGTGGCCGGGAATTCGGCGCGCAGCGGCGCCAGCGCCCGCCATACCTGGTCTCCGATCACCGCCGTGTGCGGGCGCCGATCCTTGGGCACCAGGTTGACGACGATCTGCGCGACGTCGCCTCCCCGCATCATCTCGTCGCCGCGCACCATGCCGGCGAAGCTCAAGGGCCCGGTACGCCCGAGATAACCCACTACGTCGTGGACATAGCGGTTGCGGCCCGTGATCCGCGCCGCGGCGCGTGCGATGCGGTCGGTGGCGGGCAGTGCGGTGCCCGCGGGGGTCTGGATCTGGATCGTGAAGGTGCTGACGTTGCCTTCCGGCAGCATCTTGAGGCTCACGCCGAGCGGGCTCTCGGGTCCGTTCATGCCCTGGGGGCGGATGAACTGCCAGGTCGGCATCAGCAGCGAGCCGAGCAGCAGGATCAGGACGATGCCGAAGAACAGGTTGCGCCGGGTACGGTGCTCCTGCAGCGGTGCGAACAGGGCCAGGAAGATCCGGCGCAATGGATCGCGCGGCGAGAGATCCTTCTCCTCGAGGCTGGGGCGTTCCAGCACCTCGCGCCGCGCCGCCGCCTGTTTGCGCAACCAGCGCAGGGCGATGTAGGGGACCACGATGTAGGCCAGGCCCAGCGAGGCGATCATCGCGATCGGGACGTCGATCGGGATCGGGCGCATGAACGGCCCCATCATGCCGGTCACGAACAGCATCGGGATGAAGGCCAGGATCACCGCCAGCGTGGCGACGTTGGTCGGGTTGCCGATCTCGTTGGTGGCCTCGGTGATGAGGGTGGCGAAGTCGCGCGGGGATCGCACGTGGTGCAGGTGGCGGTGGATGTTCTCGATCACCACGATGCCGGCGTCGACCAGCAACCCGAGCGAGAGGATCAGGGCGAACAGGGTGATGCGGTTGATGGTCTGCCCGATCACCAGCCCCACGCCCAGCACGATGAACAATGTGAGCGGCACCAGCAGCGTGACGATGACCCCCTCGCGCCAGCCGAGAAAGAAGAACAGGATGATGAGGACCACGCCCGCGGCGATCGCCAGGTGCTCGATCAGCGTGTTGACCGCCTCGTTGGCGCGATGGCCGTAGTCGCGGGTCACCGTGACCCGTACCCCTTCCGGCAGGGCCTCGCGTTCGAGGGTCTTGAGCTTGGCGAGTACCGCCTGCGCCACGGTCACCGCGTTGGTGCCGGGGCGCTTGCCGATCGCGATCGTGACCGCATTGCGCGGGTCGGGGGTGGCGTGCGCACCCTTGCCGAAGGCGATCCATGCGCGTTGTTGTTCGTTGCGCGGCCCCTGGGCGAGGGTGGCGACCTCTTTGAGGAACACCGGGCGCCGGTCCCGCACGCCGATGATGAGATCGCCGAGTTCACGTACCGAGGTGAAGGCGGCATTGACACGCAACGGGATACGCCGGTTGTCGTTCTCCAGCTCGCCGCCCGGGGCGACCACGTTGGAGCCCTCGAGTACGCCCAACAGGTGCTCGAGGCTAATGCCGGTGCCGGCGAGGCGTTGCGGATCGACGAGGATCTTCAGCGCGCGCGGCTCCGAGCCGATGATCGTGCTCAGGCCCACGTTCGGCACGCTGTGCAACTGCGTGAGGAAGTGTTCGCCCACTTCCCGCAACTGCGGGCCGGTGAGTTCCTTGGAGCTGAGGGTGAGCGCGAGGATCGGCACGTCATCGATGCCGATGCTCTTGACGATAGGCCGGCGTGTGCCCGGCGGCAGGCGTTCGATGTTGCGCTGCAGCTCGTTGTAGAGGTACATGAGGCTCGAGGTCTCGTCGGCGCCGACCTCGAACTGCACGGTGACCACGCCGACGTCGGCGGCGGCGTAGCCGTAGACGTGCTTGACCCGGCGCAGCGAGTACATGAGCTGCTCGAGCGGGCGCACCACCTGGCGCTGGATTTGTTTGGGGCCGTTGCCGGGGCGTACGACGATGATCTCCGCCGCCGGTACCACGATTTCGGGATTGTAGAGGCGCGGGGTGACGATGATCGCCAGCACCCCGAACAGGGTGATGGCGATCATGATCAGCGGGGTGATCTTGGTGTGGAGGAACGCGCGGGTCAGACGGCCCGCGGAGTTCAGTACCGGTCCGGGGGTGGAACTCATGTGCCGCCACCCGTCGTCCGCACCTCCACGCCGTTGGCGAGGGGGCGCTCGCTGCTCACGACCACCCGGTCACCGGGGAACAGCCCGCTCAGGATCACCACGCCGCCGGCGCGCCGTTCGCCCGGGTTCACCATCCGGAAGCGGGCGCGCCCGTGTGCATCGACCACGAACACGCCGGTGATGCCCGCCCTGTCCCGGAGCGCGCCGTCCGGCACGACGATTGCGGGGGTCCGCCGGACCGGGATCATCACGCGTGCGTACTCGCCGCCCTGTGCGCCGCTGTCGGGGGGCAGCAGCAGCTTCACGGTGTGGGTGTGCGTCATCGGGTCCGAGGCCGCGACCAGGCGCTGCACGATCGCGTCGATGCGGTGCGGTGCGCGGTCGGAACCGAGGTACTCGACCGGGATCTTCTTGCCCAGCTCGAGCGCGTAGTAGGCGGCGTCGGCCACCTGCACGTGGATCTGGAGCTGTTTGGGATTGTAGAGCACCATCAGTTCCTTTCCGGGGCCGACCAACTGACCGTTACTGATCTTCTTGGAGAAGATCACCCCGTCGAACGGCGCGCGCACCTCGGCGTAGCCGATCTGACTCCGGGCCTGCTGCACCGCCGCCTGCGCGGCCTGGTAGTCGCTCCCGGCGGCCGCGTAGGCGAGTTGCACCTGCTCGAGGCGAGCCTTGGGAATGGCGCCGTCCGCGTACAGGGCCTTGAAGCGCTCGTAGTTTTTCCGCGCGGTGTCGAGTGCGGCGCGCGCCTTGGCCTCCTGGGCACGCGCCCGGCGCACGCCGGCGGCGACCTGCACCGGATTGACGGTGAGCAGCAACTCCCCCTTGGTGACCGACTGACCGACGTGGACCTTGATGTCCTCCACGTAGCCGCTCATCCGCGAGGCGACCTGAACGTACTCGGCCGGGATCACGGTGCCCGGGTAGGAGGCGTAGATCTCGATCGCGCGGGATTCGACCCGGATCACCCGCACCGCGACGGGCGCGGCGCCCGCGTCGGCCGCCGCGGGGGCGATCAGTGCACCGATCAGCATTGCCGCTAGTACGAGTCGTGCCCGCATGTCCGGTTCCTCAGGGCTGGTGGGCGGTGAGTTGCACGGCCGCGGGGGTAAGCCGGCCGAGCGCCAGGAGCAGGGCGGCCCGGGCCATGGTCTCCTGATAGCGCGCCGCGACCCGATCGGCGCGCGCCTGATCGAGTTCGGCCTGCGCCGAAAGCAGTTGGGTGAAGATCGATACGCCCTGTTCGTAACGCAGCTTCTCGAGGCGCGCGGTCTCGGCGGCGGCGGTCACCGCGGCCGCCTTGACCTGGATGCGGGCGGCGGCCAAGCGGGCATCCTGCCACGCCTGTTCGATCTGCAGGCGAATCCCGTCACGCGCCTGCTGCAGGGCCGCACGCTTGCGGATGACCCGCGCCTGCGCCCGGTCCAGGGCGCCGCGGCGCGCGCCGAAATCGAGCACGTCCCAGTTCAATACACCGGCCACGGTATACGAGGGGTGCGAGAGGGCCACGGTGCGGTCGTTCCACTCGCGGGCCAGCATGAGATTGAAGTGCGGCAGGTAGGCGGCGCGCGCCTGGTGCACGCCGGCGCGCGCGGCACGGACCTGGGCGTCGAGCGCCCGCAGCCCGGGGTTGGCGGTCTCGGCGTCGGCCTTCAGGCGCCCGAGCGCCTCCCGCGGTACGTCGATCGTGACGACCCCCGGTGCAAGGCGCAGCGCGCGCCCCTCCGGGCGCCCGATGAGGATGCGCAGTCCCTCCCCGGCGAGTGCCCGCTGCTTCTGTGCCCGCATCAGGCCGAGGCGTGCGGTGCCGAGTTGCACTTGGGCGCGCAGCACGTCCGTCTTGGCCACCACGCCGTGGCGAAAGAGCTTCCGGCTGAGTTCCCTATAAGAGCGCGCGGCGCGGATCGCCTGCCCGGCCACGCCGACATAGGCGTCGGCGGTGCGTAGGCCCTCATAGCGCCCGATCACCTCGAAGAGCAGCTTCTGTCCGGCCATCCGCTCACCGCGGCGAGCGGCGGCCGCCATGGCCCGGGCGCGGCGTAACCCGCCCCAGATCAGCCCGCCGTTGTAGATCGGGATCGTGAGCTGCAGCTTGGTCTGGTAATTCGTGTAGAACCCGGGCCGGTTGAGTTCGTCGGGCGCGCTGAATAACACGGCCGAAGCGTTGCCGCTCTGGATCCCTTGCAGAAAGCTGCCGGCGCCGAAGTCGTTGAATGTGGCGCTCCGCTGCTGGAGCTTCATGCCGAAGACGTTGAGCGGGTTGTCGCTGCCGCTCGCGGCGAAGGAAAGCCCGAGCTTGGGCAGCAGGTTGCCTTTCGCCTCGCGCACCGCGCCGTGGGCCTCGGCGATGCGCGCGCGGGCCTCGGTCATCACCGGAGTCCGGGCGAGCGCCATGCGGTAGGCCTCGACGGGGGTCAGTGTGCCGGCGGCCGGAGCGGCCGCGGCGGGCACTGCCGCGAGCAGGCCGAGGGCGGATGCGATCCACACGCCGGCGCGCGGCGAACGCCTGCAGATGGTTCCGGCCACGATCCGTCTCCCTGTCCGTCGCCTGATCATAAAAGTTGAGCGTAGTGCGCTAGTATATTAGCAAACCCTAATATTACAAGGACCCGCGCCCGCCCGCAGGCCGCCCCGGAAGCCGGCGTCGCCGATGCCCCGCCGGTGGGTGCCGCCACGGTGCACAGCCTAGCGCGCCCGGGCGGGAATTGGGAGCCCGGGGCCGAGACGTATCCGACGCGGGATTCGTCAGGCGGCATGCGCTGTGATCCGGGCGCATCCTACGCAATTCGCTTTACTTGCCGCGTCCTCTGCGAAGGTCGCGGGCGGGCGGTCGAACCGGGATCCGTGGCCGAGCGGGCGGCGGTCGACCGCATCGGAAAAATTTAGGCGCAGGGTTCCCGATCGGATTCGGTCCTGACGCCGATCAACTGCGGTACACACGACGCACGGTATGATAATTTACACAGAAGGGGGGGACACCGGTACGGTTCCGGTGGTCCGCCGCAGGATGACGGCGCGGAGACGGATGATCGAGGTGCGCATCCATGGTCGGGGCGGGCAGGGCAACGTCGCCGCCGCCTACCTGCTCGCCGGTGCGGCGATCGGTGAGGGTTGGCACGCGCTCGCCTTTCCGGCGTTCGGGGCGGAGCGGCGCGGGGCACCGGTGGCGGCGTTCGCGCGCATGGACCGCCGTGTGTTCCGGCGCCGCGATCAGGTGGCGCGGCCGCATTTTCTGATCGTCCAGGACGTGGCCTTGCTGCACGTACCCGGGGTGCTGGACGGGCTGCGCCCGGGCGGCGGGCTGCTGATCAACGCCCCGCGCGAGCCCGATGCGACCGCGTTGCCGGAGAGGCATTACACGGTCGCGGCCACGCAGCTCGCCCGGACCCATCTCGGCCGACCGGTCCCGAACACGGCGTTGCTCGCGGTCTTTCTGACGTTGACCGGTCTGTTGCCGCTGGATGCGTTGCGCCGCGCCTTGGCCGGGCGTTTCCACGGTGCCGTGCTCGAGGCGAACACGCGCCTCATCGAGGCCGCCGCCGCGACCGCCCCGAGCGGCGCCTGGGCCATGGAGAAGGCCGATGCCGCAGGCGCTTGAAGGTTCCCAGGCCATCGCCCGGGCGGTCGCCCTGTGCCGCCCGCAGGTAGTCGCCGCCTATCCGATCACCCCCCAGACCCATATCGTCGAGAACATCGCCAAGCTGGTGGCCGACGGCGCGCTCGAGTGCGAATACGTGAGCGTGGAGAGCGAACACTCCGCGGCCAGCGTGGTGCTCGGTGCCGCCGCCGCCGGCGCACGCGCCTATACCGCCTCCGCTTCGCAGGGCATCCTGCTCATGGGCGAGGTGCTCTACAACATCGCCGGCCTGCGCATCCCGCTCGTGCTGACCTGCGCCAACCGGGCGCTGTCGGCGCCGCTGTCGATCTGGAACGACCAGCAGGACTCGATGGCGGTGCGTGACGCGGGCTGGATCCAGCTCTATTGCGCCGGTAACCAGGAGGCGGTCGATACCACCATCCAGGCGTTCCGGATCACCCAGGAGACCGAACTGCCGGTCATGGTGTGCGTGGACGGCTTCACCCTGACCCATACGCTCGAGCCCATCGAGTTGCCGAGCCAGGAGGACGTCGACCGTTTCCTGCCGCCGTTTCGTTTCGCACGCGCCCTCGATCCTGCGCAGCCGCTGAGCCTGGGTACGCTGGTCTCGCCGGACTGGTTCACCGAGGCGCGTCACAGCCAACATGGCGCGCTGCTCGCAGCGGCCGCCAACATCGAGGCCGCGGACGCCGATTGGGCGGCGCTGACCGGGCGCGCCTGGGGCGGGCTGCTGGAGGTCGACGGCCCCGCCGCGGCGCGCATCGGCATTCTCACCCTTGGGTCGATCAGCGGCACGCTCCAGGATGCGCGTGCCGCGTGGCCGGATCTGCCGCCGGTGCGCCTGCTGCGTCTGCGCGCCTTCCGGCCGTTCCCGGCCGCGGCGCTACGCGCGGCCTGCGAGGGATTGGAAACGCTGGTGGTACTGGAGAGGGCGCTGTCCCCGGGCGGAGGAGGGATCGTCACGGCCGAGCTGTGCGCCGCACTCTACGGACTCGATGCGGCACCCGCGGTACGCGGTTTCGCCGTCGGCCTGGGTGGGCGCGACGTACCGCTGGAGACCTACCGGCGTGCGGTGGCCGCGGCGCTGGCGCCCGAGGGCGGCGAGTTCGCGGTGCTGGACGTGGATCTGGACAAACTCCCGGAAGCGGATCGGTACCCGGAGGCGGGGCCGTGTGCGGCGCCGCCGGTCGATTCGGAGTCTTCGCGATGAACGAGAGCGGGAACGGGACGCAACCGGGCGGCGTCGATCTGGATGCGTTGCGCCGCCGCCAGCCGCGCTTCCAGGGGCTCGACGGCGGTCACCGGGCGTGCCTCGGTTGCGCCCAGGCGCTCGCCGCGCGACTGGTGTTGGAGGCCGCGGGCCCCGACGTGGCGGTGGCCAACGCCACCGGTTGCCTGGAGGTGTTCACCACGCCGTGGCCGGAGTCGGCCTGGCGCGTCCCGTGGCTGCACTCGCTGTTCGAGAACGCCGGTGCAGTGGCCTCCGGTATGGAGACCGCCTTCAAGGCGCAGGGGCGGGCGGTCAAGGTGCTCGCCTTCGCCGGCGACGGGGGCACCTTCGATATCGGCTTCCAGTCGCTGTCGGGGATGATCGAGCGTCACCACGACGTGCTCTACGTGTGCTACGACAATGAGGCTTATATGAACACGGGGGTGCAGCGCTCCAGTTCGACCCCGCACGCGGCCGCGACGACGACCTCGCCGGCCGGGCGCGAGCGCCTGGGCAAGCGGCACCTGAAAAAGGACATCCTGTCGATCGTCGCCGCCCACCACATGCCCTACGCCGCGACGGCCTCCGTGGCCTACCCGTCGGATCTGCGCAAGAAGGTGCGTCGCGCCGTCGCCGTGGAGGGCCCGACGTTCCTGCTGATCCACTCGCCGTGTCCGCTCGGCTGGGGCCATGACGGGGCCAAGAGCATCGAGGTCGCACGCCTCGCGATCGAGACCGGCTTGGTGCCGTTGATCGAGTTGGAACGGGGCGAACTCATCGGGGCCATGCCCATCCGCGAGGCGCGCCCGGTGACCGACTACCTGAAGGCGCAGGCGCGGTTCCGGCACCTGTTCGTGGATACGCCGCAGGCGCACCGGGAACTCGAACACCTGCAGGCGCTGGCCGACCACAACATCGAGATCTACGGGCTGCGCGGTACCGGCCCCGATCCCCGGGATACCGCGAGCGCGGATACGGTGCGCCGCGGCGGAGCGCGCTGGGCATGAGCGGGGCGGGGGATGCCACCGTGAGATACACGCGCGGCGGGGTCGCGTGCGCCGGCACCAGCCTGGCGGCGGACACCGGCAGTTGGCGGGTGCAGCGTCCCGTGCATCGGCACCGCCCGGCGCCGTGCCACCATGCCTGCCCGGCGGGCGAGGACCCGCAGGCGTATCTCGCGTACTTCGAACAGGGGCGCCCGCGCGCCGCCTGGGAGATCCTCGTGGCGGCCAACCCGCTGCCGGCGGTGACCGGTCGGGTGTGTCCGCACCCCTGCGAACCGGCCTGCAATCGCGGGCGGCTCGACGAGGCGGTGGCCATCCATCACGTCGAGCGCTACCTGGGCGACGCCGCCCTGCGCGAGGGCTGGGGGCTGCCGGTGCCGGAGCCGGTGCCGGTGCCGGACGCGGCGCGGATCGCGGTGGTGGGGGCGGGACCCGCGGGTCTGTCCTGCGCCTGGCAACTGCTGCGTCTCGGTCATCGTGTGACGGTGTTCGAGGCCGAGGCGCAGGCGGGCGGGGCCTGTGCCTCGGCGATCCCGCCCTACCGTCTGCCGCGTGCCGTACTGGAGGGGGAGAACGCGCGGTTGCTCACGCTGCCGGGGATCGACTTCCGGGCACGTCAGCGCCTCGGGCGCGACTTCTCGATCGAGGAGCTGCGCGAGTCCTACGGCGCGGTGTTTCTCGCGGTGGGTGCACAACGCCCGCGCGTGTGGAGCGTCGACGGCGTGGTCCCGGCCGATCTGCACCCGGGGCTGGCGCTGCTCACGGAGTGGGTGGGCGTGGGCCGTATCCCGACCCCGGCGAGCGTGGCGGTCATCGGTGGCGGCAACACCGCCATGGACCTGGCGCGCGTGCTCAAGGGCGCCGGCGTTGCGCAGGTCTATGTGATCACCCACAACGGTCTGCCCGGTCCGGACGTGCCCGACGAGGACGCCATGCGCGCCCTCCCGCGCGAGATCGTCCAGGCGCAGGAGGAGGGCGTGGAGATCCTCGCCCATCGCGGGGTGCGGCGGCTCCTCCTGCGCGGGGAGCGCGTGGTCGGTGTCGAGATGGTGCATATGAAGAAGCTCCCGGACGCAGCCGGTCGGTTGCGCCGGGTGGCGTTCGACGGTACCGAGACTGTGCTGCACGTCGACATGGTCGTTCCGGCCATCGGCGAGGAGATCGACCCGGCCGGGCTGGAGTCGCTGCTGAACGGGGCCGGGCATCTCGAGATCGACGCATCGGGCGCGACCGCGTCGTCGGGGGTGTTCGCCGGCGGCGACGCGACGCTGCACGGCGGCACCGTCACGGAGGCGGTGGGGGCCGGGCGGCGTGCGGCCCATGGGATCGACCGGTGGCTGCGCGAGGCGCCGGTCGCGGGGCCGGCCGATCGGGACGAGGTCGCGCCGGTCGGTATCGAGGGGCTCAACCTCGCCTACTACGAACAGGCGCCGCGCGCCCGGGAGAACGTGCTGCCGGTCGCCGAGCGCGGCGGCGACGCGGAGATCGACCGCGGCCTGAGTGAGGAGCAGGCGGGCGGCGAGGCGCGCCGTTGTCTGTCTTGCGGCGAATGCCTGGCCTGCGACAACTGTTTCACGTTGTGCCCGGACTCGGCGGTGCTCAAGACCCGCGAGGCGGCCTCCGACGGCAGCCACTACGTCTTCGATTATCAGCACTGCAAGGGCTGCGGGTTGTGCGCGAACGAGTGCCCGTGCGGGTTCATCGAGATGGTTGCGGAGGACTGAGCCGTCGCCGATCGCCGCGCTCGCCGGTCCCTGTGACCGCCGTTACAGCGGCATGCAGTACATGCGGTGCACTAGCGTTGGGCGCGGCGTTTGCCGTTGTCGGCGGGGCGAGCCCCGCCCTACGGGTGGAATGCACACGACATAAGGGGAAACACCGCCGTGGATGTCCCGATGATCGACAGTCGCAAGGCCGAAAAGATCGCGGTCGAGGAGTTGTTCCGGCACCTCGGTTCCGCGCCGGAGGGTCTGAGCGGCGAGGAGGCGGGGCGGCGTCTCGAACAATACGGCCCCAACGCCCTCGAAGAAAAGAAGGTCAGCCCGCTACGCAAGTTCCTGGGTTATTTCTGGGGACCGATCCCGTGGATGATCGAGGTCGCGGCGGTGCTCTCGGCGGTGGTCCGGCACTGGGCCGACTTCATCATCATCGGCGTGTTGCTGGGCTTCAACGGGATCATCGGGTTCTGGCAGGAACACAAGGCCGCCAACGCCCTCGATGCTCTCAAAAAGCAACTCGCCCTCAAGGCACACGTGCTGCGCGACGGGCGATGGCAGGGGGTCGAGGCGGCGAGCCTGGTCCCCGGCGACGTCATCCGCCTGCGGCTCGGCGATATCATCCCGGCCGACGTCAAGCTCATCGACGGTGAATACCTGAGCGTCGACCAGTCGGCGCTCACCGGCGAGTCGTTGCCGGCGGAGAAGAAGGCGGGCGACGTCGCCTACTCCGGCTCGGTGGCCAAGCAGGGCGAGATGGTGGCCCTGGTGGTGGCGACCGGGGCCGACACCTATTTCGGGCGCACCGCGAAGCTGGTGCAGACCGCCGGCGCGGTCTCGCACTTCCAGAAGGCGGTGCTGACCATCGGCGATTATTTGATCTACATCAGCCTGGGGCTGGTGGCGATCCTGATCCTGGTGCAGCTCTTTCGCGGCGCCCCGTTGCTCGAACTGGTGCAGTTCGCCCTGATCCTGACAGTGGCCTCGATCCCGGTGGCGATGCCCGCGGTGCTCTCGGTCACCATGGCGGTGGGGGCGCTGGCGCTCTCGCGTCTCAAGGCCATCGTCTCGCGCCTGGAGTCGATCGAGGAGATGGCGGGGGTCGATATCCTGTGCTCGGACAAGACCGGCACCCTGACGCAGAACCGCCTGACCCTCGGCGATCCGGTGCTGTTCGAGGCGCCGGACGCCCAGTCGCTGATCCTGGCCGCGGCCCTTGCCTCCAAGGAGGAGGAGGGCGCCGATGCCATCGATCTCGCCGTGATCGCCGGTCTCACCGATCGTTCCGCGCTGGATGCGTATACCCAGGAGAAGTTCATCCCCTTCGACCCGGTGAGAAAGCGTACCCGGGCCGAGGTGCGCGATGCCGAGGGGCGGCGCTTCGCGGTCGCCAAGGGCGCGCCGCAGGTGATCCTGCAACTGGCCGGCGTCACCGGCGAGGCGGCCGAGCGCGCGCAGCACGAGATCGACGCGTATGCGCACAAGGGCTACCGCACGCTCGGCGTGGCGCGCGCCGACGAGCCGGACCACTGGCGTTTCCTCGGACTGCTGGCGCTGTTCGACCCGCCGCGCGAGGACTCGAAGGAGACCATCGCACAGGCCGAGGCGCACGGCGTGCACGTGAAGATGGTGACCGGCGACAACGTCGCGATCGCCCGCGAGATCGCCGGCCGGCTCGGCCTGGGCACCCACATCCAGCCCGCCGAGGCGCTGTTCCCCGACGGGGGCGATACGGGCGATCTCGATCTCGATGCCGGTCGCCGTATCGAGGAGGCGGACGGCTTCGCGCAGGTCTTCCCCGAGCACAAGTACGGCATCGTCAAGGCCCTGCAGGCGCGCGGCCACTTGGTGGCCATGACCGGCGACGGCGTGAACGACGCCCCGGCGCTCAAGCAGGCCGACGTCGGCATCGCCGTTTCCGGGGCCACGGACGCCGCACGCGCCGCCGCGGCGCTGATCCTCACCGCGCCGGGGTTGTCGACGATCGTGAGCGCCATCGAGGAGGCGCGGCGCATCTTTGAGCGCATGAACTCCTACGCGATCTACCGCATCACCGAGACCATCCGCATCATGTTCTTCGTGGTCGCGGCGATGATCGCCTTCAATTTCTACCCGATCACGGCGATCATGATCATCCTGCTGGCGTTGTTCAACGACGTGCCGATCATGGCCATCGCCTACGACAATACCTGGCTCGACCCGCACCCGGTGCGCTGGGAGATGCGCCGGGTGCTGACGGTGTCCACGGTGCTCGGCCTGATCGGCGTGGTCGAGACCTTCGGCCTGCTGGTGATCGTCAAGGAATGGCTGCACATGGACATCGCCCACATCCAGACGGTGATCTTTCTCAAGCTCGCCGTCGCGGGGCATCTGACGTTGTTCGTGGCGCGCACCAGGCGGTCGTTCTGGCGACGTCCGTTTCCCTCGCCGCTGGTGCTGTGGGGGGCGGTGGCGACCAAGGTGCTGGCGACGTTGTTTGTGGTCTATCCGATGGGCCTGGTCGCCTCGATCGGCTGGTCGGACGTCGGGCTCGTTTGGATCTACTGCATCGCGTGGATCTTCGTCGAGGACTGGGCGAAACTCGCCGTCTACCGGCGCCTGGAGTGGACGGCGCGGCGGCACCGGGACTTCCTGGGTACCGTGCGTCAACCGCTGCACGCTCATGCGGGGGAGCGCCATGACGGCCGGTGAGCCCGTCGCGCCGGCGGCGCGTCCGGGAGGCGGCATCGATACGCTGCTCGGCGCCTGCGACATCCGCGGCGATGCGCACGGCGCCCCGTGCCGCGGCGACGTGATCGCCATCGCGCTGCAACGGCCCGTATGGCCCGGCCGCGGAACCCGCGTCGTGAACGGTGCGGAGGACAGGTACAGCGTCGCGGGGCCGCCGGATCCGCCTTTGGTCGGTCCGCGCGTGCGGCGCAACGGCCCGGGACAAGTGCAGGAGGCGAAACGATGAATACCGAAGAGGAGTTGCAGCGGACCATCGCGCAGATGGTGCAGCCCGGCAAGGGGATCCTTGCGGCCGACGAGAGCCTGCCGACCATCGGCAAGCGCTTTGCGGCGGTCGGGGTGGACAACACCGAGGAGAACCGGCGCGGCTATCGGGCGTTGATGTGCGGCGCACCCGGGATCGGCGAGTTCCTGAGCGGGGTGATCCTCTTCGAGGAGACCCTGGAGCAGACGACCGACGACGGTACGCCGCTGCCGGTGGTGCTCGCGCGTCAGGGGGTGGTCCCCGGGGTGAAAGTGGACAAGGGCAAGGGTCCGCTGCCCGGGGCGCCCGGCGACCGGATCACCTACGGCCTGGACGGACTCGCCGAGCGTCTCGTGCGCTATCGGGAGCAGGGGGCGCGCTTCGCGAAATGGCGCGAGGTCTATCCGGTCGGCGAACGCAATCCCACCCCGCTCGGCGTCGAGGCGAACGCGGAGATGCTGGCGCGCTACGCCGCGGTTTGCCAGCAGGAGGGGTTCGTGCCGATCGTGGAGCCCGAGGTGTTGATCGACGGCGACCATACGCTCGAACGCTGTGCCGAGGTCAGCGAGGCGGTGTTGCACGCCGTATTCCACGCCCTGCACCGGCATCGCGTGACGCTCGAGTACCTGGTGCTCAAGCCGAGCATGGTGATTCCGGGCAAGGAGCACCCGCAGAAGGCGTCGCCGGAGCAGGTCGCCGAGGCGACGGTGCGCGTGCTGCGGCGCACCGTGCCGGCGGCGGTGCCCGGCATCAACTTTCTCTCGGGGGGGCAGGGCCCGGAGGAGGCGACCGCCAACCTCAATGCGATGAACGCCGCTTTTCCCGGCCGGCCGTGGGAATTGTCCTTCTCTTTCGCACGCGCCCTGCAGGAGCCGGTGATGGCGGCCTGGGCGGGCCGGGCGCGCAACGTCGACGCCGCCCAACGCGTCTTTCTGCACCGGTTGCGGATGAACGGCGCGGCGCGACGCGGCGAGTACCGACCGGACCTGGAGGCCCGGCCATGAAACGAACGATGCCCGCGGCCGTCGCCGCGACCACCCGGGAGGCACGCCGATGAATTCGAGCTATCGTTACCTGCGCTTTTTCCGCGACATCGCACTGGCGGACGTGCCCCTGGTCGGCGGCAAAAACGCCTCGCTCGGCGAGATGTACCGGGAACTCACGCCGCAGGGGGTCAAGATACCCGACGGATTCGCGGTCACCGCCGAGGCCTACCGCTACGTCCTCGACCATGCCCAGGCCTGGGAGGGACTGCGCGCCGCCCTGGACGGACTCGATCCGGACGACATGGAGGATCTGGCGCGGCGCGCGCGGCGCGCGCGAGAGATCGTCTACGGCGCCGGGTTGCCGGAGGATCTCGGCCGTGAGATCCGCGCCGCCTACGGCGAGCTGCGGGCGGAGTACGGGGAGGATCTGAGCGTCGCGGTGCGCAGTTCGGCGACCGCCGAGGACCTGCCGACGGCGAGTTTCGCCGGGCAGCAGGATACCTATCTCAATGTGCGCGGCGAGGAGGGCCTGCTCGATGCCTGCCGGCGTTGTTTCGCGAGCCTGTTCACCGATCGGGCGATCCACTATCGCATCGATCAGGGCTTCGATCACTTCAAGGTGGCGCTGTCGATCGGCGTGATGAAGATGGTGCGCTCGGATCTGGCCGCCTCCGGCGTGATGTTCTCGCTCGACACCGAGACCGGCTTCCGCGACGTGGTGTTCATCACCGCGGCCTACGGCCTGGGCGAGAACGTGGTGCAGGGGGCGGTGGACCCGGACGAGTTCTACGTGCACAAACCGACCTTCGAGCGCGGCTGTCGCGCGGTGCTGCGCCGTACGTTGGGCGCCAAGAAGATCAAGATGATCTACGCGCACGGGCGCACCCGCGAGGCGACGCGCAACGTGCCGACCTCGCCCGAGGAGCGCGCACGCTTTTGCATCGACGATGCCGACGTGCTCACCCTGACCGATTACGCGCTCAAGGTCGAGCGCCACTACAGCGCCAAGGCGGGACACGATCGGCCCATGGACATGGAGTGGGCCAAGGACGGTATCGACGGCACGCTCTACCTGGTACAGGCGCGTCCCGAGACGGTGGCCTCACAGCGCAAGGGCGGGGTCCTGGAGACCTACGTGCTCAAGGAACGCGGCGAGATCCTGGTCACCGGGCGCGCGGTGGGGGCGCGGATCGCCGCCGGCGGGGTGCGGATCATCACGGACGTGGCGCACCTGTCGCAGTTCCGGCCCGGCGAGGTACTGGTGGCCGATATCACTACGCCGGACTGGGAGCCGGTGATGAAGACCGCCGCGGCGATCGTGACCAACCGCGGCGGGCGTACCTGCCACGCGGCGATCATCGCCCGCGAGTTGGGGATCCCGGCGGTCGTCGGCACCACCGGTGCCACCGCGCGTCTGGCGGGCGAATCGGAGGTTACGGTGGCCTGTGCGGATGGCGACGTCGGCCGGGTCTACCGCGGGACGCTGCCCTTCGAGGTGGAGCGCACCGACCTCGGAGATCTGCCGCGCCCGGCCACCGAGATCATGATCAACCTGGGCAACCCGGAGATCGCCTTCCAGACCGCGCTGATCCCCAACGACGGTGTCGGCCTGGCGCGCATGGAGTTCATCATCAACGAATACATCAGGGTGCACCCCATGGCGCTGCTCCACCCGGATCGGGTCTCGGACGCCGCGGTGCGCGCGAAGGTGGAGGCACTGGCGCGCGGCCATGCCGAGCCGCGCGAGTACTTCGTGCAGCGGCTCGCCGAGGGGATCGGGACGATCGCCGCCGCCTTCTACCCGCGCCCGGTGGTGGTGCGGACGTCGGACTTCAAGAGCAACGAGTACGCGTCGCTGCTCGGCGGGCGCGACTTCGAGCCGGACGAGGCCAATCCGATGATCGGCTTTCGCGGCGCCTCGCGTTACGCCCACCCGGCCTATGCCGAGGGCTTCGCGCTGGAGTGCGCGGCCATGAAACGGGTGCGCGAGACGATGGGCCTCGAGAACGTCATCCTGATGATTCCGTTCGTGCGGCGCCTCGCCGAGGCCGACGCGGTGCTGGCGGTCATGGCCGAACACGGGCTCAAACGCGGCGAGAACGGTCTGCGCGTCTACGCGATGTGCGAAATCCCGAACAACGTGGTGCTCATCGACGAGTTCGCCAAGCGCTTCGACGGTTTTTCGATCGGTTCCAACGACCTCACCCAACTCACCCTGGGTGTGGACCGCGACAGCGAAATCGTCGCCTTCGACTACGATGAACGCGACCCCGGCGTCAAGGAGATGATCCGCCTGGCCGTCGAGGGTTGCCGGCGCAACGGTATCCACTCCGGACTGTGCGGGCAGGCCCCGTCCGACTACCCGGAGATGGCCGAATTCCTGGTGGAGATCGGGATCGACTCGATGAGCCTCAACCCGGACACCGTGCTCGGCACGACGCGCCGCGTCCTGGAGGTGGAGCGGCGGCTCGGGCGCGAACCGCGCGCGGAGGCGGGTGCGTGAGCGGACGCGACGGGGCGGACATGGTGACGCGTGGTGCGCGGCCCCCGCCCGCCCACCCGCACCGGCGTCGCGAGCCGCTGCCCTGGCACGCGCCCAAGCCGGCCGATGAGGATCCGGACGCCCCGCGTCGCGTGCAGGCGATCCTCGACAGCCCGACCTACCGCCCCGCCGATCGGGATGTCGATTTTCTGGACCTCGACGCGACCCGCGGCGTGCGCCTGCAGATCGACTACCGGAAGCCGGAACTGCTGCTCGATCGCTACGGCGTCGAACATACGATCGTGGTGTTCGGGTCCACCCGCATCCGCGAGCCCGTCGCCGCGCAACGGCGCGTCGAAGCGTTGCTCGTGCGCCTTCGCGACGCCCCGGGGGACGCGGAGCTGGAGCAGCGCCTGGCGGTCGCCGAGCGCCTGCTCGCCAAGAGTCGCTACTACGACGTCGCGCGCGAACTCGGGCGGCTGATCGGAGCGGCGGGGGCGGGCCCGGACGATCACCGCGTGATGCTCATGACCGGCGGCGGACCGGGTATGATGGAGGCCGCCAACCGCGGTGCCTTCGACGTACGGGCGCACTCCATCGGACTCAACATCACGCTGCCGCACGAGCAGTATCCGAACCCCTACATCACGCCGGAGCTGTGCTTCCGCTTCCACTATTTCGCGATCCGCAAGCTGCACTTCCTGTTGCGCGCGCGGGCGCTCGTCGCCTTCCCGGGGGGCTACGGTACCTTCGACGAACTGTTCGAGACGCTGACGCTCATCCAGACCCGCAAGATCCGTCCGGTGCCGGTGATCCTGGCCGGCGAGCGCTACTGGCGGCGGGCCGTGGACGTGGACTTCCTGGTCGAGGAGGGCGTGATCGATCCGGAGGACCGGGATCTGTTCTGGTACGCGGATTCCGCCGAGGAGATCTGGCACGGTATATTGGAGTGGCACGAGGCGAACGGCACGCCGTTGTTTCCCGGGCACGATGCCCGCGCGCCGGATCCGGCCGAGCCGTAATTCCGGCGGGCTCGGGCGTGTGCACCGAGTGGCCGGGTCCGCCGCCACCTCAAGCACGACCCGCGCGTGCCGATGTGAGCGTAAGGTTCGCGGGCGCATTCGCGCGGAGGATCGTCGACGACGGGACCGGGCGACCGTTCGACGAGGAGATCCCGGCGCGGGCGGCGGGTCCACACTATCAACGGTTTCTCCGCGCCCGCCGATCGTGTCGGGCGTATTTGGAATGAGGGGTATGCAATGAGTCTCTACAACAGAATTCTCGTCCCGGTGGACGGCGACGCTCCCGCTTCCCACGCGTTGGATCATGCGCTCGCCATCGCCCGCGATCAGGGCGCCCGGTTGAAGCTCATCACGGTCCTGGATAAAGGTGTGGCGGACTATCGCGGCGCGGAGGTCGGGTGGTTGGACCGCGAGAAGTGGCACGAGGAACTGCGAGTACATGCGAGCGCTACGTTGGAGAGCGCCGGCGAACGGGTACGCGCCGCGGCCGCGGATGTGCCGGTCGAGACGGAGGTCGTCGATGCGCCCAAGGGCGGGGTCTGGAAGCGCATCCTGCAGGCGGCCGAGGACTGGCGGGCCGATCTCCTGGTGGTCGGTACCCACGGTCGCCATGGAGTGGATCGGGTGCTGCTCGGCAGTGTCTCGGAGGCGCTGGTCCGCCACGGGCACCTGCCATTGCTCGTGGTCCCGGCTCACGAAGAGGCCCAGAGCGGCGGTTCGTGATCGTGAACCACCCGGCGGCGGCGGAGGGGATCTCCAAGGCCGCACGGGGTTTTTTTTGATCCGTCCGGGGGGGGCGTGAAGGCGCGCATGCCGCGCCGGACGGGTGTCGCGGCGGACTGAATCCATCATGCACCTGATCGATACGCTACCGCCGGCACTGACCGCCTTCGTGCTCACGGCGCTGTTCGGTTTCGTGATCGGGCTGGAGATGCACAGCTACCGGCGCGCGGCCGACAAGGATCTGGGCTTCGGCACGACCCGCACCCTGACCTTGCTCGCCGTGCTCGGTTACGCCCTGGCGCTCCTCGATCCGGGGCTGGGTCTGTTCGCCGCGGGGCTGATCGCGGTCGGCGTGTTCCTCGGCCTGCACTACTGGGGGCGGATGCGCGGCGGCGAGCAGAGCCTGCTCCCGGCGATGATCGCGCTGCTGGTCTACGGGATCGGCCCGCTCGCCCTGCGGGAGCCGGTGTGGCTGCTGATTCTCTATGTGGTGGTCATCCTGCTGTTGCTGGGCGAGAAGCCCGGCATCCGGCGCTTCTCCGACGCCTTCCGCAGCGGCGAGGCGACGACGCTGGTGAAGTTCCTGATCATGGCCGGCTTGGTCCTGCCGGTGCTTCCGGACCGCCAGATCGCACCGTTCATCACCGTGACCTATTATCAGGTCTGGCTCGCGGTCATCGTGGTCTCCGCGATTTCCTACCTGAGCTACCTCGCCCAGACCTATTTCTTCCCGACGCGCGGGGTGCTGCTCACCGGCCTGCTCGGCGGGTTGTACTCGAGCACCGTGGCGACCGTGGTCCTGGGGCGCCGCGCGCACGGCACCGGCCCGGAGGGGCGGATGATCGGCACGGCGATCATCCTGGCGACCGCGATGATGTACCTGCGTCTGTGGGCGTTGATCCTGATCCTCGGCCATCGGGTGACCGCCGAGGAGCTGGCGCTGCCGTTCGCCGTATTGTTCCTGCTCTCGGGGGGCGTGGCCTGGCTTCTCTACCGCGGCTCGTACGCCGGGGCCTCCGATACGTCGGGGGAGTCGCCGCGCCACCCGCTGGAGTTCTCCACCGCGGTGCTGTTCGCCGCCCTGTTCGTCTTCTTCGCCGCGCTCGCCCACTTCGTGGTGCGCGGCTACGGGGCGGGCGGGTTGCAGGTACTGTCCTTCGGCGTGGGGTTTACGGACATCGACCCGTTCATCCTCGCCCTGCTGGCCGGGAAGTTTCATGTCGGCGAGGCGGCCATCGAGGCCGCCATTCTGATCTCCAGCGGCAGCAACAACCTGCTCAAGGCGGGCTATGCACTGGGGCTCGCGCGCAACCGCGCGGTCGCACCGGCGGCTTTGTGGTTGGCCCTCACCTTCCTGCTCTCCCTGGCCTACGTGTTTTGGGGGTTGCGATGAGCGGCGCCCCCCACGTCCTGTGCGTGAACAGCGGGTCCACCTCGCTCAAGCTCGCGGTGTTCCGCTTTGCGGCGGGCGGCGAGGAACGCCTCTTGGACGCCGAGGTCTCGGGGATCGGAGATGCCGGCGGCAGTCTGCGTGTGCGACGCCCGGCGCTCGCCGAGGAACGCACGCAGTGCCGCTTCGCCGGCCACGGCGCGGCGTTGACGGCGCTGTTGACGCTGTTGGAACGTAACGGATTGCCCGCGCCCGATGCGATCGGTCACCGCCTGGTGCACGGCGGCCCGGCGCACCGTACGCCCGAGCGCATCACGCCGACGCTGCTGCGCGAACTGGAGGCGGTGATCCCGCTCGCGCCGCTGCACCTGCCGCCGGCGCTGGAGGCGATCCGTGCCTGCTCCGCGCACTTCCCCGAGCAACCGCAGGCGGCATGTTTCGATACAGGTTTCCATCGTGATCTCCCGCAACGGGCGCAGCGCCTGCCGCTGCCCGAGTCGCTCTGGGACGAGGGCGTGCGCCGCTACGGCTTCCACGGACTCTCCTACGAATACGTCCTCGAGGCGCTGGATGCGAAGGCGGCCGGGCGGTTGATCATCGCCCACCTCGGCGGCGGGGCGAGCCTGGCCGCGGTGCGTGACGGGCGTCCCCTCGATACGACCATGGGCTTCACGCCGCTGGGCGGGATCATGATGGGCACCCGTAGCGGCGACCTGGATCCGGGAGTCCTGGTATATCTGTTGCGGCGCGGTTACGACGTCGCGCGCGTGGAGCGGCTGGTCGAGCGCGAGGCGGGGCTGTTGGGCGTCTCGGGTCGCAGCGCGGAGTTGGCGACGCTGCTCACGTACCGCGACACCGATCCCCGGGCCGCCCTCGCCATCGATCTGTTCGCCTACCAGGTACGCAAGCAGATCGGGGCCTTCGCGGCGGTGCTCGGCGGGCTCGACCGGCTGGTGTTCACCGGCGGGATCGGAGAGCACGCCGCGCCGGTGCGCGCCGCGGCCTGTGACGGACTGGACTATCTGGGGGTGCGGCTGGATCCGAAGCGCAACGCCGCCGGGGCGGAGTGCATCTCCGTCGACGGTGCCGGCTGCGAGGTCCTCGTGGTCGCTACGGACGAAGACCGGATGATCGCACGTCATACGCGCGCAGTGGTGTTCGGCGGCGGTTGACACACAGGGGGGCAATAAACGTTCGCGCTCAGGCGTCCGAGCGAAACGAGAGTCGATTCTGCGGCGCGGTCTTATGCGGCAACTTCTACAAACTCGACGCTTGAAGAAGGAGGTGGTATAGGAGAGCCATCTTCCTTCAGCCTTCCTCGTGACACCGCTCTGCGGTGTCACGCCTTCTGAGAGGTCTTACCATGCCTTTTAGGCTACCTCTTCCGGTTGCTCTCAGGGATGTCACAATGCGAGAACTGACCCCATTCTGTCTGGCCCTGCCGGCACGGATGGGTTCAATACAACGTAGCGGGTTAGCTCCAGCAGGTAGCGATCTTTGTCGACAAGGATTCCTCGTGACACCGCTCTGCGGTGTCACGCCTCCGCCAGCCTCACCCGGCCGATATTCCTGTCCCCTCTGCCCGGAATGACCGAAAATTTGCCCACATTAATCCGCGAAGACCCAATTGTTGCTGCAACTCGTCCCAGATGGATGCGCTTTTCCTCGTGAAGGGGTCGTGCCATGCCTTTTAGTTTGCCTCGGTTGCAGGGATGTTATAATGCGAGAACTGACCCCGTGCTCCCGTAGGCGGATATGCAAGCGCATCCGAAACGTCGTAGAGCTATTCCTCGTGACACCGCTCTGCGGTGTCACGCCTCCGCCAATGGTAAGGCGGCAAAAGTAAAGCAGGGTAGTAAGGTATTAAAGAAAGTAGGTGGGTGTCCGCTAACTGTGGCGGGTATCGCAACGGGAGGCCCGCCCATGTTGAATTGGCTCCGGCGGCTGAGTATTCGGGCACGCATCTACGGCATGGCCGCCATAGCGGTAATCCTGTTGCTGACAATAGCCACCGGTGGTTATTGGGGCGTCCGACAAGCCGAGACCGGATTGGATACGGTTTACAAACATCATGTCCGCCCGGCTGAACGGCTGGGGTCGATGGTGGCCACGCTCAAAGAAGTGCGATTCCGCATGGCGGCCTATCTGAGCGACGTTATGCCGGCGGTCGGATCACGCAATCAGGTTATAGATGCCCAACGGAGCCTGCCGGCCGACTGGCAGGCCTTCAAGAAAGCCGCCAATCTGTCCGCCCGGAGCCAAAAGGAGCGGGCGCGCATCGCCGATGTCGACGCTCACATGAGTGTGCTCGGCGATATTCTGCAAAAGCTCAACCAAGCCTACGCCAAGGACCGCAAGGACAGCGTCAACACAATTCTGCAAGAGGACTGGGTGCCGATCGAGCTGCATGTGTCGAACAATCTGGCCAGGCTGGTCCCGATGGAAAACCAAGCGGTGCACGCCGAATACCTGCGGCTGCACGGGCAGGAACAGCGAACCGCCACGTTGATGTGGTCGGCCGCCGCCGCCGCGTTGCTACTGCTGGTGAGCGTCTCGGCACACCTTGGATATTCGATAGGACGCGATGCGACGGCCATCCGGACCGCGCTCGAGCAGGCCGCCTCAGGCGATCTCACCGTATCGGTCATGCTGCGGGGGCACGACGAACTCGCCAAGACGGGCCAGAGCCTGAACCAAATGCTCGAGCGATTGGCGCAGACAGTGGCGAGTACCAAACGCGCGGCCGAAGAAGTCGCCTCCGGTGCGCGGAACATCCGGAACCTGGCCGAACACACGGCCGACAACACGGCCAAGGAGGGCGACCAGATCATCCAGATCAATGTGGCCATGGAAGAGATGTCCAGCACGATCAAGGAGGTCGCCCGTAATTCCGAATCCGCCGCCGGCAATGCCGACTCGGCCAAGGCGGTGGTCGAAGAAGGCGGATCCATCGTCAGCCAGACCGCTGAAGCTTTGTCGAATATCGACCGAGTAGTTCAGGAGAGTTCGACCGCGGTCGGGCGGTTGGGCGCGGCGCTCACGAAAATCGAACAGGTGACCAACATCATCAAAGCCATTGCCGAGCAGACCAACCTGTTGGCGCTCAATGCGGCGATCGAAGCGGCCCGAGCCGGCGAGAACGGCCGCGGCTTTGCCGTGGTGGCCGATGAAGTGCGTCAGCTGTCGCGGCGTACGACCGAATCCATTGCGGACATCGAGAACACCGTGCGCGACGTTGCGCAGGAGAGCCGGACGGTCGAAGCCGTGACGGCCCAGGTTACGGAGTACGTCGGCCTCGGGGTTGAGAAAGGCGAACGGTCGCGGGCCGCCCTGCAGAAGATTCACGAAGCGGTGAATACCGTCCGGGACATGATGGCCCAGATCGCAACAGCCACCGAAGAGCAGTCGGCCACCACTGAAGAAATTGTTCGCAATGTATCCGGCATTCAAACGCTTTCCAAGGACTCGAAACAGCACATGGACGATACCAAGGACGCGATCGTCGCATTGACGAAAACGGCCGAAAGGCTCGAATCCGCCGTCGACGTATTCCGCATTCAAACCTGAGGCGATTCCCTTGGGTCATCTTCTATAACGCGGCCGACAGGAGTCTTGTGAAATGAAGAAACTGATACTGGCAACGGGTATCTCGCTGTTCCTGGCGATGGGATCCGCTTTTGCCGCCGACACGCCCACATCGCAGAAAGGGGCGACAGTGGTGACGGCGGCTCAAGTCAAGAAATTGGATGACCACGGAACGTTGATTGTCGATGCCCGGGTGCCGTTGGAATATGCAGAGGGGCATATTCCCCATGCGGTCAGCGAGCCGTATTTTGAGCACAGCGGGCATACCGTCCACTTCGACGTCAGAAAGGACCATTTCAATCTGAATAAACTGCCCAAGAGCAAGAGCACGCCGGTGGTCATCTACTGCAACGGCCCAGAGTGCTGGAAGTCTTTCAAGGAGGTCACGGCGGCGGTGAAGGCCGGGTACACTCACATATACTGGTTCCGTGGTGGTTTACCGGCATGGAAGGCGGCCGGCTACAAGGTGGCCACCTTGGATTGACCGCGGCGTGGACACCGGTCCGCCCGATACGCGGACGACCGAGGGCGGGCTCAGGTCTCGCATTCACGCATCCGTTGTATCGGGTATTCCTCGTGACACCGCTCTGCGGTGTCACGCATCCCTCCGCCCTCGGATAATCCGGCCCACCGTCGAAAGGCGCAGGGCATAATATCCTCGTGACACCGCTCTGCGGTGTCACGCCTCCGTTCTGCAATTTGTCTGCAGTGACTACTGTAGATACCTATCTCGCGACTCGAAATTGATTGTATCGGGTTGATGGGTGTTTGGTAGTGTGCCTGGGCACCCAAGGCGGCAGGAGGCGCTGCACCTGGCCCCAGTGCCAGGGTGGCCTCCTCCAGCAGGCGCTGGCGCGCCCGGGGGAACTCCAGAGGGGGCTCGGGGGGTAGCGGGTCGGGCACGAAGGCACGCACCGGCTCCCCGCCGGCAGTGGATATCTCGTAAGTGCCAGTCGGTTCGTGCCGCATGGCCCACTCCGTGGCCGTCCCTATTAATAATTGTTGAATAAGCATGCCCGTTATTAAAGGCAATCTCCTTTAATATGAAAGGCTTTCCTGGAGAGCATGGCCACGCCCTGCCCGATGAAGGCGAAGGCTGGATAGTGCCGGCCACCCCGGTGACTTGAGGCGCCAGATCGGCGTTTTGACAGATTCCCCCAGATAAAATTGAGGGCCTGCACGCCGCACTCGCGGCACTCGATGCGGGGTTGGTGGTGGAAGATGCTGCCTGAGAGGTGGGAGTCAAGGGCATCTATCCCCCACTGGGTGCCTGCCCCACACCGCACATAACGGGGATCCAAGGGGTCAGGACTCGAGGGGTCAGAGGGCTTGAAATTTCCGGCGGCAGTTCAAGGCATCAGCGTAGTTGGAATTTCAAGTACAATGACCCCTTGAATCCTTCTTGGCTCAATAATTGCCCTAAATTAAAAGATAAGCCGCATGAAAACCTATCTTGATTGTCTGCCCTGTTTTGTGGAACAGGCGTTGCGTGCCGCTCGCATTGCCACCAACGATGAGAAGCTTATTAAAAATGTATTGAACGAAGTGGGTTGTATGATACAAGAAACGCCCATGGAAAATACTCCGGCAGAATCGGGAACACGGGTTTATGGAAAAATAAGCAAGATAACCGGCGTGGCGGATCCTTACCGGGAAATAAAACAGCGGCATATTGCGGAAGCCAAAGCGCTTCTTCCCGAACTGGAAACGATGGTGGCGGCAAGTGAAGATCCGTTGCTCACCGCTATTCGGCTGGCCATAGCCGGCAACGTGATTGACCTTGGCATAAACAAAACTTTTGATCTCGTAAGTGATATCAGGAAAATCCTGTCGCAGGATTTTGCACTATTTGATTACGATGCTTTTAAAAAAGAATTGGCCAAAGCCAAAACTATCTTGTACCTCGGCGACAATGCCGGCGAATCGGTTTTTGACAAATTACTGATACAGCAGCTTCATAAGCCGGTAAAATATGCTGTTCGTACACAGCCCATTATCAACGATGTGACCATGAAAGAAGCCTTTGATTCCGGTTTGGATGAAGTGGCAGAGTTGATTGATTCGGGAAGTCCGGCTCCGGGAATTATCATGCGATATGCTACTCCCGATTTCCGAGAGATTTACCAAAATGCAAAGTTGGTCATCAGCAAAGGTCAGGGGAATTACGAAGGCCTTTCCGACGAAAAGCGCACCATTTTCTTCCTGCTGAAAGCCAAATGTCCGGTCATAGCCAACGATTTGGGCGTGAGAGAAGGCGACATTGTTCTAAAAGGTATAAATCTATAGGGAAATGTATTGGGTGGATCGATCGTGGCGCGATGGGGGATTGTCCCATCCGCTGTTGAACTTCGGGAGGTAGCGGACTCCGTGCTCATGGATATCCTCGTGACACCGCTCTGCGGCGTCACGCATCCGTATTTGTCCCTATTTTGCTATTACTGGTGACAATACGGCAATGAGTATTTAATACGAAGGGGTCTTGCCATGGGCTTTAGTCTACGTTGGTTGCAGGTGTTACAATGCGAGAACTGACCCCATTCTTCTCAGGTGTTACAATGCGAGAACTGACCCCATTCTTCTGACCCCATTCTTCCGCGTGACCCCATTCTTCCGAGAACTGACCCCATTCTTCTCGCAGTGGAAGAGTCGGGCACTGGGGTTCATCGGCAGGCAAGGCCGATGAGGGCTGGATTCTGACCCGTCTTGGTGAGACTATAAACGGGCCGTGCGAAAGCACGGTTTGGGGCATAGCGCCAGTGGTTGACTGCTAAATCTTGGCTGGCGCTATGCCTGTCTCCTCGGCTACCACCTCCCTACCACTTTTTCGGCCTACTGTCACCTGCTCGCGCTTACGTCAGCACTCACACCGGCGCAAAACCCGACGCATGATCACCGGCGTTCGCAATGACGTAATTTTCGGCTCGGAATGCAACAGCGGCAAATAACCGCGGGTTTTGGTCAGCCTTACACTTGTATACGAATGCCCCAGATCCCTTCCAGAACACCGCTCCGCCAGAGGCGCAACACTCGGTAATGGTGGGTGGTTAACCCTTTCCATGCCGGGACTTGCACCCGACCAGATACGCCATACTTTCCGCGGCGCACTAACGTACCGCGAACCGGACCGTAAACTGCGGAGCGAAGCGCAGCAGTTTACGGGTCCGAGTTTAGCGGAAGGTTAGATGCCTATTTGCTCTTTTGGCGTACATTAATGGCTTCGTATCCATTTTCGTAGTAGTTGGATTTTGCAATTTTATTTTCCTTTCCTGAAATCGCTGTTTCCATTATTTTTCTTAGCCCGTCTCCACCATTACCAAAGTTTATTTCAAGTCCACAATTACACCTTACAGAACGCTCATTAGTTGCTGGGTTACGGTGAATTCTCATTGGGTCTGACTCGCATCCGACATGAGCGATGATTAGATTTGAATACGACAAAGGTTCGCTGTCTTTCGTGGGTTCTACCTCTATAATGCACGACATATCATTTCTCCATAGTTATATGTTTTGTTCGGCGTAGTCGAACGGGTTTATGCTGCAAGGGCAACGATAAAACCTGGCTTCCTCGTGACACCGCTCTGCGGTGTCACGCCTCCTAGCCCGGAACGGCTGCGCTTCCCGCTTCTGATGCGGTGGGTATAGCGGGCAGGTGCCCGACCACCGTGCCGGTATGCTCGATGCAGTGCTATGACACGCTCGTGTGACCCGCGCGACGGCGGGGTCCGGCGGCACCACCCGGACGAGAAGAATGTCCGGCATGTTGTGCACAACGCCGTGCGCCGGGTAGACGTCTACAAGAAGGCCTCTTGTCATATCTTCCGACACTGTTTCGCTACCCATCTTATGACGCACTCTGCCTCGACGCGAAGCGGACGGAACCCATAGGCGACCGGCCACCTCGAAGCCGCGGAGCTGCACAGAGCAGATGGAAATTCTAGCAACCTGCCGGCATGGCGGGGAAAGACGGTGCAGGCGGTGAATATTGCCGGAGGCGGGTTTAAGTGCTTGAGCCTGAAAGGGGGCTGTCTTGGATGTTTGTTCGCCAACTCATTGCATAACCTGCAGTTTCTTGATGAGCGCCATCTGGTTGTGCGGCATGCGTGTGCGGCGGCGGCCGGCGCGCTCGCGGGGAGCACCAGCGTGCCCGGTATCGGCGGGGCTGTTGTCGAAGGGTTGTGCGTTTCCATCGGCGACCCCATTAAGGGCATGTGCGACGTGGGCCGATCCCGCCGGTCTTCGATACGGCGGTCATCCGTGGTGGGTGGCACCGAGACCGGGAGGGTGTGGTCGACGGTGATGCGTTTCCGCTATAGTGGCCGCGGCGGGTCATGGCTTGCTGGACCATCGCTCGGAGAGGGCGCCGTGGACACCAGAACGAACAAGGGCGGCAAGGACAAGCCCCACATCGAGATCCGCCCGCCGGAGGAGCGCAAATTCTGGCAGCGGCCGGGCTTCAATCTGGTGGCCTACCTGCTGCTTCTCCTGGCGCTGTTCTACTTCTGGAATCTCCGGCCGCCGCAGCAGGCGAAGGAGATTCCATACAGCGAATTCCTGCACTATGTCCAGAAAGATCAGGTCCGGCAAGCGGTGGTGACCGGCGATACGATCGCCGGGACGCTCAAGGTCAAGGATACGAAGACCGGCAAGCCGCAACGCTTCGTCACGATCCCCTTGTGGCACAGCAACCTGGCGGAGTTGCTCGCCAAGCACGGCGTGAAGTACACGGTGCGCTACAACAGCCACTGGCTCAGCGACCTGCTGCTCAACTGGATCCTGCCCTTCGGACTCCTGGCCCTGGTCTGGATGTGGATCGGGCGACGCTTCACGCCGGGGAAGGGCTTTCTCAACATCGGCAATCGCGTGCGGATCCATCCGGAGGGCGGGACGAAGGTCACCTTTCAGGACGTGGCCGGCGCCGAGGAGGCCAAGGAGGAACTCGGCGAGGTGATCCAGTTCCTGAAGGATCCGAGCCGTATCGCGCGCCTCGGCGGGCGCATGCCCAAGGGCGTGCTGCTGGTGGGGCCGCCCGGCGCCGGAAAGACGCTGCTGGCGCGTGCGGTCTCCGGAGAGGCCGGGGTGGCGTTCTTCAACATCAGCGGCTCGGAGTTCATCGAGATGTTCGTGGGCGTGGGCGCGGCGCGGGTGCGTGAGCTGTTTCAGCAGGCGCGGGAGAAGGCCCCGTGCATCATCTTCATCGACGAACTGGACGCGATCGGCCGGGCGCGCGGTGTCGGCCCGGTGATGGGCGGCCACGACGAGCGAGAGCAGACCCTGAACCAGTTACTCACCGAGATGGACGGATTCGATCCGTCGGTGGGCGTGGTCGTGATGGCCGCGACCAACCGCCCGGAGATCCTCGACAAGGCGCTGCTGCGTGCCGGGCGCTTCGATCGGCAGATTGTAGTGGACAAACCGGATCTGGAGGCGCGTGAGGCGATCCTGAAACTCCATACCCGAGACATGCGCATCGCGACCGATGTCGATCTTCGGGTGGTCGCGCAACGCACGCCTGGCTTCGTCGGGGCGGATCTGGCCAACATCGCCAACGAGGCGGCCATCCGCGCCGTGCGCGAGGGCCACGAAGATGTGACGATGGCGGACTTCGAGGCGGCGATCGATCGGGTCATCGCGGGCCCCGAGAAGAAGCACCGCGCCCTCAACGCCGAGGAGAAACGGCGCGTCGCCTATCATGAATCGGGCCATACGCTCGTGGCCGAGACCGTGCCCACCGCCGAGCCGGTGCACAAGGTGTCGATCATCCCGCGCGGGGTGGCGGCGCTCGGCTATACGTTGCAGCTTCCGGTCAGCGAGAAGTTCCTCTCCACCCGGGACGAGTTACGTGATCAGCTCGCGATCCTGCTCGGTGGGCGCGTCGCCGAGGAGATCGTCTTCGGAGACGTATCGAGCGGGGCACAGAACGACCTGGAGCGGGCCAGCGAGATCGCCCGGGCGATGGTGACCCGGCTCGGTATGAGCGAGCGCCTCGGACCGGTGACCTACGGGCGTCAGCAACAGCTCGCTTTCCTGGGGGTGGAGGGTCCCGAGGAGAAGAACTACAGTGAGGCCACCGCGCAGCTCATCGACACGGAGGTGCGGGCGCTGATCGAAGAGGCGCATGCCCGCGCGCGCCGGATCGTCGGCCGGCGTCACGCGGCCCTGGAGGCGCTCGCAAAGGTGTTGCAGGAGAAGGAAGTGATCGATGGGGAGGAAGTGAAACGCATCATCGGTGCGGTCACCGAGGAAACGGCGGGGCCGGAGTGAATATGACCGTTTCCGGGACCGCGCCCGTCCGGACAGGCCTCCACGCCCCGGGGTGTCGATCGGGGTTTTCGCCGGGAGTCGCCGGTCGGATATTCCCGGCCGGGTTGACCACCGTCAGGCATGGGGACGCGGCGCGGCGGTAGACTCGATGTACCCGCGTACTCGTGTTTTTCGCGAGGACGTGCTGCGGGATACGGCGCACGGACCGCCGCGTCGTCGGCCGGGCGAGCCCGGCCCTACAGGGTGGGTGCGGTTGCCGGCGAGTGCGTAGGCGAGACTTGCCCCGTTGGGGGGGCGGTGTCCCTGTAGGGCGGGCCTCGGCCCGCCGGCGACGGATCGTTTTACAGCGTTCGGTGTAGTCGTGGAATGTGGTCGGCCGGGCGAGCACGGCCCCGCGACGCAATTACGGGCGTTGTGGGGTGCCGTGGGACGGGGCCCATCCCAACGGTGCGTGTCGGCATGCATGCCGGCGGATTTTGTCAGGGATATTCGAAACCGATCGAGGAGGTCAGTGATGACCGCAGAAGCCATTGTATCCGGTCCGCTTGTGCCGGATGAACTGCGCAGGATGGACGATTACTGGCGCGCGAGTCTCTATCTCTGCGCCGCCATGCTTTATCTCAAGGACAATCCGCTGCTCAAGGAGCCGCTCAAGATCGAGCATATCAAGAGGAGGCTGCTGGGACATTGGGGATCCGATCCGGCCCAAACCTTCACCTGGGTGCATTTGAACCGCCTCATCAAGCGCGACGATCTCAATGTGATCTTCATATCGGGGCCCGGCCACGGCGCGCCGTCCATGCTCTCGCAGGCCTACCTGGAAGGGACCTACGCGGAACTCTATCCGGATCGCGGCGGCGACGAGGAGGGGCTGCGCAGATTTCTCAAGCAGTTCTCGTTCCCCGGCGGCATCGGCAGCCATTGCACCCCCGAGATGCCCGGCTCCATACACGAAGGGGGCGAACTGGGCTATAGCCTCTCGCACGCCTTCGGCGCGGCCTTCGATCACCCCGACCTGATCGTCGCCGCCATCATCGGCGACGGGGAGGCGGAGACCGGGCCGCTGGCCACGTCCTGGCATTCCAACAAGTTCCTCAACCCGGCGCGCGACGGCGCCGTGCTGCCGATCCTGAATCTCAACGGCTACAAGATCGCCAATCCGAGCATACTTTCCCGCATCCCCCACGAGCAGCTCGAAAGCCTGTTCCGCGGCTACGGCTACCGGCCCTATTTCGTGGAGGGGGATGATCCCGACACGATGCACCAGCGCATGGCGGCGATACTGGACGAGGCGTTCGCCGCGATACGCGCGATTCAGCAGCAGGCGCGCGGCCCGGGGCTGCAGGGTCTGCCGCAGTGGCCGATGATCGTATTGCGCACGCCCAAGGGCTGGACCTGCCCGAAGGAGGTGAACGGGCACAGGTTGGAGGGGTCCTGGCGCGCCCACCAGGTGCCGTTCGACGTCCACGACGATCCGGCGCACCTCGCGCTGCTCGAGCGGTGGCTGCGCGGCTACGAGCCCGAGCGGCTGTTCGATGCCGACGGCCGGCCCATCCCGGAACTCAGGGCGCTGGCCCCGACCGGCACGAGGCGCATGAGCGCCAACCCGGTGACCAACGGCGGTCTGGTGCGCAAGGCGCTGCACCTGCCGGATTTTCACGACTATGCCGTCGAGATCACGCAACCCGGACGGGTCGAGGTGGAGAACACCCGTGTGCTGGGTCGCTTCCTGCGCGACACGCTGCGCCGGAACATGAACACGTTTCGGGTGTTCGGTCCGGACGAGACGGCATCCAATCGTCTCGACGACCTCTACGAGGTCTCCGGCAAGACGTGGATGGCCGAGATCCTGCCGGAGGACGCCGACGGCGGGCACCTGTCTCCGGACGGGCGGGTGATGGAGATGCTCAGCGAGCACACGCTGGAGGGCTGGCTGGAGGGCTATCTCCTGACGGGTCGTCACGGTTTCCTGTCCTCGTACGAGGCCTTTATCCACGTCATCGACTCGATGTTCAACCAGCACGCGAAATGGCTCGAGAAGTGCCTCGACGTGCCGTGGCGCACGCGCATCTCCTCGCTCAACCTGCTGGTGACCTCGACGGTCTGGCGCCAGGACCACAACGGATTCTCGCATCAGGACCCGGGTTTCCTGGATCTGGTGACGAACAAGAGTCACCGGGTGACGCGCATCTACCTGCCGCCGGATGCCAACTGCCTGCTTTCGGTGTCCGATCACTGCCTGCGCAGCACGAACTATGTCAACGTCATCGTCTCGGACAAGCAGTTCCATCTGCAATACCTGCCGATCGACGAGGCCGTCGTGCACTGCACCAAGGGGGTGGGTATCTGGGACTGGGCGAGCAACGACGGCGGTTCGGTTCCGGACGTGGTCATGGCCTGCGCCGGCGACGTGCCGACCATGGAGTCGCTGGCGGCCACCGCGCTGCTGCGCGAGCATTTCCCGGATCTCAAGGTGCGCTTCATCAACGTCGTGGACCTGTTCCGGCTGCTCCCGGAGAGCGAACACGAACACGGGCTCTCGGACCGCGACTTCGACAGCCTGTTCACGCAGGACAGGCCGATTGTCTTCAACTTCCACGGTTATGCCTACCTGATTCACAAACTCGCCTACCGGCGCACCAACTCCCGCAACCTGCACGTGCGCGGCTACAAGGAATACGGGAACATCAACACACCGATGCAACTCGCCATCCGCAACCAGATCGATCGGTTCGACTTGGTGATCGATGTGATAGACCGCGTCCCGCAACTCCAGGTCGCCGGGGCGCACGTCAAGGAGCTGATGAAGGACCGGATCATCGCGAGTCTCGATTTCGCCTCGCGTGAGGGATACGATCAGCCGGAATTCAGCAATTGGACGTGGCCGTATGATCGGTAGGCGCGCCGCGCGGCGGCCGGCCCGGGCGACGGGCGGATGAGGGACGGGGAGGGACGGCGATGCCCGTGACGCACTACTTGGCGCGGCCCCTGCCGGAGGCACTGCAGGGCTTGGCGACCCTGGCGCTGGACCTGCGCTGGAGTTGGCACCATGCGGGCGATGCGCTCTGGCGGGCGGTCGACCCGGATCTCTGGGCGTCCATGCGCAACCCGTGGTTGATCCTCGAAACCGTCTCCGAGCGGCGCCTCGAGGAACTCTCGCGGGATTCGGCCTTTCTCGAGATCCTGCATCGCCAGCTCGCCGCGCGCGAGGAACACCTGCACGCCGAGACCTGGTTCAACGGGGTTCGTCGCGAAGGCTTCGATGGTGCGGTGGCCTACTTCAGTATGGAGTTCGGCCTGAGCGAATCGCTGCGCATCTACTCCGGCGGCCTGGGTGTGCTCGCCGGGGACCACCTCAAGACCGCGTGTGATCTCGGTGTGCCGCTGTTCGGCATCGGACTGCTCTATCAGCAGGGCTACTTCCGGCAGGCGCTGGACCCTCAGGGGGAGCAACTCGAGTTCTTCCCGTACAACGACCCGACCATGATGCCGGTGGTGCCGTTACGTGACGCCGAGGGGGAGTGGGTGCGGGTGTTCGTGGAGCTGCCGGGGCGCACGCTGCGGCTGCGTACCTGGCAGGTGAAGGTCGGACGTCGTTGGCTGTACCTGCTCGACAGCAACGATCCACTCAACGCACCCGGCGATCGCGGCATCACGAGCGCGCTCTACGGGGGCGGAAGCGAGCTGCGCCTGCAACAGGAGATCGTGCTCGGTATCGGCGGCTGGCGTCTGGTGGACACGCTTGGCCTGGACTGCCCCGTCTGTCACCTCAACGAGGGCCATGCGGCGTTCGCGATCCTCGAGCGGACGCGGGCGTTCATGGTGCGCAACGAGGGGATTTCGTTCGAAGCGGCGCTGAGCTGTACCCGGGGGGGCAACCTGTTCACCACGCACACGCCGGTCGCGGCGGGATTCGACCAATTCAATCCGGAGCTCTTCGCACGCTACTTCAATGACTATGTCTCCTCCCTCGGGGTCGGTATCGACACCCTGCTGGCGCTCGGGCGCCTCGACTCCGGGGATCGGAAGGAGTCCTTCAACATGGCCCATCTGGCGGTGCGCGGCAGCGCCGCGGTGAACGGCGTGAGTCGCCTGCACGGTGCCGTGAGCCGACACATCTTCCAGCCGCTGTTTCCCAACTGGCCGGAGGTCGAAGTGCCGATCGGGCACGTCACCAACGGCGTGCACGTGCCGTCCTGGGATTCCGCGACGGCCGATGAATTGTGGACCCGGGCGTGCGGGAAGGCGCGCTGGCTCGGGGCGATGGAAACCCTGGAGACGGATCTGCGGGCGGTGACCGATGAGGCGCTGTGGGCGTTTCGGGGCGCCGCCCGCCGGCGTCTCGTCGATCGCCTGCGTGTGCGTATGGCGGCGCAGCGCGGGGAGCAGGGGAGCGGATCGGAAGCGGTGCAGGCGTGTGCCAGCCTGCTCGATCCGGACAGCCTGACGCTGGGCTTCGCGCGCCGTTTCGCCGCCTACAAACGTCCCAACCTCCTGCTCAAAGAGCCGGAGCGGCTGGTGCGCCTGCTGGCGCGACGCGAGCGGCCCGTTCAGCTCGTGATCGCCGGCAAGGCGCACCCGCAGGACGCGGAGGGCAAGGCCATGATCCGCGAGTGGGCCGCGTTCGTGCGCCGCCCCGACGTCCAGGGGCGCGTGATCTTCCTCGCCGACTACGACCTCGCGCTGGCGGAGGAGCTGGTGCAGGGAGTGGACCTGTGGATCAATACGCCGCGCCGCCCGTGGGAGGCGAGCGGCACGAGCGGCATGAAGGTGCTGGTCAACGGGGGTTTGAATCTCTCGGAGTTGGACGGCTGGTGGGCCGAGGCCTACGCCCCGGACGTGGGTTGGGCCCTGGGGGACCGACGCGAGCACGGCGCCGATCCGGCCTGGGATTGGCAGGAATGTCAGGCGTTGTACCGGCTGTTGGAGGGGGAGGTCGTCCCGGCGTTCTACGAGCGCGACGCGCACGGCGTGCCGCGCGGCTGGGTCGCGCGGGTGCGCGAGAGTATGGCGCGACTCACTCCGCAGTTCTCCACCAACCGGATGCTCAGGGAGTACACCGAAGCCTACTATCTTCCGTTGACCATGAACTGCCGCAAGCGCGCGGCGGACGGCGGCGCCCTGGGCAAGGCATTGGCGCAGTGGCGCGAGATGCTCGCGCGGCACTGGCCGGTGCTGCGTTTCGGGAACGTCGCGGTGGAGGCGGGGGACGGCGTGCATCGCTTCGCGGTGCAGGTATATCTCGACGAGTTGGACCCCGGTGCGGTGCGCGTGGAACTCTACGCCGACGGCGATCCTCCGGTGCGCGAAGTGATGGAGCGTGGCGAGGTCCTGGCGGGCGGGGCGAACGCCTATGTCTACACGGGGGAGGTCCCCTCGGATCGAGTCCCCTCCGACTACACGCCGCGCATCGTGCCGTACCATCCGGATGCCATCGTCCCGCTGGAGGCGCAGCTGATACTTTGGGCGCACTGAGGGGATTTCCCAACATCACCTCGAAGCCGTAGCGCGCGATCCGTCCGGACGTCGTATCGATCGAGCGCGGTCCTTGCCGTTCGTCTACGGGCCGCTGACCGGCCATGCGTGGAAATAGGCCCCGGCCTTTTGGCCTACGCCTACGGCCCCCTTCTCGAGGTACAGCGCCCACGCCCAGTCGGGTTCATAGAGGCTGGTGGTGGACGACCAGTAGCCCTCTCGGATCTCCGTGAACGGGTGGTCTTTCGGCAAAGCCGGTGTATGGCGCCCGCAATCCACGAGCGATTCCAGCTCGATGATATTGGGTAACCGCCACGGGCCCGCGGGCGACGGTACGGCGGTGCGCGCCACGGCGGCGAGGGCCTCGGGCCAAGACACGGGTGCGCCGGTCGGGTCCGCGTGCCGGAGCCAGCAGAGTCCACTCATGCGGTCGAGGACCGTCTCTGCGTGCACTTCGAATCGCGGCACCGGCCATGCCGAGCCGAGCCGCGATTCCCCGTCCTGGCCGCTGCCGGTACAGGCGATCACCCGACCGGTCTCATCGAAGCAACGGATCTGACCGGTCGCCGGCAGCACCTCGTTGCCGGTACCGCGTACGGGCCACACCAGGAAGGACTGGTCCTTGCCCCCGTAGAACATGCGCGCCCCGCCGAGGTGCACATACCAAGCGTGCAACGGGCTGATAACGGCGGTCGTGGAAGTCCAGTACCAGCCGGGGAAGACGTTGTCGAAGGGATGTCCGGCGGGCAGCGCCGGATCGCGCGTCTGGTGGCTTACGAGGCTGCGCAGTTCCCGGCGGTTCGGCAGCCGCCAATCGGTGAAGCCGAGCGCGCCGCGGTCATTGAGTTCCACGATGTACGCGAGCGCCTCCCCCCAGGTCATGGGAAACGCGGCCGGGTTTGCATCCAGGGTCCAGTCGAGCCCGGTCAGCCGATCGTGGACCCGTTCCCCTCGCGGTTGGAAGCGCGGTTCCGGCCAGGGTAACCCCGCGCGGATCTCACCGTCCTGCCCGCTATCGGGACAGGGGATCTCCCGTCCCGCGACGTCATGGCAGGTACTTTGCCCGGTCTGCGGCAGACGCGCCTCCCGGCCCGGGGCCTGTCCGTGTGGGCTCTGCGCGGCGAGGCGCACGGAGGGTCGACGGGCGGCTTGGGATCGTTCGAGTGGCATGGTGGTCGCTGCAAGGGCGATCGCCGCCGGGGTCGGTACCCTGTGCCGGAGGCGGTCCCCCCTGCGAATCTCTTGATTCATGATAGTGTATGGGAAATCCGGCATCTTTTCCGCAGGGGATTGCCATGAGTCTTGTGACCCCAACGGCGGATCCCGCCCGTTCACCGTTCCGTCTCGATGACGACGCGGCGTTCCGGCGCTGGAGCGATGCCAAGCTCGCGCGCTATCCCGCCGATCTCGGGGAACTGGTCGTCGAGGTCAAGGATCCGCGCCGTCTCACACGTAGCGAACACGCGGCCATGCTGGATCGGCTGCGTCGTACGAATATGGTGCTCTACGCGGGGCCGGCCGACGCGGATCGCGCCATCCCGCTCGCCCTGGGGCGGCAATTCGGCGTGACGCGCCTGGACCGCAACTGGCTCTCGGACCCGGACGGACTGAGCACTCTCGCGGCGGCCGCGGACGGACGGCGCGCCGGCTACATCCCGTATACCGACCGTGCCATCCGGTGGCACACCGACGGGTACTACAACGCCGCCGATCGGCAGATCCATGCCCTCCTGCTGCACTGCGTCGAACCGGCCGCGCAGGGCGGCGAGAACCGTCTGCTCGATCATGAAATCGCCTACCTGTTGCTGCGCCGCGAGAATCCGGATTACATCCGCGCGCTGATGGCGCCGGATGCACTCACGATCCCGCCCGGCACCGAGGCGGGCGGTCTCGCGCGCCCGGAGCGTACCGGGCCGGTGTTCCGGGTCGACCCGGCGAGCGGTACGCTGCATATGCGCCATACGGCGCGTCGGCACAACGCCGTCTGGAAAGACGATCCGCCGGTCCGCGCGGCGGCCCGGCGCCTGCACGCCATTCTGGAAGGATCGGAGGCCGGCGTGCTGCGGGGATTGCTGCAGGCCGGTATGGGCCTGATCAGCAACAACGTACTCCACGATCGCGCCGCCTTCGAGGACGACCCCGAAAGCCCGCGCCTGCTCTATCGGGCGCGGTTCTACGACCGTCTCGATATCTGACCGGCCCCGAATCTCCGGATTGTGGTTCGTTCTCACGCGATCCGACCTCATTCGCCGGAAGCCATCGCTTCCCTGTTTATGCCACTCCCCATTATTTTCTCTTTGACGCCCAAATGGCCAGTTTGTGCCTCATGGATTTCTGGGAAATTTGATCTTCCGGGATGGGCTGTATCACCTTGTCGTGGACAAGCAGTCGATAGATGTACTCGATTTTCTCACTCGCCGAATCGGTGGGCTCAAATTCCACGACGCCTCTTCCTTCGCCGTATTTCACACCTTCATCGATTGCTTTCTTAACCATCTCTTTCTCATTTTTAAGCTTTTTCATGGAATCCTCCGGATATCGGTTCAGTAGATCGATCCGGCCTTATTCGTCGGTGGGGTATTCCGCAACGGCCTCGTCGCTATCCGGATAATCACCGGTGCGGCAACGAGGCCTGCGATCAGGCCAGCCGGCCGATCAGTGCCTGCGCCCCCAGTCCGATGGCCAATGTGGCGATGAGCGCAACAACCCACACCGCACGGTTCCATGGCAGGTGGGTCGGCATCGGCGCCGCCGCCTCGCTGCGCCGCCGGTACATCGGCACTACGATACGCAGATACACCGCGAGCGACAGCACGCTGTTGAGGATGGCGACCACGGTCAGCCAGGTGAAGTGGGCGTCGATGGCGGCTCCGAACAACAGAAATTTTCCGACGAATCCGGCCAGCGGCGGGATGCCGGTCAGGGAAAGGAGAAACAGCACCATCGCCACCCCGACGACGGGATTCCCGCGCCCGAGGCCCGCGAACGCGTCGAGTGTCCGTCCGGTTCGCAGGGTGACGGAGAACGCGCCCAGGTTCATGGCCGCGTAGGCGGCGGCGAAGACGATCAGGGCCGGCAGCGCGAGCGGGCTCACGCCCACCGCCACCACACCCAGCAGGAAGTAGCCGGCCTGGGCGATCGATGAATAGGCCAGCAGCCGGACGACGTTGTCCTGCACCAGCGCGGCCAGGTAACCGAAGGTCATGGTCAGTACCGAAACGACGGCGAGGAGGAACGGCCAGCCGCCGGAGACGGGCAGATCGCGCACCACCTGGACCAGGGCGAAGATCGCCCCGATCTTCGGTACCACCGATAGATAGGCGGCGACCGACAGCGGGGCGCCTTCGTAGGCGTCGGGCGCCCAGAAATGAAACGGAACCAGGGATGCCTTGTAACCCAGCCCGACGATGACGGCGATCAGGCCGACGGCGGCGGCGAGCGGGGCCTTGTCGAGGCCGCCCAGGTCGCCGAGCAGCGTGGAGCCGGTGGCGCCGAACCAGTAGGTCAGGCCGAAGATCATCACGCCGCCGGTGACCGAGGCGAACACGAAGAACTTCATGGCCGCCTCGGTGGCGGCGTCGTTGCGCGGATAGGCGACCAGCGCGAAGGCGCCCAGGCCGGAGAGCAGCACGCCGAGCACCAGGAACATGGTGTCGCCGCTTCCGGCCAGCACCAGGGCGCCGAAGGTGGTGAAGCAGAGCAGGCTGTAGACGGTTCCCTCCCGGTCGCCGCCGTGGAGTTCGGCGCGGGCCAGCAACAGGGACAGCACGGTGGCCGGCAGCAGAATCAGCTTGGCCCAGATGCTCAAGGTGTCGATGCGGAAAGTGCCGCTGAAGACGCTCGTGTCCACGCCGAGCAGGGGCAAGGTCAGGGCGGTGGCGAGCAGCAGGCCGGCAACGGCGACCGCCAACGCGGTACGGGGCCGGCGCAGCATCTCGCACACCAGCGTGCCGGCGCCGGTCAACAGTACGAGGATCTCGGGGATCAGGAACGAGAGGTCGTGGGCCATCGAGGTCATGACGCGGTGCGCCCCATCAGAAGTGCAGGGTCGCGGTGGTCGTGTGGATCACATCCAGCACCCAGGCGGGTGCGACGCCCACCCCGACGATCAGCACCAGCAGCGGTACCAGGGTGAGCAGCTCACGGGCGTTCAGATCGGTCAGGCCCTTCCACTGTTCCCGGGGCTCGCCGAGAAAGACCTGACCGATGGCCCGCAGATAGAGGCCCGCGGTGACCACGATGCCCAGGATGACGACGATGGCCGCGGGTTCGACCCGCAGGGTCGCCAGGAAGATCTGGAACTCGGCCGGGAAGTGCGCCAGTCCCGGCAGGCCCAGCGAGGCGAAGGCGGCCAATATGAAGGACCAGCCGAGTATCGGCATCACCTTCAGCAGGCCGCCGAACCGGGCCATCTCCCGCGTGTGGGCGCGATCCTGAAGCATGCCGACGAGGAAGAACAGTGCGCCGGTGACCAGACCGTGGCTGATCATCTGCAGAACGGAGCCGTCCAGTGCGAGGGCGCGCACGGCGGGGTCGGTGGCCAGCGCGGCGATGGCGACGCCGACGACGACATAGCCCATGTGGTTGACGGAGGTGTAGGCGATCAGGCGCTTGAGATCGGTCTGCGCCAGTGCGGCAAAGGCGCCGTAGAGCGCGCTGACCACGCCGAAGACGAGGATGATGACGGCGGCGTGGCGAAAGGCCTCCGGAGTCATCTGCAAGGCGAAGCGGATCAGACCGTAGGCGCCGAACTTCAGCATCACCCCGGCGAGGATGACGCTGCCGGCGGCGGGGGCCTCTACGTGAGCGGCCGGCAGCCAGGTATGCAGCGGGAAGAGCGGTATCTTGACCGCAAAAGTGAACAGCATCGCGACCAACGCCAGCATGGCCGCGGTGCCGGTCAACGGCGGGCTGGCGATCCAGACGCGCATATCGAAGGTGTGCGGATCGCTGCCGAGATACAGGCCGAGGATGGCGAGCAGCAGCGGCAGGCTGCCCAGCAGGGTGTAGAGAAAGAACATCAGCGCCGCGCGCTGACGGTCTTCGTGTCCCCAGCCGGCGATCATGAAGTACATCGACACCAGCGAGATTTCGAAGAAGACATAGAACAACAGGGCGTCCAGCGCCGTGAAGGTGCCGATCGATGCGGTTTCCAACAGCAGCATCAGGACCACGTAGGCGTGCGGGCGTTCCTTGACCTTGGCCGAAAAGATGAAGGTCAGCAAGAACAGCAGTGCGGTCAGCAACACCAGCGGCAGACTGATCCCGTCCACGCCCACCCGGTAGGCGGCGCCGATGGCCGGCATCCAGCCGATCTGCTCCACTTGGGAGAAACCCGCCGGAAGCACGCCCCGCGACCACATCCATACGGCACCGGCCAGGGTCAGGGCGCCGGTGGCGATACCGATGCCGTGCACGACCGAGGCGGGCGCCTTGCGCAGGACCATGATGCAGGCCGCGCCGACGAGCGGCAGGAAAAGTGTGATCGACACAATGGGAAGCACTTCGGGATCTCCAGGTCAGAAATTCGGTATCGTCACGGGAAAACCAACACGCCGGCGAGCAGCGCCGCCAGGAGGAGGGCGGTGCCTGCGACGGTCATGGCCAGTTCGCGGTGGATCAGGCCGCTCTGCAGCGCACGGGCGCGGTTGCCGAGGTTGATCGTGCCCCGCACCAGGGAGGCGATCAGCCCGTCGATACCTTGGTCATCGCTGCGGCGCACGGCCCGGGCGATGGCGAGTCCCAGCCGTCCCCCCGCCATCACCCCTGCGTACAGCGTACGTTCCAGCCGCTCGCAGCCGCGGGCCAGGGCGAGCGCGGGACGTACGATCCAGGCGTCGACGCCGCCGGCAATGGCAAAGCCCCGTTGTGCCCAGGGCAACAGCGGCCCCAGCAGACGCCGCCCCGGGATGAACCAGCCCAGCGTCAGGCCGCCCAGTGCGGCACTCAGCCCGAAAACCCGGGCCAGAGTGGTTTCGGGGACCGGGGTCGCCAACAGGGTTTCGATGAAAGGGAAGGCCGCCCCCAGTACGACGGCCGGGATGACCAGTCCGGCCAGCCCCGCCCCCATCCAGCGCAACCCCGCCACGCGCCGATCCAGGCGCTTGCCTCGCCACAGAATCCGCAGGGCCCGGGCCATGTAGGCCCCGGTCAACAGGGTGCCGGCCAGGGCGAGCGGCGCCAGGAGCCGCGCGTTGGACGAGGCCAGGGAGGCGGCGATGACGGCATCCTTGGCAAAGAAGCCGCTCAGCGGCGGGATGCCGGCCAGGGCCAGGGCCGCCAGGGTGAAGCCGGCGAAGATCCATGGCCGGTCCCGGCCGGCGCCGTGCAGGTCCGTCAGGCGGGTGGAGTGGCGGCTGTGCTGGAATACCCCGGCACCGAGGAACAGGGAACTCTTGATGACCGCATGGGCGATCAGCAGCAGCAGCGCCGCCTTGGGCACGCCGGCGCCGACCGCCACCAGCATGAGACCGTACTGGCTGGAGGTCGAAGCCGCCAGCAGGCGCTTGAGATCCTTCTCGGCCAGGGCGATGAGGCCGGTGACCACGGTGGTGATCCCGCCGACGATACCGATGGCGAGCAGCGCGTCCGGCGGCAGCAGGGGTGCGGTGCGGATCAGCAGGATGGCGCCGGCGGCCACCAGCGTCGCCGAGTGCAGCAGGGCGGAGACCGGCGTGGGACCGGCCATGGCGCGCTGCAGCCAGTCGTGCAGCGGGGTCTGTGCGGACTTGCCCATGGCGGCCGCCAGCAGCAGGAGTCCGACGGCAACACTCGCTCCCCCGCCGCTGTGCAGGGTGACGGCGATCTCGCTGCTGCCGGTGGTGCCGATGAGGAGGAACACGGCGGCGTAGAGCCCCAGGTCGGCCGTGCGGGTGTAGAGGAAGGCGCGTGTGGCGGCCGAAGCCACGCCGGGACGCCGATACCAGAAGCCGATCAGCAGATAGCTGCTGAGCCCGATGAGTTCCCAGGCGGCGAGCAGCAATATCCAGTCGCCGGCGAGCACCAGCGTCTGCATGGCGGCGATGAAAAACGACATGGTGGCGAAGAAGCGCACCTTCTCGTCGTCCCGCTTCATGTAGCCGACGGCATAGATCAGCACCAGGGCGCCGACCACGGCGACCAGCAGCGACAGCAGTGCGGTCAGGGGGGTGCCGACCAGGCGCAGCGGCATGCCCGGCAGGCCGGGCAGGATCAGCACGGGGTGCAGACCGGCGGATACGCGGGTCAACAGCCCCAGGCCGGCAACGAGGCCGGCCCCGGCCCCCAGCAGCGCGAGCAGGGCGGGGGCACGGCGCAGCACCGGGATCCCGGCCGCCGCCGCGAGGGGTGCGAGCACGGCCAGGGCGACGAGGCTCATCCTTTCAGCTCCCGGGCCTCTTCCATCTCGACCGATCCCCTGGCGCGGAAGCGTGCGATCGCCACCCCGAATCCGACCGCCATTTCGACCGCCATCACGGTCATGACGATGAGCACGAACATCTGGCCCGCGTAACTTCCCGGGTGCAGGAAACGCCAGAAGGCGACCAGGTTGACCAGTGCGCCGGCCAGGATCAGCTCCACGCCCATCATGATCATGACCAGGTTGGTTTGGGACAGCGCGCCGTAGAGGCCGATGCCGAACAGTCCCGCGCCGACGATCAGGGCCGTCAGCAAGTCCGGACTCATGCGGTTTTCTTCCTTTGCAGCGCCGGCATGGCGACCGCGGTCGCGGCGATCATGGCGGTCAGGATGGTGACGCCGGCGGTTTCGAAGATGATCATCGAGCGTCCCAGCAGTTCCGTACCCAGTCCCCGGATCTGTTCCGCGGCCGCGGGGGCGACGGTTGTCACCGGACCCCAGTGCGCAAACAGCGCGACCCCGGAAACCGCGAGAGCGCCGATCACGCCCGCCGCGATGGACAGACGCTTCTGGTGAGTCATCTCCATTTCCCCGAGTCCGCCCGGGTCCATCATGAACATCACCATGAAGATGGCCATGATGCTCATCTCCGTGGCCATCATCATGATCTGCAAGACACCGAGAAACTCCGCCTGCATGGCCAGAAACATCGCCCCGAGGGCCGTCTGCGAGAACAGCAATGCCAGCGCCGAGCGCATCATGGAGGAAGTGCGGAATACGACCACGCCGAACCAGAGCGCGGCGATGCCGAAAAGGGCGATAAAGAAGGTTTGCAGTGTGATCACGGCCATACCAGCACCAAGATGCCGACGATGAAGATATTGAGCAGGGCCAGCGGGATGCCCAGTTTCCAGCACCAGGCCAGCAGGTGCGCCTCGCGGATGCGCGGCAGATAATGCCCGATCGACAACATGGCCGCGCTTACGGCCAGTATCTTGACGGCGCTCCAGGCCCAGGGCGGTAGTACCGGCCCCAGCCAGCCGCCCAGATAGAAGACCACGGTGGCCGCCGACAGCGTGATCACCAGCACCAGCCGTCCCAGCCGGAAGACGGCCAGGCGGACGCCGGTATACTCGCCCGTCACGCCGCCGGCCAGTTCCCCCTCCGCACTCGGCAGGTCGAACGGCGGCAGGAAGGCGACCCCCATGGCGGCCAGGAAGAACAGGACGAAACCGAGCGGCTGGTAGAGGATGTTCCACAGCCCGGCCTGCGAGGCGACGATGTCGGTGGTGAGCAACGATTCGGCCCGCATGGCGACCGCCGTGATGGGCATGACGATGAGCATCGAGTAGGCGATGAGCTGGCCCAGAAACCGCCAACCGCCGATCAGGGCATAGGCGCCGTCCGGTCCCCAGCCGGCCATCAACAAGGCCACCAGCACGTAGGCCAGGGCGGCGTTTACGAACAGGGCCCCGGTGGCGAGGTTGGTGATGAAAAGCCCCGGCGCCAACGGCAGGACGGCGGCGGCCAGCAGTGCGGCGATCAGCAGGAGGACCGGCGCGGTCTCGAAGAAGAGCCGGTCCGGTTGGCGTGGTACCACGGATTCGCGGCCCAGCAGGGCCATGGCCGCCCAGCCCGGTGCGGCGAGGCGGAGGCGGCCGGTTGCCAGCCAGGCCTCGAGGACCGCGATCAGGTACGCGCCCAGGAGGAGGAACCCCAGGACGACGGCGATCCTCATTGCACGACCTCCCAGGGCGACAGGTCCAGCGAGGCGACCGTGGTGAGCCCATCCCCCAGTTCCTGCCGTTCCAACAGAGGCGCCACCAAGTCCAGGTGGTGGGTGGACGGCGTATCCAGCCGCGCATCGCTCACGCGGCCGTTGTCCAGGGTCAGTTGCAGACGGGCCATGCCACGGGGGGTTTCGACCACCGCTTCCCCGGCACCGGAGGTCTCGCCGATATCGACCGGTGCCGGCGGCACGATGACGCCTGCGGCCTCGATGAGAGCGAGGCTGTGGCGGGCCTCGTCGAGGCGAACGTGCAGGCGGGCCAGGGCATCCCCCCCTTCCCGACTGGCCGGTGTGAACCCCAGGGCGGAACAAGTCTTGTCCCGACTGCGCGCATCGTCGCCGACCCCGGCGGCGCGCGCCACCGGACCACGCAGCGCGGGGTCCGGTACCGTCCGGCCGATACCCGCCGTTCGGGATTTCAGTAGCGGCGTTCGCTGCAATCGCTCGATGAGGGCCTGTAGCGCCGGCTTCAGCGCCATGACTTGTTTCATATCGGCATGCAGAAACTGCAATTGCAGCGATGCGGCACGGCGCAGCAGCCGGTCGAAGCCGATTTGCCGGGCAAACAGTGCCAACCAGCCCAGGTGGCTGGCGATGCGCTCACGCTCCACGGCCGCGATGCGCCCGCGCAGAATCTCCTCGTCGGGGGACCGCCCGGCCGCGGCCTCCAGGGCCCGGCATGCCAGCAGGCGGTAGCCGACCGGCGCCAGCGGGTCCGTCGCGCCGAGGTGGTCGACAAAGTCCGCCGCCCCCATGCCGGGCGCCGGCAGCGCACCGGATCCGCCTACGAGCGACTGCACACGGGTCTTCGCGATGCCGTCCCCGTCGAGCGTCAGGGTTAGGAGCAGGCCGCCCGGCAGTCCGGGGAAGAAAGGGCCGAACGGCACCTCGATCCAATCCATCGGCAGGCCGTCGGGGCTGCGCGGCAGATCCTTGGTCACTTCGACCATGGACATGAAATCCATATCGCCGTGGTCCATGCCGGTGCCCTGGTGTCCCTGTGCGTGTTCGTGTTCGTCGGCCGGTCCGGCCTCGCGGGGTACCAGATTCATGCCGCACTTTGGGCAGGATCCCGGCCGGTCCTGCACGATCTCCGGGTGCATGGGGCAGGTGTATTCGGCCGGGGCATCGTGCTCCATGCCGTGATGAGGTTCCGCCGTGTCCGACGTCTCGCGGGGCACCAGATTCATGCCGCACTTGGGGCAGGATCCCGGCTGGTCCTGCACGATCTCCGGATGCATGGGGCAGGTGTATTCGGCCGGGGCATCGTGCCCCATGCCGTGATGGGGTTCCGCCGTGTCCTGCATCTCGCGGGGCACCAGATTCATGCCGCACTTTGGGCAGGATCCCGGCTGGTCCTGCACGATCTCCGGGTGCATGGGACAGGTGTATTCGGCCGGGGCATCGTGCCCCATGCCGTGATGAGGTTCCGCCGTGTCTGACGTCTCGCGGGGCACCAGATTCATGCCGCACTTTGGGCAGGATCCCGGCTGGTCCTGCACGATCTCCGGGTGCATGGGACAGGTGTATTCGGCCGGGGCATCGTGCCCCATGCCGTGATGGGGTTCCGCCGTGTCCGACGTCTCGCGGGGCACCAGGGTCATCCCGCACTTGGGGCAAGAACCAGGCTCATCCTGCACAACTTCCGGGTGCATGGGACAGGTGTATTCGATCCGGATTCGCAGCACCGGTGCGTCAAAATCGGATACGTCCGTTCGGAAGGCGCCGCGTGAGAAGGCGGATCGAAGCCGGTTCACCCCGTCGACCAGTCCGGATTGCGATCGATCGGCGGCAACATCGGCCTGAGGCAACGGCGGGGGAGTGCCGTCGGTTCCGAGCGAAAGTATTGCGCGGGGGCGCATCATCTGGGCATACAGAACGGTTGCGGCATCGCCCAGTTCACGGGAGACAGGGCCGACCAACAGCAATACATTGGCGTGGCGCGGTGTGGCGGCGATTTGCAGCCCCGCGGATTCGATGTCCAACCCCCGGGCGCGGGCCACTTCCGGGCCCGGGACGATGATTGCGTGAAGATCACGGGCCATCGCCGCGGCCGCCAGGCGACGCAGTCCGGACAAAGTCCCCTCTCGAGCGCCTGCGATCATCTATTGCCTCCGCAGCGCACCCTGGCTCCATCCGTACAGCAGGCCGAGAAAGAGGATGGCCAGGAAGACACCCATGTCCAGCAGGGCGACCAGCCCCTCCTTCCTGTACACCACCGCCCACGGGTACATGTAGGCCATTTCCATATCGAAGGCCAGAAACAGCAGCGCATAGCCGTAATAGCGCGCGTGATAGCGCACCCATACCGGATCCCGCGCAAGACGGCCGGACGTCGCAGGCACGTCTTTCCCCGGTTCCCGGCGTGTCTTTCCAAGGGCGCGGGCCGTCGCGTACAGACTCAGTACCAGCCCGACCGTGCCGACGGCCAGGCCGAGCAACAATCCATATTGTTCCAGCGCGTTGTTCACCCCGGGTGTCCTTTCATTCGTTCGACGAGCCGTGCATCGATGTGACGACGCTTCATTCGACGATACGATACAACCATGCGCCGTGAACGATGCAGCCGGGTCGCCGACAAGGGGCGTGATTCACCGCATAGTCCGTTGATGGCCGGGGTGCATTATAGATGGCGGAGATAGAATAGATAGAGTCGTTCGAACGCGCTCTTGACCGTAACGAGTTTCTTCGAATGGCGCGGGAAAATCCCCCGAAACGGGGGCTTGTCGTCGCCGGAGACGTGCATCCACAGGGCGTCGTTTTCCATGTTCAGTATGCACGATAGCTCGAATCGGTAGGTATGGGTGGGATCCCCGCCGCGCAGCACCTCCCGCATGTTCTTTGCGGCGGCGCTGGAGCGCAGTCGCGCCATGTGGGCCTGGTGCGGGACCCAGGGGGGCGGGTCTTCATGGTTGCCGCAATCGCCGGCCGCAAAGACGTTTTCCAGGCCCTTGACGCGGCCATAGCGGTCGACGTCGATGTGCCCGCCTTCCGAGACCGGCAGGCAGGTACGTCGTATCCAATCCGGTGCGGTGATGCCGGGCGTGAACAGCACCAGATCCGCCCTCCGGAACGTGCCGTCCGGATCGAGCATTCCACCCTCGACGAATGCCTTGGGTTCATAGCCGTAGTCGAGGATGATGCCGCGTTCGAGCAGGCTGTCGGTTATCGCTCCGGCCGCTCCCGGTTCGATGTCGGGGGAGAAAAGATGAATTTCGAACTTGTCCCGTACCCCTTTTTCCTTCAGGGCATAATCGAGCAGACAGGCGCACTCATACATCTGTCCACCGCGGCCGGCGACGAATCCGTCGCGCTTATTGAGCTTGAACCCGACATAAACGACGCCTTCACTCAACCCTTCCAGCTTGCTCAGGAACGCCTCCATGGCATCCGGCCCATTGCAAGGTGAGAAGGTATAGATCCCGGTCCCCGGAATGTCATCCGCCATGAACGCCGGTCCTATGCCGAGAAACAGGGCATCGTTCGTATAGGCGCCATCCGTGGTGATCACGGTTCTCCCGCCGTCCTGCAGGTCGATCGCCTTGGCATCGACAAAGCGGATGTTCCTGCGCCACAGGAAAGGGCGGATGTCGACGGTGATGTCCGCGGCCGTCCTTTTTCCGATGATGAATTCCGGAATGGCGGGAAAATAGACAAATCGTCCATTGCCGATGACGGTGAGATCGTAGTCGGAGTGCAGTCGGCGAAGGAAGGCGGCGAAGAGAGGAAAGACCGGCAGTGGAAGCAGGTCGCCGATAAAGAACAGGGAAGCGAAGCCGTTCCCGACGACAACAATCCTTTTCTTTGTCATGCTGAAACTCGCAGCCTGGGTTGGGCCGGGATGGTCGTTCAGTGTACAGCAAGAGCGCGAAGCCATAAATCTTTCCGTCAGGTCGGGCCTTCGCACCCCCGCGGCGGCGGGCCGCGAGGAAGGACCGGCGCCGATGGAGAGGGGAACGATACCTGCATCGATGAACGGGGGTTGACATTGCACCACGTTATAGGGTGTAGAGTGAAATCCGGCCGCTGAATCGGGTTCGCCGGCATATAAGAGTCCGATTCTCCTACCCGTATCACGGATCGCGCTACGATAGTGAACCGGACTTTCGAAAAACACCGTGGCGTCGCCGGGGGTGCGACCGGTCGGCGTATCCGCGGGCGTATAGAGATGGATGGGATCCGATGAGGACGGGTGGTGGAGTTCCGGAGACCGGGTGGAAAAAGGGGATTTGCGGCGTTTGTCCCGCCGGTTGTTGGGTTGAAGTCCGTGTCGTGCACGGCGAATTGGTCGATATCCGGGCCGATCCCGACCATCCGCTGGGGGCGCTCTGCCGGCGCGGCCGACACGCCCCGGAGATCGTGCACAGTGAGCATCGGCTGCGACATCCGGCGAGGCGTTCCGGTCCGAAGGGCACCTTTTCCTTCAAGGAGATCGGCTGGGACGCGGCCTATGATGAGATCGCCGAACGCCTGAATAAAATCAAGTCCGAGTCCGGACCCGAATCGGTGGCCGTCTACACGGGTCGCGGGGCGTTCGAGTCGTCACTTTGCGATATCTATCAGCCGAAGGGCGTGGCGGTTTCATCGGCATCCAATGTGTTGTTCCCGTTCGGGTCCCCGAACACCATGGGCGTGGGGGCGCTCTGCTACGTGTCGTTTGCGATGATCGCTCCGCACGTCACGCTGGGCAGAATGCTCGTGAACATGTACTCCGACATGGAGAACGCGGAACTGCTCGTGGTCTGGGGAGCCAACCCGGCGACGGATTCTCCTCCGATGGACATGAGGCGCCTCGAGGCCGCCGCGCAGCGTGGTGCGGATATCATCGTCATCGATCCGAGACGATCGGAAACCGCGGTGCGCTGCAATGCGGAGTGGGTGCCGATACGGCCGGGGACCGACGGTGCGCTGGCGCTTTCAATGATCGAGGTGATGATCGAGGAGGATCTTCTCGACGAGGGTTTCATAGAAAACTGGTGCGTGGGGTTCGAGGAATTGGCGCGCTACGTGCAGCATTTCTCCCCGGATATCGCGCAGCAGATTACCGGTGTTCCGGCGGAAACGATTCGCGGCCTCGCGCGGCGCATTTGTACGGCGAGGGGCGCTTGTCCGGTCATGTACACGGGGCTCGAGTACTCGAACAGCGGCGTCCAGGCGATTCGTGCGGTGCTTACGCTTTTTTCGCTTTCGGGGAATCTGGACGTACCGGGCGGAATCGGACTCGCCATGCGCGGCTCGCATTTCCCGATCAACCGCTCCTGCAATCAGGAAAACCCGGACCCGAGCCGGGCCGCGGGCAGGGAGCGGTTCCCGCTCTACAGTCATTACCGCGGCGAGTCGCATGCCACGGCGCTCGTAGACGCCGTGTTGGAGGGCAACCCCTACCCCATACGGGCGTTGATCATACACGGGGCGTCCCTTTTGACTTCGTGGCCGCAGCCCGGGATTTTGCGCCGGGTGCTGGATAAGCTGGATTTCGTGGTGTGCATCGACCGGCAGCGGACCGCGGATGCCGCGTTCGCGGACATCGTGCTTCCGGCGACAACGATGTTCGAGATCAATTCCTATGTGGCCTACGGCCCGGTATTCCGCTTGCGGGAGCAATTGGTCGAGCCGGTGGGAGAGGCACGCAACGACTATCTGATCATGGCGCAGCTCGCCGGCCGGCTCGGATATGGGGATCTCTATCCGCAGACGGAGGAGGCGTTGCTGCGCTTCGTGCTGGAAGGGTCCGGGTTCACGCCGGACGAGGTGCGAAAGGCCGGGGGGACGGTGCAGATTTCGTCTCCGATGACGGAATACAGGAAATGGGAAAAAGGCGGGCTGCGCCCGGACGGGAAGCCGGGGTTCGACACGCCGAGCGGGAAATTCGAGATCCGGTCTTCACTTCTCGAGGAATACGGCTACGAACCGCTGCCGAAATACACGGAACCCACGGAAGGCCCGTTGGCGGCGCCCGAACTTGCAAAGACCTTCCCGCTGATTTTCAATTCCGGGGCCCGTCCGGACACGGACTTCCGCTCGCAGCACCATGGTATCGCCGGCCTGCTTCGGGAGAATCCGGAGCCGACGGTGCACGTCAACGTCCGGGACGCGCAGACCCGGGGTATCCGGTCCGGAGACTTGGTGGAGGTGCGGACCGCCAGGGGCGCGGTCCCTTTCAGGGCGCGCGTCTCCGATGGAATCGTCGAGGGGGCCGTCGAGTGCAATATGGGCGGGGGGGCGGCCGTCGGTCCGCGGGCATGGCGGGAATGGAACGTCAATGAACTTACCGACATCGGCAACTACGATGAGATCTCCGGCTTCCCCGTGTTCAAGGCCCTTCTTTGCGATGTGGTCAGGATCGCCGACGGAGGCGGCCCCGCAAGACGATCCGGTATGGACGCCCCCACGGGGGAAGACGAGCGCCGTGCACGGCCGGTCCCGGCCGCATCGGAGCGGGCGCGGCGTCTTGTATATCTGGACAACAATGCGACCACGCCCGTCGATCCAATGGTGCGGAAGGCCATGCTTCCCTACTTGGCGGAGGAGTTCGGGAACCCGTCGAGCATCCATCATGCGGGTTGGGACGCGCACGGTGCGATCGAGGGGGCACGTCGTCGGGTGGCGGCCCTCATCAACTCACGACCGCGGCGGCTGATTTTCACGAGCGGCGGCTCGGAGGCGAACAATCTGGCCATCAAAGGCGTTGCATTCTCCGACGCCCGCCGCCGGAAACACCTCGTCACTACGCGTGTGGAACACCCGTCGGTGCTTGCGACCTGCGCCTTCCTGGAGACACTCGGCTATTCGATCACCTACCTGCCGGTCGACGGGGGCGGACGGGTCGATCCGGAGTGTCTTCGCGGGGCGATACGGGACGACACCGTTCTGGTATCGATCATGTTGGCGAACAATGAAACGGGAACGATCCAGCCGGTTCGGGAGTGTTGCCGGGTGGCCCACGGGAGGGGGGTCCTGTTTCATACGGATGCGGTTCAGGCGGTCGGGAAGATTCCGGTCGACGTCGCGGAACTCGGGGTGGATCTGCTCAGTCTCGCAGCGCACAAGTTTCACGGTCCGAAGGGGGCCGGCGCGCTCTACGTGCGAAAGGGAGTCCGCTTGTCCCCGTTGGTCCACGGCGGCGGGCAGGAGGGGGGCTTGCGGGGCGGGACGCAGAACGTAACCGGGATCGTCGGGCTCGGTAAGGCCGCCGGGCTCGCCATGGCCGGACTCCGGCGGTTCGATCGCGTGCGCTCCCTCCGGGACCGGCTTGAGGCGGGAATCCGAAATCTGGTGAGCGGGGCGGTGCTCAACGGCGATCCGCAGAGGCGCCTGCCGAACACGTTGAATCTGATCCTGCCCGGACTACGGGGTGAGTCGCTGGTCGTGGCGCTCGATCAAGCGGGTGTGGCGGCGTCCTCCGGATCGGCTTGCAAATCCGGCTCTCCCGAGCCGACCCACGTGCTTCTGGCGATGGGCGTGCGGGCGGAGGATGCCCACTGTGCCGTTCGCTTCTCGCTCTCGCGATTCAATTCGGAAGAGGATATCGATGCGGCGGTGGCGGCGCTGCGCCGGGTTCTTGGGAGCATGGGGAAGACGGTGCGTTTTCTGCCGTGCAAGTAGATGCGGCGCACACATGAAGAACCGACGGAGGTAACGTGAGCACTATCCTTTGGCTTTGTCCCTCTCATCGCGATCATCGGGAAATTTCCATTCTGGGGATCGACCGGCGACATCGGATCCTGTTTCACGATTATGCCAGCATCGAGTTGGAGCGCATGGTCGCCCCGGAGCCGGTCTCGATGCCGGTCGCGGACGTCGAGGAAGAGATCGGAAGGATCACCGATCGGTTCGGAACGCGGGGGGTCGAGGCGGTCGTGAGCACGGACGACTATCCCGGGAGCACGTTGGCCGCCATCGCGGCGGAGAAACTCGGTTTGGCGGGGGTTTCCCCCGGAGCCAACCTGCTGTGTCAGCACAAGTATCATTGCAGATCGGCGCAGCGCGCCGTCGTCCCGAGTGCGGTGCCGGCGTTTGAGTCGCTCACGGGCGACGGTCCGACGGGCATGGACTTTCCATTGTTCATCAAGCCGATCAAGTCTTTCTTCTCGGTCGGCGCGTACCGGGTCGATGCTCCGGAGCAACTGCCGGAACGGCTCCGCCGTGCGACCTTGCCGGAGCGATTCTTCGATCCGATGCGGGTGCCTTTCGAGCGATATACGGGGCTGCGTTTCGGAGACGGGCGCGTGATCGCGGAAGAACTGCTTGGCGGCGTCCAGGCGACGGTCGAGGGGTATGCCTTCAACGGGGAGGTTTGCATATTCGGCATAGTCGACTCCGTCATGTTCCCCGGGACGTTCGCATTCCGGCGGTTCGACTACCCTTCCGGTCTTCCGGAATCCGTGCAGGGTCGGATGAAGGATATCGCGGAGAAGGTGATGCACGGCATCGGCTTCGACAACGGTGTTTTCAACATAGAATTTATGTATGACGATCGGCGGGATCGTGTCCATATTATAGAGATCAACCCGCGTATGGCGTCCCAATTCTCGGATTTGTACGAGAAGGTCGACGGCTGGAACAGCTACGAGGCGTTGATCGATCTCGCCCTCGGCAGGAAGCCGTCCGTTCGGCGGGGCGGCGGCCGCCACCGGATGGCGGCGAGTTGCGTGTTGCGGACATTCGAGGATCGGAAGGTGCTTCGGGTCCCGTCGCCGGAAGACGTGGCCGGCGTGCTCGAGAGGTACCCGGATGCGAGAATCGAGATTCTGGCGACGGTCGGAGAGAATCTGTCCGAAGAAATGCAGGACGGCGAGAGTTATCGCTACGGCGTCGTTAGTTTGGGGGGCCGGGACATCCCGGATATTCTGGAGACCCTGGATGAGTGTTGTCGGCGACTTGATTTCGTGTTGGGCGCGACTTCGGACGCCACGAGCCATGAAGGACGGCGGAGCGCGGGCGCATCGTCGTAGTGGAGGAGTCGCGAAGGCGATGGGCGGGCGCATCCGATGTGCCGCCCGGCCGTTGCGGAGGGCCCCCGACGAGGAAGTGCGCAACGGCGCCGGACGCAAGGCGAAATGGCGACTCGGACGTCCCTTTTTGCATTCCCCGCTGATTCGGTGTTTTTAGGGCTTTTGTGAATAATCCGGGTTAAGGTTTTGCTCGCTCGTGCCGATCGAGCGGGAGGATCCCGACAAGTGAGCGTGCCCATGCATCCATCCGTGCCCGAACCCCCTCCAAATGCGCCTTCGGGCGGTTCGCCTGCGAACGTCTCCGGGACGGCGCACAAGGCGTTGCGGATCAATCTCGATCCGGAGAGCTACGGGACCGTTGCGGAGATCGGTGCCGGGCAGGAGACGGCACGCTGGTTTTTCCGGGTCGGCGGGGCCGCCGGGACGCTTGCCAAGGCCATGTCGGCCTACGACATGGTGTTCAGCGACTCGATCTACGGGTCGGCGCAGCGCTATGTCAGCCGTGAACGGCTGGAGACGATGCTCGACCACGAGTACGGTCTGTTGGTCGAGCGCCTGAACGCCCGGCGCGGGGATCAGACGCGCTTCTTCGCCTTTGCCGATACCGTGGCCGCGCACAGCTATAAGCACCACCAGGACGGCCACGGCTGGCTCGGGGTGCGGTTCCAGAGGCGCGTGCAGGAATCCCCCTCGCAGATCGTGCTCCACGTGCGTCTGTGGGACAAAGAGAATGTGCAGCAGCAGGAGGCGCTCGGGATTATCGGGGTCAACCTGATCTACGGGGCGCTGTATACCCATGAGGCGCCGGCGGCGTTGCTGGACTCGTTGGTGGAGGATGTCACGGCCGCGCGCGTGGAAGTGGACACGGTGGAATTTCAAGGTCCGGCGTTCGAGGCCGTCGACAACCGGCTCATGGCCTTGCGATTGGTGCGGGGCGGGCTCACCAATGCCGCCATGTTCACCGCCGACGGGCGGGTGGTCCAGCCGGCGGACGCCTTGTACAAGAAGGCGGTTCTGGTGGAGCGCGGAAAGTTTCATCCGGTGACCAAGGCGGACATGGATATGCTGCAGGCGGCCCATGATCGCTTCCTGCGCGAGCCGCAGGTCCAGGGGGAGTCGGTCGTGGTCTTGCTGGAGATGACGCTCAACAGCCTGACCAACGGCGACGGCAAGGGGATCGATCCGCGCGACTTCCTGGAGCGCGTGGATACGATCGGCACGCTCGGCCGCACGGTGCTGATCTCCAACTACGGCGAGTACCATCGCTTGGCGGCGTATCTGTTCCGTTACACCCATAAGATGGTCGGGATCGCGATGCGTGCCGCCTCGCTCAAGGCGGTGTTCGACGAGAAGTACTATGCGGACCTTCAGGGCGGGATCCTGGAGTCGTTCGGGCGGCTGTTCAAGAACGATCTCAAGATTTACGTCTATCCGCTTCTCGATCCGGGGTCGGGCGACCCGGTCACCGCCGAGACCTTGCAGGTCGCCCCGCACCTGCGGCACCTGTATGCCTATCTGCTCGAAAACGGCTTCATCGAGGGGCTCGAGGGGGTGGATCCCGATTGCCTGTCCATCTCCGGGCGCGAGGTGCTGGAGTTCATCCACGACGGTGATCCGGCCTGGGAGCGGATCGTCCCGGAGCCGGTGGCGGCACTGGTCAAGGAACGCGGCCTGTTCGGCCATCGCGGCTGAGTCCCCGGGGGGGCGCCCGTCGGCTGTGCGGCGCGGTTACGGGTCCGGTCGACTGCGCGCTCGAGCCGGTGATCGCCGCCATCACGGGTCGGAAGATCCAACGGTCTTCGGCTTCCCGGTAGCGTGCGGGTCCAAGGTCGTGCCCGGCGAGGGATCGTCCCTGGCGTACCACGACCAGGTCCAGGCTCGGGACCACGAGCAGGGTCTGGTGGCCCGCACCTTCCCCCGCGATGGCATCGCGGGGGAGTGACGGCCAGGCACCGTCGGTGTTGAGCCACCAACCCCCGCTCGGTATCGGATGCGGCTCGTGATCCGGGCCCGGCATATCGGCCGGAACGCCGGTGCCGCGCAGGAGCTGTGCCACCCAATACGGACTGAGGATGGTCCGGCCGTTCCAGCGTCCGTGGTCGAGCAGCAGTTCCCCGATCCGGGCCTCGGCGCGCGCGGTGAGGGATGCCCCGCTCCCCATCGCATACAGGGTCATCCCGTCGACGGGATAGGACGTTTCGTAGCTGATCTGCCAGTCCCGCTGCGGGATCCCCAGCGGGCGCATCACCCGGTCGCGCAACAGGGACCGGATATCGGGGTCGGGTCCGCCGCGCAGGCTCTCGGTCACCGCGTAGGCGAGTGCGTAGTAACCGATCCCGCTGTATCGATAGCGGGTGCCCGGTGTGAACAGGATGGGGACGCGATCGATGGTCAGCCGGAAGCGCTCGGCGGGATGCCGGTAGTAGACGGCCCGCCATCCGTGCAGTTCGTCGTCTTGACCCTTGAAGAAGTCCACATCCGCCAGGCCGGAGGTGTGGAATGCGAGATCCCGGATACGGATTCGGGAACGGACCGGGTCATTTTTCCATCGTGGAATGTACTTCCAGGCGGGATCGTCCAAACGCAGCCGTCCCTCGGTGAGGGCCGCGAGCAGCGCCATGCTGCCGATCACCGCTTTGGCGAGCGCCGCAGTGTAGTGTCTCTGGTTCGGTCCGATGCGCAGCGGGTACCACTCGTAGACCAGTCGTCCGCCGCGCACGACGAGCAGGGCGCTGGTCCCGTGTCGTGCGAGTTCCCGCCGCATTGCGTCGAGCGCCCGCGCGCTCATTCCCTCGGCGGCCGGGGACGCGGTCTTCCAAGCGATATTCGGCCGCTGGAAATGTTCCGCGACGGCCTGGGCGAAGAGTTCCATGGGCCAAACCCGATGGTCGATCTTCAGGGCCGCGAGCGCCGCCGCGAGCAGGATGAGAAGCACGACGATGCGATTGCGGCGGGTCGTCCGGGCCGGGGGTTCACGCATGGTCGACCTCTCCCGCAAGGGCGCCACCCGAGTCGTCGGAGCCGGCCCGCGGCTCGACCGGTGGTGCGCCCTCGGCGCCGGGCGTCGGCGAGGGCGGCGTGGCGCAATATCGCCTTACCGCTCGACGAAGAAGCGGCGGGCCGGGTCGCGGCGCCCTTGGGAACCGATGCGCAACGTGCCTTCCACCAGCCCCGCCCCTTGGGTCGCATGCATTTTTCGGTATTCTACTGCGACGGCGCGCACACGGTCCATCGCCCCGGCGCGTACCACCCGCGCCGGCCTATCCCTCCGTGCGCAGGCCGCGTCGCAGGCGGTCGCCTTCCATCCATTGCCAGGACAGGAGCACGGGCACGCCGAAGCCGACCTGGCGCAGGCGTCGGGTCAGGGACAGCGCCAGCGCCATGTCGGTGGACAGGCCGGTGGCCGCCCCGAACAACACGAAGGCGCCTTCCTGTATGCCGAGTCCGGCCGGCACGATGAACGAGGCGCTCTGTACCGCCTGCACGAGGCTCTCGAGCAGGATCGCCTCCAGCACGCTCGGCGGATGGCCGAGCAGGTAGAGTGTGAACCACAACTCGGCGGCGCCGGCCATGAGGCCGGCGAGCTGCCACCACGCGCACCAAGCGATGCGTGCGCGGTCCCGGTACAGGTGCTGGATGGCCCCGTCCAGGTGCGCCGGATCGCCGATCAGTGCCAGGACCTCGCGTCCGGTCACGGCCTGCAGGATGCGCTCCAGGAGTTGGAACAGCCCCCAGCGGTGTTGAAGCAGAAAGAAGATGATCAGCAGGGGCAATGTTGCGAGCAGGCCGATGATGAGCATGTGCGCCGCGGTGTTGTCGCGCAGGTAGTAGAGGAGGATCAGCAGACCGGCCAGGGTGAACAGAAATTGCATCGCGAGGGTGACCGTGATTTCGACGATCACGCTCGCGCCGGCCCGTGCGCCCGGGACGCCGCGGGTCATCAACAGGCGCACGCCGAGCACCTCGCCGCCGATGCGGGCCACCGGCAGCAGGGTGTTGACGGAATCGCGCACCGAAGCGACCCAGGTGAGAAATACCGAGCCGGTGCCGCGCTCGCCCCGCAACAGCGTGCGCCAGCCGGCGGCGTCGAGGGCCAGGGGAACGATGTGAACGGGGATCACCCAGAGCAGCGCCCAACCCGCCAGGTCCAGGATCCGCAGGATGTCCCGCAGACCGCCGTGCACGATCAGCGCCAGGGCCAGGCCCAGACCCGCGATTCCGGAGAGGATGATCGCCGCGCGCAGGCCGGGCGACAGCCGGGCGACGCCGCGCGTCGGCCGCTCCGGGGGTGTATTCACCGCGCCTTCCCCCGGCCGGTGCCCGCACCCGGTGTGGGTGTGGCGCGCAGGGCCAGGATGGCCGGGAGCAGGATCAGGATGCAGAGCAGTACCGCGGCCAGCGAGATGGACAGCGTCCGGCCCAGCACCGACATCCCGGGGTCGCTCGCCACCGCCAGGCTGCCGAAGGAACTCATCGTGGTCAGTGCGCTGAACAGGACCGCCTCCGGAGTGCTGGTCTGCAACAGGTCGGCGACGGGGATCCCGCTGCGCCAGCGGGTCACCAGATAGATGCCGAAGGCGACGCCGAGGCCGATCAACAGCGGCAGCACGATGATGTTCGCCAAGTTGAACGAGATCCCGGCCAGGCGCATGAGCGCCACCGTCAACAGCGCCGCGAGGCCCAGCGGGGCCAGCGCGGTGAGCGTGTCGCGGACGCTGCGCAGGGCCAGCAGCAGCAGGGCGGTGATCGTCAGCAGGGAGATGGAGGTCGCCTTGCGAAAGGCCTGGACCACGGCGTTGCCCCCTTCCACGAGCATCACCGGCGCCCCCGCGGCGTCCGGGGCGATCGTGCGCACCGCGCCCACGAAGCGGCGCATATTGCGATTGTCGCTGAGATCCAAGGTGGAGAACACCTCGACCCGCGCCGTGCCGTCGGCGGCCAGATAACGATCCCGCAGTGAGTGCGGCAGATCCTTGAGGGTCACGGGTGCGGCGCCGAGCGCGATGCCGAGATCGCGGACCTGGTCGAGCAGTCCCGAGATCACCCGTCGCTGGAGCGTCACCAGGGTGTCCGGGCTGGAGGCGAACCGGACCAGATAGCCCCGGATGGTCCGCGCGAGCGCCTCCGCCTCACGCGCCAGGCCGCGGTCGGCGGTGCCCGCGTGAAACGACTCCAGTTTGCGCTCGAACTTCTCCAGGGCGCGGCGGATCGCCGTGGCGTCCGGCGACGGGACCTTGGCCGGGAGCAGGGCGAAGGGCGGCAGCAGCAGCGACATGTCCCGGATGATGGAGAGCTTCTTCGCCTGGTCGTCCGGGACGTAGCTCGCCAGCGTCAGTGCGTGGGAGACGACGTCGAGCTTATCGAGTTTTGCCGCGACGCGTTCGGCGTGCTCGAGGTCGGGCTCGATGATGTCGATGGTATAAGGCGAGGTTTTGCTGTGCTTGAGCAGGTACTCGAAGGTGGCCACCGCCTCCCCGTGCGGGTTCTGGAGGTGCAACGGGTTGAAGTCGAATCGCGCCTGCAGGACCAGCGGCAGGCAGGCCGCCGCGAGCAGGATCCCGCCCACGACGATGGTGCGCGCGTGACGCTGCACCGGGAGCCGCCGCAGGGACAGGGTACGTCGCTGCGGACCGCCGGGACGGCGGGCGACCGGCATGAGTGTGAGCAGGGCCGGGAGTACGGTGAGGTTTGCCAGCAGCGCGATGAACATGCTCGTCCCGGCGATGATCCCCAGGTCCACGATCCCCGCGTATTCGGTGGGGACGAAGGAGTAGAAACTGATCGATGCCGAGACCGCGGCGAGGCACAATGCGCCGCCGATGCCCCAACCGGTCAGTTGCAGCGCCTCGTTGTGGGATGCGCCGGCGTCGTATTCCTCGCGGTAACGCATGCTGAACTGGATTCCGAAATCCACGCCCAATCCCACGAACAGCACGGCGAACGCCATCGACATCAGGTTCAGGGGTCCGGTCGTGAACAATGCGAACGCCGCGGTCCAGACGAGGCCCATGAACAGGGTAAGCAGCGCCGCGGCGACCATGCGCGCCGAGCGCAGCGCGAACACCAGCAGCATCAGCACCAGTACCACGGAGAGCCCGGTGGCGATCCCGGTGCCCTGGGAGACGGTCTTGAGCTGTTCGTTGTCCAGGGCGGCGGAGCCGGTCAGGCGTACCCGGACGCCGTGCTCGGCATCGAGGTGCAACGCGCGCGTGGCCGCCCGAATGGTCTGCAGCGCCTCCAGGGCCGGCTGGAGCCGGCCGTAGTCGAAACGCGGCTGGACGATCACGTAGGTGCGGCGTGCCTCTTCGCCGTCGGACGTGCCGCGCATCAATCCGCCCCAGGGGATCTGGTAGAATCGCCCCTGTTCCTGGGCGCGCATCGCCTTGCGCAGTTGGGCGAAGATCGTCCCGAGGTCCGAGAGCTGCGGACCCGGGCGGCCCGCGCGCTCCAACCCCCGTCCCAGCAGCGACAGCAGGCCCGGCAGCGTCGGATTCCGCGACAGTTGCGAAATCAGGGGTTGGGCCTTGGAGAGCCGGTTGGACAGCGCCCAGAGCTGGTCTTCGCTGAGGTAGAGCAGGCCGTTGCGCCGGAAGAACTCGCTTCCGCCCGGGACGTAGACCTCCCGGATCCAGCGCGAGCGGACCCGCAGGCGCGCCGCGAGATGCCGCGCGGCGCGCGCGGCAAGGCCCCTGGTCCGGCCTTCGATGACCACCAGCACGGTGTCGCTGAGGACCGGGAACTCGCGGTCGAGACGCACCTGGGCCTGTTGGAAGGGCAGGTCCCGCGACAGCGCGTCGCGCATGTCGGTGTTGATGGCGAAGTGGGTGACCGTGTAATAGAGGGAGGCCGCCGTCAGGAGCAGCGCCAGCACCAGCACGGCGCCGGCCACGCGGCGCGAGCCGTCCACCAACGTAACCACGCCCAGCACGATGGCGCGGCCCAGGCGCTCGAGTCTCGAGTCGCGCCGGTTCGGATCAGACCAGTTCACTGAAGCTCACCCGTTCGATCCCCGCGCTCTCGAACGCCGCCCGTACGCGCGGGCTGATCAGGGACTGCAGCTCCGCGGCATGGCGCGCGGCGGGCATCGGCAGCGCTACGTCGGCGGCGGTGTCCGTCGCCGGATGAAAGTACAGCTCGCACACGTCTTCGGGGAGGCAGTGCAGGATGCGCAGTACCGTCTCCTCGGTCATCGCGCCGCTCGTGTCGAGTCCGAACAGGAACCGGTTGGAGCGCACGCCGGCGCGCCGCAGCCGGCGGCGCAGCAGTGCCATCCACGGGGCCAGGAACAGGGCCCATCCCGCCTGCGCCGCCCAGCGCCCGGGGCGCACGCAGCGCGCGCCGCGCAACGGCTCGTGCGGCAGGCGCACGGCGCGCAGGCCGTATTCGCGTCCGATTCGAAGGATGAGGCCGAGTACGGTGGGGTGCAGGTGCATATGTTTGTGGGTGTTGACGTGGTCCAGCGCCAGGCCGGTCTCGCGGAAGGCCTCGAACTGGGCGCGGATCTCGGCGGCGAGCTGACGCCGCACCCGGGGCAGAAAGAAGAAGCGTACACCGGCGCCGAACATGCCGTCGCGAAACCGCCCGTGTGCGTCCACCAAGTCGGGTACCCGCCGCGGGTGGAGCATGGGGCGGGCGTCCACCAGCGCAACGTGCAGGCCCACGCGCAGCCGCGGCAGACGGCGGGCCCGTGCCACCGCGTCGCCGGCGGCCGCGCCGGAGACCATCAGACTCGCCCCGCCGAGTACGCCTTCGCGGTTGGCGATCTCCACGGCCTCGTTGACGGGGACCGCCAGGCCGAAGTCGTCCGCAGTGACGATGAGCCGCCGCCGTCCCACGGCCGCCTTCCGGTATTCTCAGCGCTGTCGAAGGAAGCGCATGAACTCCACACCTTCCCGGAGCCGGCGACGCATCATCTGCGGGCTGCGCAGCATCTCGCCGGTCATCTCGGCGATCTTGCCGGCGCGGAAGTAGAACCGCTTGTAGAAGATCTCCACCGATTCGAAGATCTCGGTGTGATCGAGGTGCGGATAGCTCAGCGGGCTGAGCTGTACGCCGCGCTCGTTGACCAGGTGTTCCCGGTCCTCCTCGTGCAGCCAGCCGTTCTCGATGGCCTGCTTGTACAGGAAGGTCCCGGGGTAGGGCGCCGCCAGGGAGACCTGGATGGTGTGCGGATTGATCTCCTGAGCGTAGCGTATGGTCTCCTCGATGCTCTCGCGCGTCTCGCCGGGGAGCCCGAGAACGAAGGTCCCGTGGATCACGATACCGAGTCTGCGGCAGTCGCGCGTGAAGCGTCGCGCGATGTCGAGGCGCAACCCCTTCTTGATGTTGTTGAGGATCTTCTGATTGCCCGACTCGTAGCCCACCAGCAGCAGGCGCAGGCCGTTGGCCTTGAGGACCTTCAAGGTCTCGTAGGGGACATTGGCCTTGGCATTGCACGACCAGGTGACCCCGAGCTCGCCGAGCCCGCGCGCGATCACCTCGGCCCGTTGCGTGTCGTCGGTGAAGGTGTCGTCGTCGAAGAAGATCTCTTGGACTTGAGGGAAGTGGCGCCGGATGAGTTTTACTTCCTCGATCACGTGCGCCGGGCTGCGTGTGCGGTAGCGATGGCCGCCCACGGTCTGGGGCCACAGGCAGAAGGTGCAGTGCGACTTGCAGCCGCGCCCCGTATAGATCGAGACGTAGGGGTGTTTCAGATAGCCGATGAAATAGTCTTCGATCCGCAGGTCGCGCTTGTAGACCTCGGTGACGAACGGCAGTTCGTCCATGTTCTCGATCATCGCGCGGGCGGGGTTGTGGACCGCGTCGCCGTGCGCGTCCTTGTAGGTCAGACCGTCGATCTCGCTCAGCGGGCGCCCCTCGGCCACCTCCTTGATGGTGAAATCGAACTCCTCGCGGGCGACGAAATCGATCGCCGGGGAGGCCTGCACCGACCCGGCGGGATCGACCGCCACCTTGGCGCCGACGAAACCGATGACCAGGTTCGGGTTGGCCCGCTTCAGGGCCTCGGCCACTTTCACGTCGGAGGCGAAGGAGGGCGAACTGGTGTGCAGGACCGCCAGTTCGTAGTCGCGTGCCATGGGCACTACGTCGTCGAGGCCCAGATCGGCCGCCGGTGCGTCGACCAGCTTGCTGTCCGGGATCAGCGCCGCCGGTTGCGCCAGCCAGGTCGGGTACCAGAAGGAGCGCACTTCGCGCTTCGCCTGATAGCGCGAGCCCGCACCCCCGTCGAATCCGTCGAAGGAGGGAGGATGGAGGAACAGGGTCTTCATCATGGCACGGACTCCTTGTTGGCCCGCATGCGCCCGTCGGAAGCGACCGAGAAATCGCCTCGCCGCCACCGCACGCGGCGGCCGAGGAAGCTGGCAGCCCACACCGCGAAGGACAGCAGGTCGCGGAACGGAACGAGCCATGGGCTCCGCGGCTCACCCAGGCGCAGACTCGCACCGGCCGCGTAATGTAGCATAACGCGCCCGCCCAGGGCCAGGAAGGGCAGGGCCAGGGCCCACGGGGCGCCGTCGGCCAGGGCGACGGCGAACAGCGACATCGGCAGTGCGTAAGTCACGACCGAGAACAGGTGGCCCCAGGGCCGCACCGCGCGGATCGTGCGTGCCCAACGCAGTTCGTGGTGCAACAGGGCGGCGGCGTCCGGCTCGTGCACCAGGGTTTCCACCAGGTAGGGCGAGAGCACGGTGCGCAGTCCGCGGCGGCGGGTCAGCTCACCGAGCCTGTAGTCATCGGCGAGGTGCTCGGCGAGCGAGTCGAATCCGCCGATCTGCGCCAAGTGCTCGCGGCGCACCGCCAGGGTCGAGCCGAAACCGAAGGCGTTGGACCCGAGCGCGCGGGCGACCAGGACCGAGGGCAGAAAGCCTTCGTTGATCGCCATCGCCCCGATCCGGGACCAGAGCGAACGATCGGCGCGCGCCCGGTACAGGCAGGTGACCAGGCCGACGCCCGGGTCGAGGAGCGGGGCGAGCACGCGGCGCAGGTAGTCCGGTCCGACGCGAATATCGCTGTCGGCGATGACCAGCAGATCATGGCATGCCACGGGCATCATGTTGGCCAGATTGCTGACCTTGCGGTTGCTTCCGATCAGTCGCCCGTCGGCCACCACCCGCAGGTCGCGTTCCGGGAACTCGCGCGCCAGCCGGCGTGCCACCGCCAGTGCCGGATCGTCGGGATCACGGGCACCGAAGATCACCTGGAACTGCGGATAGTCCTGGTCGCAGAACGAGCGCAGGTTCTCGTAGAGTTCCGGCTCCGGGCCGCACAGCGGCTTGAGGATGGTGACCGGCGGAGACTCCCGGGCCTCGGGCGCCTCGCGTCGCGCCCAGGCGCGCAACGCAACGATCGCTCCGCCGACATAGATCAGCGAGGCCCCCGCCAGCAGCGCGCCGATCGCCGCCCACAGTGTCCCTGATTCGCCCATGATGTCTCTGTGTGCCCGGGTGCCGTGCCGTTATCGAAGGTAACGATGTCCCCGGAACCAGTCCAGGGCGTCGCTCAAGGCCTCCTGAGCCGGACGCGGGCGGTAGCCGAGTTCCCGCCGGGCCTTGTCCGAGGAGAAGAACATCCACTTCCTCGACATGCGCACTTCGTCCACCGTCACCAGCGGGCGTCCGCGCCCGCGCAGCCGGACCCAGCCTTCGGCGGCGTAGGCGACCGGATAGAGGACCGGATGGGGCAGCCGCACGCGGGGCGGCGCATGCCCGGAGAGAGTCGCAATACGGGTGAAGATCTCTTTCAGCGACAGGTTCTCGCCGCCGAGCACGTAGCGTTCTCCCGGGCGGCCCTTGTCGAAGGCCAGCCAGTGGCCTTCGGCGACGTCATCGACGTGCACGATGTTCAGCCCCGTGTCCACGTAGGCCGGCGTGCGCCCGCGTGCCGCGTCGAGGATCATGCGACCGGTCGGCGTGGGCTTCACGTCCCGCGGGCCGACCGGGGTGGACGGATTGACGATCACCGCCGGCAGGCCCGCCTCCCGCACGAGGTCCGTCACGGCCCGCTCGGCCAGAAACTTGGAGCGCTTGTAGTGACCGATCATGTCCTCGAGCCGGGCCGGAGTGTCCTCATCGGCCGGACTGCGATCCGCGTTCAGCCCGAGCGTGGCGACGCTGCTGGTGTAGACGACGCGCTCGACGCCGGTCTCCAGCGCCGCGCGCATCAGGGCGGTGGTGCCTTCCACGTTGGCCGCGTACATGGGGGCCGGTTCCGGTACCCACAGCCGATAATCCGCCGCCACGTGAAACAGGGCACGGCAGCCGGCGAGCGCGCGGCGCAGCGAGACCGGATCGGCCAAGTCGCCGGTGACCACCTCCACGGGCAGCCCGGCGAGGTTGCGCCGGTCGCCGCCGGCACGCACCAGCGCCCGGACTTCGTGTCCGGCGCCGATCAGCCGCCGCAGCACGGCCGAGCCGACGAAGCCGGAGGCACCGGTCAGCAGTGTGGTCACGGGCGCCCTCGAAACGGCCCGGCGGGGTGGGCCGGTACCGCGGCGGAACGAATGACAGGGCTGCCGATCATGGGGTTGGAGGTTCCGTTGAAGAGAAACGGTCATTGTAGAGGGGTTGGCGGCGTCTGTCCCTCGTCGTGGCCGGACGTCTGCCCGGCCCGGGGCGGATCGGCTATCATGGGCCCCGATCCGTGGGGCCGGTCCCGCGGACCCACTGGATGATCCGGAGCGGGGGGCGTCTCGAAGGCGATGAACGGCAATGCGGCAGCGGCGATGCGCCGTCCCACGGTGGCGGTGCGCGTGGGGGCGGTGACGATCGGGGGCGACGGCCCGATCGTGGTCCAGTCCATGACCAACACCGACACGGCGGACGTGGATGCCACCGTGGCGCAGGTGGCGGCGCTCGCGCGTGCCGGATCCGAACTGGTGCGCGTCACGGTCAATACCGCCGTGGCCGCCGCGGCGGTGCCGCGCATCCGCGAGGCCCTCGACGCCCGGGGTGTCTGTGTACCGTTGATAGGGGATTTCCATTTCAACGGCCACAAGCTGCTGACCGAGCACCCGGCGTGCGCCGAGGTGCTCGCCAAGTACCGCATCAATCCGGGTAATGTCGGGCGCGGCAGCAAGCGTGACGCGCAGTTCGCGACCATGATCGAGTTGGCTTGCCGCTATGACCGTCCGGTGCGCATCGGGGTGAACTGGGGCAGCCTCGATTCGGCGTTGGCGGCGCGCATGATGGACGAGAACGCGCACCGTGCCGAGCCCCGGGAGACGGGGGAGGTACTGCGCGAGGCCATGGTGATCTCGGCGCTGGAGAACGCCCGGCGGGCCCGGGAACTGGGTCTGGGGCGCGACCACATCGTGCTCTCCTGCAAGATGAGCGGCGTCCAGGACCTGATCGCCGTCTACCGCGCGCTGGCCGCGCGTTGCGACTATCCGCTGCACCTGGGGTTGACCGAGGCGGGCATGGGCAGCAAGGGGATCGTGGCCTCGAGCGCGGCGCTCGCGGTGCTGCTCCAGGAAGGGATCGGCGACACGATCCGCGTCTCGCTCACGCCGGAGCCGGGCGGGGATCGTACGCGCGAGGTGGTGGTGGCGCAGGAGATTCTGCAGACCATGGGCCTGCGCGCGTTCACGCCGATGGTGGTGGCGTGTCCGGGCTGCGGACGCACGACGAGCACCTATTTCCAGGAACTCGCCCAGAAGATCCAGACCTACCTGCGCGAGCAGATGCCCGCGTGGCGCGGGCGCTACGCGGGCGTCGAGACCATGAGCGTGGCCGTGATGGGCTGTGTCGTCAACGGCCCCGGCGAGAGCCGGCACGCCAACATCGGGATCAGCCTGCCCGGGACCGGCGAAAGCCCGGTCGCGCCCGTGTACATCGACGGCGGAAAAGACGTCACCCTCAAGGGAGAGCACATCGCCGAGGAGTTCCAGCAGATCGTCGAGCACTACGTCCGCGAACACTACGGCACCGGCGCATAGTGTCCGCCGCCGGTCCATTCGGGGCCGGTCCTCCCGCCTCCCCGCACCTGTCCGGCCGACATCGCCGGAATCCGTAACGGCGCCGGAATCCCGGGCGCCGTCGGCGGGCCGAGGCCCGCCCTACGCGAACCTCGGTCGTGGTGGTTGGGTAGGGCCGGGCTTGCCCGGCCGGTGCCGCCGCGGTTCGCGACGGTGTCGAAAGGAGCCGTCGCCGGCGGGCCGAAGCCCGCCCTGCGCGAACCCCGGTCGTGGTGGTTGGGTAGGGCCGGGCTTGCCCGGCCGGTGCCGCCGAGATTCACGACGGTGTCGAAAGGAGCCGCGGACCCCACGGAACGCACGGACAACGCGTATTGGGTTCGTGGCCGTGTCTTTGCCATTCAAGCCTGCGTGCGCGCCGTGTCCCCCGCGGGCCGGGATGGAGCGTGGCCCCCCCGTGTACCGTCGTCAGTGCCCGTCGGAACCGGGCGGTTTTCGATCGGGGGTCTGCGAGGGGGGCGGTGCGGGCGCCGGCTCGTCGGGGCCGGACTCGTTGTACAGTTTCACCGGCGGGTGCCCGTTGTAGATCAGGAACCGGCGGTGTTGCAGATAGGCCTCGCGCATGAAGATATACGGATCGAGGGCCTGGCGGACCATCTCGATCTGCGTTGCCGCGTTGGCGCGTTCGTTGATGAGTTTGGCGGCGCCCAGCGATATCGTGATCGCGGGGTCGCCCACGTAGGACAGCGGATTGATCAATGCGCCGGTCACGAGATCCGGCAGGTCGCGCAATGTGTCGGGACCGATGAAGGGTAGTACCAGGTACGGACCCCGGCCGACGCCCCAGACGGCGAGCGTCTGGCCGAGGTCCTCGTCATGGCGCGGCAGGCCAAAGCGGGTCGCCGGGTCGAACAGGCCGCCGACACCGACGACGGTGTCGGCGAGGAAGCGCGCGGTGTCCCCGAATCCCCGCCGGAACCGGCCCTGGAGAAACTGGTTCAGGATCGTGTTGGGGTATTCCAGATTGGTGAAAAAGTTGGTGACCGACGCACGTACCCGTTCCGGCGCGACTTTCACATAGGCCCGGGAGACCGGCTGCAGGATCCAGTGATCCAGACGATCGTTGAAGACAAACATCTTCCGGTTGAACGGCTCGATCGGATCGCCGGACGTACGATACCCGGTGGAGGCGCAGCCGCCGAGCAGTACCAGGAGGAGCAGGGGTGCGAGGGTCCATGCGGGCCGGCGGCGGACGCCGCGGCGCGGCGCGGACCGCACGGAGGGGCGAATCGAGGGTATCCGGGGCGTACGCACACGCGGCGGTTCGCGCGTGGCGCGGCGGGTCGGTAGGGAGCCGGGACGGCGCACCGCGTTTATTCAGGAGGGCGCAGTGGCGCCGGCGCCCTTGCGCGCATACCCGGCGATCCTCTCCTTGAGTTTCGTCAGCAGCGCGTTGAAGCCGTAGCGGCGGATGACGCTGGAGTATTCCGCACGCTCGAGGGCCAAGTCACTCACCCCGTCGGCGATGATGTTGACGATCCGCCAGCGACCGTCGATCTTGCGCATCTGGTAGCCGAACTGGACTTTGCTGCCGTCCGGGCTCTTCAACTGGGACTCCACGAGCACGTCGCCGCGCGGCAGTTTGTGCGCCGTGGGGGGAGTGAAGACTTCCCCGCCGTAGCCGTCGAACCGTGCCGCGTAGGTGGCGATACTGAGTTTCGCGAAGGTCTTGAGGAATTCGGCTCGTTGGGCCGGCGTCAGGCGACTCCAGGATCGGCCCAGTGCGACGCGTGCGATCACGGTCAGATCGTGGGTGCGGGTGACCACCGGCGCCAGTTTCGCGTAGCGCCCCCGGTAGCCCAGGGTGGCGGCCCCCTTCATCACCGTGATCAAGGTGTCCTGGAACTGTCGGATCACCCGGACGGGACCCGCGGCGACGGTCTGCGCGGGCGCCGCTCCGGCGATCCCTCCCGCAAGCCCCAGCGGTGCGCACGATATCACCGCGATCAGAGACAGCCGCAGAAAGGTTCGACGCATCTGCCTTGCTCCCGTTGCTTTGAGGTCAATGATCGACCTCCCGTAGTGACTCCGGTGGCGATCCAGGATGAATGTCGACACTGTACCGCAAGAGATAGTCTACCTTCAACGACCCTCGTGCGGCAGCCGGACATAGGTCCGGTCCTTCCACCGGGAACGGTCGCCGCGCCAGTAACGCACGGCCGATGCCCAGGTCATGAGCAGGTACAGGAGTCCGATCGCCGGCAGTGTGAGGGCCCAGGCGGGGGTGCGATCATAGAAGCGCAGCGTGGGGATGTAACTGAGGATCATGCCGGCCAGGGCCGCCGCGGACAGTGCGCGCACCGCGCCGTCGGCGGCGACCAGGCCCGCGGCCGGAGCGAGGAAGGCGAGCAGGAGGGCCAGCGTGCACAGGCCCAGGAGCAGGCTCGAATAGCGCAGTTGGATGAAGGCGGTTCGCGCCACCATATCCCAGATATCGCGGAAGCCGTGATCGCGCACCATGAGCGCCGAATGCGTCAGGCCGATCCACGTGCGTCCCCCGCCGGACTTCACGCGCCGGGCGAGCGCGCAGTCGTCGATCAGCTCGTCACGGATCGATCCGAAGCCGCCGATGCGATCCAGCCACTCGGTCTCCATCAGGATACAGCCGCCTGCGGCGGCCGCCACGCGCCCCGAGCGCGAATTGGCGAGCCGGAACGGATAGAGCAGCTTGAAGAAATAGACGAAGGCCGGCATCAGCAGTCGTTCCCAGAGACCGTTCAGGCCGGGGGCGGCCATCAGCGAGACCAGTTGCAGGTGATCGGCGCGCAGCCGCGCGCGCAGCGCGTCGATCGTACCCGGGGCGAGCGCGATGTCGGCGTCGAGCAGTAATACCAGCGGGGTTTCGAGGTGATGCCGGGCCTGCTCCAGGGCCCAGAGCTTTCCCGTCCATTCGGAGGGCAACGGGGCGCTGCGCAGGACCGTCAGGTTCGACAGGCCGCTCGCGTACGCCGCCGCGCCGGTACCGTCGGTGGATTCGTCGTCCACCACCACGACTCGCAGGCCCGGCCCCTGGTCGGCGAGCGCGGCGAGGATCCGGCCGATGGTCGCGGCCTCGTTACGCGCCGGGATCAACACCGTGACGCCGCTCAGGTCCGATGCCGCCGCGCCCGTGCCCTCGAGTCGCTCGGTGGTTCGCCAGGGGCGCCACGGCAGCGCCAGCAACGTCCACCAGAGCAGTGCGGCGGCGGCCGCCGGTACAATCCAGACGGAATCCATCATGCGGTACGCGCGTCGGCGCCGTGCCGGCGGCCGGAAATCAACCGACGCCTTCGTGCTTGGCCAGGTCCGTCGTCTCGACGCCCGGCTCGCGCGCGGGCTCCGCGGCGGGATACAGGGCGGGGAGTTCCGGGGCCATGGGTCCTTCGGTGCGCGGCCCGCGCAGGAACACCTTCAGGGCCTTTAGCGGGTGGGCGACCGTGTCGTCGACCGCAGTCCCTTCGTAGCCGCAGTGCGCCATGCAGTTGTCGCATTTGCGGTTGCGACCGGTCCCGTAACGGTCCCAGTCGGTCTCCTCCATGAGGGCACGGAAGCTCGGCGCGTAGCCCCCGTCGACCAGCAGGTAACACGGACGCTGCCAGCCGAACACGTTGCGGGTCGGGTTGCTCCACGGCGTGCACTGGTAGGTCTGGTTGCCTGCCAGGAAGTCGAGGAACAGGCTCGATTGGTTGAACCGCCACTTGCGGTGCCGCCGGCGGCCGATACGGAAGATGTCGCGGAATAATTCCTTGCTTTGGGTGCGCTTGAGGAATACGTCCTTGTGCGGCGCTTGCTCGTAGCTGTACCCGGGGGAAATCGTGATTCCCTCGACGCCGAGGCCGGTCGCGAAATCGAAGAAATCCGCAACCTCCGCCGGATCCTCCCCCTGGAACAGGGTGCAGTTGATCGTCACCCGGAAGCCGCGGTCGCGCGCGAGGCGGATGGCTTCCACGGCCTTGTCGAACACGCCGCCGCGGCACACGGAGGCGTCATGGCGCTCGCGCTCGCCGTCCAGGTGCACGGAGAAGGTGAAGTAGGGCGACGGCGCGTAGTCCCCGATGCGTTTGGTCAGGAGCAGGGCGTTCGTGCATAGATAGACGAATTTCCTGCGCGCCGTCAGCGCGGAGACGATCTGCGGCATCTCCTTATGGATCAGCGGTTCGCCGCCGGGGATCGATACGATGGGCGCGTCGCATTCGTCCACCGCCGCGATGCACTCCTCCAGACTCAGCCGGCGGTCCAGGGTCTCCTTGGGATAGGAGATCTTGCCACATCCTGCGCAGGTGAGGTTGCACTGGAACAGGGGTTCGAGCATCAGTACCAGCGGGTAGCGGCGCCGGCCGCGCAGCTTCTGGCGGAGGATGTAGGAGCCGACGCGAATCTGTTGGTGAACGGGAACGCTCACGAGCGACTCCTGACGGGTTGCGGCCGGGTTTCGCGCTGCCGGGTGGTTTGAGCGGACTTCCTGAGCAACGCCGCCGGGAGGCGGAAGGCGGTCGTCTCGCGCACCGACTCCATCTCCTTGACGCAATCGACCTCGTAGCCGCGCAGGCGTTCGAGCACCGCCTGCACCAGGACCTCGGGCGCCGAGGCGCCGGCGGTCAGTCCGACGCGGAGCCCGGGAGTGAACCACGAGTCCTCGAGTTCCGCCGCGTCCTGGACCAGGTGCGCGCGTACGTTGGCCCGCTCGCCGACTTCCCGCAGCCGGTTGGAGTTGGAGCTGTTGCGGGCGCCGACCACCAGGAGCAGATCGACTTCGGACGCCAGGCTGCGTACGGCGTTCTGGCGGTTCTGCGTGGCATAGCAGATCCCGTCGAGGTCGGGACCCTGGATGGACGGGAACCGGTCCTTGAGGGCCGCGATCACGTCGCGGGTATCATCGACGCTCAACGTGGTCTGGGTGGCGTAGGCGAGGCGCTCCGGGTCCTTCACCCGCAACCTGGGGACGTCTTCGCAGTCCGAGACCACGTGCACCGGACCGGTGACCCGACCGCGTGTGCCTTCCACTTCGGGATGACCCGGGTGGCCGATGATGACGACTTCGAAGCCCCGCACGCTGTAGCGCTGCGCCTGCAGATGGACCTTGGTCACGAGCGGGCAGGTCGCGTCGATTACCTCGAGCTTGCGGGCCGCGGCTTGGTCCACCATCGTCGTGGCGACGCCGTGCGCACTGAAGATGGTCACGGCCCCTTCCGGGACTTCGGCGAGGTTCTCGACGAAGATCGCTCCGCGGGTACGCAGGTCGTCGACGACGTGGTGGTTGTGGACGATCTCGTGGAGGACGTAGACCGGGGAGCCGTAGACCTCGAGCGCACGTTCCACGATCTCGATTGCGCGAACGACGCCCGCGCAGAAGCCCCGGGGTCGTGCCAATATGACGTCCATCACGCCCGCTCCTTGTTGTGCTTGTTGCGCGGGGGGCGGGTCCCCCGGCGTCGTGACAACGCGGCGACCGGGCCGACGATCGACCGTTGATTGCGTTGCATCGAAATGCCCGACACTCCCGGGGCCCGCGGAGTTCCCGCGGCCGATCCCGGCGCGGCCTTTGCGTGGTGCCGGGATTCGGAGAATTAGAACACATCCGACCGGCGCGGCTCCAGCGCCGGCGGCGCGTACGCATTCGGGAGGCGTGCGGTGTCTGTACCAATAGCAGGTGGGCTCCGACTGTGACGGAGTTCACAGTCCGGTGCACGCAAGGCGGCGTGCGGGCGCTTCGCGGCAGGGGGTTGGTGCTTATCACTGTTGCTGACAATCCGCGCGACCTGGGCTATATTTGACACACTTTCACGCTCCGGGGCGGGCCGGATTCGGGGAAATCCCGTGCCGGCTTCCGGGAATACGGGGGGGTGTCAAGTCAAGATCACGGCGGAACAGCGAGCGGGATGAACGTTGCCGCAGCGACCTGATCGGATCCTGCACGGCCGCGACCGCGCAGGGAAGGCGGGTCGCGGGGCCGCCCGGCGGGTCGATGGTGCGCGGTCCGGTCGAGGTGCACCTCGGGTCGGCCGGGTTCGCCCGGATTCGGGGCAGGGACGATTCACCAGTCAGCGGAACGGAAGGTATGGACGCAAAGACCCGCTATCCCTTGCTGAGCCGGATCGACTCCCCGAAGGATCTGCGCCGGTTCCCGGCCTCCCTGCTCGAAGCGCTGGCCGCCGAGCTGCGGGACTACCTCATCACGACCGTGTCGCAATGCGGCGGCCACTTTGCCGCGGGGCTCGGAGTGGTCGAACTCGCGGTGGCCCTGCACTATGTCTTCGACACCCCGGAAGACCGGCTGGTGTGGGACGTGGGGCACCAGGCCTATCCGCACAAGGTCCTCACCGGCCGTCGCGATCTGCTCGCCGGCATCCGCAAGGAGGGCGGACTGTCCGGGTTCCCGAAGCGCAGTGAGAGCCCGTACGACGCATTCGGCGTCGGACATGCCGGCACTTCGGTGAGCGCCGCACTGGCGATGGCATTGGCGGCGCGCGCCCAGGGTGTGCGCCGTCGCGCGGTGGCGGTGATCGGCGACGGTGCCCTGACCGCGGGAATGGCCTTCGAGGCGCTCGACCACGCCGGCGAGGCGGGCGCCGATCTCCTGGTGATCCTCAACGACAACCGCATGTCCATATCGCCCAATGTCGGCGCGCTGTCGAACTACCTCACCCGCGTGCTCTCGGGGCGCTTGTTCGGCAACGTGAAGGAAGGGGGCAAGCGGATCCTGGAACGCGTTCCGCCGATCCGCGAGCTGGCGCGCCGTGCCGAGGAGCACGTGAAGGGCATGGTGAGCCCCGGCACCTTGTTCGAGGAGTTGGGGTTCGACTACTACGGTCCGATCGACGGACACGACCTGCCGACCGTGGTGGCGACCCTGGAACATCTCGCCGTGCGCCGCGGGCCGCGCTTCCTGCATGTGGTGACCCGCAAGGGCAAGGGCTATGTCCCCGCCGAGGAGGATCCGGTGCGCTATCACGGCGTCGGATCCTTCGACCCGGCGGTCGGCTTGCCCCATGGGGATTCCAATCGCACTCCGGCCTATACGGAAGTCTTCGGGGCATGGCTGTGCGACATGGCCGAGCGCGACGAGCGTCTGGTCGGGATCACGCCCGCGATGCGCGAGGGCTCCGGGCTCGTGGAGTTCGCAGACCGATTCCCCGAGCGTTACTACGACGTGGGGATCGCCGAGCAGCACTCGGTGACGCTGGCCGCCGGGCTCGCCTGCGAGGGGCTCAAGCCCGTGGTGGCCATCTACTCGACGTTCCTGCAGCGCGCCTACGACCAGTTGATCCACGACGTGGCGATCCAGGACCTGCCGGTGCTGTTCGCCATCGACCGCGCCGGAGTGGTGGGACCGGACGGGCCTACCCACGCCGGGAGCTTCGATCTGTCGTACCTGCGCTGTGTGCCGAACCTGATCGTGATGGCGCCGAGTGACGAAGACGAGTGCCGGCAGATGCTCTATACCGGTTTCCTGCACCCAGGTCCGGCGGCGGTGCGCTATCCGCGCGGGCGCGGACCCGGCGTGGAGCCCCGCCAGGCGATGACCGCGCTGGATCTGGGTCGGGGCGAGATGCGGCGCCGGGGGCGCGGTGTGGCGATCCTCGCCTTCGGCAGCCCGCTGGCCGCGGCCCTGGAGGCCGGCGAGGAACTGGACGCGACGGTCGCCAACATGCGCTTCGTCAAGCCGCTCGACGAGGAGCTGGTGCTGCAGCTCGCCGCCGGGCATGAACTGCTCGTGACCGTGGAGGACAACGCGGTCGCCGGGGGTGCCGGCAGCGCGGTCAACGATTGTTTCGCGGCGCATCGGCTGTGCGTGCCCGTGCTCAACCTCGGTCTGCCGGACCGGTTCCTGGACCACGATACGCGCGAAGGTCTGCTGGCCGCATGCGGTCTGCACCGGGATGGTATACTGGCCGCGATCCGTGAGCGGCACCGGGAGCGGGCACCGGCGCATCGGCTCCAGGCCCGCTGAGCGGTACCGGTAACGAGTCCAATCGGGGTTCATCAAAAAGAACGGAATGTCGAGTCTGCCAGCCGCCAGCGCCGATCGGCGTCGGGATCCTGAGCCCGAACCCGCGGCCGTTTCCGACAATGCCTTTCAAGACTACCTGCTGCAGGGGGTATCGCGCACCTTCGCGTTGACCATCCCGCAGTTGCCGCCGGCGCTCGCGCGAACGGTGGGTAATGCCTATCTGTTGTGCCGCATCGTCGATACGATCGAGGACGAGCCGGATCTCGATACCGCACGCAAACGCCGTTTCTGCGAGCGTTTCACCGGGGTCGTGGCGGGAGCGGTGGCGCCCGAGGATTTCGCCGCCGAACTTCACCCCCTGCTCTCGGAACGCACCCTGCCGGCGGAGCGCGAACTGATCGCCGAGACCCCGTTGGTGATGCGCATCAACCGCGGCTTCAACCCGGCCCGGCGCGAGGCCATCGAGATCTGCGTTCGGATCATGGCCGAGGGGATGGCCGAGTTCCAGGAAAAGCGCAGCGCACACGGACTGGAACGGCTGGTCAATCTGGACCGTTACTGCTATTACGTGGCCGGCGTGGTCGGCGAGATGCTCACGCGCCTGTTCTGCGACTACTCGCCGGCGATCGCCCGGCACCGCGACGAGTTGATGGAACTGTCGGTCTCCTTCGGCCAGGGCCTGCAGATGACCAACATCCTGAAGGACGTGTGGGACGATCGCGAGCGGGACGTCTGCTGGTTGCCGCGGGAGGTGTTCGATGCGAGCGGCTTCGATCTCGCGCAACTGCAACCGGGCCGCTACCAACCGGGTTTCGGAGCGGGGCTCGGCCGGCTCATCGGCGTCGCGCACGGTCACTTGAAAGACGCGCTTGCCTACACGTTGCTCATTCCGCCGGAGGAGACCGGCATCCGCAACTTCTGTTTGTGGGCGTTGGGCATGGCGGTGCTGACGCTGCGCAAGATCAACCGTCACCGTGACTTCCGCAGCGGGCGCGAGGTCAAGATCTCGCGGCGCAGCGTGAAGGCCACCATTCTGGCGACGCGTCTGACGGTGAGGCACGATCGCATGCTGCGCTCCCTCTTCTATCTCGCCGGGCATGGGTTGCCGCGGGGGTCCGCCACGCCGGTTGCGGGGCGGGGTCGCGCCGGCGCCGGTGCGCACAGGGGCTGAAGTGGCGGTGCGCTCGCCGGGGGCCGGCGAAACGCTGCAGTGGGTCGCGTCCGGCGCAACGCCGGCCGGGCCGGCGGACGCGGCCGTGGCGCGGGCACGTGCAGGGCTTGCGGCGCACCAGCACCCCGAGGGCTACTGGTGCTTCGAGCTGGAGGCCGACTGCACCATCCCGGCCGAATACATCCTGATGATGCACTACATGGACGAGCGGGAGCCCGAACTGGAGGCCAAGCTCGCCGTCTACCTGCGCGCGCACCAGCAGCCGGAGGGGGGCTGGCCGCTCTACTACGGGGGCCGCTTCAACATCAGCTGTTCGGTCAAGGCGTACTATGCATTGAAGCTCGCGGGCGATTCTTCCGACGCGCCGCATATGATCCGCGCGCGCGAACTGATCCTCGCCCACGGCGGGGCGGCGCGCAGCAACGTCTTCACCCGCATCGCACTCGCGCTGTTCGGTCAGATCCCGTGGCGCGGCGTGCCGTTCATGCCGGTGGAACTGATACTGTTGCCGCGCTGGTTTCCGTTCCATCTGAGCAAGGTCTCCTACTGGTCGCGGACCGTGATGGTGCCGTTGCTGATCCTGTGCACCCTGAAGCGCCCGGCGCGCAATCCGCTCGGCGTCGGTGTACGCGAGCTGTTCACGGTAGCGCCCGAGCGCGAGCGTCACTATTTCCCGGTACGCTCGCGGCTGAACCGGGTCGTGCTCGTCTTCGAACGCATCGGCCGGCGCCTGGAGCCGCTGATCCCCCGCGTCGTGCGACGGCGCGCGATGCGGGCGGCCGAGGACTGGGTCGTCGAACGGCTCAACGGCCCCAACGGGCTCGGCGCGATCTTCCCGGCCATGGTCAATGCCTACGAGGCCCTGGCACATCTGGGCTATGCGCCGGATCACCCCGATCGCGCCACGGCCATGGAGGCGATTCGCCGGCTGCTGGTCGTCGGTCCGGACTCGGCCTACTGCCAGCCGTGCGTCTCGCCGGTCTGGGACACTGGCCTGGCCTGCCTGGCCCTCCAGGAGGCCGACGGCGGGTCGAGCGGCGCCGAGGTGCTTCGCGCATTGGAGTGGCTGGCGGCGCGCCAGCTGCGCGACGCCCCCGGCGACTGGCGCGAGTACCGCCCGGACCTGCCCGGGGGCGGTTGGGCGTTCCAGTTCGAGAACGACTACTACCCGGATCTCGACGACACCGCGGCGGTGGCCTGGGCCATGGCACAGGCCCGGGACGAGCGCTTCGACGAGAGCGTGCGGCGCGCGGCCGACTGGCTGTGCGGCATGCAGTCGCGCAACGGCGGGTTTGCCGCCTTCGACGCCGACAACACGCGCTACTATTTAAACGAGATCCCGTTCGCCGATCACGGCGCGCTGCTCGATCCGCCGACCAGCGACGTCACCGCCCGCTGCGTGACGCTGCTCTCGCGACTGCTCCCGGAGAATCCGCAGTACCGGCCGGTCGTGGAACGTGCGCTCGGGTTTCTGCGCGCCGAGCAGGTGGCGACCGGTTGCTGGTTCGGTCGTTGGGGCACGAATTACATCTACGGCACCTGGTCGGTGCTGGTCGCGTTCCAGGCCGTAGGCGTGGCTGCGGACGATCCGGCGCTGCGGCGTGCGGTCCGCTGGCTCGAGGCGGTGCAACGCGAAGACGGGGGCTGGGGCGAGAGCAACGACAGCTATGAAGATCCCGGGATGGCCGGTCGGGGGCCGGTCAGTACCGCGTGTCACACGGCGTGGGCGATGCTGGCGTTGATGGCCGCGGGCGAGGGTGCCTCGGACGCGGTGCGCCGTGGGGCCGCCTATCTCATGCACACTCAGGGTCCGGACGGTCTGTGGCGCGACGAGTGGTTCAACGCCCCGGGATTTCCGCGGGTCTTCTATCTCAAGTACCACGGTTACACGGCCTATTTTCCCTTCTGGGCCTTGGCCCGCTATCGCAATGTGTCGGCCGCCTGAGGGGGCCGCGCCGATTCCGCTTCTCCCGACGGCGGCATCGGACCGCGCGTCGATCCCGCCCCCGGTTCTGGGGATCGTGGCGGCGTTGCCGGCCGAGGCGCGGGCCCTGCACATCCGGCGTCCCGTGTTCGGAGAGGTGCTCGCCCCGGCGCCCGGGGTTCTGCTGTGCGTCTCGGGCGTCGGTGCGGAACACGCGGCGCGCGCCGCCGATCGGTTGCTCGCGGCCGGCGCGGGTGCGTTGCTCAGTTGGGGCAGCGCCGGGGCGCTGGCGCCGGACTTACGCCCGGGCGATCTGCTGTTGCCGGATCGGGTGCGCGGTGCGGAGGAGGTGTTCGACGTCGATCCGCAGTGGCGCCGCGCCCTGTGGCGGGCGCTGGATCGGGCGTCGGACCCGCTGGGCGGCGACCCGCTGGGCGGCACGTTGATGCAGAGTGCGCAGGTGCTGGCCGATGCGGCCGCGAAGCGGGAACTGGGCGTGCGTTACGGCGCGCAGGCGGTGGACATGGAGAGTGCGACGCTCGCCGCGGCGGCCCGCGGCGCGGGGGCGCGGTTTCTGGTGGTGCGGGCGGTGGCGGATCCCGCGGCCTGGACCCTGCCGGCCGCCGTCGCCGGTGCGGTCGATGCGCGCGGGCGCGTGCGTGCGGCCCGGGTGCTGCGCGGCGTCGCTTTCCGGCCGCGACAATGGGCGGCGCTGCCCCGGCTCGGTCGCGCCTTCGCCGCTGCGCGTGCGACCCTGGCGCGGGTGACCGCGATCGCCGGACCCCGGTTCGGGCTGGACGGCATCGGCGGACCCGGGACGGGGCCGGAGGACGCTGGAGGGGGATCAGGGTGAGGCGGCGTTCCGGACTTGGCGCCGCGTCTCGCGCAAGCGTTCGTCGATATCCGCAAGCCCCGGTTTGAGTCGCTGCGCGGTACGGTACTCGGCGATCGCCGCCGCGTACCGTCCGACCCCGCGATAGGCGTCCCCCAGGTGGATGCGCGGCTGCGGGTCGCCCGGTACGAGCGCCGCCTGCCGCCGGAAGCGCACGATCGCCTCGGCGTAACGCCGTTGCCGGAGCAGGAACCGCCCGTAGTCCCCATAGACATCCGCGGCCGCCGGGGAGCCGTCCGCTCCGCTCGCTTCCTGTTCGTGTTCCAGGCGCCGGTACACCGCTTCCGCGGCATCGGCATCGCCGTCCCGCAAGTGGATCCTGGCCATCAGCAACGATCCCTGCCGCGGATCCCGCTCGAGGATCGTCCGGGCTTGGCGGCGGGCCGCGTCGAGACCGCCGCCGAGGAAGCCCGGTGCCTCGATGTAGTAGCCGGCAAGCGCTATGCGCGCATCGAGGTCATCCGGATCGAGGGCCACGGCGCGTCGCAGTTCCCGGCGAACGCGCAGGGCCAGCCATGCCTGATGGATAGGGTTTGCCGCGCGCGCCTCGGCCCCGTAGGCGCGGGCCAGCCAGTAATGGTAGACGGCGCGCTCCGGTGCCGCGCGCACCGCCTCCCGGAGCCGGTCGGCGGCACACTCGAGGTCCCCGAGTTTCAGACAGGTGCGCCCGAGATAGAACTGCGCCCGGGGATCGCCGCTACCGGCGTGGATGGCGGCCTCCAATGCGCCGCGGGCCTGTTGGTAGCGGCCCTGCCGGAACAGCGCCACGCCGCCCGGCGCCGCGCCGGCGCGCGTCGCCAAGGTCAGCAGTATCGCCCACAGGATCCATCGGATCATGATCGTCTTTCCCGCCCGGGCGTTCAGGGTAGCAAGGCGCGCAACGCGCGTCATGCCGCGCGGTGGGGCGCGGTGCGACGCCGCGTGGACATCCGCTGCCCGCCAGGGAAGTGCGAAGCACGAGGCGGGTAGTCCCCGGTAGGCGTAGGGCGCGGGCGTGTCGCCGGAGTGGCGGAGGGAGCGAGAGGGCCCGAAGCCGCGGAGGCGACATGCGAGCGCATCCGGAACGCCGTCCAGCCATTGTGGGAGTCGTCGCGGGGGGCTTCCCAACGAGGAAGTCCGCAGCGGCGACGGACGCAGGGCGGCCGGGGCCCGAAAGCTTGTCGCGTAGGCGAGTCGATGTTGGGACTGGGATGTCCCAAAATCTTTCACGAGGTAGCGACACCCCGCATAACCGGACGGCGGGCCTGCCAACGTTGCGACGTCTGTGGATCGATTCGACACGGCTCGGGCCGGCCTCGACGTCTGGAGTCCGGGGATTCCGCCTCGATGGGAACCCGGTCCCCGGATTTCGGCCTTCGGCCTGCATCCAGGCTACGGGTGGGGATGTCCGAAAATTTCTCGCGCGCAAACGCGCCCGGCCCGATCCGCGGTATGCGCCGGCGGGGCCTTCATGCCCTTAGGCCCGCAAGCAGGCGTTTCGGCTTCAGGAAAAGATCCAGGGCCGCTTCGGAGCCGGGAACCAAAAGGTCGGAGGCCGCCAGGGCCTCGGGCGCCACTCCCTCCGCGCCGATCACCGCAATGCCCAGAGCGGCGGCACGCAGCATCGCCACGTCGTTGCGTCCGTTACCCAGCACCGCGCATTCGTCGGGACCCAGTGCCGACACGGCTGCGAGCTTGGCCTCGGCCTGCCCGCGCTCCGGAAGAACCTGCACGTTCACCGGGAGTCCGGCCAAGGCCTGACGCGCCGTGCCGTAGGTGTCACCCGTTACGACATGGATCTCCAGGTTTTCGGCCAGGCGTTGCAGGCGCTCGGCCACGCCGGAGGCGAGGACGCCGTCCACCGCGAGCGTACCGTTGAAGTCGCAGACCAAACGCGCCAGATGCAGTGAGCCGTAGCCGGGGATATCGAAAACGAGGGGCACAGAGGAATCCGCTTACGAAGCCACTTTGCAGTTTAACGGTGCCGATCCCGGGCCGCAAGGCGATCGGTCCCTGTGTCGACCCGATTCAGAAACGTCCCCTTTCCCCCATCGGCCCACGGCCTGAAATACTCTCTGTCCGACGGTCGTCCCCGCGTCCCCGCGTCCCCGCGTCCCATGTAGCCTGGATGCAGGCCGAAGGCCGAAATCCGGGAGATCGTGGCACGTCATCCCCGGATTTCGCTTCGCTTCATCCAGGCTACCATGTCCACGTCGCCCGGACGCCGCCCGAAGGTCGAGTCCACGTCGCCCGGACGCCGCCCGAAGGTCGAGTCCACGTCGCCCGGATGCCGCCCCGAAGGTCGAGTCCATGTCGCCCGGACGCCGCCCCGAAGGTCGAGGCGATCGGTCCCGGATCCAGGGGAATCGCACCGGATTCAGACATCGATCGCCCCGCCCCGCGGTTTCGCGGTACCGGAATTATTCCCCTCAGACCGATACGCCGACTCCGGGCGGCCCGGGTTTCCCGCCGGGTGCCCGACTCTCGTCATCCACCGGTTCCAACGGGGGGCGGGGGGTTGACACCGTACCGAGGTACGGGAGTTACGGTGAATACTCTGTTGCATCGCACGAGGGATTCTCCATGGTGGCATCGAAGGAATGGATCGTCGGTACACCGTCGCAATACGATGGTGCCGGTCTCGAGATCGCGATCATCGGCTCGGGTTCGGCCGCCTTCGCCGCGGCGATTCGTGCCGGCGAGGCCGGCGCCCGGGTGACGATGATCGAACAGGGCACCCTCGGGGGCACCTGCGTCAACGTCGGCTGCGTGCCCTCGAAGATCTTCATCCGGGCCGCTCTGATGCGCCACGACGCAGGCCATCACCCCTTCGACGGGCTCGGGCACGCCGCCCTGAGCGTGGACCGGGCCCGGCTCCAGGCCCTGCAACAGCACCGGGTGGAGGAGTTACGTCAGGCCAAGTACCAGTCGATTCTCGATGCCAACGAGCGCATCCACCTGATCCGCGGCCGGGCGCGCTTCGTCGGTGCGCGCGAGATCGAAGTGGAAGCCGAGGCCGGTCACCGACGCCTGCACCCGGATCGCGTCCTGATCGCCACCGGCGCCGCGCCCATCACCCCGCCCATCCCGGGTCTCGCCGACACGCCCTACTGGACCTCGACCGAGGCACTCGGGGCGAGCGAACTGCCGGCCTCGCTCGCGGTGCTCGGCGGCTCGGCGGTGGGCCTCGAACTCGCCCAGGCGTTCGCCCGCCTCGGGGTGAAGGTCACCGTCATCGAACTCGCTCCGCACCTCCTCCCCCGGGAGGAGGCGCTCCTCGGCGAGCGACTCGGGCGTTATCTGGGCGAGGAGGGGCTGGAGATTCTTACCGGCGCAAGGACCGAATCGGTGCACCACGCGGACGGCGGGTTCGAGCTTCGTGTCGACGGCGGGACGATCCGGGCCGAGCGGCTGCTGGTTGCGGTGGGTCGCCGCGCCGATACGGACGGCCTCGATCTCGAACTCGCCGGCATCGCCACCGAGTCGAACGGAGCCATTCGAGTGGATGCGCATCTTCGCACCGGCGCCGAGCACATCTATGCGGCGGGAGACTGCACGTCGAATCCCCAATTCGTCTATGTCGCGGCGGCGGCGGGCACCCGCGCCGCGATCAACATGACCGGCGGCGAGGCCACACTGGACTTGAGTACCATGCCCGCCGTGGTGTTCACCGACCCGGGGGTCGCCGGCGTCGGTCTCACCGAGGAAACGGCCCGATCCCGGCGCATGATCGTGGAAACCCGCACGCTGGAGCTGGAGAACGTGCCGCGCGCCCTGGCCAACTTCGACACCCGCGGCTTCATCAGGCTCGTCGCCGAAGACGGGACCGGGCGCCTGCTGGGGGCTCAGGTGCTGGCGGCCGAGGCCGGCGAGATCATCCAGAGCGCGGCACTGGCGATCCGCAACCGCATGACGGTGGAGGACCTGGCCGGCCAGTTGTTCCCCTACCTCACCATGGTCGAGGGAATCAAGCTCTGCGCCCAGACCTTTAGCCGGGATGTCTCGCGGCTCTCGTGCTGCGCAGGTTGATTTTCCAATAAGAAGAATTTGGATAGTCGGGGAAGTATATGCAAGACAAATCCTCCCCTCAGAACTTCCAGGAATAAGGGCGCCCGATGGAGAGCTTTGAAATCAGGTAGCAAGTGAACTTGGAGTTTATACATCGGAAAATCAAATAAGGAGGAATCAAAATGAAAACGCCGGTTTGCCCTGCATGTGGCTGTTCCCTTGTGAGATTGGGTATTACCAAGGAGAGAGCGGAAACGCGGGAATACAAAGGAAAAGAATATTCGTTCTGTTGCGATGGATGTTCCGCCATGTTTGAGGAAAATCCTGAAGCCCTGCTTGAGGAAACCAATGATCTCGTTGTATGCCCAAGTTGTTTGGCGGAAAAACCAATCGATCAAACCGTGGAAATCAACTATCGGGGTGAGGAGTTGAATTTTTGCAGGTGCCCACATTGTATGACCGTTTTTCAGGGAGATTCGGAATATTACATAAAGCGTTTATCCGGTGAAATTGAATTTTCCGGCGTTTTCTCAGAAGGGCGGGGATGTTGCTCATGATGTGCAGTAAAGATGGATAACCGGAGATTCCCATGCATCAACGGATTTTCACCCGTCAGTCTTTCGGCTTCCTGGGTTCGTTTTTCGTCAGCGCCTGCTGTCTGGGCGCCGCACCCGTCATTGCGGCCACCGCGGCCACCGTCGGCCTCGGGGCCGTCCGTCACGTCTTCAACATCTATGTGCTCGGTCCGTTGATGACACTCTCGGTCGGATGGATCGTATGGAACCTGCGCATCCAGGGCCGGACCCTCGCCGGGCGCGCGCGCCGCTATCCTCCGTTCTGGATAGGTCTCGCCGGCGGTATCGCGGCCTGGGTGGGCGTCGTACTGCCGCACGTCGTTCACGGAACGAAATCACTCGGATCCTCGATGATCTACATCGGCATGGCCGTCCTGGTGGTCGGTTCGATCAAGGGCCTGTTCGATCAATATCGTCGGCACCGCGATATCGCCGAGCCGCTGCGCGAAAAAGGAGTCCGCTGATGCGGCACCTTGGACCTCGCGGTCCGGTATCCCGGTGCGGACCGGGATTCGGATTGCGCCGCCGCGGGTGCGAAGCCGGACGGGAACCCGGGATCCTTAGGATCCCGGCGCCGCGCGCGGCTCGTCCGGCGACTTGCTTTTTATCTGCCTCAACAGGCTCACGGATCGCGCCTGCAGGGGGTATCGCTCCCCGGAGTGGAAATTGCGCCTATTCCCGCGACGCCCCCCGGGAAATGCAGTGTCCACCAGGACCTGCCAGCGCGCGTACGGGGAAGTGCGGGGGATCGGGAATGCGATCTCTTCCGTACCGGCATTCAGCAGCAGAAGCAGGTTATCGTCCCGGACCGGCCGGCCGCGCGGATCCTCCTCGATGAGGCCGTCGCCGGCGAAGAGCAGGCCGAAGTTGCGCAGGTTCGGGCGCCGCCAGTCGTCCCCGGTCATCTCGAGCCCCGCCGACGTGAGCCAGGTGAGGTCCTTGGCCCCGGAGCCGTTGACGATGCGCCCTTCGAAGAAGCAGCGGCGGCGGAATACCGGGTGGTGCTTGCGCAAGCGGATCAGCTCGCGCACGAATGCGAGCAGTTCCTGCTCCTGCCGGGCGCTCTCCCAATCGATCCAACTGAGCTCGTTGTCCTGACAGTAGGCGTTGTTGTTGCCCCGCTGAGTGCGGCCGATCTCGTCGCCGGCGAGCAACATCGGAACCCCCTGCGAGAGCAGCAGCGTCGCGAGCAGATTGCGCTTCTGGCGATCACGCAGGGCGCGGATGTGCCGGTTCTGCGTCCGGCCCTCCACCCCGCAGTTCCAGCTTCGATTGTCGTTCTCCCCGTCACGGTTTTCCTCGAGATTGGCTTCGTTGTGCTTGTGCTCGTAGCTGACGAGGTCCCGGAGCGTGTAGCCGTCGTGACAGGTCACGAAGTTGATGCTCGCGTAGGGGCGCCGCCCGTCGTGCTCATAGAGATCGCTGGAACCGGTGAGCCGCGAGGCGAATTCGCCGAGTATGCCGCCGTCGCCCTTCCAGTAGGCCCGCACCGCGTCGCGATAGCGCCCGTTCCACTCGGTCCAGCCGATGGGGAAGTTACCCACCTGATAGCCGCCTTCGCCGAGGTCCCAGGGCTCGGCGATCAGCTTGACCTGCGACAGCACGGGGTCCTGGTGGATGATGTCGAAGAACGCGCCCAGGCGGTCGACGGCGTGCAGTTCGCGCGCCAGCGCCGAGGCGAGGTCGAAGCGGAATCCATCGACATGCATCTCGAGCACCCAGTAGCGCAGGCTGTCCATGATCAACTGCAGGACGCGGGGGTGCATCATGTTCAGCGTATTCCCGCAGCCGGTGTAGTCCATGTAGTGGCGCCGGTTCCCGGCCACCAGCCGGTAGTACGAGGCGTTGTCGATCCCGCGGAACGAGAGCGTCGGACCCAGGTGATTGCCCTCGGCGGTATGGTTGTAGACGACGTCCAGGATCACCTCGATGCCCGCCGAGTGCAGCGTCTTGACCATGGTCTTGAATTCGCCGACGTACCCGGTCGCGGCGTAGCGGGCGTCGGGGGCGAAGAAGCCGATGGAGTTGTATCCCCAATAGTTGCGCAGCCCCTTCTCCACGAGACGGCGGTCGTCGATGAAGGCGTGCACGGGCATCAACTCGACGGCGGTGACGCCCAGATACCTCAGGTGATCGATCGCCGGTGCGGTGGCGAGGCCCGCGTAAGTGCCGCGCAGCCAGGGGGCGATCTCCGGATGCCGGGCGGTGAAGCCCTTGACGTGGAGTTCGTAGATGATCGTGTCGTGCCAGGGGGTGCGCAGCGGACGATCTTCGCCCCAGGTGAACGCCGGATCGATCACCCGGCACTTGGGCATCCCGCGGGCGCTGTTGCGCCGGTCCATGACGGGATCTTGCGCGCCGGACCCGATGCGGTAGCCGAACAGCGCGTCGCTCCACAGGACCGAACCGACGATGTCCTTCGCATAGGGATCGAGCAGCAATTTATTGGGATTGAAAGGATGCCCGTCGTCGGGCGCGTAGGGTCCGTGGACCCGGTAGCCGTACAGCAGGCCCGGACGGGCCTCCGGCAGGTAGCAGTGCCATACCTGATTGGTCCGCCGGCGCAGGGGAATACGTTCGATTTCGCGTCGCCCGCGCCGATCGAACAGGCACAGTTCCACCCCCTCGGCATGCTCCGAGAAGAGGGCGAAGTTGACGCCTTCCCCGTCCCAGGTCGCGCCGAGGGGATAGGGTTGGCCGGGCCAGACTGTGGCTGCGTGTTTGGGCATGGGGGTCGGGTGTCCCAAGCGGCGGGGGTTTCCTATTCGACCACGCCGGTCGCCTTTGCACAGCGTCGGGCGCGCTACGACCGCAACGCCCCGCGGCGGTGCAGAACCGTCTCGCCGGCGATCGATACCCGGCGGTCGGGGCGTGCGCGGACCCCCCGCCCAAGGATCCCCGGTCCTGCGGCGCCGGGGGCGGGCCGGCCCCCGGCGCCGACTTCGATCCCGATCCGACCATCGGCCGCCATGGAGCGTATTATAATTAAACCAAGGTGAGTTGTACGCGCGGCCCTGCGGCCGCGGGAATGCCGGGGATATGCCCGGGCGTATTCAGGCAAACGGAGGATATCGCGATGGAAGCACAGGAGAAACCTTTCAGCCCGGCCCATTCGGCGACCGAGCGCGTCGCCGGTGCGGCCCACGAGACCGTGGATCACTTGGCCGAGCGTGCGGCGCAAGCCGAGGAGCGCGTGCGCCGCGGCACCGAGCGCGCCGAGACCTACGGGAAGGATGCCGCCGACAGCGTCACCCGCTACGTGCAGGAGCACCCGTTGGCGAGTCTCGGGATCGCAGCGGCGGCCGGCTTCGTCCTCTCGGCGTTGTTGCGGCGGTAACGGGGTGCCGGAGCACGCCGCGCACGGTGAGGCGCAGGCGGCCGCGTCCGAGGACGGTACGGGTGCGGATCCGGATGTAAAAGGGGTGCTGGCCGCGTTCGGCGCCGTGATCCGTGACGGCCTCACGCTCGCCGCCCTGGAGGCGCGGCGCGCGGGCGTCGGGTTGGCCGTGATGGTGGCGCTGGGCGTGGCCGCGGGGTTGTTGTTGGTCACCGTGTGGCTGTTGCTCGCCGCCGCGGGGGCGTTGGAGTTGGGCCGTGCGGGCATGCCCGCGCCGCTCGCGCTGTTGGTGGTGGCCGCGCTGAACCTGGCGGGAGCGGGGCTCCTAGCGTTTGTGATCATGCGCCTCAGCCGGCGGCTGTTGTTCAGCGCCACACGCCGCCAGCTCGGCGGCGGAGAACGAGGGGATTCGGCGCATGGCGGCAAAACAGATCGCTGAGTTGGAGGCCCGCCTGGATCGGGATCGCCGCTTGGCGTGGAGCGGGGTGGTGGCGCTCCGGAAGCGGGTGCGGCGCCGGTTGTCGTCTCCCGCGGCACTGCTCGGCGCCTTCGGCGGCGGTCTGGCGGCGGGTTGGGTCTGTCGTGGACCGCGGGTCGAAGCGCACGCGGCGGGATCGAACGGTGCGTCGACCGGGGTGCCGGTGCGATGGATCCCGTGGCGGTGGCTGGCACGCCGGCTGTGGCGATGGTTGATCCGCCCGGGGCCGCGTGCGGGGGAACGCCCGGGCGAGGATTCCCCCGCGGCCTCCGCGCCGCGCACGGCGGACCCGGGACCCGCGGTCGGCTCGCCGTCACCGCAGTAGGGTGCCGGGACGATTGCGCCCCGCCGGCGCGCGATGCGGATTGAATCGAGGCCCGATTCCCCGGAGAATGTCCGCACCTCCGAGGATCGCAATGCCCATGTCCAGCCCCGAGCGCAGATTTCTGCGGCGTGTCGCCGTCGCGCCGATGATGGAATATACCGACCGGCACTATCGCTATCTGGCGCGGCTCCTCACGCGCCGGACCGTCCTGTATACGGAGATGGTGTTCACCGGGGCGCTGTTGCGCGGATCCGGGCGCGAACTCGACTACGATCCGCTCGAGCATCCGCTCGCCCTGCAGCTCGGCGGCAGTGAACCCGATGCGCTCGCCGCGTGTGCACGGCGCGCGGCGCAGGCGGGCTTCGACGAAATCAACCTGAACGTAGGCTGTCCCAGCGGCCGCGTCCGGGCGGGGCGTTTCGGGGCGTGCCTGATGGCGGAGCCGGAGCGGGTCGCGGAATGCGTGGCGGCGATGCGCGCCGCGGTGCAGGTGCCGGTGACGGTCAAGACTCGCATCGGCATCGACGAACGCGATTCCTACGAGGCGCTCGCGGAATTTATCTCGACCGTGGCGCAGGCGGGATGCGGGACATTCATCATCCACGCTCGCAAGGCGTGGCTGCGCGGCCTGAGTCCCAAGGAAAACCGGGATGTCCCGCCGCTACGCCACGACGTGGTCTACCGCGTGAAAGAGGATTTCCCGCAGTTGGAGATCGTGCTCAACGGGGGACTGCGTACGCTGGACGAGGCCGCGCCCGCGCTCGAGCGGGTCGATGGGGTGATGATCGGCCGCGCGGCCTATCACAATCCCTATCTGCTGGCCGAGGTCGATCGGCGCTTTTTCGCGGACCGTCGCCCGGCGCCCGCACGTCATGAGGTGTTACGGCACTATGCCGCCTATGCACAATCTCAACAAGAGCGCGGGGTCCCGGCCGGCGTGCTGCTGCGGCCGCTGCTGGGGTTGTTCCACGGGGTGTCCGGCGCGCGCACCTGGCGTCGGTGCCTGAGCGGGGGCGCCGGGCTTGCCCAAGTCCACGCGGCCGCGGCGTCGCTCGCGGACAGCACCCTGCGCGAGGCGGGGTGAGAGTGCCGGCGGAGCGGGCGTGAGCGTATCGGCGTAGTGGCGAAGCCGCGAAGGCGATAGGCGGTCGCAAGCGGGAGAGGTTTGCGGGCGGGGCCGGCGA
>BDTW01000055.1 GCA_002897735.1 bacterium BMS3Bbin13 | reverse complement strand
AGGTCCTGCCGGACGAAACCCCCGAGGTTTCGGTTGCGGTCGGCCGCGCCCTGGCTCATTACATTTTTTTCCAGCTTGCCAATGACCGGGCACCATTGTTGATCATTCCACCCCTGGAAGTGGAGCTGGCGACGATCTATTTCGGCATTGCACATGATACTGGCAAAGAGCATAACACCGCAAGTGGGGAGTTTGATCGTCTGCGCGCGCTGGTCAGTCGAATTGGCCAAAATCCGACCGACGACGACCTGTTGAAACTGGAGAAATCCGCTCCCCACCTGAGCCAATTGCTGGCGGGCCGTAGCGGTCCCACTGCCGAATTCAAGCGATTCAATCGGCTGCTGGCGAAGCAACGGATCGCGCCACCGGGTTTCGTTGTTGAACAGGGTTGTTACAAGGACCCTGTAGTCAGGAACGCGTTGGCCCAAACACTCGATCTAAGGGACATGCTGCGCCTGCATGATCTACGTGAGAACTGGTTGTCACTATTGCGTGACGCCAAATCCGGGGCTTCGAGCATGGTGCTCGTGGAAGGCGATGCCCATGCGCTTGCTTACCTGGAGTGGTGCAATCGCCAGCTCCGCGACCGGTACCGCTTGGTCATGATCACCGGCGATTGGGCAGTACATAAAGCAGCACGAAACTACACGCCAGAGGGGGAGAAGTACAGTTTCGCGGAACTGTACCTACGCCATCCACGGTGCTATCTGGCGGAGGTGGGGGTGCTTGCCTTCGAAGGCCGGGCCGAGGCCAACATGGAAAGCAATGCTCTGCCTGACAACACTGGACGAACAGAGTTGATTCATTGGTTGGACACATTCCTTGGAAAGTTTCAGATCAGATACGCCAACTATATGGCTGAACTCGACAAGCTGTTGGGCGAGAATCGGAATGCGTTGTACGTAATGGCAAAATCGGTGCTCACTCTTCACCCAAAGATCGCCGGAGAGTTTCGTGAAAGCTGGGACTACTATACCCGTACCATTTTGTTGCGCCACAGTTTCCAGGATGAACCACGATCGGATAAACATCAATCCCTGGTACTCCTTGCTGACGATCTCAACCAGTTGCTGGATAGTCTGGCTGATCGGTTGGAAATTAGGGTGCGAGATGCATGGAATACCTGCTTCGAAGCAGCGACGGAAGCGGGATGGCTGCTGTCGAGACAAGGGAAGCAAGATCATCGTTCTCGAAACATACCTACCCTCTCCTTTGATTCTTTTGGTGCGACACGCGCCTTTGTCCAGAGTGTGCAGGCGTTTTATCGTAAAGGCTCTCGCGGCGCAGGCAGGCACAAGGAGATGATCCAGGCGTTACGACAGGAGGATGGAGGCGATTATACCTACTACCTCGCCCATGCCCTGTTGTTTGCGGCGGAAGACGTATGGCATGTGGCTGCAATCCTTGCCGGACGCGCCTATTGCATTGCGAATCAGCAGGATATCGCCAACGTCTCCGGCCGCGAAGCGGCTTATCTCCGCGCGGTTGCCCTACGCCAATCTGCACGACACGTACGTAATCTGGAGTCTGTCGAGACGATGCTGACACTGGCAGAAAAATGTCTGGAACAGGATCGGCAGAGCAAGCCGGAGTTGGATGCCGCGCCGATACGCTTTTTAGCCGAACGGGTGGCGCTGCACCTGACCTACCAACTATTTTCGATTTTTCAGAAAGAAAAAATTCCGGAGGCTGTCCCTACGCTTGGACAGATCGAAGAAGACGCAAAAGCCCTGCTCAGTAAATTAGATAACCTGGAAATCATCGATCCGTGGATTTCCAGAAACGTAGTACGTAACCTTCTCGTCAACCTTTTCATGTCCGCACTACTGCGAACATATAAGCAAGGCGAAGAAGTGGATGCTTCATCTTTCCGCAGGATGTACGATCAGATGCGTAACAACATCGAATCGAACAGCGATCCTGAGATCGAAGTGTCATACCTTGTCCACGCTATCTATGCAGCAGCGGGTTTGTGGACTGCCGGAACGCGCGAAGAGGCGACTGGGTTCAAGCGCCAACTTCGTCAACTGCTTATGCCAAATGAGGTTCAGGAACACTCGGTCATGCCATACGACATCAAGCGCTTCATGTTCCTTAGCGAGCTGACAGCCAAAGCATATCCAAGAGTTCGCTGATGTAGCCTCTCTCTGTATCAAGAGTGTCGCTACCTTGTGAAAGATTTTGGGACATCCCAGCCCAACTTACGCGTCCTCGCTTCGCTCTCCATGGCGCGTAGCGCTGGCAGTCCGGTTGCCTCGATCCGCTCGTACAGCGGGTCGAGTTGACCGCTGCCGCATCCTTCAGCGGGGACTTTCGCTCTAAGTTCGGCAGGCTAGGGAAGAACCTCGACCCGATCCGGCCGGCCGCGAGCGAGGGCCGGACGCTGATTTTCCAACTCCGCAGCGTTCGCCCCTTGCAGGATCACCAGATAACTCCCGGTCTCCACTTGGCGGTGCAAATCCTCCAGCGCGTGCGCGGGCAGGCCGTGACGATGCAGGACATGCGCCAGGTGGGACCAGGCGGCGGCGCCGGCCAGCGCGCCGCCGCCCAACACCGCTCCGGTGGCGCCGCCCACGACCGCTTCGGCCAGCGGCCCCACGATCAGGACCGCGCCCAGGCCCGGGAACAGGAACAGACCGGCGGCTCCGGTAAGCATGCCGAGCAGACCGCCCCACAGCGCGCCGTTCGTCGCCCAGACCTTCATCTGCTCGCTGAGGCCCGGGTGCAACACGCCGAGCACGTCGTCGCCTTCGGCTTCCAGTCTGCCGAGCACGGAGATGCGGTTCGCGGGGCAGCCGGCTTCGAGCATCGCCTCTACGGCACGGTGTGCGCCATTCTGATCGGGGAATACCGCCACCAGAAAGTGGTCATGGGGCATTTCGCCGGCTCTCCTCGATAGGGGCGGTGGCGCGGGGCCGCCGTCGGGCGGGTGAGGCCCCGATCAGCCGGTCCCGAACAAGCGATGGAAATTCTCCGTGGTACGCTCGGCCAGTGTCTCCAAGGGCAGGCCGCGCAGTTCGGCGATGTGCGCGGCCACGTACCGCACGTAACCGGGCTGGTTGGGCTTGCCGCGATAGGGTACGGGGGCGAGGTAGGGCGAGTCGGTTTCCACGAGCATTCGTTCGAGTGGAACGCGGCGTGCGACTTCCTTCAGCTCGGCGGCGTTCTTGAAAGTCACGATCCCCGAAAACGAGAGGTACAGGCCGAGGTCCAGTGCGCGGCGCGCCGTGTCCCAGTCCTCGGCGAAACAATGCATCACGCCGCCGGCCGTTCCGGCGTCCTCCTCGGCCAGCACGCGCAGGGTATCCGCGCGCGCGGCACGGCTGTGCACGATCACCGGCTTTCCGACGCGGTGCGCGGCGCGGATGTGCGTGCGGAACCGCTCGTGCTGCCATTCCGGATCGCCGCTGCTGCGGTAATAGTCGAGCCCGGTCTCCCCGATCGCGACCACGCGGGGGTCGCGCGCCAGATCGACGAGGCGTTCCACGTCGGGCTCCGGCCCGCCGCGCTCATTGGGGTGGACCCCTACCGAGACACTGACCGCGGGCAGCGGATCGATGAGGGCGCGCATCGCGGGATAGGCCTCCAGGCTCACCGACACGCACAGCATGTGCCCGACCCCGAGGGCTCGGGCCGCGTCGAGCACGCCCGGCAACCCGCCTTCGCAGCACCCGGCCTCCAGCAGGTCCAGATGGCAGTGGGAGTCGATCAGCATGACCATTTCGCGGCACGCGGCGTGTGTGCGCCGTCGCGTCCTACATCGTATGGGTGGAGCGGTCCGATTCCAGGGCGCCCGCCAGGTAGGTCTCGATCTTTTTGCGCGCGACGCCCGCGTCCTTGTCGCTGAACTGGACGCCGATTCCCGCGGGGCGGTTGCCCTGCGCGCCCTTCGGGGTGATCCACACCACGCGTCCTACGATCGGCACCTTCTCGGCCTCTTCCATCAACGAAAGCAGGATGAACAGTTCATCGCCGAGCTGATACTGCCTGGTGGTGGGAATGAACAGTCCTCCGCCCTTTACATAGGGCATATAGGCGGCGTACAGAGCGCTCTTGTCCTTGATCGTCAGGAACAGAATTCCCTGGCGTTGACCACCTCGCGGCGCTTTCGGCTCGGCCATAACCGTGTTTCCGTTCCCCATCGCAACCGGATTCGCTAGCGTCGGATTCCGCCCCGGGCTCCGCAATCGCCCGCCGCCAGTTCGTGCCAGGCGATCAGGACGTCTTCCAGCAACAACTGATCGTTGATCGAGGACTGCGCCTCCCGCCCTCCCGCGTTCAGCCGATCCAGGTAGTGGAACAACCGCTCCGGCGGGCAACCGGCGGCGAGGCGTTGCAGCGGTTCGCGCAGATCCGGATTGCGCAATGCCACCGGCTGTCGACAACAACGTAAACGTATCATATCCATGACGCAGGACGAGATCCACCGTAGCGAGTCCGCCGCACCGCGTGCCGCGCATCGCTCCGCCGCGACGAGCGGATCGGCCCGTCCGGCGGCGATCGCCGCGAGGTCCTGCACCAGCTCGGGACGTGGGTCGACGGCGCCCGAGCGGATCCGTTCCAGCGCCGCGAACGGCGCGCCGCCCGCCAGCGTGAGCCAACGCTCCGCCTCCGTCACCTCCTCCCGCCCCGCAAGCCAGCCGAGGGCCTGTGCGCGCGGCGGGATCGGCAGGACGAGCCGCTGGCAACGGCTGCGTACCGTCGCCGGAAGCAGATCCGGGCGATCGCTCACCAGCAGCAGGAGACTCTGCGGACCGGGTTCCTCCAGTGTCTTGAGTAGTGCATTGGCGGCGGCGCTCGTCATCCGTTCGGCCGCTGCGATCCAGGCGATGCGCCAGCCGCCGTACTGACTGCGCAGGGCGAGGACCTCGCGCAGCGCACGCACGCCTTCAATGGGAATCGCGCGTCCCTCGATGGGTTCCAGGCGAAACAGGTCCGGGTGGCTGCCGGCGTCGATCAGGCGGCAGGCGCGGCAGGCCCCGCAGGCGCGCCCGTCGCTGCGCGGCGCGGTGCACAGCAACGCCTCCGCCAGTTCCCGGGCGAACAACGCCTTGCCCACGCCGCCCGGACCGGCGAGGAGCAACGCGTGAGGCATCCGATCGCCGGTCCGGCGCTCCTGCAGCCGACGCCAGGGCGCCTCCAACCAGGGCGGCATCGATTCGGATCGCTGCATCATTCCCCCACGCCCCGCCCGCTCCTGCGGCAGAACTCGTCCAGCACCCGGGCCAATGCCGCCTGTACCGCCGCGAGGTCCCGATCGGCATCGATCACCCGGAAGCGGCCGGCCTCCGCGCGCGCGCGGGCCAGGTAACCCTGTCGGACCCGTTCGAAGAAGGCGACGGTCTCCCGCTCGAAGCGGTCCTTGGGGCCGCGGCGCCCGGCGCGATCGAGCCCGACTTCCACCGGCGCATCGAGGAGCACGGTGAGGTTCGGGCGCAGCGCACCCTGCACGAATTCCTCCAACATCGCGATGCGCGCCGCCTCGATGCCGCGTCCGGCACCCTGATACGCATAGGTGGCATCGGTGAACCGATCGCACAACACCCAGTGCCCGGCCGCGAGCGCCGGGCGGATCACCCGGGCGATGTGTTGCGCGCGCGCGGCGAACAGGAGCAGCAGTTCGGCGTCCTGCGCCATGTCGTCGTGGCGGTGATCGAGCAACAGCGCACGGATCCCCTCCCCCAGCGGCGTGCCGCCCGGTTCGCGGGTCACGGTCACGGTGATTCCGTGCGCCTCCAGGGAGCGACGCAGAAAGTCGAGGTGCGTAGACTTGCCAACGCCCTCGATCCCTTCCACCGTGATCAGTCGCCCATCCATCGTCGTCCCCTTCGGCGCCGCCCGCCTACGGCGCACCGGCGGGCGCGCCTCCGCGGCGCCTCTTCGCGGGGCCCGTCTTCGTGCCCCGACGCGGTCTCGTATCGCCTGCGCCGCGCAACAGATAGCGTTCGACCGCGCGGTCGTGTTCCGCCAGGGTCTCGGAGAACACGTGGGTCCCGTCGCCTCGTGCCACGAAGTACAGCGCCTTGCCCGGCGCCGGATGGAGCACCGCGCGGATCGAAGCGAGTCCGGGAATGGCGATGGGCGTGGGCGGCAGGCCGTCGATCCGGTAGGTATTGTACGGTGTATGGCGGGTCAGGTCGCGACTCGTGAGGTCCCCGTTGAACTCCGGGCCGAGTCCGTAGATGACCGTGGGGTCCGCCTGCAAGCGCATGCCGCGTTCGAGGCGGCGCTCGAACACCCCGGCGATCTCGGCGCGCTCGGCGGGCACGGCGGTCTCTTTTTCCACGATGGAAGCCAGGATCAGGGCCTGATACGGTGTCTTCAGCGGCAATCCCGGTGCGCGCGCCTGCCATTGCGCCTGCAACTCGCGCTGCATGGTGTGATAGGCGCGAGCCAGGAACTGAAGATCGCTGGTTCCGCGCGGAAAACGATAGGTGTCCGGGAAGAACCATCCCTCCGGATCCTGCCCGGGACGGCCGAGGCGCGCCATGATGCGGCGCGGTGTGAGGCCGCGCAGCGTATGGATCAACACCGGCGAGGCCTCCACCGCCGCCATCAGTCGGCGGAAGGTCCAGCCATCGACGATGGTGAGCGGATACTGGACCACGCGGCCCTCGGCGATCCGCGACAGCAGCCCGCGCGGCGTGGTCCCCGGTGGAAACTCGTATTCGCCCGCCTGCAGCCGTTGCGCGACACCCATGCGCCGGCCGAGCCAGACCAGATAGCGGGGATGCTCGATGAGCCGGCGGGCGGTCAGGGTGTCGGCCAGTCCGCGCAGCGAGGTGCCCGGCCTCACCACATAGTGCAGTGCTTGGCCGTGCAGCGGCAGCGGCGCGCCGACGAAGTCCTGGTAGTCCATGTAGAACCAGGTGAAAGCGAAGCTGCCGATGAGAAGCAGCAGGCCAAGCAGCTTGTAGATCAACGTGCGCACGCTTCAGCCCTCCTCCGCCAACGCGGCGGTCAGGCGCTCGGCGAGCGGCCCGCGGGGCACGTTACGTTCCCCGAGACGGCGCACGGACCAGATGCCGATCAGGCTGTTGCACAGAAAGATCTCGCGCGCGGTTTCGAGTTCCGCGGGCGCCAGCACCCGGATCCGGCACGGGACGGCGAGCGCGGCGGCACACTCCAGCACCCGTTCGCGCATCACGCCGGCGACCCCGCAACGCGACAGATCGGGCGTGACCAACTCCCCGCCCAGCGCCGCGAACAGGTTGGTCATGGTGCCCTCGATCACGTTTCCGTCCGGATCCTGCATCAGACCCTCGGCGATGTCCGGATCGTCCCATTCCGCGCGCGCCAGGACCTGCTCCAGTCGGTTGAGATGCTTGAGTCCGGCAAGCGCCGGATTCAGGCCCAGGCGCGTCGCGCACCAACGCACCGCGACGCCGTCGCGCCGGTACGCGGGCGGGTGCCCGGGCGGCGGATGGGCGGCCACGATGCGCGTGGCCGGGCCAGCCCCGGGGCGGTAGCCACGCGCACCCGCTCCGCGCGTGACGATGATCTTGACCACCGCGCGCCGTGCCCCCGCGGCCACGCGCAGCGTCTCTTCCAGCAGGCCCTCGGCGTCCGGCGCCTCGATGCCCAGACGCGCGCAGCCGCGTTTCAGACGCGCCAGGTGTCGCGGCCACTGCAGCGGCCGCCCCCCGCGCACCGCGAGTGTCTCGAACAGCCCGTCCCCATAGAGCAGCCCCCGGTCGTGGACCGACAGCGTCTGTACGGCCTTGCCGTTTACCAGGACCATGATGCCTCCGGTGTCGCACGGGCCAGGGCCAGAGCCAGGCCGCGCGCCTTGTGGCGTGTCTCCTCCAGCTCCCGCTCGGGGACGGAGTCCGCGACGATCCCCGCGCCGGCGCGCAAGGACACGGTGCGCCCGTGTTGGACCATGGTGCGAATCAGGATATTCAGATCGAGATCTCCGCTGCGGTCGAGATAGCCGATCGAACCCGTGTACGCCCCGCGCCCGGCGCGCTCCAGTTCCGCGATGATCTCCACGCAACGCACCTTCGGGCAACCGGTGATGGTTCCGCCCGGAAACACGGCCCGGATCACTTCGCCGGGCGTGACGCCCGCGCGCAGCTCGCCCTCGACCGCCGAGACGATGTGATGTACGTGGGCGTAGGACTCCAGCGCCATCAGCTCGCGTACCCGTACGCTGCCGTAGCGGCACACGCGCCCCAGATCGTTGCGTTCGAGATCCACCAGCATGATGTGTTCGGCTCGTTCCTTGGGGTGCGCCAGCAGACGCCGGCGGGAGCGCCGGTCGGCGTGCGATTGCACAGCGCGCGGGTGCGTCCCGGCGATCGGGCGGGTCTCCACCCGCCGCCCGCGCACGGACACCAGGCGTTCCGGAGACGAGCAGACCAGCGCCTCCTCCTCCCCGCACAGCGCGAGAGCGGCGAACGGAGCGGGATTGCACCGGCGCAGGCGTTCGTACAGCGCCCACGGTGCCGTCCCGGAGGCGAGCGCCCCGCGCCATTCGCGCGAGAGGGTGGCCTGGAATACGTCGCCCTCGCGGATGTAGCGGCGGATACGCCCGACACCCTCGAGGAAAGGGCGCGGCGGGTCCTCGGTGAGCGGTCCGTCGAGCAACACATCGGGCGGTTCCGGTACCGGGCCGGGCGCCTCCAGATCGCGGCGCAGTTCCTCCAGGAGCGCCTCGCTTCCGGGTTCCGCCACCAGGTGCACCCTTCCCGTGACCCGGTCGCGGATCACCGCCGCGGGCGTACGCACCGCCAGCGCGACGGGCAGTCCCGGCGGCGGCGGCGGCAGGTCCAGTCCCGGCTCGATTTGGCCGACCAGCTCGTAGCCCAGGTAGAGAAACCAGCCGCCGTGAAACGGAAGGGCCGCCGAGGCCGGGTCGCCGGCGGGCGCCGCCCACGCGCGCCACCAGTGATCCAGCGCGCCCAGGAAGTCGGACCCGGCCGGAATCCCGGCGGGGCGCTCCAGGATGCCGTCCGCGTGCAGTATCAGGCGCGCGCCGGGGAACGCGAGCAGGAGGTCGAAGCGCGCCTGTGGCGTCCCGGCGGCGACGCTCTCGAGAAGAAAGGGGTAGCGGGATGGGTTGCGCCGATGAAGCGCGAGCAGGTCGACACCGGGCGCCGACGCCGTAGCGTGTCCCGGTGCGCAACCCGCGGTGCCGTCACCGTATGGGGCTCGCGTGGACATTGGGTCCGCCGGCATGCGCGGCCACGCCCCGCGCTAGCGCAAGGCGCGCAGGAGCAGCGTGGCATTCGTCCCGCCGAAGCCGAACGAGTTCGACAACGCGACCTCGATCTTCATCCCGCGTGCCGCGCCCGGCACGAAGTCGAGGTCGCATTCCGGATCCGGCGTGAACAGGTTGATGGTCGGCGGAGCGACCTGGTCGCGGATCGCCAACGTCGTAAACACCGCCTCGATACCGCCCGCGGCGCCCAGGGTGTGCCCGGTCATCGATTTGGTGGAACTCACCGCCAGTCGCTTGACGTGCCCGCCGAACGCGGCCTTCAACGCGACACACTCCGCCTTGTCGCCGGCCGCGGTGGAAGTGCCGTGGGCGTTGATATAGTCCACCGCGCCGGCATCGAGCTGGGCGTCGCGCAACGCGTTCAGCATGCAACGGCACGCGCCCTCACCGTCCTCCGAGGGTTGGGTCATGTGGTAGGCGTCGCCGCTCATCCCGTAACCGGCCACCTCGGCATAGATGCGCGCGCCGCGCCGTTTGGCGAACTCGTATTCCTCGAGCATCAGGATACCGGCGCCGTCGCTCAGCACGAAGCCGTCGCGATCCCGGTCCCAGGGCCGGCTCGCGGTCGCCGGGTCGTCGTTACGCGTGGACAGGGCACGCGCCGCGGCGAAGCCGCCCAGGCCGATGGGCGTGGTGGCCATCTCGGTACCGCCGGCGAGCATCGCGTCGGCGTCACCGTAGGCGATGATCCGTGCCGCCTCCCCGATGTTGTGGGTACCGGTGGTGCAGGCGGAGACCACCGAGAGATTCGGGCCCTTCAGACCCAGCAGGATCGAGAGGTTGCCCGAGACCATGTTGATGATGCTGCCGGGGATCAGAAACGGCGAGATCCGCCGCGGGCCGCCCTCCAGATAGGCCGTGTGACCGCGCTCGATCCAACTCAGTCCGCCGATTCCGGAGCCGATCGCGACTCCGATGCGCGCGGCGTTCTCCTCGGTCACGGTGAGGCCGGAGTCCTCGATCGCCTGGCGGGCGGCCGCGATCCCGTAATGGATGAACGGATCGCACTTGCGCGCGCCCTTGGGGGGAAGGTAGGAACCGGGATCGAAGTCCTTGATGGACCCCCCGAAGCGCACCGAGAACGCGGATACGTCGAAGTGGGTGATCGGTCCGATTCCGTTGCGCCCGGCCAGGATGCTCTCCCACGCATCCCGCACCGTATTGCCCACGGGCGAGACGATCCCGAGCCCGGTAATGACCACACGTCTGCCGATCAAGAAATTATCCCCGCCGCGCACTGCCTCGCGGCAGTGCGCTCAGAAAAGCAACAGGCCGCAGCCACCGCTACGGTGGTTACCGCGGCCCGCTGGTTCGATGCGCAAGATTCAGTTCAGATGCGCGTTGATGTACTCGACGGCCTGCTGAACCGTGGTGATCTTCTCGGCCTCCTCGTCCGGAATCTCGCACTCGAACTCTTCCTCCAAGGCCATCACCAATTCGACGGTGTCCAGGGAATCGGCGCCGAGATCATCGACGAACGACGCGTCGAGCGTTACCTCGTCCTCCTTGACGCCCAACTGCTCCACGACGATCTTCTGGACGCGTTCTGCGACACTGCTCATGAGTGGTCTAACCTCCCAGACAGAGATGGAAAATGCGTTCGGTATTGTAGTGAATCCGTACCCGGTGTTCCACAAATTGTAAGGGGCAAAAGCCCCCTATCGAGCCAAGTTGCCGAAATTCGGCGGAAAATTTCCTGCACAAGGTGCGCGGGGACCAAAGCCCGACGCCCACTTCGGCGCCCCAACGGCTCACGCCATGTACAAGCCGCCGTTGACGTGCAGCGTCTCACCCGTGATGTAGGCCGCGCCCGGCGAGGCCAGAAACGCCGCCGCCTGCGCCACCTCGTCGGCACCGCCGAGGCGCCGCAACGGAATGCGGTCCAATAGGGCGGTGCGCTGCTCCGGGGGCAGCCCGCGCGTCATGTCGGTATCGATGAACCCGGGTGCGATCGTATTGACCGTGATGCCGCGCGAGCCCACTTCACGGGCCAGCGACTTGGTAAAGCCGATCACACCCGCCTTCGCCGCCGCATAGTTGGCCTGGCCGGGATTGCCGCTGAGGGCCACCACCGAGGTGACGTTGATGATACGCCCGTGGCGCGCCTTCATCATCGCGCGCAGGCACGCCCGGCACAGGCGGAACACCGCGGTCAGGTCGACCCGCAGGACCTCGTCCCACTCCCCGTCCTTCATGCGCAGGAGCAGGTTGTCGCGGGTAATGCCGGCGTTGTTGACCAGAATGGAGGGCGTGCCCGGTTCCTTGCCCAGGGCCGTCACCAGCGCGGCGATCGCGTCCGGATCTCCGACGTCGAGCACCCGCCCTTCCCCGGGGATACCGGCCTGCGCAAGATCGGCGCCGATCGCGGCGGCACCGCCCTCCGTAGTGGCGGTGCCGATCACCCGGGCCCCGGCGCGGGCGAGTTCCCGGGCGATGGCGCGCCCGATCCCGCGGCTGGCACCCGTAACCAGCGCGATCTCATCGTCCAGCATCCCCACTGTAATGCCTCCTCCGGTTCCCCGGTCCTCGAAATCCCAAGCGTCGCCGGCGGGGCGAGCCCCGCCCTACGGGGACCTCAACCGCGTCGCGGTATCTGTAGGGCCGGGCTTGCCCGGCCGACGTCGTCAACCCGCGAGCCGGTATCGGTTGCCAACCCCGCCAGGGCTTCCTCGAGCCCACGCGGATCCTCGATACAGCGCGACGTCAGCCCGCGGTCGATGCGCCGCACCAAGCCGGTGAGCACGCGCCCCGGGCCGCATTCGAGCACGGTGCGTGCGCCTCGCGCGGCCATGGCCTGTACGCCCTCGACCCAGCGCACGGGGTGGTCGAGCTGGCGCGCCAACGCCGCGCGAATGTCCTCCGGATCGTCGAAGGCGCACACGTCGGCGTTCTGCACCACCGGGATGCGCGGCGCCCGCAGATCCGTCTCGCGCAGCCGTTCACCGAGTTGCCGTGCGGCGGCGGCCATGAGGCGACAGTGCGCCGGGACACTGACCGGCAGCGGCAGCGCACGGCGCGCACCGGCCGCACGCGCGAGGGCGATGGTGCGCTCCACCGCCTGCGCGTGACCCGCGATCACCACCTGTCCGGGCGCGTTGAAATTGACCGCCTCGACTACTTGTTCACCAGCCCCCTCGCGGCACAAGGCCCGTACCCGATCGTCGTCCAAGCCGAGGATCGCGGCCATTGCACCGACACCCACCGGGACCGCCTCCTGCATCCATGTGCCGCGCGCGCGGGTCAGGGCCACCGCGTCGGCGAACCCCAGCGATCCCGCGCAGACCAGGGCGGTATATTCGCCCAGGCTGTGACCGGCGAGCACTGTCGGCTCCGGGCCTCCGGCGGCCCGCCAGGCACGCCAGACCGCGACCCCTGCGACCAGCATCGCCGGTTGCGTGCAGGCCGTGCGGTTGAGCGCGTCTTCGGGGCCCTCGCCCACCACCGACCACAGGTCGTAACCGAGCACGTCCGAGGCCTCCTGGAAGGTCTCGCGCACCACGGGGTGGGCCGCGCCGAGCAGGCCGAGCATCCCGACTGACTGCGATCCTTGCCCCGGGAACACCATGGCGAGGGTCGGTTGCGTAGGATTTATACCGGAACTCACTTTACCTATGCTCTATACCAGATTGAATAAACATGATCTTTCAGGCTGCTTCCGCACCTGTGGGTCAGAAGCGCACCAGCGCCGCACCCCAGGTGAAGCCGCCACCGAAGGCCTCCATGAGCAAGGTGGCGCCCGGCTGCACACGCCCGTCTCGTATCGCCGCATCGAGGGCGAGCGGGATCGAGGCGGCCGAGGTGTTGCCGTGGCGATCGACCGTGACGACGACCCGCTCCATCGGCAGGCCGAGCTTGCGCGCGGTCGCCTTGATGATCCGGATGTTCGCCTGGTGCGGGATCAGCCAGTCGATATCCGACTTGTGCAGTCCGTTCGCGTGCAGGACCTCGGTGACCATCCGCCCCAGCGTGTTGACCGCCATGCGGAAGACCTCGTTTCCCTTCATCTGGACGGTCGCCTCGCCGCTGCGGAAGCGTTCCGGGTGTTCGGAAATCCCGGCCGGGACGGTGAGCAGGTGCTCATAATGCCCGTCGGCGTGCAGGTGCGTGGAAAGCACGCCCGGCGTCTCGGAGGCCTCGAGCACGAGCGCGCCGGCCCCGTCTCCGAATAGCACGCAGGTCGAGCGGTCGCTCCAGTCGAGGATCCGCGACAGCGTTTCGGCCCCCACGATCAAGGCGCAGCGCGCGGCACCGGTGCGGATGAATTTCTCCGCCACCGCCAAAGCGTAGACGAAACCCGTGCACACCGCCTGCACGTCGAAGGCCGGGCAGCCGTGGATCCCGAGCCGCGCCTGGAGCAGGCACGCCGTACTCGGGAAGACCCGGTTCGGGGTGGTCGTGGCGACGATGATCAGGTCGATCTCGCGCGGCTCGATGCCGGCGGCCTCGAGTGCGCACCGCGCCGCCGCCTCGGCCAAGTCGCAGGTGGTCTCCCCGTCTGCGGCCACATGCCGCTCGAGGATGCCGGTGCGTTCACGGATCCACACATCCGAGGTCTCGACCATCCGTTCCAGATCGGCGTTGGTCAGCACCTTTTCGGGAAGGTAGGCGCCGGTACCCGTGATGCGCGCGTAACTCAACCCGCCCGCCTCTCGACCAGCAGCCCGGCCAGCCCGTCGCGGATCTTGTCCGGGACCGCCTTGGCCACCTCCAGCGTGGCGATGCGGATCGCGTTGGCGAAGGCGAAGGCATCGGCCCCGCCGTGGCTCTTGATGACGATTCCCTGAAGCCCGAGCAGGCTTGCGCCGTTGTAGCGGCGCGGATCGATCTTGGCCTTCAGACCCTTCAGGGCCGGGAGCGCCGCGAACCCGACGAGGCGCGTGAACAGGTTGCGCGAGAATTCCCGCCTGACGTTTTGGACGATGAACTTGGCTACGCCCTCGCTGGTCTTGAGCGCCACGTTGCCTACGAAACCGTCACAGACCACGACATCGGCGACCCCCGCGTAGACGTCGCCGCCCTCCACGAATCCGATATAGTTGAGGGGGCTCGCGGCGAGCAGATGCGCCGCTTCCTTGACCTGCTCGTTGCCCTTGTTCTCTTCCTCTCCGATGTTCAGCAGCCCCACGCGCGGCGCGGAGTTGTTGTCCACGGCGCGCACGAGCGCCGAACCCATCACCGCGAATTGGAACAATTGCCGGGCCGTGCAATCGACGTTGGCGCCGAGATCGAGCATGTAGGTGTGACCATCGGCACAGGGCAGCGCCGAGGTGATCGCCGGGCGGTCGACGCCGGGCAGGGTCTTGAGGACGAATCGCGAGATGGCCATCAGCGCGCCGGTGTTGCCCGCGCTCACGCAGGCCTGTGCCTCGGCATCCTTTACCAGGTTCACCGCGACGCGCATGGAGGAGTCCTTCTTCACCCGTAGCGCGTGCGAGGGCAGGTCGTCCATTTCGACCCGCTCCGAGGCATGGCGGATCTCGAGCCGCGCGCGCACGGCGCCGGCGACCCCCGCCAGGGCGGACTCCAGCACGGCGCGATCGCCCACCAGCACGAGGCGCAGCGCCGGCAACTCTTCGAGAACCTGCAACGCAGCGGGGACTACGACCGCATGGCCGTAGTCCCCGCCCATGGCATCGAGGGCGATGGGCGACTCGGAATTCATGATCGTCCGGCGCCGCGGTGCAACGCCCGCGCGCCGCGCGTGCGAAGCGCGCCGTGCCCGGGCGAACGGAGGGCCGGGCGGAGAAACGGGATCCGGATCATGGATGCGCGCAAACGCCCCGACATTCGGGACTATTCATCCTCGCCGGACACGACCTTGCGGCCCCGGTAATGACCGCTCGGGCTCACGTGGTGGCGTCGATGGGTCTCGCCGGTGGTGGGCTCGATGGACAGGGTCGGCGCAACGAGAGCGTCATGCGCACGGATCATGCCGCGCCGCGACGGGGTCTTGCGGGATTTCTGCACTGCCATGTCGGTAGCTCCAGTATCGGCCCCTGCGGGCTCAGTGATCTCGTTTCAGTCGCCCCAGCACCGCGAACGGGTGCCGGACCTGCGCGACACCGTCGTCGTCGCCGGCCCGGTACGGGGTCCGCACGCGGCAAGGTTCGCCCGCCGCGTGCAGGGGCACGATCGGCAACGCCAGGAGCAACTCGTCCTCGACGATCCCCGCCACGTCCATCGGTGCCGGTGTGACCAGCAGCGGCTCGTACTTCGCGGGCAGCCGCCCGGCCTCCGCTTCGCTATGTACCAGCGCCAGGAGCAGGTCCCGCTCGATGCGCATCTCCATCGGCTCCAAACAGCGCTGGCAGATCATCGTCAGTCGTGCCTGCACCCGGCCTCGCACGAACGGAATCCGCTGCGCGTCACGATCGAAGTGCAGCTCGACGTCGACCCGCCCTTGCACGTCGCATAACGAGCGCGCCAACCGCTCCATCCGGCGCAGGGCGACCCAGCCGCGCAAGACCGCTCCCTGCTCCACGCGGCGCAGGGGATCGAGATGTTCCGGAAGGCGCCTTGGCATCAAGCGCGACAATATAGCCCCTACGCGCCTCCCTGTCAAAGCAAAAACCCTTTAGAAACGGGCGGCTAGACCACTGTTTCGCAAAACCTTACGCTTGACAGGCGCCCCGGCTTGCGTAGAAACTCGGGCGGACCGGATCGCGCACGGCGCTCGGGCGCCGCCGCGGACCGCAATCGAACCCCCCGGCCGACCGTGCGCGACCGGTGTCGCAGGCGCAATCCCCATGATCCGAAAGCTCCTTATCGCCAACCGCGGGGAAGTCGCGGTGCGTATCGCCCGCGCCTGCGCCGAACTGGGCATCCCCTCGGTGGCCGTGTATACGGACGCCGACCGCCACGCCCTGCACGTGAAAAAGGCCGACGAGGCCTATTCGATCGGCCCCGAGTCGGTGGCCGGGTATCTCAACGTCCACCGACTCGTCAATCTGGCGCGCGCGACCGGATGCGACGCCATCCATCCCGGCTACGGCTTTTTGTCGGAAAACCCGCTGCTCGCCGAGATCTGCCAACGCCGAGGCGTGCGCTTCGTCGGCCCGCCGGCCGAGGTCATCCGGCGCATGGGCGACAAGACCGAGGCGCGGCGCACCATGCGGGCAGCCGGGATCCTCGTGACCCCGGGCAGCGAAGGCAACGTGACGAGTATCGAGGAGGCGCTCGCGATCGCCGATGAGATCGGCTACCCGGTCATGCTCAAGGCCACCTCCGGCGGCGGCGGGCGCGGCATTCGGCGCTGCGACTCGCCCGGGGAGTTGCACCGTCACTACGAGCGCGTGCTCTCGGAGGCGGGCAAGGCCTTCGGTCGCGCCGAGATCTTCCTCGAGAAGTCCATCATCGACCCGCGCCACATCGAGGTTCAGGTGCTCGCCGACCGCCACGGCAACGTGGTGCATCTGCTCGAGCGGGACTGTTCGATCCAGCGCCGTCACCAGAAGCTCATCGAAATGGCGCCGTCCCCGCAGCTCGACGACGCGCAGCGCCGGGCGCTGGGCGAGACGGCCCTGCGCGCCGCCCGCGCCGCGGACTACGAAAACGCCGGCACCGTCGAGTTCCTGCTCGACGGCGAGGGCCGATTCTATTTCATGGAGATGAACACGCGCCTGCAGGTCGAGCACACGGTCACCGAGGAGATCACCGGGATCGACATCGTACAGGAACAGATCCGCATCGCCGACGGTGAACCCCTCGACTTCACCCAGGACGAGGTGCGGGCCGACGGCGTCGCCATGGAATTCCGGATCAACGCCGAGGACCCGAAGAACGACTTCCTCCCGAGCTTCGGGCGCATTACCCGCTACTTCGCACCGGGCGGGCCCGGCGTGCGCACCGACGGCGCCATCTATACCGGGTACGATATCCCGCCCTATTACGACTCGATGTGTGTCAAACTCACTGTGTGGGCGCGTGACTGGGACGGGGTGTTGCGACGCGCACGGCGGGCGCTACGCGATATCGGCGTGTTCGGAGTGCGCACCACCATCCCCTATCATCTGCGGATACTGGACGATCCGGAGTTCCGGTCCGGTCGTTTCGATACCGGCTTCGTGGAACGCCATCCGGAACTGGCGGATTACGCGGAGAACCGCCCGCGCCGCGAGGTTGCGGCGGCCATCGCCGCCGCGCTCGCGGCACAGGCCGGGCTCTGAGAAACACCCGGGTTTCACCGTTCAAGGCGCGAACCGATATGCCCACGGTCCGAATCACCGACGTCATCCTGCGCGACGCGCACCAATCGCTGATCGCCACGCGCATGCGTACCGAAGACATGCTGCCGGCCTGCGCGCGGCTCGACCGCGTCGGCTACTGGTCGCTCGAGGTATGGGGCGGCGCGACCTTCGATGCCTGCCTGCGCTACCTCAAGGAGGATCCCTGGGAGCGGCTGCGGCGTCTGCGCGAGGCGTTGCCCGGGACGCGCCTGCAGATGCTGCTCCGCGGCCAGAACCTGCTCGGCTATCGCCACTACCCGGACGACGTGGTCCGCGCCTTCGTGGAACGCGCCGCCGCCAACGGGGTCGACGTATTCCGCATCTTCGACGCGCTCAACGACCTGCGCAATCTGGAAGTCCCGGTGGAAGCGGTCAAGGCGCTCGGCAAGCACGCACAGGGGACGATCTGCTACACGACCAGCCCGGTGCACGATGTCCCGCGCTTCGTGGAGATGGCGCGCGCCCTGGAGACGATGGGCTGCGACAGCATCGTGGTCAAGGATATGGCCGGCCTGCTCACGCCCATGGTGGCGGGCGAGTTGTTCCGGGCGCTGCACGCGGCGGTACGCGTACCCCTGCACCTGCACAGCCACAACAGCGCGGGGCTCGCCTATATGTCGCACCTGAAAGCGATCGACAACGGGTGCAGCCACATCGACACGGCCATCTCGGCCTTCGCCGACGGCCCGAGCCACCCCGCCACCGAGAGCCTCGTAGCGGCCCTGCAGGGGACCGAGTACGACACCGGCCTGGATCTCGCGTTGCTGCAGTCGATCAGCGCCTACTTCCTGGAGGTGCGGCGCAAGTACCGTCGCTTCGAGGGCGAGTATGCGGTTCCCGATACCCGCGTGCAGACCAACCAAGTCCCCGGCGGCATGATCAGCAACCTCTACCAACAGTTGCGCGAGCAGGACGCCCTGGGCCGCCTCGACGAAGTGCTCGCCGAGATCCCGCGCGTGCGCGAAGACCTCGGCTATCCGCCGCTGGTGACGCCGACCTCGCAGATCGTCGGGACCCAGGCCCTGCTCAACGTGCTCACCAGGGCCCGGTACAAGACCATCACCAACGAGGTGAAATTGTACCTGCAGGGCCGCTACGGGAAGGCACCCGGCCCGATCAATGAGTGGGTGCGACAATTGGCGATCGGCAATGCCGAGGTCATGGAGGCGCGCCCCGCCGACGCCCTGCCCCCGGAAATGGATGCCCTGCGCGAGGCCGCCGGGATCCTCGCCGCCAGCGACGAGGACGTGATGACCCTCGCCATGTTCCCCGAGTTGGGGCGCGAATTCCTCGAGCAGCGCGCCGCGGGCACGCTGATGCCCGAGCCGCTGCAGATCCCGGGGACGGAGACCGCCGAACCGGCGGCGGTGCCCACCGAGTTCAACGTCACCCTGCACGGCGAGACCTACCACATCAAGGTCACCGGCAGCGGCCACCACACACGGCATCAACGCCCGTTCTACGTGTACGTCGACGGCATGCCCGAGGAGATTCTGGTCGAGGCGCTGGATGGCCCGGAAGAGGCCGCGGATTCCGCCGCGCCGGGTCGCCGTACCACCGTGCAGGGCAGCCGCCGACCGCGGCCCAGCGGCCCGGGCCACGTGACCGCGGCGATGCCCGGCACGATCGTGGAGGTCCGGGTCCAACCCGGCGACACGGTGCAGGCCGGCGACCCGCTGCTGGTGAGCGAAGCGATGAAGATGGAGACCGAGGTGCAGGCCCCCATCGCCGGGACCGTCGCGGCGGTCTACGTCGCCAAGGGCGACAAGGTCAATCCCGACGAAACGCTGATCGAGATCCGACCGTGAGCGCCCGCCCCCCCGCCCCGCCGGCCCGGCTGGTCCTCGCCTCCACCTCGCCCTATCGGCGCGAACTGCTGAAACGCCTGGACCTGGATTTCGAGACCTACGCGCCCGAGGTGGACGAGACGCCGCACCCCGACGAAGCGCCGGAGGCCCTCGTCGAGCGCCTGGCGCAGGCGAAGGCCCGCGCCGCGGCCGAAGCGTTCCCGGAGGCGCTCATCATCGGCTCCGATCAGGTCGCCGTGCTCGAAGGCCGCATCCTCGGGAAACCCGGCGACGGCGGGAACGCCCGCCTCCAACTCCTGCACGCGGCCGGGCGCAGCGTGCGCTTCGTCATCGGCCTGACCCTGCTCAACACGGCGAGCGGACGCATGCAGGCCGACGTGGTTCCCTTCGAGGTGATATTCCGGCGCCTGACCCGCGATCAGATCGAGCGCTACGTCGAGCGCGAGCGGCCCTTCAACTGCGCCGGGAGCTTCCGCTCCGAGGGCCTGGGCATCGCGCTGTTCGAGCGCCTCATCGGCGACGATCCCACCGCGCTCATGGGCCTGCCGCTCATCCGTCTGACACGCATGCTCGAACACGAGGGCGTGCGCATCCTGTAGGGCCGGGCTCGCCCGGCCGACGTCGCAGATTCGCGCACCGGCGGGTGAACCCCGCCCTCCAGGTCTCTTCCGGCAACGGGGGTTCCCATAACCGGCGGGGCGAGCCCCGCGACCGGAGGATGGGGTCAGTTCTCGCATCGTAACATCCGCCCTCGGATGACCCGACCCGCCGTCGCGGCGAAATTCCCCGAAGGGCGGTGCAATTCGCGCGTAAGGACGGCGTGGGCTCAGCGCAGTTGCGGGGTCGACAGCCACGTGAGGACGGTGTTCGCCATCGTCGTGCCGACCCGGTCGGTGAGGCGCTCGAACAGGCTCCGGCGCCGGGTGTAGTCCACGATGCGCGGGGCGCCGATCAGCTTGCTCGCCACGTAATGTGTATCGCCGATGCCGTCGATCAGACCCAGCTTCAGGCTCTCGTCGCCGGTCCACACCAGACCGCTGAACAGCTCCGGGTTCGGCTTGAGCCGGCTCCCGCGTCCCTGTCGAACCGCCTTGATGAACTGGCGGTGGATGTCGGCGAGCATCTCGTGCACGTGCGCCACGTCCGCGGGTTTCTCCGGCGAGAACGGGTCCATGAAACCCTTGCGCGCGCCGGCGGTGATGAGCCGGCGCTCGATGCCGAGCTTCTTGAGGGTGCCCACGAACCCGAACCCGTCCATGAGCACGCCGATCGAGCCGACCAGGCTGGCCTGATTGGCGTAGATCTGATCGGCCGCGACCGCGACGTAGTAGCCGCCCGAGGCACACAGGTCGGTGATGACCGCGTACAGCGGGATGTCCGGGTGCGCCTTGCGCAGGCGCTTGATGGCCGTGTTGATCTCGCCCGCCTGCACCGGGCTGCCGCCGGGGCTGTTGATACGCAGGATCACCCCGGCCGTGTCGGGGGCGTCGAACGCCGCGCGCAGCCCGCGAATCACGTTGTCCGCGCTCGCGGCGGTACCCGGCGCGATGATCCCCTTGAGATCGACGAGCGCCGTGTGACGCCCCACCGGCAGCCCCCCAAACGGCCAGTGCCCCGGCACGACGAATACGGCGAGGAGCACGAACAGATACACGAACAGCAGCAACTTGAAGAAGATCCCCCAGCGCCGTGCGCGGCGCCGTTCGACCAGCGAGTCGGAGACGAGTCGGTGCAACAGCGTCTGTTCCGTAGCGCCGGCCGCAAGCGGCGCGGGCGGCGGCGCGGCGTCGCCGCCGGGCGGGATTTCCTGATCGGGCATGGGTGATCCCCCTCGCGTGTGGAGAACGGGTCAGGCGCCGTCGTGCCCGGCGAGCCAGTCCGGAAGCGCGTCGATGGCCTCCAGGCACGCCTCGGGCCGGTGGCGCAGCAGGCGTCCCCGCTCGTGCACGCCGTAGAGCGCAGCGACCGATCGGGCGCCTGCGCGGTGCGCCATCTCCAGATCGTACTCCGTATCACCGATGACCAGTGCGTGCTGCGGTTCCACGGCCAGTTCCTCGAGGATCTCGGTGAGCATCCGGGGATCGGGCTTGGAGCACGTCTCGTCGGCGCAGCGACTGGCGTGGAAACGCCGGTCCAGGCCGGTGGCGTGCAACTCGCGCGTGAGTCCCTGACGACTCTTGCCGGTGGCCACCGCGAGCAGGTAGCCGTCCCCGGCCAGGCGCTCGAGCACCGGGGCCGCCCCCGGGAACAGGCTCGGCGGTGACGGCGCACCCAGGAACCTCGTCCGGTAGCGCCCGGCGTAGCGGTGCTTGAACGCCTCGTCCCGCTCGGGGAACAGGGTGTCGAGCGCCTCCCGCAGGCCCAGCCCGATGACGTTGCGCAGACGTGCCTCGGGAATCGGTGCCGCGCCCAGATCGGCGAGCGCGGCGCGCAGGCCGGCGACGATGTGCGCGGCCGAATCCATCAGCGTGCCGTCCCAGTCGAACACCAGCAGGCGATACCCGTTCCTCATGCCTCCTCCAGGGCCTCCAGTACGGCGCGCAGTTCCGGTGGCAGGGGCGCGCTGGCACTCCAGGCGCGCGCGCCGTCCCCCGGGTCCAGCGCCACGAACTGCGCATGCAGAAACAAGCGGCGCAGGCCCGCAGTGCGCATCCGGCGATTGAACGCCGTGTCTCCGTATTTGGAGTCGCCCGCCACCGGATGGCCGGCGTGCGCGGCGTGGACCCGGATCTGGTGGGTACGCCCGGTCGAGAGGGTGACCTCCATGAGGGTCGCCCGGCGATAACGGGTCACGGGGTGGAAGCGGCTGCGCGCCGCCTTTCCCGTATCGTCGACCTCGACCATGCGCTCGCCGCCGCGCAGTACGTTGCGTTGCAGGGGGGCGCGGATCTCGCGCGCCCCGCCCTCCCAGCGTCCCGCCACCAGTGCCAGATAACGTTTCTCCACCCGCCCCTCGCGCAGTGCGCGGTGTACGGTGCGCAGTGCGGCACGCGAGCGCGTCACCATCAGGCAGCCGGAGGTGCCGCGATCGAGGCGGTGCGCCAGCTCCAGCGTGCGCTCGTCGGGGTAGAAGGCGCGCAGCCCCTCGATGACGCCGTAGGCGATCCCCGAGCCGGCGTGCACCGCCACCCCGGCGGGCTTGTCCAGCACCAGCAGATCCGGGTCGCGGTACAGGATCCGCTCGCGCACCCAGGCGAACCCCTCCGGCGCTGGTCCGGGGCGCGCGGGCGTACCCGCGAACGGCGGTATGCGCACCTCGTCGCCGGCCTGCAGGCGATAGTGGGCACGGATCCGCCCGCGGTTGACGCGCACCTGGCCGGTGCGCAGCACGCGGTAGAGGTGGCTGCGGGGCACGCCCTTCATGTGCCGGACCAGAAAGTTGTCGATGCGTTGGCCGGCGTCGGCGGCCTCCACGACGACCACGCGGGCAGCACTGGGGGCGGCCCTGGGGGCGCTGTTCGAGTCGACACTCATCGACCGGGGATCATATCAGTTTCGCCGCCTCAATTGATGGGACCCGGTAACGCTGATATAGTCCAATTGGGCGCGGCGCGTCCTCAAATAGCCTCAACGCGGTGCGGGCACGAGATCCGTACCGCGGCAAGGCTTCGGTTTTCTCCCGCACCCGGCCCAACGACCGGAAAACGGTCCCGATCCGGCCCTCCCGCCGGCGGGGACGGATGCGGATTTCCATGCGGCGACCGGAAACCCGGAACGGCGCGGGATCGAGGATTTGCAAGTAATGACCAGACTGGCGCACGACTCTGACCGGCCCGCGGCTGCCTGCGTGGACCCGGGGACATGCGTCGTGATGTGGCTCTGGTTTCTGACGACCGGATTGGTTCCATTGGAGAGCGCTCTCCGGCCCGCATGGCGGGCCGGCGCAGTGGCGCCTCGCTCCCCCCGCCCTTCCGCGCGACCGCCCGCAAGCGGCGGTCTGCGCGCGGCCGGGTCGGGGCCGGGCGGGCCGCTGTGCGGATCGCGGGCCCGTCACCGGGCGCGCACCGAGCGCCGGAGAGATCAAAACTATGAAGCGAATGCTGATGAACGCGACTCAGCCGGAAGAGTTGCGCGTGGCCATGGTGGACGGCCAACGTCTCTACGACCTCGATATCGAAGCGGTCTCGCGGGAGCAGAAAAAATCCAATATCTACAAGGGTAAGGTTACGCGAGTCGAACCCAGCCTGGAGGCCGCGTTCATCGACTACGGCTCCGGGCGCCACGGGTTCCTGCCCTTCAAGGAGATTGCGCGCAGCAATTTCGACCCCGCGGCGGGCGAGGGCGGGGGTCGCATCCAGATCAAGGACGCCATCCACGAGGGCCAGGAACTCCTCGTCCAGGTGGACAAAGAGGAGCGCGGTAACAAGGGCGCGGCCCTCACCACCTTTATCAGCCTCGCGGGCCGCTATCTCGTCCTGATGCCCAACAATCCCCGCGCCGGCGGCGTCTCGCGGCGCATCGAGGGCGAGGACCGTCAGTTGCTCCGCGATGCGGTCAGTGCCCTCGACATCCCCGAGGACATGGGCCTGATCGTGCGCACCGCCGGCGTGGGCCGCGCCGCCGAAGAGTTGCAGTGGGACCTCGACTACCTGTTGCACCTCTGGGAAGTCATCAGCAAGGCCGCCACGGAGCGCCCCGCTCCGTTCCTGGTGTTCCAGGAAAGCAACCTGATGATCCGGGCTCTGCGGGACTATCTCTCCGGGGACATCGGCGAGATTCTGATCGACCAGCCGGAGGCCTACCAGCAGGCGCGCGACTTCGTGGAACAAGTCATGCCCCAGAACCTGGGCAAGCTCAAGCACTACCAGGACGGGGTTCCGCTGTTCACGCGTTTCCAGATCGAGTCCCAGATCGAGTCCGCCTTCCAGCGCGTGGTCCAGTTGCCCTCGGGCGGCGCCGTGGTGATCGATCGCACCGAGGCACTGGTCTCCATCGACATCAACTCCGCGCGCGCCACCAAGGGCAGCGACATCGAGGAGACGGCGCTGCAAACCAATCTGGAGGCGTCCGAGGAGATCGCACGCCAGCTTCGGCTACGCGACCTGGGCGGACTCATCGTCATCGACTTCATCGACATGAGCCCGGTGCGCAACCAGCGCGAAGTCGAAAATCGCCTGCGCGAGTCCCTCAAGGCCGACCGCGCGCGCGTCCAGGTCGGACGCATCTCCCGTTTCGGCCTGCTGGAGATGTCACGCCAACGCCTGCGCCCCTCGCTCGGCGAGATCGCACTCGAGGTGTGCCCGCGCTGCAACGGCCAGGGCAGCATCCGCGGCGTGGAGTCCCTTGCGCTGTCGATCCTGCGGCTGCTCGAAGAACAGGCCATGAAGGAGCATACCGGCCGGGTCGTCGTCACGGTACCGGTCAATGTCGGTACCTACCTGCTCAACGAGAAGCGTGACGCCCTGGGCGAGATCGAACAGCGCCACCGGATCTCCATACTGGTGGTACCGGATCCCTCGCTCGAGACGCCGCGCTTCGAGGTGCGGCGCGTGCGCACCGACGAACTCGCCGCAGAACCGGCCGCACATTTCAGCTACCAGATGGTGCGGCCCCCGGAATCGACCGCCGCCAAGCCGGCGTCGTCCACGGTCCGTGAGCCGGCCGAGGCGCCGGCGGTGCACAACGTGGCCCCGCGCGCACCGACGCCCGCCGCGGCGGTACCGGCGCAGCGTGACGGCGGCTTCCTGCAACGATTGTGGTCCACCCTGTTCCCGCACGACGGCGACCGGGACAACACACCGGACACCGCGTCACGGCCCGACGAAGGCGCAACCCGGGCACCGGCAAGCGGTGCCCGACGCCCCACTTCCGGCGCCAGGGGAGGCACAGGGAGCGGGGCGAGCCGGGCCGCGCGGACTCCGGAATCCCGGGGCCCGCGCCGCCGGCCCCGGCGATCCGGAACACAGGGTGGCGGCCGGGTTGCCGATCGCCCCGCAGAGGGGGGGCGTGCGTCGCAGCCAGCAGAGGGGGGACGTGCGCCGCAGCCAGCAGAGGGGGGACGTGCGCCGCAGCCAGCAGAGGGGGGACGTGCGCCGCAGCCAGCAGAGGGGGGACGTGCGCCGCAGCCAGCAGAGGGGGGACGTGCGCCGCAGGATGCGAACCGATCGGCTTCGTCCGTGCCCGGGAACGGTGCCAACGTCCCGGCACCCGACGCGGCGGGTGCCCCGTCCGCACCGGTCTCCACCTCTCCTTCGGCCCGCCCCCCTCGGGAGGGGCGCGATACCGGTACCGGGGAGGGCACGCCATCCACCGGGCGTTCGGGGCGGCGCAGCCGCCGCGGTGGTCGCCGCCGCCGGCGCGACCCCGCCCTCGGCGCCACACCGGCCGAGCAGCCCGGGCACGATGCCGCAAGCCCCCCGGCACCGCCACGGGCCACGGCGCCCGACGAGCACACCGAAAGCACGGCCCCGACCGGGAGTGGAAATCCGCCGGCACCGGCCTCGCCGCCACAGGCCCCGGAACCGGTCATGCCCGCCGCGCAGGACACCCCGCGCCCCCCCGTGCCGTCCGCCGCCCCGCCGTCGCCCGGCCCGGCCCCGGAGCATCCGACCGACGCCGGCACCCGAACGGAGAACACCCCGCCCCGGCGCGAAACCGCCGCCCCGGAGGTGCCTCCTTCCCCGCGCGTGACCGCGCCCGACGAAAAGACCTGACCCACCGCCGCAAGGGGTGGGCTTGCCCGCCCCTTACGGCGGCGTATTCACGGCTCGGGATGAACCCCGTCCGGCGCCGCGGGCGTGCCTTCGGACACCCCATGACGACGGCGCAACGCCTCCAGCAGCGCTGTGCCGCCCTCCTCGACCATACTCAGCACTCGATCGAAACCGCCGGTTCCGCCATAGTACGGATCCGGCACCTCATCGATCCCGAGATCCGGGGCGAAGGAAAGAAACAACTGCAACCGCTCGCGATACTCGGGCGGGCAGATCGTCTCCAACTCCTCCAGATTCTCCCGGTCCATCGCGAGAATGTAATCGAAGCTCTCGAAATCCCCGCCGCGCACCCGCCGCGCCCGAAGCCGTCCGAGATCCACCCCGCACCGCAGCGCCGCCCGTTGCGCCCGCTCATCCGGCGGGTTGCCGACGTGATAGGCATGCGTCCCCGCCGAGTCGATCTCGAAAAACTCCGTCAGGCCTTCGCGTTCGACCAAGGCCCGAAACACCCCCTCGGCGGTCGGCGAACGACAGATGTTCCCCATGCAGCAAAATAAAACCCTTATTTTCTTTCTATCATTCATGTGATTGTTGCGGCTTTCTCGAGTGAAACCCACGACCGGAACGACCGTTTCGGACCCGATATTATCAGAATAGCCGCACAATGGTTTCGGGAAGATTCACCGGGTGTTTTGAATCGTTTTACCCGGCGCCTTCCACGAGCGCGCGGAGTCGTACAACCCCCACCGGCTCTTCGGCGAGGAGCGGCACCACCGCATAGCGCACGGCGTGCTCCCGCGCGACGGCCTCGATCTCGCCGAGTTCCGCCCGGGCGCGGTGGCGCAGCAGCGCCGAGCGGGGCGCGGCGGCGGCCAGGCTCTGGTTGACGATCCACGCCCACGGCTCGATGCCCGCGCGGTGCAGATCCGCCTGCAGCCGCGCCGCCTCCAGCACCGGCGTGGTCTCCGCCAGGGTGACGACGAGCACCTTGGTACGCTTGGCGTCCTGGAGTTGCATCATCGGCGTCGTGAAGTGCGTGCCCTTGTCGCCCATCTGCCGGACCACCTCGCGGTGGTAGGCGCCGGTGGCATCCAGCAGGAGCAGCGTGTGGCCGGTGGGCGCGGTATCCATGATCACGAAGCGCTTGTCCGCCTCTCGAATGATCCGTGAGAAGGCCTGGAATACGGCGGTCTCATCGGTGCAGGGCGAGCGCAGATCCTCCTCGAGCAGCGCCCGACCCTCGGCGTCGAGATGCGCGCCCTTGGTCGCCAGGACGTGCTCGCGGTAGCGCGCGGTCTCGACCGCGGGGTCGATGCGGCTGACACTGAGGTGCGCGGACGACCCGTCCAGCGTCTCGGTGAGATGCGCCGCCGGATCGGAAGTGCTGAGATGCACCGCGAACCCGCGCTCGGCGAGCGCCACCGCGATCGCCGCGGCGAGCGAGGTCTTGCCGACGCCGCCCTTGCCCATCAGCATCACCAGCCCACGACCGTCGGCCGCGATGCGATCGACCAGACTCGCGAGGTCCGGGGCATCGAGCGCATACGGCATCGCCGCCTCCGCGGAGACGGGGCTCGTCTCGTCGGCGAAGAACGCGCGCAGCCGCTCGATGCCGACGAGGTTGAAGGGCTTGAGCGGGAGTTCGTCGCCCGGCAACGCCGCAAGCGCTTCGGGCAGGGCCGCCAACGCGGCCTCCTCGCGCGTGCGGATCGCCGCGGCGAGCGGGTGGGCTTCCGCTTCCGAGGCGGGCAGCACACCGTTGATCACCAGGTTCTGTCGGGTGAGGCCCAGCGCGGCCAACTCTTCGTGGGTTCGGGCGACCTCGCGCAACGCCGCGTTCCGCGCTCGGGCCACCAGCACGAGGCGGGTGCGATCGGGATCGGCGAGCGTGGCCACCGCCGCCCGGTAACGTTCGCGCTGTTTGTCGAGCCCCGCGAGCGGCCCGAGACATGACGCATCGCCGTTGCCCGTCTCGAGGAACGTGCTCCAGGCGCCCGGCAACTGCAGGAGGCGGATGGTATGACCGGTCGGCGCGGTATCGAAGACCACGTGGTCGAAGTTGCGCGCCGCCGCGCCGTCGGCGAGCAAGTGGGTGAACTCGTCGAAGGCCGCGATCTCGGTGGTGCAGGCTCCGGATAGCTGCTCTTCTATGCTTTTGACGGTCGTGTCCGGTAACACACCGCGCACCGGACCCACGATGCGCTCGCGGTAGGCGCGGGCCGCGGCCTCCGGGTCGATCTCGAACGCGGCGAGACCCGCAACCGCTTCGATGGCGATGACCCGGTTGCCGATCTCGACGCCGAGCACCTGGCCGACGTTGGAGGCCGGGTCGGTACTCACCAGGAGCACCCGCCGGCCGCGATCGGCGAGCGCGATCGCCGCAGCGCAGGCGAGCGAGGTCTTGCCGACACCGCCCTTTCCGGTAAAGAAGAGAAATCGCGGCGGGTCTTCCAGGAATTTCACGCGGTCCTCCCCCCCCATCAGCCGCAGCACTTCGCGCCGGCCTGAGTGGTCCGGCCGTTGTCGCACCCGCGGTCGGCGGCCGCCCGTTCGGAGTCGTCGCCCGTCAGTCGTTCGGCAAGCTCGACCAGGTGACTCGTGCCGGTCCGGCAGACCGCTTCGCCGATGCGCGCCGCCTCGCGCATAGCCGTCCGGGCCACGCCGAGCTTGCGGGCCTCGTTATAGTGATGCTTGAAGCAGGGTTCACAGCCGGCCGCGATCGCGGCGCCCAGGGCCACCAGCTCGCTCACCTCGGGCGACAGCACCGCGGCCGGCGCCGGCGCCTCGAGCCCTGCGATCCCGGCAAGTTCCGCGCGGCTCGGATAACGCCCGGCAAGCACGATCTCGCTCTCGATCAGCACCAACGGCAGACCGTCATCGCCATGCTCTTTCAGAAAAACCCTCACGGTGTCGTTTTCGGCGAATGCCAGCGGTTGCTGGGCAAGGTTGAATCGCTCGATGCGCGCACCCCGCCGCTTTGCCCAATCCACCGTGGCGGCGAAGTCCACCAGCGACTGATCCACCTCGGATCCGCACACGCCGGTGCTGCAGCAAAGAGGGGGGTCGAAGATCTGGATCGTTTTCATTTCAATCCTCCATCAAGACTTTGAATATTACTCACAAAAAAGCTCGCCGATGTGCGCAAGCCCGGCCTGCAGCCGCCGGCGATCCCGCCCGGACTCATCGAGCGGCAGTGCAAGGAAGGCCTCGACCCGCCGCCGAAGTATCCGGTAGGCACGCTCGAAGGCCGCCTCGATCTCGGCCTCCGTACCCGTAACGCAAGCCGGATCGGCCACGTCCCAATGAGCGCGCACCGCCGGGCCGAAATACGCCGGGCAGGTCTCGCCGGCGGCGTTCGCGCACACCGTGATCACGACGTCGGGCGTCACCGGCAGGTCGTCCCAAGACTTGCTGTGAAGGCCCTCGATCGGAATGCCTTCGTGCGCAAGCAGGGCGAGCGTGCGCGGGTGGACTTTACCTGTCGGGTGACTCCCGGCGCTCAGCGCACGCCGGCCCGCGGGAGCGAGATGATTGAACACGGCCTCGGCGAGGATCGAGCGGCAGGAATTTCCGGTGCAGAGAAAGAGCACGTTCATGAGCGGGCACTCCGTCGGGAAGTGGTCAGGGGCGGCAGCACGGCCTCGTCGCAGGGCGAGGCGGCGCGCAACGCCGCGCAGGCCTCCGGCTGCCCCGCGCAGCATTCGTCGGTGAGGTAGGCGACGAGTTCCAGCATCAGCGGAATATTGGCCCGATAGCGCTGGTAGCGACCCTCCTGCGCTACACGGAGAAGCCCCGCCTGGGTGAGCGCCTTGAAGTGGAACGACAAATTCGACGGCGGGAGACCGAGCGCCTCCGCAATCTCGCCGGCCACCATGCCTTCCGGCCCTATTCTGACGAGCAGCCGAAAGACATCGAGCCGTACGCCCGAGGCGAGGCATTCCAAAAGCGAGACGCCGACGGCCTTGTTCATACTTACACCGCTCATATTTCAATGCTACAACAATTATTTGAATAATTAAACCACCGCCCGGTTCAGGGTTCTCCTGGACCCCGATGCTCCACCGGCCCGGCACTCACGGGCACAAGTACCCTGAACGTGGTCAGTGGTTGGCGATCGGGAGGGGGCACCGCCCATTCTTCCGCGTCCATCTTCCCGTCACCGCACTATCCGCCATTCATGTGCGGTTCCACTCGGCCGCTACACGCAAAGATGATCGCCCAACGAAGTCCAAGTAAGCGCCTCCAACTGTCCCGCCGATGGGGTCCACTCCACACTGCAAGTGGTTTCCTCCCGCTTCGAATATTCACAAAAGCGGATATCTGCATATTTCGTGATCCCAATCAAGGCGGGATTCGGCCTTGGCGGCTATTACTCTACATCAAACTATATGGTGGATGGGAGCATTGGTGATGAAGAGCGAGCGGGATCGTGGGAAACCCAAGGAGCCTGCAAGCGGCTCCGAGTCGAGGTGGACCCCCGGAGAAGGGCCTCCCGAGGGTCTGTCGCGCAGGAAGTTGCTTTCCTGGCTGGTCGGTGGCGTTGCCGCCGGGGTCGGGACGGCCAAGGCGGGCGCCCTCGTTTCGAAGAACACCCGGGAAGTCGAGCCGGGCCGTTTTTCGGACGATGTCGCCCCGGCGGGCACCGGCTACGAGTTCTATCACTCGAAATCCGTCTATGCCTATACCCGCAAGGACGGCGATCTTGCCTTCAGGGGATTCAAGGGCAAGCGCCGGGTGATGCTCATCGATTTACGCAAATGCATCGGCTGCCAGGCCTGTACGGCGGCCTGCAAGTTTGAGAACAACATTCCTGAAGGCATGTTCCGTACCTGGGTGCCGGACGTGGAGGTGGGGCGTTACCCCTTCACCAAGCGCGCTTTCCTTCCTCGTCTGTGCAATCACTGCGAGCGTCCCTCCTGTCTGTCGGTGTGCCCCGCCGGGGCGACTTGGCAGCGGCAGGATGGAATCGTCGTGGTGGATGATGATCGTTGTGTGGGTTGCGGTTCCTGCGTGGAGGCCTGCCCCTACGACGCCCGGTTCATGAATCCGGTCACGCACAAGGCGGACAAGTGCGATTTCTGCGCTCAGCGCACGGATCAGGGGCTGTTGCCGGCGTGCGTAGAGACCTGTGTCGGCGGCGCACGCCAGTTCGGTGATATCAATGATCCGAATGATCCGGTGACCCGGCAGATCAGGGGTGAGCCGGTACAGGTGCTCAAGCCGGAGACCGGAAACGAGCCGCGGGTGTTTTATATCGCGTTGACGGATCAACTGCAGAACAATCTGCCGGGAAGACCCGACCTGTGGAGTACGGGTCGCGAGGACGCGGGCCTGCCGGCCGGTGATTGGTTGATTCGGATGGCGGAGGGGGGGCGAGAATGAGCATTCCTCACGAGTTTATCGGCGAGTACCTTAACGTCGGACATTTACCCAGTCTCACGCCCCTGCTGGCGAACTACTCCGCGTTGTTCGGCATAGCGGGAGCGATTTTCCTGTTCTGGGCCTGGAGACAGTTGCACGGTGCGGGCACCGATCGTCCCGCGCATCGTTTCTCCCTGCCTATGGTTTCGGCCCTCGGAATAGCCGGTTTGTTCAACCCGGTGGTGGAAATGGAACAGCCGGGGCACTTCTGGAATATATACATCTACGGTCTCGGCGATCCCACCTTCGGTTGGCGCAACATGGGTACCGCCATCATCAAGCTGGGCGTCATTTTCCTCCCCTTGTTCATTGTGCTGGCCTGGTGGCTCGGCATGTCGGTCCTGAGGCCGCAGATCGTCGCCACCCTCGAGGGGCGCCCCCGGTGGCAACAGGTGATCGGCGACATCTTCACCTTGTGGGTGAGGCGTTTCAGTCCGTTGGGCTGTCCGGTGTTCGGGCGCGGTATCACGGTCTTCGGGGTCATCGTCGCGTTGTTCGCCATTCTCTATTCGCCGATTTTCCTGATGACCGAGCACGGCGTGGAGTTGTGGAGCAGTGCCTTTGTCCCCGCGGTGTTTTTCGCCAGCGCCATCGCCGGAGGTGCGGCTTTCCTGTGGCTGATGCTGCCGGCGGCGAGCTATCTTTCGGCGACCCGAGAATCCGCCCGGGCCGATGCGCACCACATCCGCTGGATGTGGTTGGGTTCCCTGGCCGCCGCCGTCTTGTGGTTGCTATGGCATCAATACGCTTGGAATTACGGCACGGTGGAGCTTCGCCGCGCCTTCTGGACGCTGGACCATCCCTATTGGTGGCTGTCCTGGGGCTGGTGGTTCTGGGGCGGTGCCGTAGTGTCGGCCGTGTTGCTGATCTCCCGCAGGCTGCGCAAGAATCCCTGGGTGGTTAGCGTATGCGCGGCGAGCGCCTTGATGGGTGTATTTGCGTTGCGCTTCGCGGTACTTATCGCCGGGCAGGCGCTTCCAAGGAGCGGTGCCGGTTATTACTGGTATGTGATGCCAGGCGGCATGCTCGCCGATCTGATTTACGACTGGGTGCTCTGCGTCGGCCTGTTGGCCTTTGTATGGGTGGCTCTCCCCTACAGCTCGGTAAAGCCGGAAGAGGAAAAGACGCCGATAACGCATACGAATGAGGAGGTGGCATCAAATGGCTAAGGAACCTTTCGCGCCGATTACCCGCCGCGGCTTTCTCGGCGCATTGGCGATAGGCGGCGTTGGGGTGGGCCTCGGAGGATTCGGGGGAACGATCGTCGATGTCGTATCCTATCGGAATCGTGGACGCAAGGCACTGCATCCCATCTATGGCAATTCAGATACCCCGGAATGGCTCCGTGATGTAACCACCGGGGAACTCAAGCCCAATCCCCAATGGATCTTGCGCCATACGACCGATCAGCAGTGCCACAGCAATTGTGGTCTGCGAGTCAAGATCGACCGCAAGACGGGGCGGGTGCAGCGCATTATCGGCAACCCGTACCACCCGAACACCTTGATCGACTACACCAGCATGAGCGTTCCGTTTATCCGGACCGCCGCGCACCCCGGCACCGTTTGCGCCCGGGGCAACGCCGGTATCGAGAGTGCCTACGACCCCTATCGGGTCCTCTCGCCCTTGAAGCGCAAGGGTCCCCGGGGGAGCGGCAAGTGGCAGCCGATCAGTTGGGAGCAACTGATCCGTGAAGTGGTCGATGGCGGCAAGATCTTTGCCGATACGGGCGATCCGGCAAGCGAATCGTTCGAGGTGACGGGCTTTGGGGGTCTCTATGCGAAGAGAAACGAACTGATGAATCCCGCCGCGCCGGAATTGGGACACCGAACCAACGGGTTTGTTCTGCAGTGTGGGCGCACCGTAGGTGCGCGCAAGGAATTCGTCGTTCGCTTCGGCCAGGCCTTCGGCAGCGTCAACGTGGACGATCATGTCAATGTATGCGAGCTGAGCCATCACGTGGCGACGGACCAGGTGTTTCCCGGCAAGCACATGACCCAGCCGGACGTGACCGATGCCAAGTTCATCATCTACTGGGGCACCCAGCCCGGCGATGCCAATTTTCCGATGCAGACCCATGGGAAATACGCCGCACATGCGCGTGCCAAGCCGGACGGGCTGAAATATGTCGTAGTGGATCCACACCTCAGCCGTGGAGGCGTCATCGGAGACCGGGCGTCCTGGGTGGCCATCAAGCCGAGCACCGACGGGGCCCTGGCGCTGGGCATGATCCGCTGGATCATCGAGAATCGCCGTTACGATGCGGCTTATCTTTCCCACCCCACCCGGAAGGCGGCCGAGGCGGCCGGCGAATTGTCCCACACCGATGCCACGCATCTGATCATAGTCGATGAGAAACATCCAAAGTACGGTCGTTTCCTGACTTCCGAAGCGGCCGGGCTGGGTGGCTTCAAGGGCGATAGCGCCGCGGACCGCGTGGTCATCGACCCTGCGGGGCGTCCTGCGCGAGCCGGGGCCGCGGATACCGCCCGGATGGAATATGCCGGGGAGGTGAACGGAATCCGGGTCAAAACGGCCTTTGCCCGTATTCGCGAGTCCGCCGAAATGCATTCCCTGGATGAGTACTCCTCTATTTGCGGAGTGAGCAAGGAGCGCATGATCGAGCTGGCGCGAGAATTTACCAGCTATGGGCGCCAAGCGGTCAGCACCATGTATCGCGGCGTGGTCAAGCATCCCAACGGTTATTACAACGGGGTGGCCGTTCTGCTGCTCAATCTTCTGGTCGGCAATATGAACTGGACCGGAGGGCTTACCGCCGGCGGCGGCAGTTGGAGCTACAAGAAAGGATTGTATGACAATGTCGATGTCCCGGAGGCGAAAGGTGTCGCCTATGGGGTCATGATTACCCGCCAGGGTGTGCGTTACGAGGACACCAGCGAATATCAGGCCCTGGTCAAGGCGGGTAAGAACCCCTACCCCGCCAAGCGTCCCTGGTGGCCCTTCAGCTTTGCCATGTACACCGAGGTGTTGCCGTCCGGGTTGCAGAAATACCCCTACGGCATCGACATCCTGATGTGGAATATGGCGACGCCCTTCTACAGCGTGCCCGGCCAGGGAAACCCGGAAATCATCAAGATGATGAAGGATCCCAGGAATGTTCCGCTGATTATCGCCTCCGACATCGTGGTCGGGGATACCAGCATGTATGCCGACTACATCGTTCCCGACGGCAGTTTTCTCGAACGCTGGAACGTGGATGGCACGCTGCCCACGGTTCTGACCAAGGGCACGTACATGCGTTGGCCCGTCGTGGAATTGACCCACAAGACCCCGGACGGGAGGCACATGTGTCTGGAGGCCTTCCTCATCGATGTGGCCAAACGCCTGGACATGCCCGGATTCGGCGACAAAGCGATTCGGGACAAAAACGGGAAGTGGTGGCCGCTCAACCGTAAGGAGGACTGGTATCTCAAGGCCTGCGCCAACGTGGCCCTCGCCGCGGGCCATCCGGATGACGAGGTACCGGAGGTCACCGCCGAAGAAATCGAGATCATGGATCTCAAACCGTTCCACGATCGCTTCAAGGACTCCCTTCCTCCCGAACAATGGCCGAAGGTTCTGGGTTTTATCGCACGGGGGGGACGATTCGAGCCGCACTCGAAGGCACGGGAAGGCGGTAAGTTGACCCACCGCTTCGGCAAGACACTCCATTTCTACGCCGAGGATGTCGGCATAACCCGTAACAGCATGACCGGAGAACTCTATCTGGGAACCACCCGGTGGGTTACGCCTGCGACGGCCTTGGGTACGCCTCTGGACAAACTGGATCCACCGGAGAAATGGCCGCTCACCATCATCACCTTCAAGGGCGCCCTGCAGAGCCATTCTCGATTGGTATCCAATTACACCATTCGCGAAATCATGCCCGACAACGGTATCGAGGTTTCCGCGGAAGACGCCGAACACCTCGGCATCCTCGACGGCGATTACGTGTGGGTGGTGACGCCCGAAGGCAGGCGCCGGGGCCGGGCACGGGTTATCCAGGGGATTCGACCCGGCGTCATTACCTTCAGCGTTGGGTATGGACACTGGGGCTATGGCGCAACGCAATACAGTGTGGGAGGAAAACGCATCGAGGGTGACCGGGTAAGACGCATGGGGATTCTCCTCAACCCCATCATGCGGCGGGATCCCGATGTGTGGCAGATGTCGCTCATGGATCTTACCGGCGGCAGCATCGTGTTCTATGACACGCGTGCACGGTTGGAGAAGGAGACGCAGGGTGTCTGATCCGGGTGTTACCGAGCAGTTGCGTGCGGCCGCCGCCTTGTTGCTACAGCCGCCCGACGAGCGGACTTCGAGCATATTGCAATCCGCGTCGGGAGAGCGGCTGGATCCGGGCGAGGCGCGGCAGGATTTTTACGACACCTTCTGCATACCCCGGTCCGGGCGCTATATTCCTCCCTATCGACACGTGATGTTGGGTGCCCGGGAACTCCGGGATTACTGGTACTTTCCACCCCCCCGTTACAACGGGGGGGATGGGCTCGTTTCCTGGTATGAAACCATCGGATTCGATGTCTCGCGGCTCAATGCGGATGTCCTGCTGACGGGGCCGAATCGCCCTTTGGATCATCTGGGTTATCTCCTGGCCTTCCTTTCCACCGTAGCTCGATCGACCGATGAGAATTCGGAACTTTTCGAGTTGGGGAGTACCTTCGCGGAGGAGTTTCTGAGCGAGTGGCCGCGGCGGTACGTATCGCTTCTGTCCCGTGCGAACAGTGTCTATCTGCATCTCGTGGCGGACGCACTCAATGAGGCTCTTGACAGGGTGAACGAATATTTTCCGCCGCAAGCCATCAAGAATGTCGAGGACATGCAGGGGGAAACCTCGGGAGTGGTCGCCGATTAGTACCCCGGCGGGAAAATGTCCCGACCTTGTTCAGGATGGCTTTGTTGAAGGAAAGGAATTTATGGAGGGTTCATCGGCCGATTTGGGTCGGCGTAGATTCTTGTGGTCGGCCGTGGCGGCATCGCTCGGAATCTGGACGGGAGGGCGTTCGGCTCTTGCATCGGTACGAAATTCAGCCGCAAAACTTTCCAAGACGGTCGTCCATTATGTAGGCCATGCCGTAAACGGTAAAGAGTGCGTGAATTGCCGTCATTTCCGACCCAACCCCGATCATCCGCGATCGAATCCCGGGGTTTGCACGATCGTTTCAGGAAAAATTTCTCCCCGCGGGTATTGCGTGGTGTGGGCATCCAGGAATCCAAATAGTGGGTGCTAGTGTGACGGGGGGGGGACGACCGATTTTTCGACCGCTTTGGTGAAATTGAGCAACCACTATCTGATAGGAGAAACGTAATGAAGAGATTTTCCGCAGTAGCTGCGATTCTGCTAGCGGCCGGCATGGGTAGTGTGGCGCAAGCGGCCGAGCCGAGCAGTCCGGCCCGTCTGGGCGAACACCCCGCGCTCAGGACCAGCCGGGACGGCATGACCACGGTCGGCGGAAAGATGTACGGCGACCTGACCTATAAGCACCAGACGGGCAATACTAAAAGCAACGGGATCGGCACGGACGTCAAGCGCTTCTATTTCAGTCTCGGACACCGCTACAACGACATCTGGTCCGTGCACCTGACCACAGACTTCAAGTACGAATCGAAAGAGAACAACACACAGCTCTTCATCAAGACCGCCTACATCCAGGCGAAGTTCTCACCGTTGGCCACCGTGCGCCTGGGCTCTGCGAACATGCCCTGGATTCCGTACGACGAGGGTCTCTACGGCTTCCGCTACGTGGAGAACACACTGATCGACCGTCTGAAATTCGGCAACTCCGCGGACTGGGGCGCGCACCTGATCGGCAAGGACGGCATGTTCAATTACGCGTTCTCCGCCGTGAACGGCGGCGGTTACCACAACCCGACACGTACCAAGACCGTGGACGTCGGGGGCCGGATCGGCGTCGAGCCGATGCCCGGATTGAACCTCGCCGTGGGCGGCTACGTCGGCAAGCGCGGCGACAACAACGGGACCGCGACTTACCACACCGCCAAGCGCCTCGACCTGGTCGCCGCCTACGTGCAGCCCGGCTACCGCGTTGGTGTCGAGTACTTCAAGGCCTACGACTGGGGCCAAGTGAAAAGCACCTCCAGCGACCACGCCTACGGAATCTCGGCGTGGGGCTCGGTCTCGCCGATGCGCCGCATCACGCTGTTCACGCGTTTCGACTACGCCAAGCCGAGCCAGGACCTGCAGCCGGACCTGACGGACTACTACTTTAACGTCGGCACACAGTACCAAGCCTACAAGAACGTCGTCCTGGCGCTGGCCTTCAAGCACGAGAAGCAGGACAACGGCAGCATCGACTCCAACGAAGTAGGCCTCTGGACCCAGGTGAAGTTCTGAGTCTCGCCGCTTGTAGAGGTGGCGGTCCCCCGGGAGGAGCCGCCTGAAGGCCCGGTCGTGGATGGATGGGGGGGAGTGTATCGTGGCAGGGAAGAAACCGACCGGGCCAAAGGGCATGAAGTGGCTGCGGGTGCGTGGCCGGCGGAAATCCGCCGCTAAGCCGTTGGTGCCGGGCGAAGTGCGAGTTCAGTGGGTTGGAAGGTTCACAGAGGGGGTGTCGTGGCCCTGATCGATTCTTACGGCCGAAGCATCGAGTACCTGCGGCTGTCGGTTACCGACCGTTGCGATCTGCGCTGCACCTACTGCCTGCCGCGCGGGTTCTGTGACTTTCAGGATTCGGGGGAGTGGCTCGGCTTCGACGGTGTCGAACGCGTGGTCGGTGCCTTCGCGCGGCTCGGCGTGCGCCGCGTGCGCATCACCGGCGGCGAACCCCCGATGCGGCGCGGCCTGCCGGAGTTGGCGGCGCGACTGGCCGGCGTCGACGATCTTTCGCTATCGACCAACATCCGATCGATATCGGGGAAGGCGGGAACGATGACCGGATGAGGTTCGTTGGCAAAGAAGTTTTGGCGCCTTCTCCCGGATACGGTCAGATACAATCGGGTGGTTCGACCCGGACCGGCTCTCGCGCGCTCGAACCCACCCGCCCGACGCGGCGGGCAAACGAGGCAATCGGCCCGGCTCATCGAAGCTCACCCGATCCCTTCCAGAACATCCACCACGGGATCGGCCTCCCCCATGCAGGCGAGCAGGATGCGGGAGATCGCCGGGGTCCGCTCGAGCGCCAGCCGGGCCGTCTCACGCGCCAGGCGCTCGCGCTCCGCCGTGTCGACCCGGTTCAGGATCACCACCAGGCGGGCGCTTCCCAGATGTTGCCGGGCACCGACGGGCGAAGACAACAATCGCGCCACCGCCTCGGGGGTGATCGTCTCTCCCGGCTCCAGTCCCGTCACGGCACTCAGGCGTTCGGGCCGGTGGACGATTTCGGGTCCGAACGGCTCACCGAAGGCATGCGCCGACACTACATACACCAAGGTGTCCACCGTCGGGGGCAGGACCGGCTCGTACTCCGCCGGTGCCTTGATGAACCGATGCCGCGCCCCGTCCGCCTTGATCAGGAGCACATCGAAGCCACCCGCACGCATCAGTTCCGGTATCCGCTTCGGGTCCAGACCTCCCAGGATTCCGGGCTTGTACAGCCGGCTCAGCGTCAGCGGCGGCCCCGGAGGCAACCCCTGCAGGCGATTCAGCAAAAAATCCTCATCCCCGGCAAGCAACCGCCAGGCGGGATCCCCCGGGGACGGCATGCGAACCGTGGTGGCCAGGCCGACTCGCCCGGTGTGGCGCGAGGCCAATGCAATCATGGCCGTCTTCTTGCCGCCCGCACCGACCAGGGCCACCACACCACGCTGCGCATGGCAGAGTGCAACCAAGTCCTCTACGCCGTGCGCCGATGTCCCGCGTGTCATCTCCGATTCTCCGTTCGTTTCAGATTCAAGGTATTATCCCCATCAAAATGGCTGAGAAGGCATTTTGCGAGCCGGCCGCCGGGACAATTTTCCGGTATTTGCAAGACAAGGTGGATGGCATTGCTGTGAAAGTCAACGGGACAGCAGTGTATGGCGATTGAAGATACCCTTGGGCGGCCCCTCGAAGAGTTGCGCCTCTCGGTAACGGATCGGTGCAACTTCCGCTGCCGCTACTGCATGCCGCGGGAAATGTTCGGCCCCGGCTTCCGTTTTTTACCCCGGGGAGAAATCCTGAGCTTCGAGGAAATCACCCGGCTGACGAAGCTGTTCACCGCGCTCGGCGTTCGCCGGCTGCACCTGACCGGCGGCGAGCCGCTGCTGCGCCATGAATTGCCGGTACTGATCTCGCAACTGGCCGCAATTCCGGAGATTGAAAACATCGCGCTTACCACCAACGGCTCGTTGCTGACCCCGACGGCGGCGCGCACCCTACACGAAGCGGGGTTGCACCGCATCACGGTGAGCCTGGATGCACTCGACCCGCAAATTGCCGGCCGTATGGCCGATACCACCGTCGATCCCGCGCAGATCCTCGCCGCCATCGACGACGCCGCCCCCGGACTCGGCCCCGTGAAGATCAACATGGTGGTCCGGCGGGGTCTGAACGATCGGGAGGTGGTGCCGATGGCACGACGCTTTCGCCATAGCGGGCACATCCTGCGCCTGATCGAATACATGGACGTCGGCACCGGCAACGGCTGGGATCGAACCGAACTGGTGAGCGCCGAAGAGGTTCGCCGACGCATCGAGGCCCTCTGGCCCCTTGAACCCGTCGCCCCGAATCGATCCTCCGAGACCGCCCGGCGTTACCGTTACCGTGACGGCGCGGGTGAAATCGGCTTCATCGCCTCGGTCACGCAACCGTTCTGCGGAAGCTGCACACGCGTACGGTTGACGGCCGAGGGTCGACTTTACACCTGTCTGTTCGCCGAAGGGGGACTGGATCTCCGCGCCCCGTCGCGCTCGGGCATGGACGATACCGGGATCCTGCAACTCCTGCGCGAACGCTGGATGCGGCGCACGAATCATTACTCGGAGCTTCGCGGGTCAATACCCACGCCCGCCGGAAAGGTCGAAATGTTTCGGGTCGGAGGCTGATATGCCCCGCGCGTCCGGATCCATCCTTGCAGACGTTTCCGTCGGCGGTGCCGGGCGGCCTCAGACCCAGATCGACAACAGCGCCATGAGCGCCACGGCGAAGGCGGCGGAGAGCCACTTGGCCCAGCGGCTGCCGGGGCGCAGGAACTCGTCCTGCAGGATGTCGAGGGCGGAGATGTAGATGAACGTCCCCGCCGCCAGGGCCAGGAAGGCGGCGTCGAACAGGCCCCCTCCCCGGCTCGCCAGCAGGCTGCTGACGACCATGCCGAGGACGATCCCCAGCGGCGTCATGGCACCAAAGAGACCGACCAGGGCGTAGGAGCGACGAATCGGAACCTCGTTGCGCGCCAAGCTGACTCCGAGGGCGAACCCGGCGGTCGCCTTGTGGGCGAGGATCGCCAGGAAGATGAAACTGATGTTGGTGAGGTTCTGCTGGGCGCCGAGGGCGATGCCGGCGACCACCGAGTGGATGCTCAGGGTCAGCACCAGAACGTACGGATAGGTGCTGGTCGCCACCTCGTCCATGTCGAAATGGGCGAACGCGTCATCGTTGTGATGATGGTGGGGGTGGACCACGGCATGCGCCGGCTCGGGGAGCAGGACATGCTCGAAGAGAAAGAAGAGCAGAAAGGCGGCACCGGCCAGAACGAACGCCATCGGATAGTTCCAGCCCATCGCCTTCCACTTGGCGTCGGCCTCCGGCAGCATGTGGATCAAGCCGATGCCGAAGAAGATGCCGGCGGCAAAGGCGTTGCCCCAGCTCAGCAGGCGACCGCCGGTCTTGCGGGCGGCGCCGACCAGCGGCAGCACGCCGCCTCCCCATCCCGAGACGAGAATGACGGCCAGAAAGATCAGCTTGAGCCGGAACAGGTCCACGGTCGCCTCCACCCCGCAAAATGATAAGTCGTTCGAGCGGTCCGTGGCCGGTCCGTCCGCAATCGCGCTCCATCACGACTGAACCGCTGCGCGGTTACAGGCGGAGCACCGAGGCGCTGCCGCTCCGGTTTGGTTGTCTTCCGCAGATTGGCCGTTTTTCGTCGATCGGCGGGAACCCGGAATCGGATCGCGGATCGAGCAATGCGTCAGGGCCCGGCGGCGAACCGGGCGGCGACCCGCCGCAGGTCGGCTTCGGTGTCGACGCCGCCGGGCGGTGCGTGCGCGGCGACGGCGACGTGGATGCGCCCGCCGTGCCAGAGCACGCGCAACTGTTCCAGGGACTCCAGGCGCTCCGCCGGCGCGGGATCGAGGCCGGCCATCCATTTCAGGGAACCGACCCGGTAGGCATAGAGACCCAGGTGGCGCAGGTAGGCGCCCTCCCCTTCCGGCAGCGTGTTGCAGCCGCCGGCGTTCGCATCGCGCGCCCACGGGATCGGTGCACGGCTGAAGTACAGGGCGTAGCCGTCGCGGTCGGTCACGACCTTTACGATATGGGGGTCGAGGAGTTCGCCGCGCCCGGCGAGTGCGACGGCGAGCGTCGCCACCCGCGCCTCGGGTCGCGCGGCGAGATCCGCCGCGACGGCGCGCACGAGTGCCGCGGGCATCAGCGGCTCATCACCCTGCAGGTTGACGACGAGTTCCTCGTCCCCCCATCCGAGACGGGTGACCGCCTCGGCGAGCCGGTCGCTGCCGCAGGCGTGTTGCGTGCCGGTCAGGTACGCGCGAGCGCCGTCGAGTTCCACCGCGGCACGAATACGCTCGTCGTCCGTGGCGACGACCACCTCCTGCGCGCCGCTCTCGCGTGCCCGGTCGAGCACGCGCAACACCAGCGCACGCCCGGCCAGTTCGCGCAATGGCTTGCCCGGCAGCCGGGTCGCCCCGTAGCGTGCGGGGATCAGGATCTTGAAGGGGGGAGGTCCCGCGTTGCTCACACGGTCTCGTCCGCCCCGAGTTGCCGCGCCTCGGGCTCCAGCATCACCGGGATATCGTCGCGGATCGGATAGGCAAGGCGGTCGGCGCGGCAGATCAGCTCGTTCTGCGCCTTCTTGTAGACGAGCGGACCCTTGCAGATCGGGCAGACCAGGATCTCCAACAGCTTCTTATCCAGCATGGGCACTCCTGATTCGGGTAAGCAGCGCCTCGCCAAGGCGCGGGTCCGGCACCGCCGTCACCGGTACGGTCCAGTGGTGAGGCCGGGCGTAGCGCTCGCATTTTACCGCATCTTTCTCCGTCATCAGCACCGGGCGTTCGTCCGCGAAATCCAGGTCGGCGGCCCGGTAGGGATGGTGGTCCGGGAACGGATGGCGCACGAGCGTCAGCCCGGCGCGTTCCAGTGTCGCGAAGAAGCGCGTCGGGTCGCCGATTCCGGCCACCGCATGGACCCCTCCGGTGCCGCGAAACGAGGTGAGCGGCGCAATGCGCCCGTCGACCAGGTTGCGCGCTTCGCCTGCATCCAGATGCATCGGCAGTTCGCCGCCGAGGGCCGGCCCGCCGTTGACCACCACGAAATCGACCTCGCGCAGCCGTTCGGGGCGCTCGCGCAACGGCCCCGCCGGCAGGCAGCGCCCGTTACCGTACCGGCGCACCCCGTCGACCACGGCGATCTCGATATCCCGTCCAAGGCGGTAGTGCTGCAGGCCGTCGTCGGCGAGTATCACCTTGCACGGTTCCGTGTCGAGCAGCGCATGCGCCGCCGCCACGCGGTCCGGTCCGGCCACCACCGGACGGCCGGTACGGCGCGCGAGCAGTACCGCCTCGTCGCCGACCATGCAGGGGTCCGCGTCCGGACGCACCTGTTGCGGCCAATGCCGGGCGCGCCCGCCGTAGCCGCGGGTCACGATTCCCGGGGCCAGTCCGGCCGCGCGCAGGAAGTCCGCGAGCCAGATGGTGAGCGGCGTCTTTCCGGTACCGCCGGCAGTGAGGTTGCCGACCACCACCACGGGCACGGGCAAACGATGCACGTGCGCCAACCCGCTACGATAGGCGAACCGTCGCAGCCCGGTGAGTGTGCGGTACAGACCGGCCGCAGGCGTCAGCAGCGGCGCCCACGGCGAACCGCCGTACCAGAGCCGCTGCCAGTCGATCACCGCCGCGACCGGGCGCGCACCGGCGCGTCGCTCCGGCCCGGAACCGGCTCAATAGCACCCATCATGCCGGCAGCATACCATCGGCCGCCCCGGCGAACGGCGTTTCACCCTACCGAGCCTGCGCGCATCGTCGATTATGCCCACCGGTAGGGCCGGGCGAGCCCGGCCGACACCATCGAAATCCGTGGTGTCGTCGAAATCCCGGGCGTTGTCGGCGGGGCGAGCCCCGCCCTACAGGGAATTCCACTATGTCGTGACATCCGGTACGGGATCCCCGCCGTATCTTGGCCGGTGCGTGAGATCGTCGTCACGGCGTGACCGGGTCACGGAACTGTGTCCGATAGAGTGCCGCGTAGTGCCCGTCGCGCGCGAGCAGCTCCGCATGGGTGCCGATCTCCACGATCCGCCCGCGGTCGAGCACCAGGAGCCGGTCGGCGCGCTCCACGCTCGACAGGCGGTGGGCGATGATCAGCGTGGTACGATCGCGCAACAGCGCCTCCAGCCCGGCCTGTATCTCGCGCTCGGAATGCGAATCGAGCGAGGCGGTGGCCTCGTCTAGAATCAGGAGCGGTGCGTCCTTGAGCAGCGCGCGCGCGATGGCGATGCGCTGGCGCTGGCCGCCGGAGAGCAGCGCGCCGTTCTCGCCCACGCGCGTTGCGAGTCCCTCCGGAAGGCGTTCGATGAACTCCATCGCATGGGCCGCCTCGGCGGCGGCGCGGATGCGCGCCTCCTCGGGCGCACCGCAGCACCCGTAGGCGATGTTGTTGGCGATGGTGTCGTTGAACAGTACCACCTGCTGCCCGACCCACGCGATCTGTTCGCGCAGCGCATCGAGCCGGTAGGCCCGCAGGTCGATCCCGTCGAGCAGGATACACCCGGTAGTGGGGTCGTAGAGACGCGGCAGCAGGCTGCCCAGCGTGCTCTTTCCGCTCCCCGAGCGGCCGACGATGGCGAGCATCTCGCCCGGCTCGACGCGAAAGGAGATCTCTTCGAGCACCGGGCCCTTGGAAACATCGTAGGTAAAACCGACGCTGCGGTACTCCACCGCTCCGCGCACCCGCCGCGGGTGCAGGGTTCCGGTGTCGGCCTCGGTACGGGTATCGAGCAGTGCGAACAGGCTCTCCCCCGCGGCGATGCCCCTCTGGAGGATCGCATTGAGGGAAGTCAGGCGCTTGAGCGGCGGGAGTAGCAGCAGCATCGCGGTGATGAACGAGACGAAGGTGCCGACCGTGATGTCCGCCAGCATCGAGGGCAGGGTCGCCAGGTAGATGACACCGGCGAGCGCCACCGCGGCCACCAACTGGCTGAGCGGCGTGGCGACGGCGTTGGTCGCGATCAGCTTCATGTTGGCCCGCCGGTTGGCCTCGTTGGCGCGGTCGAAACGCCCGGCCTCGAACCCCTGTGCTCCGAAGATCTTGATCTCACGGTTGCCTTCGATCGCCTCCTCTGCGATCTGGCTGACGTCCTCGACGGAGTTCTGGATGCGCGCGCTCACGCGGCGCAGCCGGCGGGTGAGCACCCGCACCATCAGCGCGATCACCGGGCCCACCAGGAGCATGATCAGGGAGAACTCGACGTTCAGATAGAACATCCACGCAAGCAGCGCCACGACGGTCAGGCTGTCGCGAACCAGGATGGTGACCACGCTCGTGGTGGCGTGCGCCACCTGTTCGACGTGGTAGGTGAACCGGGCGAGGAGCTGGCCCGAGGAGATGGCGTCGTAGAAACGCACGGGCAAGCGCAGCAGGTGATGGAACAGGTCCCCGCGCAGGCGCATGACCACGCGCCGCCCGACCCAGCTCATCCCGTAGGTCGCCAGGAACCCCGCCGCCATGCGCAGCAGGAACAGGCCGATCAGCAACAGCGGGATCATGCGGATGACGGCGGGATCGCGCCGTACGAAGCTGCCGTCGAGCATCGGCTTCATCAACGCCGCGAAGCCGGCGTCGGTCGCGCCGTAGACGCTCATACCCAGGGCGGCGACGACGAACACCTTCCAATAAGGCGCCGCGTAGCCGAGCAGCCGCCGGTAGACCGTCGTGCCGGCGGTACCGGTCGCGGGAGGAACGAAGGGGGTCGGGTTCAATCGTGTTCCGCGGAATGGGTCGTGGCGATGGACAGGTTGCGGATCCCGAGCTGCGCGGCCGCGTCCATGGCGGTAACCACCGCCTGGTGGGGCGTGCGCCCGTCGGCGGCGATCACCAGCGGAACCTTGGTGCGCCCCGCCAGAGTCTGCTCGAGGGCCCGGCGCAACGTATCGGGCCGGTCGTTGACCAGTTCGTGCCGATTGATGAAGAAGTGGCCTTTGGCGTCGATGGCGATCTCCACCGTGCCCGGCGGCTCCCTGGTCGGCTTCTCGGAGGCCGTCGGCAGTTGCACGTGCAGTGCCGCGGTGCGCACGAAGGTCGTGGACATAACGAAGAACAGCAGCAGCATCAGCAGCACGTCGATGAGCGAAGTGAGGTTGACCTCGGGCTCCTCGCGCATGCGTCGGCGCCCGAGGTTCATGGCTCGGCCTCCGCCGGAACGTCGCGCTCGCGCAACCCCTGCAGCACTTCCACGAGTTTTACCGCCTCCTGTTCCATGTCCAGCACCAATTCATCGACGCGGCCGCGGAAGTAGCGATAGAACATCAGGCTGGGGATCGCAACCGAGAGCCCGGCGATGGTGGTGATCAGGGCCTCGGCGATCCCGCCCGAGAGCACGTGCGGATTGCCCACTCCGGTCGCGCTGATCGTGTCGAACACCTTCATGATCCCGACCACGGTCCCCAGCAGGCCGAGCAGCGGGGAGATGACCGCGATGGTGCCGAGGGTATTGAAGTAACGCTCCAGATCGTGCACCACGACACGACCCGTGTCCTCGATGCCCTCCTTGATAATCTCGCGCGGGTGGTGGCGGTTGGTAAGCCCGACCGCCAGGATCCGCCCGAGCGGCGAGTTGTTGCGCAGCAGGTTGATGTGGGCCGCGTCGAGCTGCCGGTTTTTCGCCCAGTGCCAGACCTGTTCCACCAGGTGCAGCGGCACGACCTTGCGCCGGCGCAGGGTCCAGAGCCGCTCACCGATGATTCCCAACGCGATGATGGAGGCGGCGATGATCGGCACCATCAGCCAGCCCCCGGACTTCACCAACTCGAACAAGGTCCATCCCCTTCCGTAGTTGCGTGTCCGACCGGCGCCCGGACCGGCCCCTTCGGGCACGGATCGGTCGGGATCGGCACGGCTGCCGGCTCGTGCCCGGGACGCGCGGTGTAGGCAGTGTACTGGATTCGGCCGCCGTGCCGAAACCCGCGCCGCTCACTCCCGGGCGCGCACGGGGGGCGCGCGCCAGTGCCAATAGCGACGCACGCTCCGGCGCCGGGTGCTCACGCGCAGGCCCCGCGCACCGGGTGCCATGCGCACCGTGATGGCACCCTCGGCGGCGGTGTCGAGCATCCGCACGCCGGCGGCCCGATACCGCGCGATCACCCCGGGGTTCGGAAAGTGGAAACGATTGCGGTAGCCGACCGGGAAGAGCGCCAGTTCCGGACGCACGGCGGCCAGAAACGCCGGGGTCGAGGAACTGCGGCTGCCGTGGTGCGGCACGACCAGCACCCGCGCCCGCAAGTCCCTCGGCACATCGCTCAGGAGGATGCGTTCCGCCGACGCCTCGATGTCGCCGGTGAGCAGCACGGCGCCTGCGGCGCCCGTCACCCGCAACACGCACGAGGCGTCGTTGCCGCGCGCGGCGCCCTTCCGGCCCGGGTGCAGGATACGGAACTCCACCCCGTCCCAGCGCCAGTGCCGACCGCGCCGGCACGGCTCCGCCCCGGGCGGCAGACGCGCCGGCACACTGCTGAGGATATCGGCGGCGGGGAATCGTTCGAGCAACGACGCCGCTCCGCCGATGTGGTCGTTGTCGCCGTGGCTCACGACCAGGCGATCGACGCGCCGGATCCCCCGGCTGCGCAGGTACGGCACGAGCACCGCCGCGCCGGTATCGAAGTCCGGACCGAATCGCGGGCCGGTGTCGTAGACCAGCACGTGGTCATGGGTCCGCACCACCGCGGCGAGCCCCTGGCCGACGTCGAGCAAAGTGAACCACAGCTCGCCCGGGGGCGGCGCGGGCGGCGTCCAGGCGAGCATCGGCACGAGATACAGAAACCCGAGCCAACGCCCGGGCACACCACGCGGGGCGAGCAACAGCAGCGTACCGAGCGCCGCCGGGCCCCAGGTCCAGGGCGGCGGGGCGGCCTGGACCCACTGCGTGCCGGGCCGTGCCGCCACCCATTCGAGGAACGGCCAGAGGAGCGCCACGGCGTGCCCGGCGAGACCGAGCAGGTAAGCGCCGAGGGACAGATGAAGGGCGATCGAGGCGGTCCCCACGAGCGTGAGCGGAACCACGACCAGCCCGATCCAGGGGACCGCGAGGAGGTTAGCGAGCGGAGCGAGGAGTCCGGCCTGCTGAAACCAGATCACCAGCACCGGCAACAGACCGAGCGCGATCCGCCATTGGATCCCGGTCCAGGCCCGCCAACCGTGCCGTGCCAGGCCGCCGGCGCCGGCGTAGAGGATCACTGCGACCGCGCCGAACGACAGCCACAGCCCCGCGGAGAGTACCGCCGTCGGATCCCAGATCAGCACCGCGAGCAGCGCCAGGCACAGGGCGCGGGCCGGGGTCACCGCGCGCCCGCACAGCAGCGCACCGAGCGCCACCGCGAGCATGATCAGCGCGCGGCGCGTCGGCAGCGACAACCCGGCGAGCAGCGCGTATCCAAACGCCGCCGCCAGCGCCGCAAGGGCCGCGGCGCGCGGCGCCGGCCAGAGGCCCGCCGCACCCGAGACCCGCCACAGCGCCCCGATCGCGTAGAGCGCGAACCCCGCGACCAGCCCGATGTGCAACCCCGAGATCGCCACCAGGTGCGCGGTGCCGGTCGCCTTCAGTACGGCGCGTTGCGCACGCGGGATCGCCCGCCGGTCGCCCAACGCCAGGGCACGGAGGATGCCGTTGAAGGGCCGGGGACCCAGGGCCGCATCCATGCGCTGCGCCAAGTCCTGACGCAGCCGGTCGAGGGTCCGGTGGGAACCGGTGCGCACCGCCGCGGGATGACGGCGCACATAGCCGGTCGCCCCGATCCCGTTGCGGAACAACCAGCCCTCGTAGTCGAATCCGCCCGCGTTCTGGAAACCATGCGGGCGCTTGAGGCGCACCGTGAGACGCCAGCAGTCGCCGGCGCGCAGCTCCGGGGCCCCCCGGTACCAGGTGAGCCGGATGCGCCTCGGCGGCGGGGCACCCGCGGCGGGACGCAACCGGCGCTGCACGCGAAGGAGGAAGCGCACGGCACGTCCGTGCGCCTGCGGGAGCCCCACGATACACCCGGCGAGACGCAGGTCCCGACCCTCCAGTGCGGGATCGAGAGACGGGTGCAGGAGCCAGCCGCCGTACAGCGCCGCCCAGAGGAAACCCACCGCACAGGCGGCCGGGAGACGCATGCGCCTCCCGGCGATCGCCCACGGCAGGAGTGCCGGCAGGAGCAGCAGCCAGGCGGCGTGCGGCAACGTCGCGCGGTGCTGCAGCGCGAGTATGCCCACCAGAAAGGCGAAGGTCCCCGAATACACGCGCGCCACTCCCTGGCCTCGTGCACACCCCCGGAAGGCGCACGCCCATCCGGGAGATTTCACTTGAATACAATCTTATAACCTACATGATTTTACGCGACTTCCTTAAGAACTCCATCTTCCAGATGCAGCCTCCGATCCATCCGCTCCGCCAATCCCGCATCATGGGTCGCCACCACGAGACTGGTATGGAACGCCTCGTTGAGCGCCAGCATGGTGGCGATCAGCGACTCCGCCGCGTGTTGGTCCAGATTTCCGGTGGGCTCGTCCGCCAGCACGCAGCGCGGCTCGGTGACCAGGGCGCGCGCCACCGCGACGCGCTGGCGCTCGCCGCCGGAGAGTTCGCCCGGCTTGTGGGCGAGTCGCGCCCCGAGTCCGACCTGCTCGAGCATGGCGCGCGCGCGACGCGCCGCCTCGGCGGTGGAGAGGCGGCGCAGCAGCAGCGGCATGGCCACGTTCTCGAGCGCCGTGAACTCGGGTAGCAGGTGATGGAACTGATAGACGAACCCCAGCGCCCGGTTGCGCAGGCGGCTGCGCGCGGCGTCGCCCAATTGCTCCATCGCCTGGCCTGCGATGCGTACCCGACCGGCCGACGGGCGTTCCAGGCCGCCGAGCAGGTGCAGGAGCGTGCTCTTGCCGGTCCCCGACGCCCCGACGATCGCCACCCGCTCGCCCGGCATCACCGTGAGGTCGACCTCGCGCAGCACCTCGACGTCGAGCCCTCCCTCGCGGAAGGTTTTCGCCAACCCCCGGCACTCGAGCACCGGCTCACTCATAACGCAGGGCCTCCGCGGGCTGGGTGCGGGCCGCGCGCCAGGCCGGATACAGCGTGGCGAGCACCGCGAGCACGAACGCCATGACGCAGATATGCGTCACATCGCTCCAGTGCAGATCGGACGGAAAACCGCTGACCAGATAGACGCTCTCGGGGATAAACTGCACGTGGAACAGGCGTTCGATGAACGGCACCACGGTGCCCACGTTGAGCGCGAGGGCGACGCCGCCGACGAAACCCAGCAGCGTACCGATCGCCCCGATCACCGTACCCTGGATGATGAACACCGCCATGATCCCGCGCGGCGTGGCGCCGAGCGTGCGCAGGATGGCGATGTCCGCCTTCTTATCGGCGACCGTCATCACCAGGGTGGAGACGATGTTGAACGCCGCCACCGCGACGATCAACGCCAGGATCACGAACATCGCGGTCTTCTCGGTCTGCACCGCGCGGAAGTAGTTCACGTGCTGCCGGGTCCAGTCCTCGGCCAGGTCGTTCGGCGGGAGCTTCGCCGAGAGTTCCTGCGCCACCTGCGGCGCGAACATCGGATTGTCGAGCTTCAGGCGCACGCCGGTCACGCCGCTGCCGGTACGAAACAGGCGCTGCGCGTCGTGCAGGTCGATCAGCGCCACGCCCCGGTCGTATTCGTACATGCCGATATTGAAGACGCCGACCATCGTGAAGCGCTTCAGGCGCGGCAGGATCCCGGCCGGCGTGACCACCGCCTGCGGGGTCACCACGGTCACCTTGTCGCCCGGGACCACGCCGAGGGCGACCGCGAGCCTGCTGCCGAGGATGATCCCGAACCCGCCCGGTCGCAGGTTCGAGAGCCGGCCCTCGACCATCTTGCGTCCGACCGAATCCACCTGCGGCTCGAGCTTCGGGGACACGCCGCGGATGAGCGTGCCGCTGACCAGCGAGCCGTTGGCGAGCATGGCCTGCCCCTCCACGTAGGGCGCCGCGCCGGTCACGTGCGGGAAGCGGCGCACCTGTTTCAACACGCTTTCCCAGTTCGCGAGCGTGCCGTAGGCACCCGAGACGGTCACGTCGGCGGTCATCGACAGCAGCCGCTCGCGCACCTCCTTCTGGAACCCGTTCATCACCGACAGCACCGTGATCAGCGCCGTTATTCCGAGCGCCATGCCGAAGATGGAGGTCAGCGAAATAAAGGAAATGAAGTGATTGCGCCGGCGCGCGCGCGTGTAGCGCAGGCCGATAAACAGTTCCGCGGGTCTGAACATGGAGCGCCATTAAACCACAAACCCCATCGCGGTTCGAACGCGGCGCAAGCCGCCCTCCGCGGGCGCAAGACACCCGGTAGGGCGTGCCTCGGCCCGCCGACGCCATCGCGAGGACCCGCAGCGATCACCCCGGATCCGCAGCGTCGGCCGGGCGAGCCCGGCCCTACGGGTTCCGCAGCCGCCATGGGTTCCGCGGCCGCCATGGGTTCCGCGGCCGCCATGGGTTCCGTAGGGCGGGGCTCGCCCCGCCGACGACGTTGGATCACTCGTAACGCAGGGCCTCGATGGGGTGCAGGCGTGCGGCCCGGCGGGCAGGGTACCAGCCGAAGAAGATGCCGATGCCGGCCGCGACCACGAAGGCGAGCACGATCGACCACAGGGTCACCACGACGGTCATGGCGACCAACCCGCTCACCAGCCAGGCGGCCCCCACGCCCAGGATCGCGCCCGCGAGGCTGCCGAGAATCGAAAGGATCACCGCCTCGAGCAGAAACTGCAGCAGCACGTCGCGCGCTCGCGCACCGACGGCCATGCGGATGCCGATCTCCCGGGTCCGCTCGGTGACCGACACCAGCATGATGTTCATGATGCCGATGCCGCCGACCAGCAGCGAGATCGAGGCGATCGCGCCGAGCATGATCGACAGCGCGCGCGTGGCCCGCGAGGCGGTCTGCGCGAGCGCGGTGAGGTTGCGGATGGTGAAGTCGTCCGGCTGCCCGACGGGGATGCGGTGGCGCCGGCGCAACAGGGCCGTCATCCGGCGCCGGGCGCGCTTCATCACCTTCGGTGAGCGGGCCTGGACCAGCAGGTAGCGCACCGTACCCGGGAACCGGCTGCCGAAGAGCTGGCGCTGCGCGGTGGTGACGGGGACGATGACCACGTCGTCCTGGTCGCGCCCGTCGAGGCCCTGCCCCTTGGCGGCAAGCGTCCCGATCACCGTGTATGGGCTGCGGTTGATGCGCACCACCCGCCCCAGCGGATCGGCACGACCGAACAGGTTCTCGATCACCGTCTGACCGAGCACCGCCACGCGCGCCGAGGAGCGCACCTCGGCCTCGGTGAAAACCCGCCCCTCGGCCAGCGGCCAGTCGCGCACCCGCAGATAACCCGGCATCGTGCCGCGCACCAGCGTGCTCCAGTTCTCGGCCCCGTACACCAGTTGCGCGGTGCCCGGGGTGATCGGCGCCACCGCCGAGACGGTGGGCAATCCGCCGATCGCCGCCGCGTCACCCAGGGTCAAGGTGGGTACCGTTCCGGCCCCGAATCGCAGCCCGCCCGAAGTCGAGGCCCCGGAGAGGACGATGAACAAGTTGCTGCCCATCGAAGCGATGGCCTGGTTGACCATGAATCTGGCCCCCGCCCCGATGGCAAGCATCAGCACGACCGCACCCACGCCGATGACCATCCCGAGCATGGTGAGGGCGCTGCGCAGGCGGTTGGCGCCCATCGCACGCCATGCCTCCCCCACCACGTCGCGACCCTTCACGAGGCCGTCTTCGCGGCGGGCCCGGCCGACGAATCGTCGCCGGCGATCCGCCCGTCGAGAAAGTGCACCAAGCGGCGCGCGTAACGCGCGATATCGGGCTCGTGGGTGACCAGCACCAGCGTGATGCCCTGCTCGCGGTTGAGATCCGCGAGTATCCGCATGATCTCGGCACTGACGGCGGTATCGAGGTTGCCGGTCGGCTCGTCCGCGAGCACCAGGCGCGGCCGGTTGATCAGTGCGCGCGCGATGGCGACGCGCTGCTGCTGTCCGCCGGAGAGCTGGGTCGGGCGGTGGTGGACGTAGCGCCCGAGCCCGATCCGTTCCAACAGTTCCGCGGCGCGCCGTCGGCGCACCCGGCGCTCCACGCCCGCGTAGACGAGCGGCAGCGCGACGTTGTCGATCGCATCCATACGCGCCAGGAGGTTGGAGCCCTGAAACACGAACCCCAGGGCGCGGTTGCGTATCGCGGCGAGCCGGTCCGCGTCGAGGTGCGCCACGTCCTCGCCCTCGAACAGGTAGCGCCCGCGCGTCGCGCTGTCCAGACAGCCGAGGATGTTCATGAAGGTCGATTTTCCGGAGCCGGAGGGACCCATCACGGTGACGAACTCCCCGGCGCGGATCTCCAGGTCGACGCCGTCGAGCGCCGGCACCCGTCCGGCGCCGGTAAGATAGTCCTTGTGCAGCCCCTCGATGCGGATCAGCGGTGCGGTCATCAGAACATCCGGAATCGCATCCGCCCGCCCTTGTGCCCGGGTCGCTGTGGCGCGAGGTCCTCGACGATCACCCGCTCGCCCGGTTTCAGGTTTTCGGACAGGACTTCCGTATGGCGGGTATCGAAGACCCCGGTCCGGATCGGGACCGCCACCGCCCGCCCGTGCTCCAGGCGGTAGACGACGGCACGGCCCTCCTCCGGAGCGCTTGCGCGCGCCGGCGCGCCGGCGGGACGGAAACGCAAGGCCGCGTCCGGAACCCGGAGGACGTCATGGCGCTTCGCGGTGACGATGGTGACATAGGCGGTCATCCCGGGCAGCAGGTCCTGCTTCGGGTTGGCCACGTCGACCACCGCATCGTAGGTCACGACGTTCTGCCGGATCGTGGGATCGAGGCGGATCTGGCGCACCGTGCCGTGGAACACCCGCTCCGGAAAGGCGTCCACCGTGAAACGCACCGGCTGACCGACGCGCACGCCGCCGATGTCGGCCTCCGCCATGCTGGTGTCGATCTGCATGTGCTCGAGGTCCTTGGCGATCCGGAACAGCGTCGGCGTCTGGAAGCTGGCCGCCACGGTCTGGCCGACGTCGACCGTGCGCGCCACCACCACCCCGGATACCGGCGAGCGGATCACCGTGTAGCCGAGGTTGGTACGATCGAGCGCCACCTGACCGCGTGCGATCTGTACGTCGGCGCGTGCCGCGCCGAGGGCCTCCACCGCCTGGTCGAGATCCGCTTGCGCGATATAGCCCTTGACGAACAGCGCGCGGCTGCGCCGTTCGTTCGCCTCGGCGAGCCGCAGACCCGCCAGGGCCTTTTCCAGGTTGCCTTCGCCCTGCAGGAGCCGCGCCCGGAACAGCGAGGGATCGAGTTTCGCGAGCACCTGGCCGGCCTTGACCCGATCGTTGAAGTTCGCGTAGAGCCGGCTGACGGTACCCGAGACCTGCGTGCCGACGTTGATCAGGGTCACCGGATTGAGGGTGCCGTTCGCGGAAACCGTGCGCAGGATGTCGCCCGTGTCCACCGCCTCGGTGCGGTAGCGCTGCGCGCCGCCCGCCCCGCCCTCGTCGCGCCAAGCCAGATACCCGCCGACGGCGAGGCCTGCGGCGAGCACGGCGAGAAGGACCCGGCGCCTGGAAAATACACTCATCGAATGGACTCCTTGGCAGGTTCCTGAAAGGAGGACAGGGACCGGGCCGTGCGCAGGTCGAGGCGCCCCAGCGCCTGTGCCAGCGCGGCGCGCCCGATGTACCAGTCGTAGCGCGCCTGCACGCCCTGTTGGCGGGCGTTGGCGAGGCTCGCCTGGGCGCTCAACAGATCGACGATCGTGCCGGCACCGGCGCGATAGCGCCCGAGCGCCACCTTGGCCGACTCCCGCGCGCTGGTGAGCAGCACACGGCTGCTCGCCAGCGTATCGCGGGCGGTCTCCAGGTTCTGATAGGCGCGCCACACGTCCAACGCGATTTGGTTACGCAAGCGGTTGCGTTGCGCGCGCCGGTTCTCCAGATCCGCCCGTGCCGCCTCCACTTGGTAGGTGGTGGAAAAACCGGTGAACAGCGGGATGCGCAACGACAGGCCGATGTTCCAGTTGCGGGTATCGTTGAGCACATCGGAATAGGCGTATCCGCCGCCGCCCACCAGGGACAGGCTCGGCAGGCCGAGCGCACGCGCCTGACGCACCGCGGCACCCGCCGCCCGGACCCGGGCCTCGGCGGCGGCCAAGTCCGGACGCGCGGCCTCGGCCCGCGCGATCAGCGCGTGTACGTTGCGCCGATCCTGCGCGGTCGGCTCGCCTGCGGCCGGCGGGGCCAGGCGCAACGGCGTGTCGGCGGGCAGGCCGAGCGCGTTGGCCAACGTCCCCCGGGCGATACGCGCCGTTCCCCCGGCCTGCTGGCGCGCGAGCCGCGCCTGTGCGTAGGCGGTGCGCGCCTGGAGTTCATCCGCCAGGGTCGCGGCGCCGACCCGATAGCGCAGGCGCGCCGCGTCCAGGGCCTCGCGACTCGACTGCTCCGAGGCCCGTGCCGCCCGCGCGCCGGCCCGCGCCGCGAACACCCGGTAGTAGCCCTGCACCGCGCCCAGCAGCACACTCTGCAGCGTGGCATTGTGCGTCCAATCGGCCGCGTACAGGGTCTCGCGGGCGTTCGCGACTGCGGCACTGCGCCCGCCGAAATCGAACAGGAGGTAGTCGAGACTGAGCGAGGGGGAGAGCCGGTTCTGGGCCGGAATCTGGAACCCGCCGGAGGACGAGATCCGCGAACGCGAGGCGTTCATCGTGAGATTGATCGTCGGCAGATAGGCCGACTCGCTCGCACCGAGGCGCGCGGCCTGGGCGCGAGCGGCGGCCCAGGTCTCCCGGGTCTGCGGATTCTCGCACAGCGCGCGGTCGACCACGTCCACCAGCGTCCAGGGCCGGGCCCGGGGAGCGAGCGTCGCACACGGATCGGCGCCGGCGCCCTTCCAGGCCTGAGCGCGGCCGACCGGTACCTGGCCTGCGGTGCCGAACGGATCGCGTGGGAACGAGGCGGCGTGCACCGACAATGCCACACCCAGGCACAGCACGGCGGCCAGCCGCACGAGACCGCGACCCGCGGCCTCGGCTTTGGCTTCATCGCCGGGGAGTTCGGCAAAGGTGTC
>BDTW01000054.1 GCA_002897735.1 bacterium BMS3Bbin13 | reverse complement strand
CCTCTCAGCGGATGATGTTCCTATGAGGCATAACAGCGTATTAGGCCGCGTCGGCACTATTCGAATAGTGCCGACGCGGCATATTGTACGATCGGAGGATTCGGCTTAGCATCAATTATAGTATGCCTATTTCTCAAGGGCTCAAGGGCAGGGTGCCCAACGAAGTTCATATGCTGTGGGGGATCGGGATAAGGCAAACGGCGTGATCGAGCGCGCAATTAACGCGGCGGCGACCGGATCGTGTGGCTGTCGAATCTGATGATCGGTCTTTGCCTGCCACTTGCTTTCCCGCCGTGTTATGCTCGCCGTGAGTTCTCAAGTGTCCCGGCAGGCTCGTTTATTTTTGAAGCTTCTTGTCTGGTCAGGGCGTTGTCGTGTGACGCTTTACCGTTCGGGAAACGGGGGCCGGAGGTTCGGGTCATCTCAATCCGACTGATCGTCGCTCACGGGCGGCGAAAGACCTCGGGTCCGGATCCCGAGGCCCGAGGGTGTTTCAATCGACCGCCGTGAGAATCCCGGGGAGGCGGCGCAGGGCATGGAGTCCGGCGCCGGGTCGTTCGGGGATCGCCCCCGCCGCCTTTCTCCTGGCGTGATCTCACTCGGAGGGGTCCATGTGGCGCGACCGGAAGCTCGTCGCGGCTCTCGCCGCCGGCCCGCTCTTCTGGCTGTTTTTGTTTGTCCTGGGTGCCCGCCCGGGGGATCTCGGCTGGCCGTTGCGTGCGCCGCTCGACTTCGTGCTTCCGGCGCTGGCCTTTCCGCTGCTCGAGGAGTTCATTTTCCGCGGCGGGGTGCAGCAGTTGCTGCGCGACGTTCTGGGCACGCGCGGCATCGGATCGTTGAGCGCCGCGAATCTTCTCACCAGCGTCTTGTTCGCCGCGTTGCACTTCATCCACCACCCGCCGCTGTGGGCCGCGCTGACCTTTTTTCCGTCCCTGGTGTTCGGTTATTTCATGGATCGCGACCGGCGCCTGCGCCTGCCCATGCTCCTGCACGTCTTCTATAATTTCGGTTACTACTGGTTGTTCGGTGCACCGCCCGCGGGCTGACGAGCGTCGCTTGCGGTGCCGTTGCGGGATTGCGGGCCGGGGAACCGGCTCCCGCCCGCCTCGCGGCGAACCCCTGAGTCCGACCGGCTTCGAGCCAAAAAAAAAGCCGGCGAGGGGTCGCCGGCTGGAATCTTGGATTGTGTCCAAGAGGAGGTTCCCGCTCCGAGCACTTGGGGACCGAGAACGGGGGTAGTATGGTGGATGGGCCGGCCGGGATTCTGAGAAACCGCGCACACTGAGAATGTGAGGTGCGTCACACTTTCCGTACCGGCGCCGGCGCCCCTCGCCCACAGCCTTCAGGAACCTAACGGATATGAGCGAGCCCTTGCTGCGTCTCTATCCCGGACCGCCGACTCCGGTGGCCCTCGCCGGTGCCTACCTCGCTCACGGGCTGCACCGCGCCGACGCCGCAAAGCCGGTGGTCTACAGCAACTTCATCGCCAGTCTCGACGGGCGCATCGCGCTGGTCGAGCCCGGCACGCGCCGCCACCGGGTGCCCGCGGCCATCGCCAATCCGCGGGACTGGCGGCTGTTCCAGGAACTCGCCGCACAGGCCCACGTGCTCATCACGAGTGCCCGCTATCTCCGGGACTTGGCGCAGGGACAGGCGCAGGATCACCTCCCGGTGAGTACCCGGGCGCCGTACGCGGACCTGCTGGACTGGCGCAAGGCGCAGGGGTTGGCGTCGCAGCCGGCGGTGGCGGTGGTGAGCGCCAGCCTGGATCTGCCGGTCCCGGCGGGGCTCGACCTGCACCAACGGGCCTTCTATGTCGTGACCGGAGAAGGTGCCGATCCGGAGCGGGTCGATGCCCTGGAGCGCCTCGGGCTGCGCGTGCTGTTCGCCGGGAACGGGCGTCGCGTCGAGGGCCGGCGCCTCGTCGATGCCCTCGTGGAGCAGGGCTATTACAGTCTGTGCGCCGTCGCCGGACCCCAACTGCTCTATACCCTGGTCTCGGCCGGGGTCCTCGACCGACTCTATCTGACCCATGCCCATCGGCTCCTCGGCGGTTCCGAATATGATTCGATCCTCGAGGGGCCGGCGCTCGACCCGAGTGCGGACTTGCGGCTCACTTCCCTGTATTACGATGCACACGCGCCGGGCGGTACGGGCCAGATCTTCGGCGCTTATGAGTGTCGCGCCGGGGAGGGCGGTTCGGGCCGGTGACCGGGTCACCGGTCCCCGGGTTCCCCCGTAGTCGTCGCCCCGGTCTCCTCTGCTTTTGCCTCCCGCCACAGCGCGTCGAGTTCCTCCGGCGGCGCTTGCTCCGGAACCCGGCCCTGTTCCCGCAGCCGCGACTCGATGTAGCGGAAGCGACGTTCGAAGCGCGTATTGGCGCCGCGTAGCGCGGCCTCCGGGTCCACGCCGGCATGGCGGGCCAGGTTCACGCACGTAAACAGCACGTCGCCGAGTTCCTCCGCGACCCGTTCCGGGGCCTCGTTCGGATCGAGCGCCGCGCGCAGCTCCCCGACCTCCTCCTCGAGCTTCTCCAGCACCGGTTCCACGCCGGGCCAGTCGAGGCCCACCCGGGCGGTGCGTTTCTGAAGCTTGAGGGCGCGCATCAGCGCCGGCAGCGCACGGCCGATGTCGGCGAGCAGGCTGGGATCGGCATCCGGCCCGGCGTCGCGCGCGCGCCGCTCGCGGATCTTGTGCCCCTCCCATGCCCCGGGCCCGGGGGCGGCACGTCCCCGCGGGCTCCCGCCGAGCACCTGCGGGTGCCGGTGTATCAGCTTGTCGGTGATCGCGCGTACCACGTCGTAAAAGTCGAACGCCCCCGCCTCCTCGGCGATGCGCGCGTGGTAGAGCACCTGGAAGAGCAGATCGCCCAGTTCCCCGCGCAACGCTTCGAGATCGCCGCGCTCGATGGCGTCCGCGACCTCGTGGGCCTCTTCGATGGTATAGGGCGCGATGGTCGCGAAGGTCTGCCGACGGTCCCACGGACCGCCGTGCTCGGGGTCGCGCAGGCGCGCCATGATCGCCAGCAGGCGCGCTATGGGCTCCGGGTCCGGGGTTTGGATCATGGTCTTGGGCTTCGCCGCGACTCTACGTACCGCGCTATCATAGCGCGCTGTTGCACCCGCATGGGCGGTCGGAACGCCGCCTTGACCATCCCGGCAACGCGTCGCTGATCTGCCGGGACCGTTTTCGCGGGGCGGAGGAGACGCAGTGGCGGATCGCACGCCGGTGTACCGGGGGCGGGTGGTGGACCTCGGGATCGAGACCGTTCACTTGCCCGACGGGCGGAGCTTTCCGCTCGAGGTCGTCCGCCATCCGGGCGGTGCGGCGGTGCTCGCCGTGGACGACGGGGATCGTGTGTATCTGCTGCGCCAGTACCGGCATGCGGCCGGTGGTTGGCTGTGGGAGGCGCCGGCCGGCAAGATCGAGCCGGGCGAGGCGCCCGAGGATACGGCGCGGCGCGAGCTGGCCGAGGAGGCGGGGATCCGGGCCGCGCACTGGATCTCGCTGGGCTCGATCCTCACTACGCCGGGGTTTTGTGACGAGGTCATCCACCTGTTCCTGGCGCACGGACTCGCGTTCGATGCTCCATGCACCGAGGCCCACGAGTTGATCGAGGTCCATCCGATGGTCTTCGCGCAGGCACTCGAGTGGGCGCGCGACGGGCACATCACCGATGCCAAGACGGTGGTCGCGTTGCTGCGCGCGGGCGCACGGCACGGCCGGTGAGCGGCGAGGGGGAATAGGAAAGGGATGCACCGGATGCGCCCGCCGGTCGCCTTCGCGGCTTCGCCGATACGCCTGCACTCTGCGCCTACCGGGGATTACGCGCCTCGCTCCGCTCTCCATGGCGCGCAGCGGATGAATATCTGAGAAGTCCAATAATCAATCGAGTCTGTCCCCATGGATCCCGCGGCCGTCGAGGCGTGCCCGCAACGCCGGCAGTATCCCGCCCAGGGCCGGCCCCGGCCCCATGTGCCGGTCGGCGTACTCGAGCAGCGGCAGCAACCGCGCCAGCAGGGTGGGCAGGTGCGGGTCGAGGCGCGCGCCCTGACCGTGGGCCAGAAGGTCGAGCGCGGCGTCCAACGTCGGGGGCGGCGGCGTAAGTGCCAGCGGCGTGGGTGTTTGTGTGGGTATCGGCGTGGGTATCGGCGCGGGTGTCGACGTAGGTACCGGCGTGAGTGCCGGCGCGGGTGCCGGGCGGTCGCCGAGCAGCAGGCGGTCGCCGCCCGCGGCGCGCGCCGCGGCTACCTGTCTGCAGGCCCACTCGAGGTGCAGTTCGAACGACTCGGTGTGCTCGCGCCCCGGGTTCACGAGCGCCAGGCTGACGGTGACCGGCATCGGACCCTCCGGCCCGCGGAACGGCGGGTCGCGGAAGGCGATCTGCAGGCGCTTGCACAGCACCGCGGCCTGGAGCCGGTTGGTGGCCGGAGCCAGCACGGCGAACTCGTCCTCGGCGATGCGTGCCACGGTGTCTTCGGTGCGCATGCGCCCGCGCAGAATCCCCGCGGTCCATTCCAGGAGGGCGCGCGAGGCGGCCGCGCCGTGGCGCTCTCGTAGCGCCCGGAACCCGTCGACGGCGAACACGATCAGCGCCAGGGGCCTGTAGTGGCGGCGCGCGAAGGAGAGTTCCTGCGCCCCGTGTTCGAGCAGATGCCGGCGATTGCTCAGCCCGGTGATCGGGTCGACCGCGCTTTGGGCCTCGAGGGCCTCGGCGGTGGCGGCCAACTCGCGTTGTGTGCGGTCCAGACGCGCGTGGGTGCGGATCCGGGCGCGCAGTTGGAGGGGGTCGAGGGGCTTTGTGACGAAGTCCGTCGTGCCCGCCGCCAGGGCCCGCTCGCGCGTCGCCGCGTCGTCCGCGCCGGTGACCATGATCACCGGCAGGGCCCGCAGGCGCGGATCGGCGGAACCGCGGATGCGCGCGATCAGCCCGTAGCCGTCGAGGCGCGGCATGTCCGCGTCGGTGATCACCACCCGAATGTCGGGGTCCCCCGCCAGGGCTTCCCAGCCCTGCTCCCCGTCGGCGGCGTTCGCCAGGTCGAACTCTCCGCCCAGGATCTTGGCGAACGCGGCGCGCATCACCCGCGAGTCATCGACCACCAGGATTCGTGCGGCCGTGCCGGCGTCATCAATCTCGCAGGTCATGGGATCCCCCCGTCGTGGGCAGTGATGCCAGGGTCTATGGGAGGTTATCGGTTATTCGTCGGAGACTTTTAGCGCCGACAGGGCCGCTTCGATGCGCTCGCGCGGGACTGCGGGTCCCCGGTCGATCCCCTCGCAACGCCGTCGCTCCTTCTGCCAGGTGGTCTTGCGTGCGACCAGTTCCGGCCAGAAGGGGTAGGTCCGGCACTGTACGGGGCGTGCCGGATAGACCCGGCAGCGGCCCTGCTCGTCGAGGAGCACGCAGGATTCGTCCGCCCGGGAGGTGAGTACCCGCTCGCCGGCGCTGTCCCAGGTGAGGTAGCGGCGCCGGAACCAGGACCGCGACAGCCCCAGGTGGCGGCGGATCGTCTCGGCCTCCCCGGGGCCGAGAAAGACGTAATAATCCCCGCCCGCGGTGCAGCAGCGCCCGCATCGGGTGCATTCGAAGTGCAGATCCTCCTGCTGGTAGAACATCTTCGTTGCCCGCCGTGGTTTGCCCGGGGTCCGGTCCTTGTGTGTAAGCGAAATCCCGATTACGATAATGTGGTTATGGGGCACGGAGGCCGTGGCGGCCACGCGGCGGTCGCTTCGTGGACGCCGGGTCGCGACCGACCCTTTTTTAAGGGTAGTGGGTTTGCACCGCGACCTCAAAAGCGCCGTTCGCTGCGGCGCCATTCCGAACGTCCTCCGCGAATTTGTAGTTGCGCCGTTTAATGTTGACGGATTCACTCGGACATCGCATACTAAATCCCTAGCTGATTACTCGGGATTTAGCGCCGCGGGGCGGGTTCGACCGAATTTCAACGGGTGGTGGGCAATATGAAACTCTCGACCAAGGGACGCTACGCGGTCACGGCGATGCTGGATCTGGCACTGCACACTCATGCGAGGCCGGTGCCGCTGACCGAGATCGCCAACGGCCAGGGCCTGTCCCTGTCCTACCTCGAACAGCTCTTCGCGCGGCTGCGCCGGTGCGGTCTGGTGGAGGGGGTGCGCGGACCCGGGGGCGGCTATCGGCTGGCGCGCCCGGCCACCGAGATCTCGGTGGCCGATATCATCACCGCCGTGGACGAGAACGTGGACGTCACACGCTGTGCGGGGCGTGGGGACTGTCAGGACGGCGAGCGCTGCCTCACCCACGACCTGTGGACGGATCTGAGCCGCCAGCTCTACGAGTTCCTCGATTCGATCACGCTGGAGCGGCTGGTGCGCCGCCCGGCGGTCCAGGAGGTCGCCGGGCGGCAGGAGCCGCGGTCTCTGCATGCCGGGGTGGACGCCGGAAAGACCGTGGCCTGACGGCGAACCGCTGTCGAATCGCAACGGGGCCCGGCGGGCGGGACCCACGACATCTCAGGCGAAAGTGGACGGTCATGGGCACGAGCAAGCAAAACCTGGACGAACTCATCCGCAAGGACTACGAGCACGGCTTCGTCACCGACATCGAGGCCGACACGGTACCGCCGGGCCTGGACGAGGACGTCGTCCGCGCGATCTCCGCGAAGAAGGGCGAGCCGGAGTTCATGTTGGAGTGGCGGTTGCGGGCCTACCGGCACTGGACCACGATGCGCGAACCGGAATGGGCGCACGTGCATTATCCGCCGCTCGACTTCCAGGCGATCAGCTATTATTCGGCGCCGAAGGCCAAGGGCGCGGGCCCCAAAAGCCTGGACGAGGTCGACCCGAAGCTGCTGGAGACCTACAACAAGCTCGGTATCCCGCTCAAGGAGCAGGAACTGCTCGCGGGAGTGGCGGTCGACGCGGTCTTCGACAGCGTCTCCGTAGCCACCACCTTCAAAGACAAGCTGGCGGGCATGGGCATCATTTTCTGCTCGTTCTCCGAGGCGGTGCACGAGCACCCGGATCTGGTCCGCAAGTACCTGGGCTCGGTGGTGCCGCATACCGACAACTTCTACGCGAGCCTCAACTCCGCGGTGTTCTCCGACGGGTCATTCGTGTACGTACCCAAGGGGGTGCGCTGCCCGATGGAGCTGTCCACCTATTTCCGGATCAATGCCAAGAACACCGGCCAGTTCGAGCGCACCCTGATCATCGCCGACGAAGGGTCCTATGTCAGCTACCTCGAGGGATGCACGGCGCCGCAGCGCGACGAGAATCAACTCCACGCCGCGGTCGTCGAACTGATCGCGCTGAAGGACGCCCGGATCAAGTACTCGACGGTGCAAAACTGGTACCCCGGCGACGAGGAGGGGCGCGGCGGCATCTACAATTTCGTCACCAAACGCGGCGCCTGTCGCGGCGCCCACGCCAAGATCTCGTGGACCCAGGTCGAGACCGGTTCGGCCATCACCTGGAAGTATCCGAGCGTGCTGCTGGAAGGCGATCATTCGGTGGGCGAGTTCTACTCCGTGGCCCTTACCAACAACCGCCAGCAGGCCGACACCGGCACCAAGATGATCCACATCGGCCGCAATACCCGCAGCACGATCGTCTCCAAGGGGATCTCGGCGGGGCGCGGGCAGAACGCCTATCGCGGCCTGGTGAAGGTGCTCAAGGGTGCGCACGACGCGCGCAACTATACCCGGTGCGACTCGCTGTTGATCGGCCCCCGCTGCGGCGCGCACACCTTTCCCTATATCGAGGTCAGGAATCCGACCGCCCAGGTCGAGCACGAGGCGACGACCTCGAAGATCAGCGAAGACCAGCTCTACTATTGCATGCAGCGCGGCATCTCGGCGGAGGATGCGGTCTCGATGATCGTCAACGGGTTCTGCAAGGAGGTCTTCAAGGAGTTGCCGATGGAATTCGCCGTCGAGGCCCAGAAGCTGCTCGGGATCAGCCTCGAGGGCAGCGTGGGTTGACGCGCCCCGATTCGGAAAGGAGAGGAACGACCTTATGTTGAGTATCCGAAACCTGGAAGCGGGCATCGACGGCAAGCCGATCCTGCGCGGCTTGAGCCTGGAGATCGGCAAGGGGGAGGTACACGCGATCATGGGGCCGAACGGCTCCGGCAAGAGCACGCTCGCGCACATCCTGGCCGGACGCGACGGTTATGAGATCACCGGCGGGGAGGTGATCTATGAGGGCCGCAACCTGTTGGAGATGCCCACCGAGGAGCGCGCCCGCGAAGGGGTGTTCCTGGCGTTCCAGTACCCGGTCGAGATCCCCGGGGTGAGCAACATCTATCTGCTCAAGGCCGCGTTGAACGCGGTGCGCAAACACCGCGGCGAGGGCGAACTCGACGCGATGGATTTCCTCAAGCTCGTCAAGGATCGGATGAATCTGGTCGAGATGGACGAGCAGTTTCTCTATCGGCCCGTAAACGAGGGATTCTCCGGCGGTGAAAAGAAGCGCAACGAGATCCTTCAGATGGCCGTGCTACAGCCGAAGCTCGGGATCCTCGACGAAACCGATTCGGGGCTCGACATCGACGCCCTGCGGGTGGTCGCCAACGGAGTCAACGCCCTGCGCGGTCCGGAACGCTCGCTGATGCTGGTCACGCACTATCAGCGCCTGCTCGATTACATCGTCCCGGACTATGTGCACGTGCTCGCGGGCGGGCGGATCGTCAAGTCCGGCGATCGCGGATTGGCGCTGGAGCTGGAGAGCCGCGGTTACGGCTGGATCGAGGAAGAGCTGCGGGAGGGGGCCTGAATCCGATGAGTGCCGTGATGGAACCCGGGGAACACTATCGCGTCGATTTCGAGCGCCTGTGCGGGGATCTGCCCGGCGCTCGTACGCCGTGGGTCCGGCGCCGTCGTGAGGCGGCCCTGGCGCGGTTCGCCGAACGCGGATTCCCGACGACCCGGGACGAGGCATGGAAGTACACCGACCCGGGCGTCATCGCGCGGCGGGCGTTCGCGCCTGCACCGGCCGCGGCGCCCGTGCCCGCGCCGGAGGCCCTCGAGCCGTTCCGGATCAAGGGGTTGGACTGCCATCGGTTGGTGTTCCTGGACGGGCGCCTCGCCCCGGATCTGTCCGACGTGGGCGCGCTGCCGCCCGGCGTGGTCGCGGGCGGTCTGGCACGGACCCTGGAGGAGGCGCCGGATTCGGTCGAGGACCGGCTCGGACGTTACGCGGGCGACGAGGACAACGGCTTCGCGGCGCTCAATACCGCCTTTCTGACCGACGGCGTCCATCTTCACCTGCCGCCCGGTGCGGTGCTCGATCGCCCCGTGCACGTGCTGCACCTCTCCACCGGCGCCGGGGACGGGACCGTGGTCCACCCCCGCAACCTGGTGGTTGCCGGGGCGGGCAGTCGCGCGGTCCTCATCGAGACCTACGCCGGTCTGCACGAGGCGGCCTGTCTCACCAACGTCCAGACCGAGGTGCTCCTGGGCGAGGGTGCGCGGGTCGAGCACTACAAGTTGCAGCAGGAGGGCGACAAGGCCTTCCATATCGCGGACACCGGGGTGTACCTGCCTGCGCGCGCGCGCTATCGGTCGCACGTGATCGACGCCGGCGGCCGTCTGGTGCGCAATGAAATCCGGGTGCGGCTCGACGGCGCGGGCAGCGAGTGCGTGTTGAACGGACTGTATCTGCTGGGCGCCCGTCAGCACGTGGACAACCATACCGTGATCGACCACCTGGCCCCGGAGGGTACCAGCCGGGAGTACTACAAGGGCGTGCTCGAAGGCCATTCCCGTTCGGTCTTCAGCGGAAAGGTCATCGTCCATCCGGGCGCGCGGTACACCGACGCGCTGCAGGCCAATCACAACCTGCTGCTCTCGGAGAACGCCGAGGCCGATATTCGCCCGCAGCTCGAGATCTACGCCGATGATGTGAAGTGCGCGCACGGCGCCACCGTCGGCCGACTCGACCCCGACGCCCTCTACTATCTGAAGTCGCGTGCGATCGACGAGGACGCCGCGCGCAGCCTGCTGATCTACGCCTTCGCCAACGACGTGCTCGACCGCCTGCCCCTGGAGCCGGTGCGGGCGTACCTGGAACGGACCCTGACCGCACGCCTGTTGCACGGGCGCAAGGTCGAGGAGCTGATATGAGCGGTGTCAAGAAGCCGGTCGAGCGGCGACTCCGGGGTGAGGCCGTGCCGGCCCTGGACGTGGCGCGCATTCGCGCGGACTTTCCGATACTGGACCAGCAGGTCTACGGGAAGCCGCTGGTGTACCTGGACAACGCCGCCACCACGCAGAAGCCGCGCGCGGTGATCGACGCCGTGACGCGCTACTACGAGCACGACAACTCCAACGTACACCGCGGGGTGCACGCCCTGAGCCAGCGCGCCACCGAGGAGTACGAAGGCGTCCGCGAGAAGGTGCGCGCGTTTCTCAACGCGCGCTCGGTACGCGAACTGGTGTTCGTGCGCGGCGCCACCGAGGCCATCAATCTGGTGGCGGCCACCTTCGGGCGCATGCGGGTCCGGGAAGGCGGGGAGATCCTGCTCACGGAGATGGAACACCACTCCAACATCGTCCCCTGGCAACTGCTGGCCGAGCAGACCGGCGCGGTACTGAAAGTGGTGCCCATCACCGACAGCGGCGAACTCGTCATGGAGGAGTTCGAGCGCCTCCTGGGGCCGCGAACGCGGCTGGTCGCGGTCGCGCATCTGTCCAACGCCCTGGGGACCATCAACCCGGTCCGCCGCATCATCGGGCTGGCCCATGCGCAGGGCGTTCCGGTGCTGCTGGACGGGGCGCAGGCGGCGCCGCATATCCGGGTCGACGTGCAGGATCTGGATTGCGACTTCTATGCCTTCTCCGGGCACAAGCTCTACGGGCCGACCGGCATCGGCGTCCTCTACGGCAAGGAGAAGTGGCTGGAGGACATGCCCCCCTACCAGGGCGGCGGCGAGATGATCCGCCAAGTCAGCTTCAAGCGCAGCACCTACAGCGATATCCCCGCCAAGTTCGAGGCCGGCACCCCCAACATCGCCGGCGCCATCGGCCTGGGCGCGGCCATCGATTATGTCCAGGCGATCGGCCTCGACGCGATCGCCGCCCACGAGCATTCGGTCCTGGAATATGCGCTCGCCGCCGCCGAAGAAGTGCCGGGCATGCGCGTCGTGGGGTGCGCGCGCGCGAAGGCCAGCATCCTGTCCTTCGTGCTGGAGAGGATCCACCCGCACGATATCGGCACGATCCTCGACCGCCAGGGGCTGGCGGTGCGTGTCGGCCACCATTGCGCGATGCCGGTGATGGAGCACTACTGTCTGCCCGCGACGGCGCGCGCATCGTTCGCCGTCTACAACACCCGGGAGGAGGTGGATGTGCTCATGGCGGGGATCCGCAAGGTTCGGGAGGTATTCGGTCAATGAACGATCTGCGCGATCTCTATCAGGAGGTCATCTTCGACCACAACCGCAATCCGAGGAACTGCTATTGCATGAAGGGCGCCAACCGCACCGCCGAGGGTTTCAACCCGCTGTGCGGCGACCGCCTGACGCTGTACCTCAAGGTGGAGGACGGCAAGATCGCCGAGGCGAGCTTCCAGGGGTCCGGGTGTGCGATCTCCACCGCCTCGGCCTCCTTGATGACCGAGGCCCTCAAGGGCAAGAGCCTCGAGGAGGCGGAACGGTTGTTCCAGGCATTCCACGGCCGGATCACCCGGGATACCGGTGGCGCCGCACCGGTCGATCTCGGCAAGCTCGAGGTGCTCTCCGGGGTCAGTGAGTTCCCGACCCGCGTCAAATGCGCGACCCTCGCCTGGCATACCCTGAACGCCGCGCTGGAGGACAAGGGTGAGCCGGTCACCAGCGAGTGACCGCGCGCACACCGATGCCGGAGACCGTCGCCTGATATGAACCCCGTGACCGACGAAGACAAGACCGCCCCCCGGCGCCTGCTCGAGGAGCAGGTGATCGAGACGCTCAAGCAGGTCTATGACCCGGAGATCCCGGTCAATATATACGACCTGGGCCTGATCTATCGCATCGACGCCGATCCCGACCGGGGTACGGTCCATATCGAGATGACCCTGACGGCGCCCGGCTGCCCGGTGGCGCAGACCTTTCCGGGCATGGTGGAGTGCGCGGTGGGCGAAATCCCCGGGGTGCGCGAGGCCAAGGTGGAACTGGTCTGGGATCCGCCATGGTCGCAGGAGCATATGTCGGAGGCCGCGCAGTTACAGCTCGGCATGCTCTGACCGGGTGCGCGAGCGAAGGGAGACCCCATGAGCGACTGGATCGACGTGGCCCCGGCGGCCGGGTTCTCCGGGGGCCTGTGCAGGAAGGTGGATATCGAGGGCGTGTCGGTCGCCGTGTTCAACGTCGACGGCGGGTTCTTCGCGCTGGAGGATGTGTGCACCCACGACGGCGGGGAACTGACCGGCGGGCGCATCGAGGGTGAGGTGATCGAGTGCCCGCGGCACGGGGCGCGGTTCAACGTCAAGACCGGCGAGGTGCTGGCGCCTCCCGCCTACGAGCCCGTCCCGACGCTGCCGGTGCGCGTCCACGAAGGGATCGTGCAGGTGCGCGACGACCGTTGGGACTGACCGCGGGCGTCAGTCCCGGGACTGGGTCAGGGTCTGGATCAGGCGGTCTTCGAGGTCGATGCGCTCGGCGAGGGTCTCACCGATCTGTGACAGATCCCGGGTCAGGCGATCCATGTCCAGATCTTCGCACGGCCGGGTCGGGTCGTAGCGGTCGTTGAACTCGAGAATCACCTCGGTGGTGTGCAGCACACGCGGGTAGATCTCCCCCGCCAAGCGCTGTACCGGGGCCCGGCGCTCGATGTTCTCCTCGATGCGGCGGTAGAGCTGGAAGTGGGTTCCGGCGGTGTAGTCCACCAGCGCCTGGCAGAAGCGGTCGAGGGTGTCCTGGACCGTCTGCTCCGGCCCGAAGGGTCGCATCGAGGCGAGCTGCTGGTAGAGCGTGAGGGTCTCGGTGCGCGCCAGCACCACTTCCCGGATGCTCTGATGGGATTGGGCCCGGCGTTCCACGTGCTGTGCGCTGCTGGCCATCGGGGTTGCCCTCGTGGGGGTTATTTTTATATCGGCTTCCCAAGATTGTACCACGGCCCGTCGGGGGGGCCGAACCACCTCCACCGCCCGCGCACGGCACCGCACGAATTCCGCTATTCTCCGAGTACCGTGACCGTTATCCGACGGCGATGGGCCGCCGTGCGGTGTTCCCACAGATAGAGGCCCTGCCACGTCCCCAGGGTGCAGCACCGATCGCGTACCGGCAGCGTCAGACCGGTCCCGCTCAGCACCGTGCGCACGTGCGCCGGCATGTCATCGGGCCCCTCCAGGTCGTGCCTGAACAGCGGGTCGCCGTCCGGCGCGAGCCGCGCCATGAACGCCTCCAGATCGGCGCGCACCTGGGGGTCGGCGTTCTCGCACAGCAACAACGAGGCGCTGGTGTGGTGACAGAACACGTGGCACAGGCCGACGTGTACGCCGGAGCGATTCACCACCTCCTGCACGGAACCGGTGAGGTCATAGGTCCCGCGCCCGCGCGTGTTCACCTCGATGCTCTGTTGCCGGGTCATACCGGATGCCGGGCGGCGGCCCCCCCTCGAGTGAGCGTACCGCGGCCGATACGAGCCGTACCGCGGCGCTCAGAATAACACGGGAATCCGGGCGTCTCGATCCCCGCCGCCCATCAGTTCGCGTTCGGCGCCAGCAGCAGGTCGGCCGCCGCGTGCGCCGCGTCGCGGAACGGCAGCAGGACCTCGTCGGCGCCGGCGGCGCGCAACGCCTCGGCCTGCCAGGGGTGATGGGCGGTCATGGCGGTGCGACCCGCGTAGCCCTGCCGGCGCACGCCGTGCAGCAGGCTCAGGTTGATCTGCGGATCCGGGATGCTGCTGACTATCCAGCCGGCCTCGCGCAACGGCAGCGCCGCGGCGAACTCGGGGTCCTCGGCGTCGCCGTAGTGCGCGGGCCAGCCGCGTGCACGCCACGCACTCACCGTCTGCGGATCGAAGTCGATCCCGTAGACGTGCAGGCCGCGCGCGCGCAGTTCCGCGGCAAGCTGGTTGCCGTAACGGCCCAGGCCGAACAGGATCACGTCGATGCGCCGCGGCGGCGCGGTCCCGTCGCCGATGGCCTGCTCACGGTGCGGTACCCGCCGCTCCAGCACGCCGAGCGCGGGGGCGAGCCAAGTGTAGATCTGGTGGGAGTAGAGGATCAGGTAGCTGGACAGCCCGATGGTGATGAGCCCCACGAGGGTGATGAGCGCCCGGTCGGCGCCGTCGATCTGCCCCAGGCTCACGCCGAGCGCGGCCAGGATGAGCGAGAATTCGCTGATCTGCGCGAGCGACAGCCCCGTGAGAAACGAGGTTCGCTTGTGGTAGCCCATCGCACCCATGATCGCCATGATGATGAGCGGTTTGCCGAACAGGACGAACAGCGAGAGCACGAGCGCCGGCCCGAGCTGGGCCCCGAGCTGGTGCAGGCTCAGCCCGGAGCCGAGTTCGATGAAGAAAAACAGCAACAGGAAGTCGCGCAGGCTCACCAGGCGCGCGCCGATCGCCGCCCGGTAGGGGGTCGAGGCGAGCGATACTCCGGCCAGGAAGGCGCCGACCTCCATGGTCAATCCCAGGTAGTCGCCGATCGCCGCAAGTGCCACCGCCCAGGCGATGGCGAACAGCACCAACAGCTCGTGCGAGGCGGCGAGCCGGTGCAGCAGCCGCGGCAGGACGTAGCGCGTCAGCAGGCCCAGCAGTACCAGGAACGCCAGCCCCTTCGCCGCGGTGAGCAGCATCGCCGCACCGACGCCGCCGTGGCTCCCGGAGGTGGCGTAGGAGGAGAGCAGGATCATCACCAGGATCACCACCATGTCCTGGACGATGAGTACCCCGAGCGCGATGCGCCCGTGCAGGGCGTCGATCTCGCGCCGGTCCGAGAGCAGTTTGACGACGATGATGGTGCTGGAGAAGGTCAGCGCGCTGGCCGTGTACAACGCGGCCAGCGGAGTCAACCCCATCGCCAGTGCGATCAGGAGGCCGAGTACGCCCGTGAACAGTACCTGTCCGAACCCCGCGACGAGCGCCACCGGGCCCATGCTGCGCACCAGGTTCAAATCCAGCCGCAGGCCCACCACGAACAACAGCAGTGAGACACCGAGTTTGCCGAGCAGCGTGACCGGGTCGCTGGGATGTACCCAACCGAGCGCCGCCGGACCCACCAGGATGCCGACCGCGATGAAAGTGACGATCAGGGGCTGGCGCAGGCGAAGGCCGAGTGCGCCGAGGACCGCCGCGAGCAGCAGCAGCGCGGCGATCTGATAGAACACGTTGTCGAAAGGCATCCCCACCGCGTGCCGCCCCTCCCGCCACACACCGCTCATGGTGGTCCGGCGTTGTCTCCGGGGCCATGATAGCGGTCCACCGCGCGTTGGTCGCGTGCGGCGGAGTCGGCCCGGCCCGATGCGGTCCGGGCCGGTCCGGGGCTGTGATAGAGTGAAGCGCCGGGCGGTTCCACCGCGTTCGTCGCGCACGCCCGCACGGTGCGACGGGGAGACGCGATCTTCATGGGGGTGTCGGACGAACTCCTCCGCCGGCTCTGGCCCTATCTGGCCGCGGGGTTTACGGTCATGGCCGCGGCGCTCGCCTCCGGCCACGCCATTCTGTACAAGCGCGACCCGCGCGCCGCGGTCCTGTGGGTGGGCTTCATCTGGGTGGCCCCGGTCCTCGGCCCGGCGCTGTACCTGATCATCGGCATCAACCGTATCCAGCGCCGCGCCCGTGCACTGCGCGGCGACCGCGCGTGCTATCGCGCCCCGGGCGCGGGCGCCGCCGGTGCGAGCGCCGAGGCGGCGCAGATCCTCTCCCATTCCGGTCGCCACCTCGCCACGCTGGCACGGTTCGTGGACCGCATCGTGACGCGACCGCTGAGGGCCGGGAACCGGGTCACGCCGCTCATCGACGGTGATCAGGCCTACCCGGCGATGCTGGAGGCGATCGAACGCGCCGAGCATTCCGTGGGGCTGGCCACCTATATCTTTGCCAACGACCGGGTGGGCGCGCGCTTCGCCGCCGCGCTGGAGCGCGCCTGCGCGCGCGGCGTGGCGGTACGGGTCCTGATCGATGACGCCGGCGCCCGCTACTCGTGGCCGCCGATCACCGGGCGGCTGCGTCGCGCCGGAGTGCCGACGGCGCGCTTCCTCTCGACCCTGGCGCTGTGGCGGCTCACCTCCATGAACCTGCGCAACCATCGCAAGATCCTGGTGGTGGACGGGCGCATCGGCTTCACCGGCGGTATGAACCTGCGCGCCGGGCACCTCCTCGTCGAGCAGCCGCGCCGCCCGGTGCGCGATCTGCACTTCCGCGTCGAGGGCCCGGTCGTGGCGCAGCTCCAGGAGGTGTTCGTCGACGATTGGTTGTTCGCCACGGGCGAGGAGTTGCGCGGCGCGGACTGGTTCCCGCCGTTGAGCGCCGCCGGCGGGTTGCTGGTTCGCGGCATCGCCGAGGGACCCGATCAGGACATCGACAAGCTGCGTTGGACCATCCTCGGCGCACTGGCCGCCGCGCGCCGCTCGGTCCGTATCCTGACGCCGTATTTCGTGCCGGATCTGCCGCTCATCGTCGCGCTCAATGTCGCCGCCCTGCGCGGGGTGGAAGTCGACATCCTGCTGCCCTCGCGCAACAACCTCCCCTTCGTGGGGTGGGCCTCCATGGCGCTGTTGCCGCTGCTGGTCGAGCACGGTTGCCGGGTGTGGCTGACGCCGCCGCCCTTCGACCATTCCAAACTGATGCTGGTGGACGGGCACTGGACCCTGCTGGGCTCGGCCAACTGGGACGCGCGCAGCCTGCGCCTGAACTTCGAGTTCGACCTGGAGTGCTACGGCGACGCCTTGGCCGAGACCCTGGAGCGGGAAGTGTGCGCGCGCCGGGCCGGCGCCCGGGCCGTCACCCGCGAGTCGTTGGCGCAACGCTCGCTCGGTGTGCGGCTGCGTGACGGCACCGCGCGGCTGCTGTCGCCCTATTTGTAGGTGCGCCGTCCCTGTCCGGCCCCGCGGCGGGGGTGGATCGGCGGTGCGGTGGCCCGAGGCGGACACGCCGTACGGATACCGGGAGCGCCCCCTCGCGCTTCGGATGAGGAATGCCGGATCGCGGCGGCGTAGTCGGGTCCGCGCTCAGTGCGCGCCGGGGCGCGCGTCGACCAGCATCGGGAAGATCATCAGGTTGGCGCCCATGAGGTGCAGGCGCCGTTGCAGGGCCTGGGCGGTGTAGTTGTGCAGCATGCGGGTCAGCCAGTTCTCGTTCTTGAACGTGAGGCTCCCGGCGAAGAACACGCTGCCCGGGAACTTCTCCAGGATCTGCGTCGCGAGCTGCACGGCCCCGTCCACGATGTCCGTGGCGACGCGGGCATAGCCGGCGGCGGCCAGCCCGTTGGCGTGGCAGAAGTCCACGTACTTTTGCAGGTCGGCCTGGACCGCCTCCTGCAGGTTGCTTACCCCCGCATCGCCCTTCATGGCGTTGCTGTCGACCTCGGCGACGCTGACGAACAGATAGTTCCGGAAGTGGCCGGGGAACAGCCGTTGTACGTTGAGCAGGGTGTGCATGCCCACGCCGCGGTGGCGCGAGACGAAGAACACCGCGGCCGGTTCGCCTTCGTAGAGTTCCGGCGCCGCGCCGGGCGGAGACTCCGGTAACTGGGTCAGGATCTCGTCGAGCGCCGCCAGTTGGCGCTTGACCTGCTCGTAGTGGCGGTGCACGACCAGGCAGAACGCGATCAGGGAACCGGTGACCACCGCGGTCACCCAGCCGCCCTCGTCGAATTTCTCCAGTACCACGGCGACGAGGATCCCGGCGGCGGTCACCAGGCCGCACGCCGAGAGCAGCAGCCGCCACGGCCAGCCCGGCTCCACCCCGCGGTTGCGCCACCAGTAGACGCACATCCCCAACAACGACAACGAAAAGGTGAGAAACACGTTCATGCTGTAGAGCACCACCAGCGTGGCGACACTCCCGTCGGTCCACATCAGGATGATGAACGCCGCCACCGCCATGAGCAGGACCCCGTTCTTGGTGACCAGTCGCTCCGAGAGGTAGGAGAAACGGGTCGGCAGCCAGTTGTCCACCGCCATGTTGGCCAGCACCATGGGGCCGGCCAGGAATCCGGTGTTGGCCGCCACCAGCAGCAGGCCGGCCTCGAGGATCAGCACCGAAGTCACGAACATAGTCCCCAGGTCCCAGCCGCCCCACTGCCAGTGGGAGGTGATGGCCGCGAACACGACGGCGTTGAGCGTCTTGTCGGGAACGGAATGGGCGTTCCACAGCAGGTAGAGCAGGATGATCCCCCCGGCGATGAACGAAAGCGACAACGCCATGTAGAACATGGTCCACTTGCCGGTGGTGACGCGCGGCTCCTTCAACAGGTGCACGCTGTTGGAGACCGCCTCGATCCCGGTATAGGTGCCCCCGCCCAGGGCGTAGGCGCGCAGGAACAATGCGATTACGCCGAACAGGCCGATCGAGCCGGACAGGTGCGAGACGTCCGCCGTAGTTGCGGGGTAGAGCGTATCCAGATGCCGCCAGTGCAGGCCGATCCCATAGAGGATCAGGAATGCGTGGGTGAGCACGAACCCGATAAATACGGGCATCAGGATCTTGATGGACTCCTTCATGCCGCGCAGGTTGAGCAGCGTGAGGACCGCCAGCAATAACACGATGGCGGCGACGCGCAGTCCGGTCGTGTCCACCGGCAGAAAGCTGAATATCGCGTCGACCGCCGCGGAGATGGAGATCGCCACGGTCAGCACGTAGTCCACGACCAGCGCCGCGCCGGAGACCAGTCCGGCATGGCGGCCGAGCAGTTTGGTGGCGACCTTGTAGCCGCCGCCGCCGCTCGGGAACAGCTCGATGACCTGGTTGTAGCCGATCGCGATGATGAACACGGTCGCCGCCGTGGCCAGGGCCAGGTAGAGCCCGAGCGCCGTGTTGCTGCCGAGCGCCTTGAAGGCTTCCTCCGGACCGTAGCAGGCCGAGGACAGCCCGTCTGCGCCGAGGCCGATCCAGGCGAGAAAGGCGATCAGCGTGATGTGGTGGCGGGTCTCCGGGGCGGTGGGATCGCGCGGCGGGCCGAACACGCGGCGCCGCAGCCGGTCCCACGCACCGCCCTCGGAAGGTTGTGCAGAGACGACGGACAGGTCCGCGTGGGGGTCGGGCATGGGCGGCTGCGGTCGGAGGTCAGAGATGCGCCGGGGTGCCCGGCCGCGCGCCGTACGGAGGGGTCGAGGCAGTTGGTATCGGCATGCCTATCACGTTTCAGATTGCTCGCGGTCCGTGCCGCTCCAGCCGGTTCCCGGCATTTCTCACGCGGCGCCGGATGCGGAAACGGGGCCGATTGTGCCACAAGCACACCGACGACGCACCCGCGCGGCGCCGTCGTCTCGCCGATCCGGGACAACGGCCTCCCCTCCGATCGGGCCCATCGGACCCCGCGGCTCGATCACCGTCACGACCGGGCGTCGTCGGCGGGGCGCGCCCCGCCCTACACGCACATCGGTGATTGTGCCCACCGGTAGGGCCGGGCGAGCCCGGCCGACGTCGTTGCAATCCGCGACGGCGTTGATAAGAACTACGGAAGCCACGGAACGCACGGAAAAATTTCGCTCTGGCCGGTCGGTTCCGTGGCCGGCTCGGGAGTTCAAGGGGGCAGAGTAGTTGAAATCGTTTTCACGCTACGGGCACCCAGTAAGGCGTCGGCGGCGGGGCAAGCCCCGCCCTTGTATGTTGCCACGATGAAGCTTTGCGGGTTTGTGGCAAACTACAGCGGTTCACCGGGGAGGCCGTTCCGCCCTGTATCGGTGCTCGCGCCCACCAAAGGCCGAGTTCGCCCGGCCGACACGGCTGGATGTCCCAACGCCACGGCGTACATCACGGTCGGCGGGCCGAGGTCCGCCCTTGGGACCCCCGGTTGGGCTGGTTGGGGTAGGGCGGGCCTCGGCCCGCCGACGACTGGGACGGGGTTCCGGAGACGGTTCTGTTCCCGGCTTTGGCAGGTCGGACTCCATGAACCCTCATCGCACGCGCAGGACCCGCGCCAGCACCACCGCGCTGTTGTGGGCCTCGTCGCGCGCCGCGTAGACGAGAGTCAGGGTCGCGCCGCGCGCGAGCCGGTGCAGTTGTGCAAGCTCCTCGTCGTGCCCGCGCAGTTCCGTGGTGTAGCGGTGCTCGAATTCCTCCCAGCGCGCCGGGTCATGCCCGAACCATTTGCGCAGTTCGGTGCTCGGCGCGATCTCCTTCATCCACTGATCGACGTGTGCGTCCTCCTTGCGCAGGCCGCGCGGCCAGAGCCGTTCGACGAGGATCCGGGTGCCGTCGGAGTGCGCCGGTTTTTCGTAGACCCGTTTGAGCTTGATCATGGTGGGAATCTCTCACTGCGACGCGCGGCCGTATACAAATCCCGGCCGGGCTGCCGGTCCGGCAGCCGGAGCAGCGCCTGCGCCGGTCGCATCGGCACCGCGGCGGGGTCGCTCACCCATCCGAGGTTGGTCTCCTCCCGGGCGGTGCATCGCGTCGCGGTCTCCCGCTGCCGCAGGGGCGCCCGCGTCCATATTATAACGATATGCACACAGGGACGCCGGGTGGTGCGCCGCCGTGGGCGGTGGGGGATGAGCCCCGGGGACTCGCAGCGCTTGCGTGGACGGATGATGCGCCGGATGCGCGAGATGCAGCGCGGCGGATGCAAAGCCGCCGGCCCGGGAGGGGAGGCTATACTGAAATAGAGTCCGAGGGGGTGTCCCGCACGGACCGGGACGGGAGCACGGGCGTGCCGATCGGAACGACCCGCCCGCGCGGGGACGGGTGAGAGCCCGGGATCGGTGAGAGGGGAGGGTTCATCATGGGTATGGCGGTGACACTGCAACGATACCTGATCCGCCGGGGCGTGGACTATGACGTGGTGGCGCATCCGCAGACCGGATGCAGCCTGGAGACCGCGCAGGCCGCCCACATCCCGGGCGGGCGGCTCGCCAAGGGCGTGATTCTCGCGGACGAGGCGGGGTACCTGATGGCGGTGGTCCCGGCCAGCCGCCACCTGCGCCTCGGCGCCGTGCGCGCGCTCCTCCACCGCAACGTCGATTTGGCCACGGAACCGGAATTGGCGGCGTTGTTCGAAGACTGTGCCCCCGGAGCGGTACCCCCGTTGGGCCCGGCCTACGGGCTCGAGACGGTGGTGGACGAGGGCCTCGCCGAGCAACCGGAGTTGTACTTCGAGGCGGGGGACCACGAGGAACTCGTACACGTCCCCACGGAGCGGTTTTTCGAGCTGCTCGGGTCCGCACACCGCGGGGCGATCGCCGGGCGGCCCTGAGACGGCCTGTCCTCGTGCCGGCGCTACGCGCCATGGAGAGCGAAGCGAGGGCGCGTAGTCCCCGGTAGGCGTAGGGCGCGGGCGTGTGGGCGGAGTGGCGAAGGGAGCGAGAGGTCCCGAAGCCGCGGAGGCGACATGCAAGCGCATCCGAAACGCCGTAGAGCCATGGTGGGAGTCGTCGCGGAGGGCTTCTCAACGAGGAAGTGCGTAGCGGCGACGGACGCAGGGCGGCCGGGGCCCAAAAGCTTGTCGCGTAGGCGAGTCGATTTTGGGACTGGGATGTCCCAAAATCTTTCACGAGGTAGCGACACCCCTGCTTGAGGCTCATCTCACATTGGAATCACACCCCCCGTTCAGGCTCATGTGTCATTAGAGGATGCTCTCGCCCGCGCGCGTTTGGCGGTGGTGTATGATCCGGGAAGGCACGCGCATTTCCACGCCGCGCAGGGGCGTGGTACACGGCGACCGATCCCCTGCACGGGCGGCCCCCCGTCCCCGTCGGCGGATTGCGTGGCGGGCGCTCGTGCCTCGCACGGCGGAGTCGGAGGGAGGCGCGGGATGGGAGCGGATGTGGCCGGCGGACTTCGCCGACTCATGGTGCATCGGAAGGACGGTCCGGTGCTCGCCCGCGGTGCGCTGGAGATCGCCCGCCTGGAATACCCGGACCTCGATCCCGATGCGTATCTGCGGCGTCTGGACGACTACGCGGAGCGGGTGCGCGCGGCCGGCGGTGCCGGGCTCACCGACCAGGTCCTCGCCCTGAACCGGATTCTGTTTCGCGAAGAGGGGTATGCCGGCAATCTCGAGGAGTACTACGACCCGCGCAACAGCTTTCTCAACGAGGTGATGGACCGCAGGCTCGGCCTGCCCATCACGCTCTCGATCGTCTACCTGGAGGTCGGCCGGCGCGTGGGACTGCCGGTCGAGGGGGTCTCGTTTCCGGGCCACTTCCTGGTCAAACTGCCGGTGCAGGGCGGTGCGCTGGTGCTCGATCCGTTCGACGCCGGGCGTTCGCTGGGCGAGGAGGATCTGCAGGAACAACTCGCGCAGGTCTACGGTGATGATCCGACACCGCCCGTGGCCGGGCTCCTGAATGCCGCCTCGCCTCGGGAAATCCTGGTGCGGTTGCTGCGCAATCTGAAGGGTGTGTATCTGCGGCGCAATCAGTTGGAGAAGGTCCTCGATGTGATGAACTGCGTACTCGCGATCGCCCCGGAGCTGGCCTCCGAGGTCCGCGATCGCGGGCGGCTGCTGGAACGGCTGGAGTGCTTGCGCCCGGCGCTCGAGGACTACCAGCGCTACCTCGAGCTGGTACCGGACGCAGCGGATTCCGATCAGGTGCGCAGCGACCTGATACGGATCCAACAGGATGCCCAACGTATCCACTGAGGACCCATGGTGATCACGGCGGGTCCCCGCGGCGGTGTCGGCGGGCCGAGGCCCGCCCTACCGGGATTGCACCTCCGGTAGGGCCGAGCTTGCTCGGCCGACGACGCGGATCCATGGTGATTGCGGCGGGTTTTCGCGGCGGTGTCGGTGGGCCGAGGCCCACCCTACCGGGATTGCACCTCCGGTAGGGCCGAGCTTGCTCGGCCGACGACGCGGACCCATGGTGATTGCGGCGGGTTTTCGCGGCGGTGTCGGCGGGCCGAGGCCCGCCCTACCGGGATTGCACCTCCCCATACATCCTGGGTTCGGACCCGGCCGCGGCGAGGTGGTGTTGCAGGAGGTTGCGGTAGTTTCGGATCCGATTGACGTACTGCACCGGCTCGCCGCCGCGGGCGTAACCGTGCTTCAGGGTGCGGTAATAGCGCTCACGCGCGAGCAGCGGCATCACTTGTGCCACGCTGCTCCAGCGATTCGGATTCCGGCCCAGGCGTCGCGCCAGCGCGCGGGCGTCGCGGATGTGCCCCAGGCCGATGTTGTATGCGGCGAGGGCGAACCACGTGCGGTCCGGCTCGCGGATGGACTTCGGCAGGCGCGCACGCAGTTGCGCGAGGTAGCGGGCCCCGCCGAAGATGCTCTGGCGTGCGTTGAGCCGGCTCTTGACGTTCAGCTCGCGCGCGGTGTGCAGGGTGAGCATCATGATGCCCCGCACGCCGGTGGGACTCACGGCGCGCGGGTTCCAGTGCGATTCCTGGTAGGACTGCGCGGCGAGCAGGGGCCAGTCCAGCTTCGCGTCGTGTGCCGCGCGCTCGAAGATCGCCCGGAACCGGGGCAGGCGCGTGCGGATGCGGCGCAGGAAGACGCTCGTGTCGACGTAGTTGAAGAGCCGGATATAGCCATAGTACTTGTTCAGGGTCTGCGCCAGGGCGCCGCTGCGGCGATATCCGGCGAACCATTTGTCGACCGCGCGTTGCAGGGCGCGGTCGGTACGCGGCATGGCCCAAGCCAGCGGTTGCGGTTTGGTGAGGTCGAAGGCGACGATGAGTTCGGGATAGTAGCGTCGGTTGATGGCGACGATGCTCGAGTCCGCGACCGTGCACTCGATCGTGCGTCGCCAGACCGCCTCCAGCAGTTCTTCGCTGCTGCGCTCCGGATCGGTGCGCCAGCGCAGCTTCGGGTACGAACGCTTGAGTGCCGTCAGCCGCTCCACGTAGCTGCTGTCCGCCGCGACCACCAGTTGTGTGTCGGGGAGGTCCGCCACCGAGCGCGGGCGCTTGCCGCCGCGCCGGCATACCACCTGCTGGCGGACCTGCTGGTAGGTCGGGCCGAAGAGGAAGTCGGCGCGGCGCGCGCGGGTGCGGGTGAGGCCGGCGGCCGCCACGTCTCCGCGCCCGGCGCGCAGCGCCTGCAGGATCTCCGCGGTGCTGTCGAGCACGACGAATTTCGCCTTGACGCCCAGATACCGGGCGAAGGCCCGGGCCATGTCATACTCCGGACCGGTCGGCTCGTCGTGCTCCTCATAGTAGCTGGTCGGTGCGTTGCGGGTGAGGATCACAAGCTCGCCGCGCGCGCGGATCGCCGCGGGCGAATGGCCGGCGAGACCGGCGCTGCAGCCGACGAGCCCGGCGAGCGCGACGACACAGGCGGCGAAGCGCAGAGTACGCCGCAACACCCGCGCCCCGACCGCCGGTTCTTCCCCCCACGCGTCGCGGGCCGGCCGGGTGTCGTTGGGTTTCGTTTGCAGTCGCACGGTCCCGAGTCTATAAGCAACGGCCCCGGCATGCCACCTCACCACCCAGCGGCAGCGGGGTCAGGCTTGACATATGGGTATTCGGGGTCTTTTTTACGATACGGCCTTAAGAGCCGTTTCTCGTGCCGTTGCCCGTAGCCTGGATGAAGCGCAGCGGAATCCGGGGACCGGTCTCCCATCAGGGTGGAATCCCCGGATTTCGGCCTTCGGCCTGCATCCAGGCTACCGGGCTCCAGGCATTGGGCTACAAAGGCTACAGAACGCACGACTCGACGTTACCGCTGCCCTCCGAGCGAATCGCCATCCCCGGAATGGCGCCGAATTCCCGCCGCCGTCCTGATCCCGCCCCCGCCCCCGCCCCGCCCCCCGCCATCGAACTCGCGCACGGCCTGCTACACTGTCGTGACGGAATGCGTGAAGGGACGCGCCCACGCCCGGGTCGCCGGAACCGCTGCGCCGCGATGTCGTGCAGGGGTATTCCCCGGTTGCCCGGTCCGGTGGCGCCGGGGGGCTTGTAGGCAGGCCATCGGGCGGGCGGAGCGTGGGGGCAGGGGTATTGGCCGACGCCGGGAGAGCACATGCGGCGGGGGTGTGGTCGGCGATCGTGGTCGGTCTCTCGGTCCTGGCGTGCTCCGGGGCCGGCGGAGCGGCGCCGGCCCGGCATGATCGCTCGGGAGGTTTCGTCATGAGCCTGAGTATCCGTTCACCGGCGTTTGCGCCGGGCGCGGCGATCCCGCCGCGCTACACCTGCGACGGTGCGGACCGGTCGCCGGCCCTGGTGTGGTCGGGCGTTCCGGAGGGCACACGCAGCTTGGCGCTGATCGTGGACGACCCCGATGCCCCGGATCCCAGGGCGCCGCGCATGACCTGGGTCCACTGGGTCCTGTACGATCTGCCGCCGGACCGTCCGGGACTGGCCGAGGCGGTCGCGGCCGATCAACTGCCCCCGGGGACCCGCGAGGGGCTGAACGACTGGAAGCGCGTCGGATACGGCGGTCCCTGTCCGCCGATCGGGCGCCATCGCTATTTCTTCAAGCTGTACGCCCTCGATGCGGTGCTGCCCGATCTCGATACCCCTACCAAGGCTCGCTTGGAGCAGGCCATGCGCGGCCATATCCTGGACGAGGCGGAGTTGATCGGCACCTACGCGCGCGATCGCTGAGGGGCCGCGCGTCGTGCCGGTGCCCGATTCCAGGCGTTCTTTGGGCGGGGTCGGAGTAAAAGGATATTGCAGGCCGTGGAAGCGGACCCGGGGCACCTCCCCCAGGTCGATCCCGCCGTCTTCGTTGCCGTCGAAACGCCGGAGCGTAATCGCCTTTCCAATGGTGCAGCGGCGCGCCCTCGCTCCCGCTCCCGCCGACCTCCCTCTTCCTTGCAAAGTCGCCTGCCGCATAGCCCGGGTACTGCTCGCGGACATCCATCCGCCCGGGTGGTTCGGCGGGATGTCGCACCGGCGGTCCGTCGAGGTCGGCCCATGCCTTGGAGGCGCGGTGCCTTCACGGGCATCGCCCCTTCTGCGGGGGCTTGGGGGCGGGAACCGAGTGCGGCGGGGATGGTATAGTGGCCGCCCGGGGCCACCCCGGTCGGAGGGGAATTATTCGTGACTATCGGCAAGCGTTCCAGCCACCTGCGGGTCGTCGCGGTGGGCATCCTGTGGCTGCTCAGCGGCGTCGTGACCGGCGTGGTCGTGGATCGCCAGATTCTCGCCGGGGTGGTGCCGCCGGACCGTATCCCGGTCGCCGCAGCGCCCGACTTCCGGCTCATGGCCGAGGCCTGGAATCTGATCGACGGGCACTATGTCGATCGCGCGGCGATCAAACCGACCAAGATGACCTATGCCGCGATCAGCGGCATGGTCGATTCTCTGGGCGACACCGGGCACAGCACTTTCCTGAGCCCCGAGATGGTCAAGGAGGCGCGTGACGCGGTTCAGGGCCACTTCGCCGGCATCGGCGCGGAGGTGCGCATGCGGGATCGGCATGTGGTCGTCGTAGCGCCGCTCGACGGATCGCCGGCGCAAAAGGCCGGCCTGCGCCCCGGCGACATCATCTTCAAGGTCGGCGGCAAGGACGTCGCCGGCGAATCCCTGGAACAGGTGGTGCGCAAGATCCGCGGGCCTGCGGGCACCACCGTGGTCCTGTCGCTGCGCGCCCCCAAGACCGGCAAGACGCGCAACGTCCCGATCGTGCGCGCGGTGATCAAGCTGCACAGCGTTACCTGGCACATGTTGCCCGGAACCCGGGTGGCCGACGTGCGCATCGCCTCGTTCAGCGAGGGAACCTCGCGTGCGCTGGAAAAGGCCTTGGCGCAGGTGCGTGCGCACGGCGCCGCGGGCCTGATCCTGGACCTGCGCAACAACCCCGGCGGCCTGTTGTCGCAGGCGATCGGCGTAGCGAGCCAGTTCCTGCACGGTGGTAATGTGCTGCTTGAAAAGAACGTGAACGGGCAGGTGCACCGCGTGCCGGTGCTGGGCGATGTCCGCAAGACGCGCCTGCCCATGGTGGTGCTGATCAACCCCGGCACGGCGAGTGCCTCGGAGATCGTCGCGGGCGCTCTGAAGGACGCCGCCCGGGCGGAGCTGGTGGGCGAGAAGACCTTCGGGACCGGGACCGTGCTGCAGGAGTTCCCGCTGTCCAACGGTGCCGCCCTGATGCTGGCAGTGGAGGAGTGGCTCACCCCGGACGGGCACACCATTTGGCACCGGGGTATCGAGCCGCAGAAGGTCGTCAGTCTGCCGCCGGACGTGCTGCCGCTTCGGCCCCAGGACGAGAAACGCCTGACCGCGGCGGAGTTCCGCAAGACCAAAGACAAGCAGATGATCGAAGCCCTGCGTGCGGTCGAGGTGAAAATGCACCGCAAGGGCGCATGATCGGACGCTCAGCCGGGGAATTGCACCGACGCGCGCGGGGCACGACCCTCTAATGCGGGATTCGGCAAGTACGGCGGCACGGAACGAAGGGGAAACGAACCCACCCGGGCTCATGCCCGATTTGCGGCCGCCTGGATGGGCGGCCGGCGAGCTTACTTGGGGGGCGGCGCGGTGGGCGGTTCCGGTACCCTCTCTCGGTTGGGGGCCCCGTTCTTCCGCTGTTCCCGGAATTCCCGCCGGACATGGACCAGGGTATAGGCCTTTGTCAACTCCTTCTTCAGAAAACGCATAGTCAAACCCTCCAGTTCCCCCTTCCCTACGATCCCAATACCATATAGAAAACCCGGCGGAGATCAAGTTCCGTGACGGGCCTCACGAATTTCCGATGGCGCGACGCGCCCTTCTCGTCGCCGGGACCGATCTGCCGGACCGGCGCGGGTATACTGGGCCGTGTCCGGGCCCGATCCGGTTCGGTGGAGGGCCGGGCGCCGGCCGCGATCACGGCCCGAGGGTACGCGGTGATAGAAAAACACGAGTCCGATGAAGGTGGTGCGGCGGCGCGGTCGGTGAAGCGACCGGAGTGTTTCGCGGTCCGGTCCCACTTCCGGCGCCTGATCGAGATCGAACAGGCGCTCACCGAGCTGGCGCCGTTGTTCCGGGAAAGCGGCCTGCAACTCGCCGGCGCCGGAAACGCAGCCGCTCGCGGCGACGCCCTCCCCGAGTATGTGGGCCGGGTGCGGATCGCGGGGTTTTTCGCCTACGGTATGGCGCGCGAGGGGATCGAACTCTTGCGCCTGACCGCGGCCGCCGCCGGCCTCGAGCAGTCTATATCGGACACGGTCGGCCCGGCCCGTGCGGGTGCTGTGGAGGAGGTCGATCGGGTGCTGCGGCATCTCGAAGAGATCGGGCCGCTGCTGCAGCAGACCCTGCGGGATATGGAGCCGTACCGCGAACTGGATTCCGCGCAGACGCTGGAGAAGATCGCGGCGCGGCTCGCCGGCGGACAGCGCCCGCCGTCCGGGGGGTGAGGCCGCCCCGGCGGCAAGCGGTCGACCGGTCGTCGGGCGCGGCAGAGGGCGTGAATCGATGGTAGACACGAATGCCGCGCCCGGCGCGATCGCACGACGATTCGCCGCCGCGCCCGCGCGCCCGGCGCGGTGAGCGTGACGGCCGACGAGGGGACCTTTCCGGGCCGTGGGGGGCTGGCGTTGCACTATCGCAGCTGGCGCCTGCCGCGCCCGCGCGCCGTGCTGGTGATCGTGCACGGCCTGGCGGAGCACTCCGGCCGCTATGGAACCGTGGTGGACCATTTCGCCCCGCTCGGCTATGCGATCTATGCCTTCGATCTGCGCGGCCACGGGCGCTCGCCCGGCCCGCGCGGCTACATCGATTCGTGGCGCGACTACCGCGAGGACCTCGCCGCCTTCCTGGCGTACGTCACCGACCGGGAACCGGGGCTGCCGCGCTTCCTGCTCGGCCACAGTATGGGCGGTGTGATCGTACTCGACTACGTCCTGGTCCATCCCGAGGGCCTGCGGGGTGTGATCGCCTCCGCGCCGGCCCTCGGGCGGATCGCCCTGCCGCGCGCGCTCTGGATCCTGGCCTATGCGCTCAACCGCCTGTACCCGCGCTTTTCCGTGCGTCTGCCGCTGAGGCCCGGCGACGTCACCCGCGACGCACGGGTGATGCGCTCGATCGAGACCGACCCGCTGACCCATGATCGCGGCACCGCGCGGCTCGCCGTGGAGTTGCGGCGTGCGGCGCAGCGCGTCGAGGCGCACGCACGTGAGTGGCGCGTGCCGTTGCTGATCGTACACGGCGGCGCGGATCGCCTGGTGCCGCCGGAGGGCAGCCGGCGCTTCACACGCCGCGTGCTGTTCCCGGACAGGGAACTGCTCGAGTATCCGGGCGGTTACCATGAGCTGTTCAACGACACGATCCGCGAGCGCGTGCTGGCCGACGTCGCGCGCTGGATGGAACGGCATCTGCCTGCGGTCTCCGCGGCGCGGCGTGCGGAGGCCGACGCCTGAGCGGCGCCGGGCACGGACATGCCGGATGGCGTACTGGCCGATGCGGTGATGCTCGTGCATCTCGCCTTCGTGCTGTTCGCGGTGTTCGGCGGCGTGCTGGTATGGCGGTGGGCACGCGCGGCCTGGTTACACCTGCCGGCGCTGCTGTGGGCGGCCTGGGTGGAATTCAGCGGTGCGATCTGCCCGCTCACGATCCTCGAAGTGCGGCTGCGACTGCGCGCCGGGGAGACCGGTTACCGGGGCGGTTTCATCGAACACTACGTCGGGCGCCTGCTCTATCCACCGGGCCTCACGCATGAACTGCAGATCGTGTTGGGCGCGTTGCTGGTCGCCTTCAACCTCACGGTCTATTTGGGCGCCGTGCGCCGCGCCGTCATGCGAGGCCGGTCACGCGACGCCGCGCCGGCGCCTCCGGAAGATCCGCACCCTCCGGCCGCACGCGCCGCCCGGCCGGGATCGCACCGACCCCCCGATACGCCCCGCTGATCGCCCCGGCCGCGGTGGCGCAGGCGATCAGCGGCCTCAATCCTCTTCGTCGAGCGGCGGCGGCCAGCCGAGGGCGCGCGCACGCCCGGTCGCCGCATCGTAGATCCGATGGTGGCGCTCGGCGAATTCCGGCGACAGCCGGCTGACCAGATGGCCATAGGGCTCCCACGCGGCGCTGACCCGATCGTACAGGGCCTGGATCTGTTCATAGGACCAGCCCGTGCAGGTCTCCTCTTCCGCCAGCAGGCCGAACACCCAGGCATCGCGGATGATCGTCCCGGTGGGCGTCATGCCCCCATAGGCATCGGCATCGAGTCCCACGTAGGTCAGTTTGCGCGGTCTGGGCATGAATTCTCGGTCGAATCCGGAGAGACGTGCGGTTCCGCTCACGCCTCGGCGAAGAAGCGGGCCATCACCGGCGCGAACCGCTCGCGGTCGATCAGGAAGGCGTCGTGGCCGTGGATCGATGCCAGCGGAACGAAGGTCACGTTGCGGCCCAGCGAGTAGAGGCTCGCCGCGATCTCTTCCTGCTGCTGCATGGGAAACAGGAAGTCCGTCTCCACGCCGATCACGAGCGTGCGCCGCGCCTGGATGCGCGCCAGACCCGCCTCGACCGTGCCGCCGTGTTCGGCCGCATCGAACCGATCCATGGCGCGCGAGAGGTAAAGGTAGGCATTGGCGTCGAAGCAGTCCACGAACTTCTGTGCATTGTGTTCCAGGTAGGCCTCGATCTCGAACTCGATACCGAAGGGCGTCTGCTCCTCGGCCGCGGTCTTTACCCGCTCGCGCGCGAAGCGCTGCTGCCATTCCACGGCCGAGCGGTAGGATACCAGCCCGAGCTTGCGCGCCAGACGCATGCCCTCGCGCGGTCCCTTGCCGGGCGCGTAGAACCCGCTCCGCCATTCCGGGTCGTTGCGGATGATCTCGCGCTGCAGGGAGCGCAGTGCGATGGTGAACGGCGTGGCGCGCGTCGCCGAGGAGATCGCCACCAGATCGTCCAGTCCATCGGGGAACTGCATGGCGTAGGCGAGCGCCGCCATGCCGCCGAGCGAGGCCCCGACCACCGCGTGCAGCCGCTCGATGCCCAGCGCCTCGACCGCCCCGTGCGCGCTCGCGGCGATGTCTTCCACCGCCAGTTCCGGGAAGTTCAGCCGGTAGGGTTCCCGGGTGTGCGGATCGATGGACGCCGGGCCGGTGGTCCCGAAGCACCCCCCGAGGGAGTTCACGCACACGGCGAAATAGTGCCGCGTGTCGATCGGCCGCCCGGGTCCGATCATGTATTCCCACCAACCCGGTGTCGGATTCTCCGCCGAGGAAGCCGCGTGCGGCCCGGGCGAGAGACCGGGGAACAGCAATACGGCATTGTCGCGCGCGGCGTTCAGCTTACCCCACGTCTCGCAGGCCAACCGGACTTCCGGCAGGATTCCGCCGTGCCACATCTCGAACGGACCCGGAAGGCGGATGGTGACGGTGCCGCCCGGTGCCGCCTCGCGCAGTGGTATGACATTGCCGGCGCTCGACATGTTCCTTTCGATTCCTCCAACGGGCCGACGATTCCGCCGCGGCATCGCCCGGGGAAAGCCTGACCTTAAGACTCGGGCATTATGACAGACTCCGCGCCCCCGGAGTAGGGGCGCGGGCCTTTTCCCCGGCCCGGGGCGATTCCTCTCCCGACCCCGCGCCCAAGGTTGGGGGAACGGCCGTAAATTCCGGGATAAGGTAGGGGCGGGCCTGAGAGCCGTCCTCCCCACCGATAACCCCGCACACACCCTTATCATCCGCACGGCTCTTCGTTTATCGGCCTTCCTGCTCGCGTGATTTACAAGGAGCCCAGCATCTCAACCAACCGCCGCTTGGCCTTGTGTTGTAGTTTCAAGGTCGAGAGATAGGCGTTCCATTCATCAGGGCGTTTTCTTTTTTGATATAGTGCGCGCACTTTTTTCAGATAGGCGACCGCCACTTTATAAGAGGCGGGTTTGACCCGGTCGATTTCCCACTCAACCACTCGTTTCCAGATAGTCAGTGCTTCATCGGGGTGCGTGGATTTCACCGCTTCGGCGACTGAATTATCCGTTTCGTGGTAACAGGGGCTTTTATGGCCCAGGTGATACCACTTCAGCACATCGTCCGGTCGTTTTTCGTAAATGGCGATATCGATGAGAACGTCGGTGTCGGGGTGGACGTCGGCGCCCCCTTTGGCTTTTGGCGGTAGCAGGCCGCTCGGTGGAAGCGGCCAGTTTGAAGAGGGGGTCTTGGTCTTGTGAAGATCGGGACGTACCCCGGTTTCCAGGTAGGCTAAAAGCGACTTCCGTACGGCCGGCCAGCGCCGGATGCGTTTGGCCGTTTTTTCCAGTTTGTGGTACAGCGCCGTGTCGGGCTGGTAAAAGAATTCCAGTGCCAGCAAAGAAGCGATTTCGATGTGCCGGTTTTTCCGCGCGGCCATGTCCCGAAGTTGTTCGGCCAGTCGCCAAGCGACCCCTGGAAGATGGTCAATGGTTTTTGCGAACCCTTTGATTATCCAGTCGCGTGCTTCCTGGTCGCGGCCGGCGGTGAGGAGGGCCGACACCAGTTCGCCGTAGCCGTGAGTGACGGGGGCTTCCCGTTGCAACAGTTGGATGATGTCGGTTTGGCGGCCGCTTCTCTCCAGAGCGGTTTGCAACCATCGTGTCAGGTTCTTGCGTTTATAATGGTTTTTGGACCCGGCATTGTCCGCCGGTACCGCTTGTGTTTGGAGGCGTTTTTCCAGGATCGTGGAAACGACCTGCCAGTCCGCCTTCTTATAACACTGCTTCTTGATGAAGTCTTTGGTGTTGTCGAAAATAGCGTAATCGTCCTTCAATTCGGCATCGATATACCACAGGAGCTGCTCGGCGGGCGGGAGCGATGAGCGAGGTAGCGCTTCCAATATGATATCCAGGCATTCCGATATGCCGGATTCGATACTCCAATCATCGTAGTGGCTGTATTCATAACATTTTGGTGCCAGCCGCAGAAATACTTCCCCCAACTCGACCACCTCATCCGCATAACCTGCATCGAGCATCGCGGCCAGTCGTTCGGCGATATGGGCAAAGTCGCTGTCCGCGCCGAAGGTGTCATCGTCCGGCCAATCCGGCTCCAACGCTTCGATATCCTTGCGGATGGCATCCCTGACCAGGTCGATCTTGCCTTGTTTCAGATTGGTGTGGCTGGCCAGGAGTTCCCTGACCCGCGGATACTCCTGTGCGACCCCCAGGATGAAATCGACAAGTTCTTCTTGAGACCGTTCCTCGAGCCAACGGCGTGTCGATGTTCGCTGTTTTGGTGCGCGTTTTGAGACCGGCGTCTTTTTTCGTGGCATGCCGATTCGACCCGAATCCATATGAGAACGATCGTCTCTTTAAGTTGGGCAACCGCAACCCAAATCGGGTTTCCGGGGATTGTCCCACCCACTGTTGAACTTCGGGAGGCGGCGGACTCCACGACCCCGGATTTTAGACGACTCTTACGGTTTCTGGTAACCCCCCGGGGAGCGGGTATCGAGGATGGCGTGGTGACGGGCGGGCGCAGGTTGCGATGACCGCGCACCAGACGAAGCCGCTTCTCCGCGCCGGGCAATGCCGCGCTCACTCGGCGCCGGGTCATCTCCTCACCGGCGCTTGACGTTGCGGGTGTGGGTCTCGATGGGGCGGTTGAGGTTCTTGGTCGGGCTGGTCGTGCGCAGGGAGCGGTGCGACGCTCCGGTGAACCCTCGGGGTGTCGGGTCTCCCGTTACGTTCTGATGGGGCGAAAGGGGCGGGTCTGAGACCCGCCCCTACACCGATGACCGTGACGACCGCACCCCGCACCCCATACGCCACGGGTTGTCCTGAAATCGTTCGCGCATTCGAATCGCTTTCCGCACCGACAACCCGACGCAATGGGAAGCGGATCGTGGAATCCCCATGAGGTCGAAGATGCTTCGTCGGTTTTGAAGGACGAACCATGACGCATTTGACCCGGTGCGCGGCAAGCCCCGCCGTTGAGGGCGGGGAAGGATAGCGCGGACGGCGTAGCCGTCCTTGGTTATCGCGCATAGAACCGGAAAGAGTAGAATTGGGTTATGCAACGACTCCAAGCCTTC
>BDTW01000053.1 GCA_002897735.1 bacterium BMS3Bbin13 | reverse complement strand
CCAGCAGTGTACGCGTTTCGTTCTCGCCCAGGCTCAACACCCGTTTGATGACGTTTCGGATGCGTTCTTCACCGGACGGCAGATACGGCCGGGTGATGACGCGGCCGCTCTTTCCCTCTATCACTTTCAACTTTCGCCGTGCTTGCGGGGTGGTGTGTCTGATTTCCATCTTCATCGCATCCACGCGCTATGAACCCTCTGTCTCATGGTGTGGCCCGCATGGCCGACCAAGCCGAATTATAATCGAATTTCCAATAAATTAGACTATTTTTTTGCGACCGGCTCCCATGCCGGTGGCGTCTCCGGCCAATCGTGCTACTGTGGTGTATCGGTGGCCCCCGATCATGACAGCACTCCCCCCGGCGCGTGGGTCGCGCGCAGGCGTTCACGCAGGCCCCTTTTTATGAAGATCGCGATGCTAAGCCCCCTGTCCTGGCGCACCCCCCCGCGCCATTACGGGCCGTGGGAAAACGTGGTCAACCTCCTGACCGAACAACTGGTGGTGATGGGCGTGGATGTGACGCTGTTTGCGACCGGGGATTCCCACACCAGCGGCGAACTTGCCTGGGTCTGCGAACGACCCTGGTCGGAGGATCCTTCGATTGATCCAAAGGTCTGGGAATGCCTGCATATCGCGGAGGTATTCGAGCGTGCGGACGAGTTCGATCTCATTCACAACCAGTTCGATTTTCTGCCGCTCACTTACAGCGGTTTTACCCATACGCCGCTCGTTACGACGATCCATGGATTCTCTTCTCCGGCGATTTTGCCGGTCTATAAAAAATACAACGGCCGGACCTACTATGTGGCGATCAGTGAGGCCGACAAGAGCCCGGAACTTGATTACATCGCAACCGTTCATCATGGCATCGACCTCACGCAATTCCCCTATCGTGAAGACGCGGGAGACTACCTGTTGTTCTTCGGGCGTATCCACCCCCACAAGGGTGTCGTTGACGCCATCGAGGTGGCGCGCAGGACCGGCATCCGGCTGGTGATCGCCGGGATCGTGCAGGACGAGGCGTACTTCCGGGAACAGGTCGAGCCGCATATCGATGGATCCACCGTGGAATACCTCGGCTCCGTCGGGCCGGAAAAAAGACAGGAGGTGCTGGGCGGCGCGCGGGCGCTATTGCACCTGATACACTTCGACGAGCCTTTCGGGCTGAGCGTGGTCGAGGCCATGGCCTGTGGTACACCGGTGATCGCCTATGGGCGCGGGTCGATGCCGGAGATCATTCGCGACGGCCGCACGGGATTCATCGTGGCCGATGTGGACGCCGCCGTGCAGGCGGTGGACGGGATCGCCTCGCTCGACCGGCGCGCCTGCCGGGACGAGGTGGAGCAACGCTTTACCTGTCAGCACATGGCGCGCGCCTATCTGGAGGTCTACCGAAGAATCCTCGACCGGCGGGAGAACTATCGGCCGTGGGGCCACTATGACGACCTGCTCGAACGGGACGATCACAAGATCAAGGAAATCATCGTCAAACCGGGCGGGCGGCTGAGTCTGCAGAAGCACCGGCGCCGCGCGGAGCACTGGATCGTGATCAGCGGCGAGGCGCTGGTCACCGTCGGGGATCGGGAAATCCCGCTTGGGCCGGGGCGGTCCGTGGACGTTCCGAGGGGTGCGGTGCATAGGATCATGAACCCCGGCGACATCCCGCTGGTCCTGGTCGAGGTGCAGATGGGGGATTATTTCGGGGAAGACGACATTGTCCGGCTGGAGGACGACTATGGCCGCTGCTCGTAGTAGGCATGACCTTCGGCCGGTGATCGAGCGCTGCCCGGCCAACCCGATTCTCACCCGGGACGATATCCCCTATCCGGTGGAGACCGTACACAACGCCGGCATCGCGCGTTATGACGGGCGAATCATCATGCTGTTTCGATCCCACCTGCGTAGCGGTCGCTCGATCATCGGCATCGCCGAGAGTGAGGACGGGTTCAAGTTCACGGCCGGACCGAAACCGTTCATGATCCCGTCGACGGAAGGCACATTCGCGGAATATGAGGCATTCGGGGTGGAGGATCCCCGAATCTCGTGTATCGACGGGGAATACCTGATCACCTACAGCGCCTACTCGCGCCACGGGGTGCGCATCGGGTTGGCCGTGACTCGGGATTTCCGCTCCGTCGAACGGGTTGCGCTGATCACGCAGGCGGACATGCGCAATGTCGTCATCTTCCCGGAGCGGTTCAACGGCCGTTACGCCCGGCTGGATCGTCCCCATTCGCAGACCGGCCCCTGGTCCGTGTGGCTGTCGTGGTCGCCGGACCTGGTGCACTGGGGCGATTCCGAGGTAGTGATGAAACCGGTGCAATATCACTGGGACGAGTTGAAGATCGGCCCCGGGGCGACGCCGATTCGCACCGGGCGCGGCTGGCTCAGTATCTATCACGGGGTATTCGAGACCATGGGCGGGGCGCTCTATCGCCTCGGCGTGGCATTGCACGACCTCGCCGATCCGACGAAGATCATCGGCGTCTCGGATGAATGGGTGCTGGCCCCGGAGGATCCCTGGGAGATCACGGGCTATGTGCACAACGTCGTCTTTACCTGCGGTGCGGTCGCGGATGACGACGGCGGCGTAAAGATTTACTGGGGTGGCGCGGATACCGTGATGTGTGTCGGGACCGCGCGCCTCTCCGACCTGGTGGATCTGTGCCTCGGCAACAGCCGGCCGCCCTATTGACCTTGCCGAAGCAGCCACCGGACGCCCGGGGTCGGAGGGTGAGCGGACGCCCGGCTACTCGTCCTCCATGGCGTCGAATTCAAGTCCTGCCTGAATCATGACCTCTTCTTTTCGCTGTTCCCAGAGCCGGGCCACTTTCTCCCTGTCCAGCGTTTCCGACTTCACCTCCACCACGGTGCTCAGCTCACCCGGCGCATTGACGGAGTTGAACTTGGTAAAGACGTGCTGATCGGTGAGGACGGGCTTGAAGACGCCGGCGGCGCGGGAGGGCACGACAAAAAGGATCTGCAGCTTCAGTGATCGGGTGAGCAGCTTGAGGATCTCCACCGAGCGCTGTTCGTCGGTCTTGGCGAAGGTCTCGTCGAAGAGCAGGAAGCGGCAATGCCGGGGGCTGCGGCGGTCGCCCAGCTTGAAGGCGTTGATGACCGAGGCGGAGCGGATGGCGTAGGCGGCGGTTTCCAGTTGTCCGCCGCTGCCGGTGGCGTCCTCGGCCAGAGAGATGCGCTCGCCCTCGTGCACCCGGTAGATGTCGAAGTCGAAATATTCCCGGTAGTCGGCCATGCGCAGAAGTTCCTCCCGCACCCGGGCGTCTCCCCCCTGGAACAGCTTGTCCATGATCTCGTCGCGGGTGCGGATGTCCCGGGCGTCGAACTGATTGTCGTCGAAGATGGAGAAGGCCTCCTGGTGGAGCAGCGATTTGTCGGCGACGGATTTGAAGAATCGCCGGTAGTTTCCGTGGATGCCTTCCCGCGGATGCGCAACGAATTCGAACTCCTCGTCGCCGAACCGGTGTTGTTTCAGGGTCTGGTTGAGGTCGCGGATCTGCTGTTCCCCCTTGCGAATGTTGTCCATCACCAAGTTGACGAAATCGTTGGTGACCGCCTTGTCGATCTCCTGCTTGATGCCCTCGAGCTGTTCGCTGATGGCGATCAGGATGGAGGATTCGAGAACGTGGAGGCGTGCGCGGACCCCATGCTGGATTGACATGAACAGGAAGAAGTCGTCGTTGCCCCTCAGGGTGTTCACCTCGAGCGCCTGGAGAGGCAGGGTGACGGATTCGTCGCGGGCGTGGCCCTGTCCGTTGTATTCCCGAATCAGGGCGCGGTAGTTCGGCCAGTAGCCGTTGAATTGCCGTTCTTCCTGTTCGATTTGCGCCGTCAGCGATTCCGCCTCATGGGTGCCGCCGCGGGCCCGGGCGGCGATCTTGGCGACGATGTCGTCCGCGTCGTAGTCCTTGTCGGGGCGGGAAAGCCCGCGAACCCGCTCGCGGGCGGTCTCCAGCCGCTTCCCGGCGGCCGTCAGTTCCCCCGTACATTGTTCCAGTTGTTCGTGGAGGTATTGAAGCTCCTTTGCGATTTCACCTTCACGATGGATCGCGGCTTCCTGTTCTTTTTTCAAACGTTCGATCTGTACCCGTGCGGCTTGGTAACGTTGTTCCAGGGGCTCCGCACCGCGCAGGTCCAGCCCGGCGATCTGTTCCCTGATCCGCGCCATCTGTTCCGCATTGTCGTAGAGCGTGATGGCCGTCTCTTCCAGGACGGTATCGGTCTTCAGGGTTTGCAGGCAGTCCGACAACCTGCCGAGAGCGCCCAACCGCTCGTCGATTTGCGCCAGTTCCTTCTCTGTTTCCTGCTTTTTCTGCAGCAGGCTTTCGATCCGGTATTCCCGGGCCTTGTGTCCGAATACCATGTCATCCCTGCGCGCCAGGCAGGGGAACTGGGTGTAGCCGCCGGATGCGAAGCCCTCTTTCATGATGCCGCGGGGCGTCCAGCGCAGGGTCTCCATGTCGCCGGTCAGTTTGACGTTTCCGTAGTTGCCCAGCAGATAGGCCAGGGCGGTGGGGTCGTCCACCTTGAGGCAGTTCACCAGGGTGTTGGGTTCGACGGAACGGTGGGCGGCATCCTTGCGGGCATGTTCGCCCTGGACGATTTTGCAGCGGTGCAGCCCCTGCTGTTTCAGCAGCCGGGTGGTGCCGGATTCGTAGTCGGGTTCCACCAGGATGACGAAGCGGTTTCCGCCCAGGTAGGCCTCGATGACCGGCTGCCAGTCCTCCCGGCCCGCGGACATCTCGACCAGTTCGCACAGGACGCGGGGCCGTGCGCCGGGCTGCTCCTCCCGTATGATCTCCAGGGCCGCGGCCGTTGCCGGCGGCAGGGGCTGCTCGCCCCGGCGGAGCCGTCCGAGCTGTTTTTCGGTTTCCGTGAGGGCCTCGGACAGCCGTTGGTGCTCGTCGACCAGTCGTTGCCGTGACAGCAGGGTCTTGTCATGGAGTCCGTCCCGATTGGCCACCTGCGCACGGATTTCGGCCAGCAGGTCGTCGATGTGCACGCCGCCGGCCCGTTCGGCGAAGGCGGCGAAGGGGGCGGGGTCGTAGAGGCTTTCTTCCCGGGCGATCGTTTGCTGCAACTGCCGCCGGAAGCCGCCGAGGTCGAGTGCGGACAGGGGCGCGGCACGGCTCCGGATGGCGGCGACGCCGTCGGCGAGTTGGGTATCGCTGCGCAGTTCCGGGGCCAGGACGGCCAATTGGTCCAGGGTGTCGAGTTTCCCTTGCAGGTTCTGTAACGCGACGAGCAGTCCGGTGACCCGCTCTCTTTGCAGGTTCCGATTTTCCTCGAGGGTCCGCTCCAGATCGCGCTTTTGGATCAGTACGGGATGGCCGCCGCGTTCGGCTTCCAGGCGGATGCGTGTGTCGTCGGCCTGTTCCAGTTCGCTCTTCAAGATGGTGCGCCGCTGTCCCAGCCGGTGCTGCTCCTGCCGGAAGGTCTCTATCCGTTCCTGCGCCTGCTCGCGCCGTCGCTCCAGTTCGAACCGTTCCACCTCGGCCAGCAGCAGGCGTTTTTCCACAAGCGCCCTGTAGCCGCGCTCGATCTGCGTGCCGTACTGTTCGATCCGGCGCAGCGTTTCGATCCGGGCTTCGAGTTCCGCCGCCTGCTGCTTGAGCTGGTTGAAGGTCTGCACCGACTGGATCATGTGGTCCAGATCGCCGGCCACGTCGCGCCGCTCGAGGATTTCGTGGCGCACGAAATCGTTGATGGACCCGATGGGGCTGTGCGCCATCAGCCGCGACCAGGTGCGCGTGGCCTGGGCCGCCTCCAGTTCGCTGATCGCCATGCCGTTGCAGTTGCGCAGGTAGCCCCACAGGGTCTTGAGGTAGCCGATCTTGTCACGGAAGCCCCGGACCGCCCTGGAGCCGAAGCGTACCTTCAGATGGTTCTCGATCTTCTCGACGGGAACGATGCGGTCCTGCCGTCCCGCCCCCTCGTCCGTCACGAGGTCCCCCTGCTTCAGGGCGACGCCCGTCAGGATAAGGTTGACTTGGTCGATGGTCCGGGGTGCCCGCCGCTTGCCGTCGGTGCCGAGGTCGGCGGACACACCGATCAGGGCGGTGAACGGATCGCCGTCGGCCTCGACGCCCGCCGTGGTGCGGAACACCAGCGCCACGTAGCCGTGGGCGCTGGTGGGTCGGGCCAGCTTGTTGCGGTCGGCGCCGAGCACATAGGAGGCGAGGGTGCGCGGCACCTTGCCGTAGCGGCCGCGCTGAGAACTCTCGTCCTGGCCGGGGTTGAACTTGTAGAAGGTGTCGCGTGCCGCCGTCATCACCGTCTGGATCGCATCGGCCAGGGTGGTCTTGCCGGTACCGTTTCCGCCGGTGAACAGGGTCAGCGGTCCCATCGCGTATTCGCGGTTGGGCAGGGTGCCCCAGTTGATGATGATTACCCGGTCAATGCGCATCGTCGTCCGCCGTCGGGTCTTCCGCCTGCGCGCCTTCCAGTCGCCGGATGGCGTCGGCCAGCAGGTCGCCGCTCACGAGGGTGGTGATCATGGGGCGGATGGCGATCCAGCGTTCCGATTCGGGCGCATCGCCGGAAACGTAGTCGATGGCCTTGAGTCGTTTCATGCGTTTGAACAGGCGGTCGCGCTCGCCGGCGGCCTCCGGCATGGGGGTGTTCGACATGGTGATCATGGCGGTGAACACATCCCCCAGGGGCAGGCCGGCCTCGCCCTTGTCGCCCAGGTTGCCCAGGGTGAGCGCTTGATCGTAGAGGGCGCGCAGCACCAGCAGAAGACGGGCTTCCATGGGGCTGTAGCGTTCGCGCAGGACGGCGGCGTCGCTGTGCTCCTCCTCGTCCTGGTGGACGCCGGGAATGCGCGCGTTGGGCGGATACAGGCGCAGATAACGGAATTCCCGGTAGTGTTCGAGGCGCAGGCCGGCGATCTCGAACCAGTCCCGCAGCAGGGGGAAAGCGGAAACCGACTGCTCGTATTGTTGGCGCTCGGTCTGCGAATCGTCCGCGACAAGGATGCCGTGGGCCAGCAACCGGTGGATGACCGCCTGGAACGGGCGCAGGCCGTGCAGGGGAGTGCGCTCCAGTTCTTCGTGGAAGGTGTCGATGAAACGGCTCATGGCGTCCGGCTCCGGCGCCTGAGGGTGAAGGCCTGCATGCGGCCGTAGCCGGTATCGAACCGGCGTATTTCCCCTGTGTCGTCATAGTCGGGGGCGACGTCCCACTCGTCGCCGGAATCGGGGTGTGTCGTGATCTCGATGCTATGGCTCAGCGCCAGCAGATCCAGGGCCTTTTTTACGTTGAAATGGCGCAGGCTCATGGCCCTTGCCGCACCCATCTGATCCAGGACATAACGGTCGATGTCCGCCTCGGTCAGTGCAAAAGCGGTCTCCAGCATCTGTTGGATATAGGCGTTGCGGCGTTCCTCCCGGGTCAGGCGCGGGTGTGCCAGACCGGTATCGATGGGCCGCCGCCGCGCCGCACGCTCTCCCACCCGGATCCGTCCCGGATCGGGCAGTCGCACCCACCGGGGAAACATGGCATCGGCCATCCGGTGGAGCAGAGAGTCCTGTTCCTCCCGGGACCGCACCGTTAGCCGCTCAATGAGTCGGGCGGCGGTATCCCGGCCCTGAGTGGCCAGGGCCGACTGTTGCATGACGATGAGTTGGATGCGACGGCCGAAGTTGGAGACCGCCTCGCGCAGCTCCGGCATCTTCACGTCCATGGCGACGGTCACCCGGTCGCGGATGGCGCCGGTCAGCCACAGCAGGGGGGCTTCGCCCGTCGCGAGTTCCCGGATCAGCAGCGGCTGGGCCTGTAACAGGGCCGAGTCCGCCTTCTCCCGCCGCTCCGGCGGCCAATACAGGATCCCGTCCAGCAGGGTTTCGATGTGACTGCGGTACTGGACGACGGACTCCACCGTGAACTTGCGGGTTACCTCCGGAAGTCGCAGGCGCAACTCGCGCAGGATCTCCGCCACCCCTTCGCCCTGGCTGCGTGCCACGTCTTCGGTGAGTTTGCGGCGCTGCGATTCCAGTGCGTCGATGTCGTCGCTGAGATCCGACATGATGCGCTGGGCGGCGTCGAAGGCGTCCAACAGTTCATAGGGTTCCCGTCCCTCGCTGCGAACATAGGCCTCGAGGGAATTGCGGGTGTAACGCACATTGCGCCGGATAGTGCGCATACCGCCGCCCTGCAGGCGGTAAAGGGTATCGGCCAAGGTCTTTCCGGTCTGGGTCAGGCCATAGACCGAAACCATGGTGCCTTTGTCCAGGCGTGTCTCAAGCCAGCCGGTCTCCGTCAGGCGGCAGATTACGGTGCGGACCCGGTCCGACTCTTTTCCCGTCGGGTCCAACTCTTCGTCGGCGTCCCCATCGGTGGCGTCGTTCGGGCTCGCGGCGACCAGGGGCTGGAAGAGATCCCGTAGTTCGCCGTAGGTGACATTGACACGGTAGTCGGCATAGGGGCCGTGCAGCCGCTCGAACAGGGCGGTGATGCAGGCGGCGAACAGCCCGCGGTACTTGCCGGTCAGTGGCTTGAAGAAACCGGAATCGATAATGTCGAACAGTGCGTCCACGGAAACCCCGGATGCTGATATCCTTGGCAAAGCATACCTGATTTCGCTTGGCGGCCGAATCTCCGCCGGGTCGGGAGGCGCGCGCCTGTGGGCGATGGGAACAACGACGATACGGTGGATGTGCTGAGGCGTTGGGCGGGCGAACCGGGCATTGCCGACGTGCTGCACCGGCTGATCGACCTGGTGGACCGCCAGCCCATGGCGCAGCGCGAGCGCCCGCCCCGACTGCGGCTCAAACCGGACAAGACCCCCGTCTTTTTCGACCGCGCAGAGACACCCGATCGGGAGTTCGCCTGGGAATTGCTGGAGGCCGTTGCCAAGAGGGGCTGGATCGAGTTGAGGGGGCCAAAGCGGTGGGCGGCGAATGTCCCCCCCTATGAGACCGAACCGCAGATCGTCCTGACCGCGGAAGGTGAGGCGGTGATCCGCGGGGCGATCGATCGCCCCGCGGGGCAAGGATCGTGGCGGGAGCAATGGTCGGCGGCACTCGAAGGCCGCTTCGCCCTCTCGGAGGCGCGGTTGTCGGGTTTTCGGCACCAACCCATCCGGGTGGCGGGTCGTTCGGCCGCCCGGGTGGTGGAGCGGCTCGCCGATTTGACGAAGCTGGATCCTTCCCTGTATCTGCGCGAAGCGTCCGCCGCGGCATTCTGGGGCATCTCGAAACTGCTGGATGCGCGCCGCGAGGCCCTGACCCGACTGGTCGGTGATCCGGACGCCTTCCCCGAAAAACCGATACTGATCAATATACATGTGCCGGGGCCGGCGTGGGAGAGCGTGCTGCTCATCGAAAACGAGACCACCTACCACAGCGCGGTAAAGAACCGTCTGCCAGGTGTCGATCCGGAACGGATGGCCGTGGTCTGGATCTCGGGTTTCATGGGCGCCGCCAAGCGGCTGCGCAGCCCCGAGGGGGTGTCGATGCATGCCTCCTTGGCATCCCATCCGGAAGGTGTCGAACGTTTGGCCCGCGCCTGGACGGATGTCCCATGCCCGCTGGAGACATGGTTCTTCGGCGATCTCGATTTTTCCGCCATGGAGATCCTGCGCGCATTGCGCGACGTGTTCCCCGGCACCCGGGCTTGGCAGCCCGGCTATCGGGCGCTTCTCGCCCGCGCGGAACGGGGGGAAGGACACGGGCCCGATGAAGATGTGCGCAAGGGCGAACAACAGGTCCCGGCGGGTGGGACGGGTTGCCGTTTTGCGGACACCCGGCTGCTGCCGTTTCTTCGCCGTTCGGCCCGTTTTGTCGATCAGGAGGCGTATGTCCCCGATACGTCAACCGGTGAGTAAGTAAGGGATCCGTCCGGAACGGTTTCAACGCACTCGAAAGGGGGGAGACGTGACACCGCAGAGCGGTGTCACGAGGGAGAGGGTGAGGTGTCCGAGGGTCCAGGCGACCGGCTGTTTTCCCGGCGATTACGGTTGCGTCTCGTCCATGCGTCGCGCGAGTGCCTTGAGACCGGGATCTCCAACCGGGTAGGGTACGGTCGGGTGCATCGCACGCAGCGGCGCGGGCAGGCGCGCGAGTCGTTGCGCGGTACGGCGGCGGATCTCCGCGAGCGCCGGCGTTGCGCCGCTGACGGGTGACACCGCTCTGCGGTGTCACCCATCTGTTTGCGCCGCGGAGCGGCCCGGAAGGGGAGGCGTGAACGAGGTGCTCGGCCCGTGTGGAGTCCCTGCGCGTGCTGACCGGGTGCGACTACAGATCCTGGAGCAGATCCGGCTCGGCCGGATCGGGCGGTTGCGGTTCCACCGCGTGCGACGAGGGCCGCGCTCCGGGAGAGGCCGCCACCGGAGTGGCGAGATGCGCGCGAAGCGAAGCGGCGGCTTCGCCGAGTCGCTCGAGGCGCACCCTCCCGTAGATCGGCTCCCAGTGCCCGCGCACGCGCAACGACAGGGCGGGGTTCGGCAGGTATTGCCCGTGGCGTATGCGACGGAACAGTTTGCGATTATAGGGCCCCGTACGCGAGACCTCGTTCTTGGAGAGGATGGAAGAAATGTATGCCCGGCGCTTGCGCCGCTGCGCGACGACCTCCTCGGGGAAGTGGGCCAGGGCCTGCTCGAAGTCCCCGGCGCTGAGGAAACGTCCCGCATGTTCGAGGTTTTCGCGCAGGCGCACGTAGAACAGCGCCATCGCGAGGTTAAGCATGAGATACTCCATGCTGCGCCGATCGAGCTTGACCAGACGCTCATCCACCTGTAGGTCGAGCGTGTCGGGGGCCAGCAGGCGGTGGACCTCCGCCAGTCGTGTACGGGCGTAGCGCGGTTGCGTGCAGGTTTGAAGCAACGCGATCTGGTACGCATCGAGTCCGTTGGCGTCCACCGGCGAGCGATCGGCACCGCGTTCCAGCAGGCGTTCGATCAGCGCGGCGTTGCCCACCAGGCTTGCGATCATCAACGGGGTCCGGCCCAGGGGGTTGCGAAAATCCGGACCATAGCGATCGACTTCGCGCAGCACGGCCACTGGATTGTTGTACCGGTAGGCTTGGTGGTACTTGCTTTCCAGTACCTTGGCGGCCTTGTCCAGGCGGCGGGCGGCACCGACGCCGACCCGTGCCAGCGACTCTATGAGGTCCCGATCCCTATAGGTGATGGCGTATTCGAGGAGTTGGATGGACGCCGCCTTGTCGCCGCCCTCCAAGGCTCGCCGGCGCAACGCGGCGACCGTTTCCTCGTCGAGCACCTTCCACGGTACTTCGTGTTGGTGAAGAATCTGATTGCGGATCTCCTCGGCCTGTTCCTCCTTGCCCTGCAGGGCAAGGCGCTGTGCCTCGCGCCGCCATTCGTCGAGGCTGGAGTGCTGCGGTTCTTCAATGTCGGCGGCCGCACCGTGCGAGCGCCCGAGACCGAGCAGCCGTAGCAGCGGGTGGTCGGTGTGGGACTCGAGGAGGTAGAGATTGCGCACCGCGCGGGTCACCGCGACATACAGAGAATTGATGTAGAACTTGTACACCTCGAGCGACTTGTTGCTTTTGTCTCTGGCCCGGGCGTAGCGCAACTCGCCGGTAAGATCGTCCCCCGTCAATTCCCCGGAGACCTCCGCGAAGCGCTTTGCCTCGGTCGAGACGAAGTGGTAAAGCAATACATTTTCGTATTCCAGGCCCTTGGCCTCCTGCACCGAGAAGACCAGTGGTGTGTGGAAGCGCCGGCGCACCTCGGGTTTCTGTTCGGGGTGCAGCACGAGAATCGCGAAGCGCGCCGACTGAGCGGTGCGTTCGTCGAGGTCCCGCTCGAGCGCCTCGCCGCCCTCGAGCAGCACGGCCCGCCCGCGAGTGGGGCCGCGGCTGGTGACCAAATAGTTGCTTTCGCGGTCCACGGAACCGTAGCGTAGCTGTTTGATGCGAAGCAGCCGGTTCGCCACCTCCGTGACCTGGGGCGAGTTTCGGAAATTGGAGTTGAGGATGCGGATGAGATCGGCCGGTGCCGTCGCTTCCGCCTCCGCTGTATCACGAGCCTGCCAGAACAGCGTTTTGACCTTGGCCCAGGAGAAGAAATTCGGGTGCACGACTTGGTTGGCATCACCACACAGCAGGAAACGGCGTGCATCGTGCAGGGCCCCGAGGATCAACCGCAATTGCACGTTGGTCAGGTCCTGGACCTCGTCGACGACCACGAAGTCGTAACACGGCTCGACCCGGGCGAGCCATTCGTGGCTGATGAGGTTCGGATCGAACCAGTTCCCGTCGCGGAGAAGACACAGGTATTTTTCGAACAGATCATAGACTACCGCCCGGTCCTCGACGGGGAAGATCGACTGGCGCACACCGAGCCCGAGGTACTCTTCGCGCGAAAGGTACGGGCGGGTCACATCGGCGCCCGTGATCGCCCCCTGGAACTCCTCGAACAGACGATGCGCGTCGCGTACGGCGCGCGACGGGCGTCGGCGCGCCAGCCAGTCGGCGAAGGCCGGCGGCGTGATCTCCCGACCCTGCGGGACGTGGATGCTTTCGAGATACTCACGAAAGGATAGAAAGTCGATCTCCTGATCGTCGCGATCATAACCATGGGCGTAATAGAGTGCGCGCGCATTCTGCGCGAGGAACGCCGAGCGGGTGACGTAGAGCAGGTGGCCGGAGACTCCGCGCATCTTCTCCAGGGTGATCGCCGTCTTGCCGCTGCCGGCCGAGCCGATGACGATCAGGGGCTCCGGCTGTCGGTAGACCGCCTCCTGTGCGTCATCGAAGGAGAGAATCTTGTCGAGCAGGTGAAAATGACTGAGGCGGGGATTGACGTAGCCGAGCTGTGGTGCGGTCTCGGCATCGGCCGCATCGGCGACCGGGATCTTCGAACCATCGATCTTCGCACCGTGCGCGAGGAAGCGGGAGTGGGCATACGCGTGGTGCGGGACGTGCTCGAGGATCAGGGCGTAGCGCTCGTCCCCATGTCGGTAGATCGAGAACAGCAAGCGGTCGGTATGGTTGAGCCGAGCGCGGTAGAGGTTTCCGCTGATCTTCTTGACCTCGGCGGAGCGGAAGTCGCCCCGCTCGAGAAAGGCCGCGAGTTTCGCGTAACCGGGGATCGAATCGGTATCGAGACCGGAGTATACGAGCAGTTTCATTTTGGAATCCGTTTTAGCGCCGGCTCGGTGGAGGTATGCCCCGGCTATGCCGGGGGACTCACCCGGGTTTGACCATAGTGCGGTCGCCTGTGAATCTCCGATCTCTGCCAAGGGAAGGGCATTTACCTATGAAAGAATACCAAAGTTTGCGCCATACGAGGTGAGATAGTAACTCAAGTTTTGGGATTCAGTTTCCGTTGAATCAATAGGTTATGTGCGTTAGGCCGTAGGCGGCGTCGAACTGACTGGTGACTGTGACTGGTGACACCGCTCTGCGGTGTCACCTATCTGTGCGCCGCGGAGCGGCTCGGAAGGGAGACGTGACACCGCAGAGCGGTGTCACGAGGGATTCGACTTGGTGCCATTCGTGTCACGAGGGATTTCACGCGACCGGCTGCTTCCCCGCCGATTACGTTTGCTCCTCGTCCATGCGCCGCACGAGTGCCTTGAGACCGGGATCGACTTCCACCGGATAGGGTGCGGCCGGGTGCAGCGTGCGCAGCGGCGCGGGCAGGCGCGCGAGTTGTTGCGCGGTGCGGCGGCGGATCTCCGCGAGCGCCGGTGTTGCGCGGATCCGCCGCCCGCCGTGCATGCACGGTTCGAGCAACGGCTCACCCTGCACCGCGGCGTCGGCCAGGGCCAGTACATCGCCGGCCATCGTGCCGTCGTCGCGGTAACGGCGAAACACCTGTTTGCGGCCGGGCCAGGTCGCCTTGCCTTCGGATCGCTTGCGTCGCGGGCGTCCCTCATATTCCTCGAGTTTGTAGGCGCAGTCGAGATAGGGCGCATCCGCCGAAGTGTCCACCCGCGTGCCGATGCCGAAGCCGTCGATGGGGGCCCCTTCACCCAGCAGTCGGGCGAGGACGTATTCGTCCAGGTTGCCGCTGGCGAAGATCTCCACGTCGTTCAGTCCGCCCGCGTCGAGGATCGCGCGCACGGCGCGTGCATGCGCGCCGAGGTCTCCGCTGTCGAGGCGCACGCCGCGTACCCGGATCCCCTCACCGCGCAGGCGCGCGGCGAGGGTGACGACCTTGCGGGCGGCCGCCTCGGTGTCGTAGGTATCGATGAGCAATACCACATGGTTCGGCTGGGCGTGCGCGAAGTGTTCGAATGCGGTTTCCTCGTCCTCGTGCGCCTGGACGAAGGAGTGTGCCATCGTCCCCGAGACCGGGATGGCAAAGCGGATGCCGGCCGCCACGGTGGAGGTCGCCGCGAACCCGGCCAGGTAACTCGCACGCGCGGCGTAGAGTCCGGCCTCGGCGCCGTGGGCGCGGCGCAGGCCGAAGTCGACGAGCACCTTGTCCGGTGCCGCCAGTACGCAGCGCGCGGCCTTGGAGGCGATCAGCGTCTGCAAGTGCAGCAGGTTGATGATGCGCGTCTCGACCAGTTGCGCCTCGGGCAGCGGGGCGCTCACGCGCAGGATCGGCTCGTCGGCGAAGAAGACGGTGCCCTCGGGCATGGCATGGACGTCGCCCGAGAACCGGAACCCGGCCAAATAATCGGGAAATGTACGGTTGAACCGGCCGCTACGCGCCAACCAGTCGATCTCCTCCGGTGTGAAGTGCGCGGACTCCAGGTAGTCGAGCACCTGTTCCAGGCCGGCGGCCACCAGAAAATTACGCTCCGGCGGCAGCCGTCGTACGAAGAACTCGAAGACCGCGCGGGCATGCATGCCCTGTTCCAGGTAGCCCTGGAGCATGGTGAGTTCGTACAGGTCCGTCAGGGTGGCGGGTGCCGTGCAGTCCATACGATCGGGTCCTGAAGCCGGTCTCCATCGGGGCGCGATCCCCGGATTCCGGTCTGTATCCGGGCTACCCGAGTCCGGGGCGTCGAAGCCCGTCCGAACGGTGTTGAGTCGAGCCGCGGAAGTCACGGAAAACGCATGGCTTTGTTCGTGGGTTCCGTGGCCGTTTCCCTCCATACGGGCCTTAAGAAAGTGCCATTCCCCCCACCCGTCCCTTTCCCGCGTGGACAGGGACGCCCGTTCGGCGTCTTCCCATAGCAATTGGTATGTCGTGGTCCCCTTTTCAAGGGCGCGGCCCCCGGCCGTCGCGTGCGTGCCGCGCTCACTGCATGTCGGGTTCTCCGCAGTGGCGCAGAATCTCGGCCCGTGCCGCGTCGCGCAGCGCGAGTGCCGCGCCCCAGTCCGTGCCGGGCGGCGGGATCGGCGCCCCGACGGTGATCTCCACCGCGCCGCGTCGCGGGAGCCACTCGTCACCGCGCAGTATGGCGCGGGTGCCGCGGATCGCCACCGGCACTACCGGCGCCCCCGCCCGGGCCGCGGCCACGAAGGCCCCCATGTGAAACGGCTGCAGGCCCGCAGTGCGCACAAAGGTCCCCTCGGGAAAGAACAACAGACGGGCACCGGCACGTGCCGCCGCCGTCAGATCGGTGGCGTCGCGCGCGCTGCGCCGGTTGTCGAATCGGTCCACGAAGTGCGTGCCGATGCGCTCGAGCAGGCCGCGCACCGGCGGATAACGACGCAACTCGCGTTTCGCGACAAACCCGTAACGGGTCGGGAGCATGGCCCACAGGACGATCCCGTCCAGGTAACTGGAATGGTTGGCCACCAGGATCAGCGCTCCCGTCTGCGGTATCGGGGCAAGCAGGTGCAGGTGCACGCGTATGCCGATGATGCGCAACAGTGCGCGCGCCACCGCCCGCGAGCCGCCGATGCGCCAGGACTCACGGGGCGCGAGCGTGGTGAGCAACACCAGGCCGGCCATGACCAGGAACGCGGTCCAGGCGTAGCCCGCATAGAGCAGGCGCCCGCCCGCCGCACTCAGGCGGCGCAGCGACGGCAACCACCCGGCGAGCCGCAGGCGCGCGAGTTGCCACCACACCGCACGGCGCCGGGTCAGCGCACCGCGCTCATAGAGTTCGCGGCAGGCCGAGCGCCGGATCTTCCCGCTCGAGGTCTTGGGCACCGTGCGCGGCGGGGCGAGCACCACGTCGTCGGGCGGGATCTCCAGGATCGCGACGGTGCGCTCGTGGATGCGCCGGCGCAGCCGTTCGCGGGCCTCGGGGTCGCATTCGCGGGTCTCGGCGAGGACCACGAGACGTTCCTCGCCGGTGGCCGGGTCGGGGCTTGCGAATACCGCCACGCCGTTGCGGCGCACGCCCGGCAATTCCGCCACCGCCCGTTCCAGGTCGTAGGGGTAGAGGTTGCGCCCGGCGCGGATGATCAACTCCTTGGCGCGCCCCGTGATCCGCACCTCGCCGTCCGCCAGGTAGCCGTAGTCGCCGGTGTCGAGCCAGCCGTCGTGGAACAGCGCCGCGGTCGCCTGCGGATTGCGGTAGTAGCCGTCGGTGGCCGAGGGCCCGCGGAACTGGATGTGCCCGACGGTCCGCTCCGGCAGCGGCCGGTCCGCGTCGTCGACGATGCGCAGTTCGTGGCCCGGCAACGCGCGACCGCAGGCCGGGACGTGGCTCGCGTGCGGGTCCCCGGCGTCGACCGGACGCACCCGCCGGCCCGGCTCCAGGCTGTCGCGGGCCACGTGGTCGACGAGCGGGCCGCGCCCCGGGGGCGGGAAGGCGAGACCGACGGAGCACTCTGCGAGGCCGTAGACCGGCGCCATGGCGTTTCGGCGGAACCCGTACGGGGTGAAGCGCGCGATGAAACGCTCCATGGTCTGTGCATGGACCGGTTCGGCGCCGTTGAAGGCCACCCTCCAGGTGCTCAGGTCGAGGCCTTCGAGGTCCTCGTCGGCGAGCCGCGAGGCGCACAGCCCATAGGCGAAGTTCGGGGCCGCCGAGAGGGTCCCGCGATACTCGTGCAGCGCGCGCAGCCAGCGTTGCGGCCGGGCCACGAACGCCGGCGGGGACATCACCACCAGCGGATGGCCGTGGTAGAGACTGCCCAGCCAGGCGCCGATCAGCCCCATATCGTGGTAGAGGGGCAGCCAGCTTACGAATACGTCGTCGCCGCGCACGTCGACGGCCTCGCCCATGGCGCGGATGTTGGCGAGCAGGTTGGCATGGCGCAGGGCCACGCCCTTGGGGTCGCCGGTGCTGCCCGAGGTGTATTGGATCAGGGCCAGGTCGTGCGCCGCGCGGCGCTGGTGCAGCCGCCCGCCCTCCGCAGTCAGATCCCGAGGGCTGAGCAGGGCGCGCAGCGCCGGCAGACGCGCGCGCAGCAGCCGTGCCGCGCCCAGCCCCTCCGGCACGGTGATCAGGAACGGCGCCTCGGCATTGGCGAGGATCGCCGCCTGTCGGTCGAGGTGTTCCTCGATCTGTGCCATGCGCATCGGCGGATACAGGGGCACCGGCACCCCGCCGGCCAGCAGGATCCCGAGGAAAGTGCGGAAGAAGTCCGCCCCGGTGGGCAGTACCAGCGCCACCGGTTGCCCGGGGGAGAGGCCGCGGGCGCCGAGCCCCGCCGCGAGCGCCTCGGCGTCGCGCAGCAATGCGCCGTAGGAGATCTCTGCGCCGCCGCCATCCTCATAGAGGTGAAGGTGGATCCGTTCCGGATGATGTTCGGCGTGCCAGGCGAGGGCCTCGGTGAGGGTCGCGATGTGGGCCGGGATCCGGTGCGCGGGTGCCGCGGGGGTGATGCGTGGCGGGGAGGGTGCGGGTGCCGCCGGGGGGCTCGTCCCCGCGACCGCGGCAAGCAGTTCGCGGGGGGTGTTCGCGGCGATCGCACGGTCCTCGTCGAGGCGCCAGCCGAGGACCCGTTCGAGGCGCGCGAACAGCTCCATGCGCCCGAGACTGTCGATACCCGCCTCGGCGTCCAGCGCGCTGTCCAGGGACAGCTCCGGCACCGGGGCGCCCGGGCGCAGTTCCCGGCCCAGCCGGCGGATCAGTTCCAGCAGCGCCGTTCCGGCCTGCGGGGATACGCCGGGATCGGTGATGTCGGGACCGGGCATGTGGGCCTCTTGGTGGTAGGGTGACGGCCGAGATTCTATGTTATTTTACGGGCGGGGATGGGGAGAATCGCCGTTGTGCGCGTCCTTTGCCTGCTGCCGTTCGCGTTCGGTCTGCTCCTGCCGGCCCATGCCCGGGGCGCGGTGCGCTCCGTCCTGGTGCTGGACGTGCGGGGGGTGATCGGCCCGGCGACCGGCGACTACGTGCGCCGCGGTTTGCACGCGGCCGCGACGCGTGACGCCGCGGTGGTGATCCTCGAGTTGGACACCCCCGGCGGACTGGATACCGCCATGCGTGGGATCGTCCGCGCCATTCTCGCTTCGCCGGTCCCGGTGGTCGCCTACGTGGCGCCGAGCGGCGCGCGCGCCGCCAGCGCCGGCACCTACCTCCTCTATGCCTGTCAGGTGGCGGCGATGGCGCCGGGTACCAACCTCGGTGCGGCGACCCCGGTGCGCATCGGCGGGCCGTCGGCGCCGGCCGGGGGTAAGGGGACGCCGCCCGCGCGGGGCGGGTCCGGCAACGCCATGAAGCACAAGATGGTCAACGACGCCGCGGCCTATATCCGCAGTCTCGCGGAGCTGCGCGGACGCAACGCGGAGTGGGCGGAGCGCGCCGTGCGCGAGGCGGCGAGCCTGCCGGCCGAGGATGCGCTGAAACACCACGTGATCGACCTCATGGCGGTCGACGTCCCGCAACTGCTGCGGCGTCTCGATGGCCGCACGGTGCGGGTGGCCGGGGGGGTACAGCGTACCCTGCACACCCGCGGGCTGCGTGTGGAGTATCGGGGACCCGGCTGGCGCACGCGACTGCTCGGCGTGGTCACCCATCCGGACGTGGCCTATATTCTCATGCTGGTGGGGATCTACGGCCTGTTGTTCGAGTTCGCCACTCCCGGCTATGTGTTGCCGGGGGTGACCGGGGCCGTCTCGCTGCTGTTGGCGCTGTACGCCTTTCAGGTGCTGCCGATCAACTATGCGGGGCTCGCACTGCTCCTGTTGGGTGTCGTGTTCATGGTCGCCGAGGCCTTCGTGCCGAGTTTCGGGACCCTCGGTATCGGCGGTCTGGCCTCCTTCGTCGCGGGCTCCGTTATGTTGTTCGATACCGGGGCGGGTGACTACAGGGTCGCCTACCCGCTGATCGCCGGCATCGCCGTGGCGAGCGCGCTGTTCCTGATCGGCGCCGTGGGGCTGATCGTGAAGGCGCGGCGCAGCCCGGTGGTCAGCGGCTACGAAGGGCTGATCCACGCGCGCGGCGAGGTGCTGGAGGACTTCGAGCGCGAGGGGCGCGTGCGGGTCCACGGAGAGATCTGGGCGGCGCGCGCGCGCGGCGGCCCGCTGCACTCGGGCCAGCGCGTGCGGGTGATCGGGCGCGACGGGCTCACGTTGATCGTCGAGCCGTCTGCAGGGGGGGATTCTCATGGTTAGCACCGGTCTGATAGTGGCGATCCTGGTCGTGGGGCTGCTGGTCGCCTCCGTCCGGGTGCTGCGCGAGTACGAGCGGGGGGTGATCTTCCTGATGGGGAGGTTCTGGAAGGTCAAGGGGCCGGGGATGATCATCGTGGTGCCGGCGATCCAGCAGATGGTGCGCATCGACATACGCACCATCGTCATGGATGTGCCCAGTCAGGACGTCATCTCCCGGGACAACGTCTCGGTCAAGGTCAACGCCGTGCTCTACTTCCGGGTCGTCGATCCGGAGCGCGCGGTGATCCAGATCGAGGACTACTACGCCGCCACCAGCCAGCTCGCACAGACCACGCTGCGCGCGGTGCTCGGCAAGCACGAACTCGACGACATGCTCTCCGAGCGGGACAAGCTCAATGCCGACATCCAGACGATCCTCGACAGCCAGACCGGCGCCTGGGGTATCAAGGTGGCCAACGTCGAGATCAAGCACGTGGATCTGGAGGGCAACATGATCCGGGCCATCGCGCGTCAGGCCGAGGCCGAGCGCGAGCGCCGCGCCAAGGTCATCAATGCCGAGGGCGAACTGCAGGCCGCCGACAAGCTGCGTCAGGCGGCCGAGATCCTGGCGCGTCAGCCGCAGGCGCTGCAACTGCGTTACCTGGAGACGGTACTGAACATCGCCGGCGACAAGAGTTCGACGATCGTGTTTCCCGTGCCGCTGGAGATGATCGGACCGTTCCGCAAGCTGTTCGACAAGTCCCCCGAGGGTTGATGCATCGCCGTTCGGGGTTGGGGGGGCGATATGTTATGCAGCAGGGCGGGCGAGCGCCGCGGCGGGGACCGGCGTCGCGCGCGCGATCGTCGGGGGATGCCGGACGCGAACGCCGGTGTGCGCATTCCCGGGTGGCCGGAGCAGCGCGTCCAGTTTCTGACCCGCTACCTGTTCGTGGCGCTGGGCCTGTTGTTTTTCAACCGGATCGACCGCGCGGAGCCGGCATGGCTCACGCTGACGGACCTGAATCTGGTATTTCTCGCCTATACCGTATTCAATACGGCGATGTTCCTGCACGCGCACCGCGTGCTCCATGCGCCGTTGCGCTACCGTGCCGCGATGTGGATGGACATCGCGATGGTTACCGTGGCGGTGCTCAACGATCCCTACGCGATCCCGCCCTCGGTGCTGGTGTTCATCATGATCGTGCTCGGCAACGGGATGCGCTATGGGATGCGGCTGTTCGGCGAGGCCGTGGTCGGCTGCTTCGCCGGGGCCATGGTGGCCCTCAGCCTGCGCCATGCCGGGGCCCTGGATGAGATCAGCGCCGGGGTGGTTTTTCTGAACCTGTTCGGCGCCATCATCCTGGTGTACGCCTATTTCCTCATGGGACGCGTGGAGTCCTCGCGGCGTCTGTTGGAACGCAGCAGTCGTGAGGACAACCTCACCCGGCTCCTGAACCGCCGCGCCCTCGACGAGGTGTCACGACCCTGGTTCCTCGAGGTCGTCGGCGGCGGCCGGCGACTGGCGGTGATGTTCGCCGATCTGGACGACTTCAAGTCGGTCAACGACACCTTGGGGCACACGTACGGCGACCGCGTGCTGATCGAGCTTGCGCGGATCATGCGCGATTCGATTCGCGGAACGGACCTCGCGGCGCGCTACGGCGGCGACGAATTCGTGTTGATCCTGCCGGACCTCCCGCTGCGCGGTGCCGGACGCATCGCGCGCCGTATCCGCGAGGGTTTTGGTGCCTGGGCCGCCGGTGAGGGGATCAACTGCAACGTCACCATCGGGATCGGGGAGGCGCCCACGCACGGTACAAACCTGGACGCGATGCTCGATTCGGTGGACCGGGCGATGTACGCGGCCAAGGCGGGTAACGGCGCCGATGGGGGCGTGTGCTACGCCGGCGCCCCGGAACGCGGGGCCGGTGACGGGAGGGTCGTATCGTGAGTGCGTCGCGTCGCGCGAGCGTCGCCCGGCCCGTCGCCCCGTCCCCCGAAGCCGTGCTGGTGGACACGTTCCTGGACAACCTGTGGATGGAACGCGGTCTGAGCCGCAACACCCTGAACGCCTATCGTGCGGATCTCCTGCAACTGGCGGCGTGGCTCGCGGGGCGCGGGGTCACGCTCGCCGGGGCCGGGCGCGAGCATCTGCTGCGCCACTTGGCGTGGCGCGTGGAGCAGGGCCGGCAGGCGCGTTCCACGGCGCGGTTTCTGTCCAGCGTGCGCCGGTTCTACCGCTATCTGGTACGGGAGGGGCGCATCGGCGCGGATCCGAGCGCGCGCATCGATGGTCCGAAGCTCGGGCGCCCGCTGCCCCGGTCGCTGACCGAATCCGAGGTCGATACCTTGCTGCAGGCGCCGGGCACCGCGGACGCACTGGGCCTGCGCGACCGCGCCATGCTCGAGGTGCTCTACGCCTGCGGTCTGCGGGTCTCGGAACTGGTGACCCTGCGGGCGGGGCAGGTCAATCTGCGCCAGGGGGTGGTACGGGTCAGCGGCAAGGGCGGGCGCGAGCGCATCGTGCCGCTGGGCGAGGAGGCCGTGGAGTGGGTGGAACGGTTCCTTGCGGAAGGGCGTCCGGCGATCCTGGGCGAGCGCCCGTGCGAGGCCCTGTTCCCCACGCGCCGCGGCGCGGCCATGACGCGACAGGGCTTCTGGTGCGTGATCCGGCGTCACGCCCGCCGCGCCGGGATCCGAAAGCCGCTGTCCCCCCACACCCTGCGCCACGCGTTCGCCACCCACCTGCTCAATCACGGCGCCGACCTGCGCGTGGTGCAACTGTTGCTCGGACACAGCGACCTGTCCACCACCCAGATCTACACCCACGTCGCGCGCGAGCGACTCAAGGACCTGCACGCGCGCCATCACCCGCGCGGCTGAAATCGGGTGATGGCCGGACCGCGGGCGGTCGTTCCCGGGCCGATCCGCCTCGGCGGCGTCTCAGTGCAGGGCGTTGAACAGCCGCGCACGGTAGCGGTGCACCAGTTCATGCCCGTTGCCCAGCAGGTCGAAGACCTTGAGCAGGGTCGCGCGCGGCGCGCCGTCCCGGAACCCACGGTCGCGTTGCAGCAGATCGAGCAATTGGTCCAGGGCGGCCTCGTATTCGCCGTCCAGTACGCGGCGCACCGCCAGGTAGTAGCGCGCCTCGCTGTCCTGCGGATCCGCCTCCAACCGTTGCATGAGATCCGGTTCCGGGGGTGCCTCCTGCGCCAAGCGGGCGAACTCGAGCAACGCCGCCAATCGCGTGGCCTCCTCGGTTTCACGGGTCTCCGGCGCAAGGTCGTTCAGTGCCCGCTCGGCGCCTTCCAGATTCCCCTCGGACAGGCTCAGGTGCGCCAGATCGAGCGCCACCCGCGGGTTGTCCGGGTCGATCGAAGCGGCCTGCTCGAGCAGCGTACGGGCCTTGGCCGCATCGCCGCGCGCGACGGCCGCGGCCGCCTCTTCACGCAGCGCGTCCGACTCGCGCGGCACGTAGCGCTCGACGATCGCCCGCAGTTCGGATTCCGGTTGCGCGCCGAGGAGATCCTCCACGACCTTCCCATCACGGAAGAGCTTCAGGTTGGGGATGCTGCGGATGCCGTGTTCCTGAGCGAGTTGTTTCTCCTCGTCGGTGTTGACTTTGGCCACCACGAGTTTCCCGGAGTATTGCCCGGCCAGGCGGTCGAGGACCGGCGCGAGCGTCCGGCACGGGCCGCACCAGGGCGCCCAGAAATCCACCAGCACCGGTATCTCCCTCGATCTTTCCACGACCTGTTGCGAAAAGTCCTCCCCGGTGACCTCGATCACGTTGCCTGCCTGGTTCATGGGTCGGGTTCCTTCGGCTGAAACGGGGCGCCGGACGGTCGTCGCAGGCCGCCGATATGCACATTGGACGTGAGGCCGAACGGCACGTGAATCAAGCCGGCCGCCGGAACGAACCCCGGTGAAAAGGCGGATTAACGCTCCAGGTACTTGAGCTTGTCCGGGACGCCGTCCCACTCGTCCGCGTCCGGCAGCGGGTCCTTCTTCTGGTTGATTACCGGCCAGGACTTGGCCAGTTCGGCGTTCAACTCCAGGTACTGCTCCTGGCCCTCGGGCACGTCGTCCTCGGGGAAGATGGCCGTGATCGGGCACTCGGGCTCGCACAAGGTGCAGTCGATGCATTCCTCGGGGTCGATCACCAGGAAGTTCGGGCCTTCATGGAAGCAGTCCACCGGGCAGACTTCCACGCAGTCGGTGTACTTGCACTTGATGCAGTTTTCCGTAACGACAAAGGTCATGGGGGTCTCCGAGTTGATGTCGGCGCGTCGGTCGGGTACCGTCGCCGCCGGGGCGCCGGATGTCCAGCCGCCTAATGTTAATCAGTTTCCTGCCGATTATCGAGACCGGAGAGATTAATGGTGCCGGATCCCGGCTGGAGGCATGCGACTTGCGTGCGCCCCGATGCCGGCCGGACGATCCAGGAGAGGGCGCCGCGCGCGGGCCCCCGCGGCCCCGCCGGGCGGCGCGGGCGCGGGCGGGCCATGGGCACGCGGGTGAAGGAAGTCCTGAATCTCAGTCTGATCGTGGAGCCCGACCGCCAGCGGTTGGTCGGTTTCGCCATGGACGCGGTGCGCGCCCTGCGGGGCAACCCGTTCGCGGCGGCGCGGGTGCTGGTCTCCCTGCTGCCGGATCTGCGCACGGCCTGCGAGGCCTGCGACGGGGTGCTCATCGCCCGATTGGTCGTCAGCGGCGCCGATCTGCGGCTGCGCTGGTACGACCGCGACCGCCTCATCAGCCGTCTGGCCGAGCCGCCCCGAATCGAGGTGCTGGACGACCTCGCGGCGCGCTTGCGCGAGGCCAGTGAGTCGGTGGACGCCGAACTGCTCATGCGTCGCAATCGACGGATCGCCGCGGACCTCGAGCACCTGGAGACGGATCTCGACCTGAAGCGGAAAGAACTACAGGAGAAACGGCGGGAACTCCGGGAGAAACAGCAGGAACTCCAGAAATCCATCCATCGTGCCGAAACAGACAGTCTGACGGGGTTGCTCAATCGCGGCGCCTACGACGGTCGTCTCCGGGAGGTCTTTCTGCGCAGCCGTCGCCAGCGCGAATCCCTTTCGCTGATCCTGCTGGACCTGGACAAATTCAAGGAAATCAACGATAGCCGTGGGCACCAATTCGGCGATGAATATCTCCGGCGCATGGCCGACGCCATGCGTGCGGCGGTGCGCGAGCACGTCGATTTCCCCTGTCGCATGGGCGGCGACGAGTTCGCGATCGTGGCCTGTGCACCGCTGCAGATCGCCGAGCGGATCGCCTACCAAGTGCTCGAGGCGATGGATCGGCGGGTCAGTATCGGGCTCGCCGAGCGACGGGCCGACGACACTATCGATTCACTGGTCGGGAGGGCCGATGCGGCCTTGTACGCATCCAAACGCGCCGGGCGCGGAAGGATCACCGTGGACGACGACGCAGGCCGGCGCGAGACGCGGGCCGGCGGCGCATGAATGGGGATTGTGATGGCACGGCCGGGATCGCCCGGGAAGGAGCCCTGTGAAGCTGCTGCTGGAGAAGGCGACCGCCGACGAGAGCGCCCAGATCCTGGTGCGCTCGAAGCTGCGTGCGGTCTCGCGCCGGATGGGCTTCGGCGAGGTGGTGCGTGAGCGTATGGAATTGGTTTGCAATGAGATGATGACCAATCAACTCAAGTACACGAGCGGCGGCGGTCGGGTGCAACTCTGGGAGTCGGCCGATCTGTACCCGGCACTCGATATTTTCGCCATCGACCAGGGTCCGGGGGTGTTCGATCTCCCGGCGGCCATGGAGGACGGCTACAGCACCTCGGGCAGCCTCGGGAAGGGGCTCGGTGCAATCCGTCGTTTGGCCCACGAGTGCGAGTTCTATACTCTGCCCCGGGGGATGGAGCCGGAATCGCCCTGGCACGGGTTCGCGCTCTGGGCCCGTTTCTATCCGGATGAGGGGGCGGTCTCGTCCACTTACGAGTTCGGGAGCTATCTGCGCGCCTACCAGGACGGCGTCTACAACGGCGACCGCATCTACCTGCGACTGCGCAACGGCACGATCCACTGGCTGCACATGGACGGGTTGGGGCACGGCTCCGAGGCGGCGCAGGTGGTGGAGGACAAGGCCGATCTGCTCGAGACCGACGATGCGTCTCTGGAGGAGATCATCGCCGCCCTCAGCCGTCGTCTGCAGGGCGGCCGCGGGGCGGTGGCGATGGCGGTGGGACTGGACGCGGCCAGCGGAAGCGGCACGATTTGCGGCGTGGGCGACATGGCGGCGTTCCTGATCAACAACGGTCGCAAGTGCGCCATCTCTTTCTCGCCGGGGATCCTGGGCCATTCCCACCGCAGCCTCAAATCGACGATCGTGCCGTTTCCGCGCCAGGCCCTGCTCATTACCGCATCCGACGGACTGCGTCGCAACTGGAGCCTGCAGACCTTCCCGGGCCTGTGGCGACTGCATCCGCAGATCATCGCGCTGCTGCTGGGAACGGTGGTCGGGCGGATCACCGACGACCAGTCCGTATTCGCAATCCGTGTGAAACCCAAGAAGGGAGAATAGCCGATGGCAAGGAAAGAACCGGCCGCCGCGAAGGCCACCAGCCAAGTGCTCATCGAGCAGCTGATGGTGAACGTGGGCAAGATCTCCGAGGTCATCGAAAAGGAAGGCCAGAGTATCTTCGGCCACGCCAACATCCTCAGCGACGAGGAGATCAACGACTACAGCCTGGAGTTTCTGGAACTGTTCGTCATGGTGCTGCACACGGGCGGGAAGATCGACCGGCGCGGCGCCGAGTTCAAGGCGCTCAAGGAATTCTTCACCAACCTCTCGCATCAGATCCAATTGCGCGGCGGCGACATGGATGAATTCGTCCGTTACATCCAGTTTCTGGAGCGCGTGTTCCTGGACAACCTGCAGGAGGACTCCGACGCCGATTTCTCCTCCAGCCGGCAGATTCTGCTGTTGCTGGCCTCGCTGTTCAACGACATCGTGCTCGACGTCTTCCACGCCTATCTGGAGGAGAAGGAGCGCACCATCGAGGCCCAGCAGGAGGAACTTCGTCAGACCTCGACGCCGATCACGGAGATCTGGGACGGAGTGCTCACGCTGCCCATCATCGGTACCCTGGACTCGCAGCGCACCATGATGGTGATGGAGAAGCTGCTCTCGCGCATCGAGCAGGACCGTGCGAGCGTGGTCGTGATCGACGTCACCGGGGTCATCGCCATCGATTCCCAGGTCTCGCACCACCTGATCCAGATGATCCGTGCCGTGGAACTCATGGGGGCGAGTGCGGTGATCACCGGCATCCGGCCCGAGATCGCGCGGGCGCTGACCAGCCTCAATATCGACCTCGGCGGGGTCACCACCCGCCTGACCCTCTCGGAGGGGCTCAAGGAGGCGTTTCGCCGGATGGACGTGCACGTCAGCCACGCCGGACAGGCGACTCAGTAGACCTCCGGCGCCGGTCGCCACTACACAGGGATGATCCGGGCGATGACCCAGGGGATGCACCTGACACCGATCGGGGACGGCAACGTCCTCCTCGAGCCCGGGGCCGGTCTGGATCCGGGCGACCCGGCCGCGTACCTGATTCCGGTGCTGGAGGTATTGCAGACCAACGCCGCGTGCCGCCTGCTCTACGATCTCAAGAACGTGCCGCTGCTCGATAAGGTCTACTATGAGTGGCTCGCCGCGCTGCACACCGCCTGCCGTATCTCCGGCATCGAGCTGGTCACCGTGAACATGCAGCCGGAGGCGGCGTTCGCGCTCTCGCACCTGCTGTCCGGGCCGCCGCCGTTCCAGTGTGCGCGCGATGTGGACCAGGTGCGCCGGCGGGTGCGCGCCGCCAAAAAGACGGATGGGTCCGGCGCGGGATAGAATGGCCGGGCGCGTTGCGCGGCGGCGCCGATCGGCCGCCCACAGGCTCGAGCGAAGCCCAACGATAAGAAAGGAGCCCGACGATCATGCGTATTCCGAGTCTCAATGCCGGTATCATCCCCGGCGCCCTGTGCGGCGCCCTGCTCCTGGCGTCGGCGTCGTCTGCGGCCGCCTCACCGGTCGCCGTCACCGCGCAGGCGGGGACGCTCGGCGCGGGCGGGAGCGTGTATCTGGCGCTTCCCTACCATGCCGATATGCGCTTCGGCGGCAATTATTTCTCGCTCAGTCACGCCCTGGATTCCGGGGGCGTGCACTACGACGGCTCGGTGCGCCTGCAGTCGTTCACCCTGCTGGCCGACTGGCACCCGTTCCACGGGGTCTTTCGTCTCACCGGCGGTGTCGCCTATAACGACAACCGCTTCAGCCTGACCGCGACGCCGAGCGGCGGGACGTACACGATCAACGGAACGCCCTATTCGCCCTCGCAGGTCGGATCGCTCACCGGCGTAGTGACCTTCAATCGGGCCGATCCCTACTTCGGGATCGGGTTGGGCAATCCGTTTCGCGGCGGCCATTGGACGTTCGGGCTCGATCTCGGCGTGCTCTACCAGGGCACGCCCAAGGTCTCGCTCACCGCCACCGGCGCGGCGGCGGATCCACAGTTGGCCAGTGACATCGACGCCGCCACCGCGCAGGTGCGCAGCGATGTACGCAAATACAGATGGTATCCGGTGGTGATGTTCTCGGCGGGCTATCGTTTCTGACCGGCTGAGGCCTTGAGTTCGTAGAGCAGTTCCAGTGCTGCGCGCGGGCTGAGGCTGTCCGGGTCCAGCGCGCGCAGTCGTTCCAGGGCCGGGTGTTGCGGGGCGGGCGGGGTCTGCGCGTCGAAGAGCGGCAACTGGGGGGCGCCGGCCGGTGCCGGGGTGCGTCGTTCGAGTTCCTCCAGGCGCTCGCGCGCCTGTTCGATGACCGGGCGCGGGACGCCGGCGAGCTGCGCCACGTGCAGCCCGTAGCTGCGATCGGCGGGTCCCTCGCGCACCGCGTGCAGGAACACGATGGCCTCGCCGTGCTCGACCGCTTCCAGGTGCACGTTGTCGATGCCGGCGATCTCCCCGGCGAGTGCGGTCAGTTCGAAGTAGTGGGTGGCGAACAGCGTGTAGGCGCGCACGCGCGCGGCGAGTTCCACGGCGCACGCCCAGGCGAGCGCCAGCCCGTCGAAGGTGCTCGTGCCGCGGCCGATCTCGTCCATCAGCACCAGTGACTGATCCGTGGCGTTGTGCAGGATGTTGGCCGTCTCGGTCATCTCCACCATGAAGGTCGAGCGCCCGCCGGCGAGATCGTCGGCGGCGCCGATGCGGGTGAAGATCCGGTCCACCGGTCCGATCACGGCGCGCCGCGCCGGCACGTAGGCGCCGATGTGGGCCAGCAGTACGATCAGCGCGCTCTGACGCATGTAGGTCGACTTGCCGCCCATGTTCGGACCGGTGATGATCAGCATGCGTCGCGATTCGTCCAGGTCCACGTCGTTGGCGACGAACGGTTCGTCGATCACCCGCTCCACGACCGGGTGGCGCCCGCCCTCGATGCGGATACCGGGGGTCGGGGTGAGTTCCGGCGCCCGGTAATCGAGCGTGTCGGCGCGCTCGGCGAGATCGGCGAGCACGTCGAGTTCGGCGAGCGCCGCCGCGCATTCCTGCAGCGCGGGCAGGTCGTCGAGCAACCGTTCGAGGAGCGCCTCGTAGAGTCCCTTCTCGCGCGCCAGCGCGCGCTCGCGCGCCGACAACACCTTCTCCTCGAAGGCCTTGAGTTCCGGGGTAATGTATCGCTCGGCGCCCTTGAGCGTCTGACGCCGCACGTAGTCGGCGGGCACGCAGTCGGATCGGGCGCGGGTCACCTCCAGGTAATAGCCGTGGACCCGGTTATAGCCGACCTTCAGACCGGCGATGCCGGTGCGTTCGCGCTCGCGCGCCTCCAACTCGACCAGGAACCGGTCGGCGTGCTCGGAGAGTTCGCGCAGCTCGTCGAGTTCGGCGTCGTAGCCCGGCGCGATCATCCCGCCGTCGCGGATCGTCACCGGCGGCTGGTCGACGAGCGCCCGCGCGAGCAGGCCGTGCACGCCGGGGTGCTCGGCGATGCGCACGGCCAGATCACGCGGCAACGGGGAGTCGAGCGGTGCGAGCCGCGCCTGGAGTTCGGGCAGCCGGGCGAGCGCGCCGCGCAGGCCGGTGAGGTCGCGCGGGCGCGCGGACTTGAGCGCCACGCGCGCGAGGATCCGTTCGAGATCGCCGATCCCGCGCAGGCTCGCGTGCAGGTCCTCGAACGCGCGGTCCTCGATTAGTGTCGCGAGTGCGTGGTGGCGCGCGCGCAGTCGTTCCGGATCGCGGATCGGACGGTGTACCCAGCGGCGCAACAGCCGCCCGCCCATGGCGGTGGCGGTGTGGTCGAGCACGCCGACGAGGGTGTGCTCGGGTCGCCCGCCGAGGCTGAATTCCAGTTCCAGGTTGCGTCGCGTGGCCGCGTCGAGGACGATCGCCTCGCCCGGGCGCTCCACCTGCAGGCCGCGCAGGTGCGGCAGGGCGAGGCGTTGCGTCTCCTGGACGTACTGCAGCAGGCAGCCGGCGGCCGCCAGGGCCGGGCCGAGGTCCTCGCAGCCGAAACCGGCGAGATCGCGCGTGCCGAACTGGCGCGCCAGCGCGATGCGCGCGCCGGTCTCGTCGAAGCACCAGGGCGGGTGCCGGCGGGTGCCGGGGCGCTCGCCGACGCCGCACGGCAGCGCCGTCTCCTCGCCGACCAGCAGTTCCGCGGGTCGCAACCGCTCCAGTTCGGCGGCGAGTGCCTCCGCGCCGCGCACCTCCTGGACCGTGAAGCGCCCGCTGGAGAGTTCCAGTACCGCGATGCCCCAGGTCCCGCCCGCGGCGTGGATCGCGCCCAGCAGGTTCTCGGTGCGCTCCGCGAGCAGGCCCTCGTCGGTGAGCGTCCCGGGCGTGACGATGCGCACGACGCGCCGTTCCACGGGGCCGCGCGCGGCACCCGGGTCGCCGATCTGCTCGCAGATGGCGACCGACTCTCCGAGACGTACCAGGCGCGCGAGATAGTTCTCGACCGAGTGCACCGGGACACCGGCCATCGGGATGGGTTCGCCCGCCGAGCGCCCGCGCGTGGTCAGTGTGATGTCCAGCAATCGCGCGGCGCGCTGCGCGTCCTCGTAGAAGAGTTCGTAGAAATCCCCCATCCGGTAGAGCAGCAGCACATCCGCATGGTGGGCCTTGATGCGCAGGTACTGCCGCATCATCGGGGTGTGGGCTGCAAACTGTGCCTCGGGTACGGTCATCGCGAGAGTCTAACAAATCCGGCTTTTGCGCGGTGCGGGGGCGATCGATCCCGTGGAATATTCGTAGGGCGGGCCTCGGCCCGCCGACACCGTTGCGGAAACCCACCGCGATCACCACGGATCCGCGGCGCCGGCGGGGCGAGCCCCGCCCTACAAGGGTGCCGCGACACGGGGGAGGTGCCTGTAGGGCGGGGCTCGCCCCGTCGGCGGCGGCGAATCATTCCGTAGCGGCCGGGGTGGCCGCGAAACGTCGTCGGCCGGGCGGGTCCTACCATCATCCACCGACCCCATGGAATATTCGTAGGGCGGGCCTCGGCCCGCCGACGGTGCCCGATCCACGGTGTCGACAACCGCGCGCGCCCGGATTCCGGCCGTAGAAACGCCACGGAACCCATGGAACGCACCGACAACACCGGCCCGAGCCGCGGATTCCATGGGTCCGCGGTGCCACGCGTTTCGACAAAGATGTGGAGTTTTCCTACCATGGTTGTCATGACCGACGCCGAACTCCTGGAACTGTCCCGGTGCGTGGGCGCTGCGTTGCGCGCGCGCGGCTGGATGCTCGCCGTGGCCGAGTCCTGCACCGGCGGTTGGATCGCCAAGGTGCTCACCGACGTCCCGGGCAGCTCCGGTTGGCTGGAACGCGGCGTGGTCAGTTACAGCAATCGCGCCAAGGTGGAACTGCTCGGCGTCTCGCCGCGGGCGCTCGAGGCCCATGGTGCGGTCAGCGAGGCGGTGGTGCGCGAGATGGCCGAGGGGCTGCGCGCGCGCAGCCCGGTGCAGGTGACGGCGGCGGTGAGCGGGATCGCCGGACCCGACGGCGGCGGCCCCGGCAAGCCGGTGGGCACGGTGTGGTTCGCCTGGTCGGCGGCCGGCGCGCCGACCCGCACCCGGCGCTGCCGGTTCGACGGCGACCGCGAGGCGGTGCGACGCCGGTCGGTCGCCGCGGCGTTGGCGGGCCTGCTCGAGGCGGCGACGGGGAGTGACTGAGGGCGCGGTGCAGCGTCTGTTCTTCGCGCTGTGGCCGGAACCGGCCCTGCGCCGGCGGCTGTTTTGTGAGACACGCCGGCTCGTGCGCCGCAGCGGCGGTCGCCCGGTAGCGGAGGCCGACCTGCATGTTACGGTCGTGTTCCTCGGGGCCGTGGACGCGGCGCGGCGCGCCTGCTGCGAGGCGGCCGCGGCGACGCTGCGCCCGGCGCCCTTCACGCTCACGCTCGATACCGTCGGCTACTGGCCCCGTGCGCGGGCTCTGTGGTTGGGGGCGACACAGGTGCCGGAACCGCTGCCGGCGCTCGCGCGGTCCCTGAATGAGGCCCTGGCAGTCTGCGGGTTCACTCCGGAGCCGCGCCCGTTCCGTCCGCATGTGACGCTTGCCCGCAAGGTGGCGCAGTGGAAAGGTGCGCCGGCGCCGGCCCCCGCGCCGATCCCCTGGCCGGCCGAGACGCTGTGCCTGGTGGAATCGGTGACCGATCCCGCCGGTGCCCGCTACCGTGTGCTGCGTCGCTGGCCCCTGGCGGGCGGTTGATCGGCAACGGGAAGCGCGCGCCGAGTCCCAAAGCCGCGGGCGGGGGCCGGGGTATTTGGGCGAGTGCGGCAGGCGGCTGGCGGGAAACGCGGACTAGGCCGCCTGATCGGATCTGTGGGATAATCCACACGGTTTTTCACGGCGGATGGAGCAGCGGATGCAACGCGCGACAACGAAGCGGGGGAACAAACCGATGGACGACAACCGCACGAAGGCCCTCAACATGGCCCTGGGCCAGATCGAGAAGCAGTTCGGGAAGGGTGCCATTATGCGCATGGGTGACACTCAGGCGTCGCGCGATGTGGCCGTGGTCTCCACCGGTTCCCTCGGCCTGGACGTGGCGCTCGGTGTCGGCGGGCTGCCCCGGGGGCGTGTGACGGAAATCTACGGGCCGGAGTCCTCGGGCAAGACCACGCTCACGTTGCAGGTGATCGCCGAGGCGCAGAAGCTCGGCGGGACCGCCGCGTTCGTCGACGCCGAACACGCACTGGATCCGCTGTACGCGGGGAAGATCGGCGTCAACGTCGATGACCTGCTGGTCTCGCAGCCGGACACCGGCGAGCAGGCCCTGGAGATCACCGACATGCTGGTGCGTTCGGGGGCCGTGGATGTGGTGGTGATCGACTCGGTGGCGGCGCTCACTCCCAAGGCGGAGATCGAGGGGGAGATGGGCGACTCCCACGTCGGGCTGCACGCCCGGCTCATGTCGCAGGCGCTGCGCAAACTGACCGCCAATATCAATCGCTCGAACACGATGGTCATTTTCATCAACCAGATCCGCATGAAGATCGGCGTGATGTTCGGCAGTCCCGAGACCACCACCGGCGGCAATGCCCTCAAGTTCTACGCCTCCGTGCGCCTCGACATCCGCCGCATCGGCGCGATCAAAAAGGGCGAGGAGATCATCGGCAACGAGACCCGGGTCAAGGTGGTCAAGAACAAGATGGCCCCGCCGTTCCGCCGCGCGGAGTTCGAGATCCTCTACGGGCACGGCATCTCGCGCGAAGGCGAGCTGATCGACCTGGGCGTGGCCAACGGCTTCGTCGAAAAGTCCGGCGCCTGGTACAGCTACGGCAGTGAGCGCATCGGCCAGGGCAAGGACAACGCCCGCGAGTTCCTCCTCCAGCACCCCGAGACCGCCCGGGAGATCGAGGAGCGGGTCCGCGCGAAGCTGCTGCCCCCGAGGTCCGCACCCGAGCGTGAAACAGCCGAAGTCGAAGAGGCCTGAGGCCGACCCGCGGCGCGTGGCGCTGGACCTGCTGGCGCGCCGTGAGCACTCCGCCGCCGAGCTGCGACGAAAGCTCATCCGGCGCGGGGTGGCGGTCGCACGGGCCGGGGAAGTGGTGGCGGGGCTCGCCGGCGAGTGCCTGCAGAGCGACGCGCGTTTCACCGAGAACTACGCGGCGAGTCGTAGCGAGCGTGGCTACGGGCCGTTGCGCATCGCCGCCGAGTTGTACCAACGGGGGGTTCCGGACGAACTGATCGCGCGCTTTCTGCATGTGGACGATCCGGACTGGGCGGGGCGCGCGCTTGCGGCGCGTCGCAAGCGCTTCGGCGCGGAAATTCCGGCCGGTCCCGGGGAGCGCGCCCGCCAGGCACGTTTTCTGCGTTATCGCGGCTTCACCTCCGAGCAGATCCACAGGGCCCTCGGGCCGGACGATACGGAATGAGTCCGGGGCCGTCCCCCCACGTCGCCCGCCTTCGCCTAAGCGCTTGAAACTTTTACCCTGAAACGGGAAACTGTCGGCATGATTCGGAGTAATGAGCTGCGCCAGGGGTTCCTGGACTTCTTCCGCGAGCGGGACCACGAGGTGGTGCCCTCGAGCCCTCTCGTGCCCGCCCGCGATCCGACGCTGCTGTTCACCAATGCCGGCATGATCCAGTTCAAGGATGTGTTTCTCGGCCTGGAACCGGGACCGGGGCCGAGGGCGGCGAGCGCCCAGCGCTGCCTGCGTGCGGGGGGCAAGCACAACGACCTCGAAAACGTCGGCTACACCGCCCGTCACCACACTTTCTTCGAGATGCTGGGCAACTTCAGCTTCGGCGACTACTTCAAGCACGAGGCGATCGGTTACGCCTGGGAATTCCTGATCGGCACGCTCGGATTGCCGCCCGAGCGGTTCTGGGTCACGGTCTTCGAAGAGGACGACGAGGCGGCGCATATCTGGCTCGAGGAGATCGGCGTGGACCCGGCGCGTTTCGCGCGCATCGGCGCCGCGGACAACTTCTGGTCGATGGGCGACACCGGTCCCTGTGGGCCGTGCTCGGAGATCTTCTACGATCACGGCCCGGGCGTCGCCGGCGGCCCGCCCGGTTCCCCGGACGCGGACGGCGACCGCTACGTCGAGATCTGGAACTTGGTCTTCATGCAGTACAACCGGGACGCCGCCGGCATCCTGACGCCGTTGCCGCGGCCCTCGGTCGATACCGGCATGGGCCTGGAGCGGCTCGCCGCCGTCCTGCAGGGGGTGCACAGCAACTACGACATCGACCTGTTCCAGGGGCTGATCCGGGACGCCGCCGAATTGGCCGGCACCGACGACCTCGGCAACAACTCCCTCAAGGTGATCGCCGACCACATCCGCGCTGCGGTGTTCCTGATCACCGACGGCGTGCCGCCCTCCAACGAGGGTCGCGGCTACGTGCTGCGGCGCATCATCCGCCGCGCCGCCCGGCACGGGCACCGCCTGGGACTCGACCGGCCGTTCCTCCACCGGCTCGTCGCGCCGCTGGTCGCGGAGATGGGCGCCGCCTATCCGGAACTGGTCGAGGCGCGAACGCGCGTGGAGCACGACCTGCGGCTCGAGGAGGAGCGCTTCGCCGAGACCTTGGAGCAGGGATTGCGGATCCTCGACCAGGAACTGGCGCGCCTGTCCGGCAACGTCATCCCGGGCGAGGTGGTATTCCGGCTCTACGATACCTATGGTTTCCCGGCCGACCTCACCGGCGACATCGCTCGCGAGCGCGGCCTGGAACTGGACTCGGCCGGCTTCGAGCGCGAGATGCAGGCGCAGCGCGAGCGGGCGCGGGCGGCGGGCGGCTTCCGCGTCGACTATACGAAACAGATGGAGATCGCCGAGTCCTCGGAATTCGTCGGCTACGAGCATCTCGCGGTGCGCGCGACGGTGCGCGCGCTGTACCGGGAGGACCGGGCGGTCGAGCGGCTCGGCGCCGGCGAGGAGGGGCTCGTGATCCTCGATCGGACCCCTTTCTACGCCGAATCCGGCGGCCAGGTCGGCGACCGCGGCACGATTCGCGGCACCGACGCGTTGTTCGAGGTGCGCGACACCCGCAAGCACGGGGCGGCGCCCGCCCACCTGGGACGGGTGCGCACCGGCGGGCTCGCCGTGGGCGAGGAGGTGGAGGCGCGTGTCGACGAGGTACGCCGCGCCGCCACCCGCCTCAACCACTCCGCCACCCACCTGTTGCACGCCGCCCTGCGCCAGGTGCTCGGCGAGCACGTCCGCCAGAAGGGCTCGCTCGTGACCCCGGACCGGCTGCGCTTCGACTTCTCCCATTCGGAGGCCCTCACGGCGCAGCAGATCGCCGGGATCGAACGGCTGGTCAATCGCGAGATCCGCGCCAATCTCGAGGTCACGACGCGCATCCTGCCGTTCCGTGAGGCGATCGCCGCCGGGGCGCTCGCGTTCTTCGAGGACAAGTACGGCGACGAGGTGCGGGTCCTGTCGATGGGGGAGTTCTCCACCGAGCTGTGCGGCGGTACCCACGTGGCGCGTACCGGCGATATCGGCCTGTTCAAGATCGTCGCCGAGAGCGGTGTCGCCTCCGGCGTGCGCCGGGTGGAGGCGGTCACCGGCGAGGCGGCGGTGGCTCGGGTGGAGGAGAGCGAGGCGATCCTGGCCGGCGTGGGCGGCCTGCTCAAGGCGGGCCGGGAGGAGATCGTCGAGCGCGTGGGGCAATTGGTGCAGCGCACGCGTGCCATGGAGAAGGAACTCGATCGCCTGCAGGCGCGGCTCGCCAGTCAGCGCGGCGGCCAACTGGCGGATCAGGCGACCGACTTCGGCGGTGTCCGCGTCCTCGCCGCACGTCTCGACGGGGCCGACGCCAAGACCCTGCGCGAGACCGTGGATCAGCTCAAGAGCAAGCTCGGCAGCGCGGCGGTGGTCCTGGGTGCCGTGGAGGAGGGCAAGGTACGCCTCGTGGCGGGGGTCACCCGGGACCTGATCGACCGGGTCCGGGCCGGCGACCTGGTCAACGTCGTGGCCGAACGGGTCGGGGGCAAGGGCGGCGGGCGGGCCGATCTGGCGCAGGCCGGGGGTAATCGCCCCGAGGCCCTGGATCCTGCCTTGGCCGCGGTCCCGGGCTGGGTGCACGAGCGTCTGAAGGCTTGAAAGGTCCCACCCGACGCGTGTTTTGGTGTACTCTCCGCCATCCGGTCGGCCTGCCCGATCCCTGTCTCTCGGCCCGGTGGCGGGTCGATTCACCACCACAGACCCCGGCCGGAGCGGTCGCGCGTACGTCCGGGTATCGCAGATGGCATTGATCGTTCAGAAATACGGCGGGACCTCGGTCGGTGACCCGCAGCGCATCGAGCGCGTCGCCGAGAAGGTCATGGCGTGCCACGACCGTGGCGATCAGGTGGTGGTGGTGGTCTCCGCCATGAGCGGGGAGACCGACCGCCTCCTGGCCCTGGCGCGCGCCGTCGCGCGCCGGCCCGATCCCCGCGAGCTGGACGTGTTACTCGCGACCGGCGAGCAGGTAACCATCGCGCTGCTGAGCCTGGCGCTGCACAAACGCGGCTGTCCGGTCCGCTCCTACACCGGAACCCAGGTGCAGATCCTCACCGACAGCGCCTTCAACAAGGCACGTATCCGCGCGATCGACGCCGAACGGGTGCGCCGCGACCTCGCCGCGGGGCGCGTGGTGGTGGTGGCCGGCTTTCAGGGCGTGGACGGCGAGGGGTACATCACCACGCTCGGCCGGGGCGGCTCCGACACCACGGCGGCGGCCCTGGCCGCCGCCCTCAAGGCCGACGAGTGCCGGATCTTCACTGACGTGGACGGAGTCTACACCACCGATCCGCGGGTGGTCCCCGAAGCCCGGCGTCTGCGGCGCATCACCTTCGAGGAAATGCTCGAGATGGCTAGCCTCGGCTCCAAGGTGCTGCAAATCCGCGCCGTGGAGTTCGCCGGCAAGTACAATGTGCCGCTACGGGTGCTCTCGGCCTTCGAGGACGGGGAGGGCACGCTCATCACCTATGAGGATCCGGACATGGAAGGGCCACTGATCTCCGGGATCGCCTTCAGCCGCGACGAGGCCAAGCTCACCATCGTGGGCGTGCCGGACGAGCCGGGGGTCGCCTACCGTATCCTCGGACCCATCGGCGAGGCCAACGTCGAGGTGGACATGATCGTCCAGAACGTGGGTGCCGACAGTACCACCGACTTTACCTTCACCGTCCATCGCAACGACTACGAGAAGGCCCTGGAGCGGCTCCGGGACATCGCCGCCGAACTGGGTGCCCGCGACGTTTCGGGTGACCCGCGCATCGCCAAGATCTCGCTGGTAGGGGTGGGTATGCGCTCTCATGTCGGCATCGCCGGCCGGATGTTCCAGACCCTGGCCCGGGAGGGCATCAACATCCGTATGATCTCCACTTCCGAGATCAAGGTTTCCGTAGTGGTGGACGAAAAGTATCTGGAACTGGGGGTGCGTGCCCTCCACGAGGCCTTCGCATTGGACCGCGAGTCCATGGCCGAGGAGTAGCGGCGCCGCGACGCACCCATGCCATGGGCACGGGTGGGTCCGGGCCCTGCAGTACGCCGATGAAGTCTCTTGCGGCTCTACGGTTTTCCGACACTTGGCCGATAGCTTCACCGATGCATCGATGCGCACCGCCTGCCGGGCGGACTACTTGGGGTGATACGTAAGTATCTGTAGGAGATAAGGAAATGCTCATTCTCACCAGAAGGGTCGGTGAAACACTCATGATCGGCGACGAGGTCACCGTGACCGTGCTCGGCGTCAAGGGGAACCAAGTGCGCATCGGCGTTAATGCCCCCAAGGACGTGACCGTCCATCGCGAGGAAATCTACGAGCGGATCAAGCGCGAGCAGCAGAGTGGCAACCACAGCGTCGACACGTCCCCTTCCAACGGCTCGGGACGGCCGTCCCATCCGTCCGCGGAGAAATAAGGGGTTTACCCGCTATTCCCGCCTCTGTATCCTTCCCCCTTTCCGGAGAGATGGCCGAGCTGGTCGAAGGCGCTCCCCTGCTAAGGGAGTATGGGGCTAATCACTCCATCGAGGGTTCGAATCCCTCTCTCTCCGCCAGCCAGCCCGGGGGAATTCCTTGACACCCCGGAAGGCCGTCAGTGACAATTGCGGCCCCCAATTCGCGCCCGTAGCTCAGTTGGATAGAGTACTTGGCTACGAACCAAGTGGTCGGGAGTTCGAATCTCTCCGGGCGCACCATTTAATCAAGTAGTTACGAAATCGCTAGACAGGCGGTTCCCGATTTTGCGACACTGGCGTGACAGTGAGCAGGCGGGGGGTGCGTTCATGGCAACGCTGATCCGGCGTCCGGGGGCCGGGGGCCGCCGGGCCTGGCAGGCGCGGGTACGAAAGAAGGGGTATCCGCCCCTGGCCCGGACGTTCGACCGGAAGGCCGACGCCGAGTCCTGGGCGCGGCAGATCGAGGGGGAGATGGAGCGCGGGATATTCATCTCCCGCGCCGAAACCGAGAACACCACGCTGCATGAGGCTCTGGAGCGATACGCCGCTGAAATCACGCCACGGAAGCGGAGCGCAGTAACTGAGCGCGGGCGTATCAGTATGATCCTCCGCGACCCCATCGCATCACTCTCCCTGGCCGCCCTTGACGGTGCCGCGGTGGCTGCGTTTCGCGACCGCCGTCTGAAGGTCAACGCCCCTAAAAGCGTGTGCAACGATCTAGTGCTTTTGAGGCATGTGCTCCAGGTTGGAGACCGCGAATGGCGTCTGCATCTCCCTCGCGGCAACCCTGTCGATTCCGTACGCAAGCCACAGCCCCCTCGAGGCCGCGACCGTCGCCTGTTCCCCGGTTGCCCCGGCGTAGCCAGTGAGGAAACGCGTCTCCTGGCTGCCTGCCAGGCCTACGGCGGGCCCATCGAGTCCCTAGTGGCCCTAGCCCTGGAAACCGCCATGCGGCGCGGAGAACTCGCCTCGATGCGCTGGGAGCACCTGGACAGGGCCGCCAGAGTGCTCCTGGTCCCTGAGACCAAGACTGGCGAGCCCCGCCGGGTGCCGCTGTCCTCAAGGGCGCGGGCGGTGCTCGATGCGCTTGCCTCCCAGCAGGGGAGGCCAGGGCGCATCGACGGGTATGTGTGGGGCATCCGGGCCGCTTCCATCACGCAGGCCTTCGACCGCGTGACGAGGCGGGCCCGGGCGGACTACGAGGCCGAGTGCAAGGCTAAGGGAGAAAAGCCGAACCCGCGCGTCCTGCGGGATCTGCGCTTCCACGATCTTCGCCACGAGGCCACGTCCCGCCTGTTCGAGAAGGGACTGAACCCCATGCAGGCGGCCGCCATCACGGGGCACAAGACGCTGCAAATGCTCAAGCGGTACACCCACCTGCGGGCGGAGGACTTGGTGGAATTGCTGGGGTAACGGCGGGGAAAATTGTCGTGAAATCAATGCGTTTGTCTATGGGGAGGGGGGTTATATTTCGTGACGCGTTACGATAATATTCCAAACATCGCAACGGAGTGACGAAATTATGACCCGGTGCGCGGCAAGCCCCGCCGTTGAGGGCGGGGAAGGATAGCGCGGACGGCGTAGGCGTCCTTGGGTTTCAGTGTGGGGACTGCTGCTGTTCGATGTACTGGCGCACGATGGAAATGGGCGCACCGCCACAGCTTGAGGCGAAGTAGGACGGCGACCAAAGCACGCCTTTCCAGTAGCGTTTTTCGAGGCGGACGCGCTGCTGGTGGCGGTGGGCAGGAGTCCGAACGTCGCCGGACTCGGTCTGGATGCGGCGGGGGTTCGCCACGGCGCGCGGGGTGTCGAGGTGGACCGGCGCATGCGTACTTCGCA
>BDTW01000052.1 GCA_002897735.1 bacterium BMS3Bbin13 | reverse complement strand
GCTTGCACAACCCGGCGTAGCCGAGCTTCTTTTCGCCCTGCTCATAACGCTCCTTCTGCAACACCAGCGCCTTATTGAACACGAACCGGCAGGAGCCGGCGAAGCGGCGCATTTGCCGCTCTTGCCGCCCGTCCGGACGCAGCTCGAATTTGAAGGCTTGGAGTCGTTGCATAACCCAATTCTACCCTTTCCGGTTCTATGCGCGATAACCAAGGACGGCTACGCCGTCCGCGCTATCCTTCCCCGCCCTCAACGGCGGCGCTTGTCGCGCACCCGGTCATGATTGAATCGACCCGAAGTGCCTGCGAGAATAGCCCATCGTGTCGCTCAGGTCTTGACCGGAGGGGCGCTGTCGAGGTCGCCTCCCGGCCCTGCCCCTGCCCCCCGTCGGGTCGTTCGGGTGCACGGACCGGCGGGGCCGGAGAGGGCCGGAAACGCCGCGCTTGCCCTTTTTCCGCGAGTATTGTACCGTCGACCGGTAGTATGCTTTTAACAGACTGTTTATGTTTGGTTTTTTTATGTCAGCGAGGTGCAGGATGGCCAAGACGCCCAAGATACGGATTGCGATCGCCGGGGTGGGCAATTGTGCGAGTTCCCTGATCCAGGGGATTCATTACTATACGCCCGAGCGCTGCGCCGATGGCGTCAACGGCTTGATGCACGTGGAGGTCGGCGGCTACCGGCCCTGCGACATCGAGGTCGTGGCGGCCTTCGACATCGACAAGCGCAAAGTCGGGCGTGACATCAACGAGGCGATCTTCGCCAAGCCCAACTGTACCACGGTGTTCTGCGGTGATCTGCCGGCCGGTGGGGTCACGGTGCGGATGGGGCAGATCCTGGACGGCGTCTCCGAGCACATGGCGGACTACGAAGAGAACCGCACCTTCGTGGTCGCCGATGCCGAGCAGCCTTCCAAAGAGGACGTGGTCCGCACGCTCAAGGAGACCGGCGCGGAGATCCTGCTCAACTACATGCCGGTGGGCTCCGAGCAGGCGGCGCGCTTCTACGCGGAGTGCGCGCTGGAGGCGGGGGTGGGGTTCATCAACAATATGCCGGTGTTCATCGCCAGCGACCCCGAGTACGCACGCCGCTTCAAGGCGCGCAACCTTCCGATCATCGGCGATGACATCAAGTCACAGCTCGGCGCGACGATCACGCACCGCATACTGACCGACCTGTTCGCCAAGCGCGGCGTCAAGCTGATGCGCACCTACCAGCTCAACACCGGCGGCAACACCGATTTCCTCAACATGAAGAACCAGACGCGCCTGGAATCGAAGAAGGTCTCCAAGACCGAGGCCGTGCAGTCGGTGGCCGAGACGCGCATCACCGACGAGAACATCCACGTCGGTCCGAGCGACTACGTGCCCTGGCAGAACGATAACAAGCTTTGTTTCCTGCGCATGGAGGGTCGTCTGTTCGGCGACGTGCCGATGGACATCGAGTTGCGGCTCTCCGTGGAGGACTCTCCCAACTCGGCCGGGGTGGCGATCGACATGGTCCGCTGCTGCAAGCTGGCGCTGCTCAGCGGAGAGGGCGGGGTCCTGGAGGCGCCTTCGGCGTACTTCTGCAAGCACCCGGCGCGCCAGTTCACGGACGACGAGGCCTATGAGCGGACCGAGACCTTCATTCGCAACCACCTTCGGGCGGCGAGGGCCGTGGGATGAACGGTCTGATCGTGGCGGCGGGGCAGGGTGCCCGGCTCCGCGAGAAGGGCGAGAGCAAACCGCTCATCAAGGTCAAGGGCGTGCCGCTGATCGAGCGCGTGATCAACAACGCGCGCCGCGCGGGCGTGGAGACGTTCCACGTGGTGAGCGGTTACCGCGGCGCACCGTTGCGCGCCGCGCTCGACGCGTTCGCCGCCCGCGAACACGTGTCCATCACGCACGTGATCAACGAGGACTGGGACCGCGCCAACGGGGTGTCGGTATACAAGGCCAGGGACTACCTGTCCGGGCCGTTCCTGCTGACCATGTGCGACCACCTGGTCGATCCGGACATCATCCGCGACGTGCTCGCCGCGCCGCATGAGCCGGACACCGTCACCTTGTGCGTCGACCACAACATCGAGAACCCGCTCAACGACCCGGAGGACGTGACCCGGGTGCGCTGCTCCGATGGGCGTATCCAACTCGTCGGCAAGGTGATTCGGGACTACAACGCCATCGATACCGGCGTGTTCCTGTGCACCCCGGTGCTCTTCGACGCCCTGGAGGAGAGTTTCGCGCGCGGCGACGAGAGCATCTCCGGGGCGATGAACGTGCTCGCCGAGTGGGACAAGGCGCGCAGCTTCGACATCAAGGACCGGCTCTGGGTCGACGTCGACGATCCCGCGGCGTTCCGCAAGGGGGAGCGGCTGATCGACCAGGGCCTGCTTTGAGCGCGGACGCTTCGGGCCGGCGCCCGGCCTCCGCCGAAGCGACCCTGAAAGACCTGGAATCGGCCTCCCGCACGCCGGAGATCGAGGAATTCACCAACCTCCGGTTCATCCATCCCGCCTCACGCCGCCTGACACTGTGGTTTGCACGCATTGGAGTGACGCCGAACCTCGTCTCGCTCACCGGCATGGCGTGCGGGATCCTCGCCGGCATCGCCTACTTCCATTACGCGTCGTGGTGGGGGCCACCGCTCGGCTTCGCCCTGATGATCGCTTGGCACATCCTGGACGGGAGCGATGGTCAACTCGCCCGGTTGACCCATCGCCAGTCGCCGTTCGGCAAGATCATCGACGGGATCTGCGATTACGTGACCTTCATCTCCGTCTACGCGGGGCTGGGCCTGGCCATGGCGGAACGCCTCGGACCCGAGTTGTGGGGGCTGGTGGCGCTCGCCGGGCTTGCACATGCCGTGCAGTCGGCGGCCTACGAGCTGCAACGCCAGGAGTACGACTTTTGGGGCCACGACAAGCGCTCCGCGGAGCTGCCGCGGCTCGAAGACCTGCGTGCCCGGCGCGGCGGCCCGCTGCACCGGCTGTACGTGCGCTACGTGCAGTTGCAGTACCTGACCTCGGGTGGCGCCGTGCGCCTGCGCGAGCGGCTCGCGGCGGTCCTGGCCCGGCATCCGGAGGCGCAGGCCCGCATCCGGGCCCGCTACCGGGAACTCTTCGCGGGTCCGGTGCGGGCCTGGGCGCTGCTCTCGTCGAACTATCGCACCCTTGGGATCTTTCTGGGCGCGGTGTTCGGGGTGCCGTGGCTGTACTTTCTGTGGGAACTGGTCGGGTTCAGCCTGGTGATGGGCTGGCGGATTCGCGTCCAGCGCCGGCACTGGCACACGTTCGCGCGGTTCCTGGACGAATTCGGTGCCGGCGCCGGGACCCGAGGTCCGGCGCGGGAGACGGTGGGTGCCCGCTAGCCCTGCCCCCTGACCGGGAAAGTCCGGGTGGGGTGGGGGATACGCCGGGTGCCTGAAACCGCGCCTTCAACCTCCGGACGCGGTACGCCGCTCGCCCGCGGCGTGCTCGTCAATGCGTTCGGTATCCTGGTCAAGGTCTCCCGCACGGGGTACCTGATCCTGTTCAGCCGGCTCATCGGGGCCGACGGCTTCGGGATCTATCTGCTCGCCTTTACGCTGCAGGAGCTGGCCGGCAAGATCGGCATCCTGGGGCTGCACTGGGGCGGCGGACAGGCCGTCGGCGCCCTGCTCGCCAAGGGCGAGGGCGGCGCGATACGCGGTGTGATGTGGCGGATCCTGGCGGTGGCGATGCTCGGCAGCGTCGCCGCCGCGGTCGGCCTGTATTTCCTCGCCCCGACGTTGGCGAACCTGCTCGGGCACCCCGCGGTGGCGGCACCGTTGCGGGTGTTCGCTGCGGCCATCCCGTTCATGAACGGGACGTACGTGCTGGTCTACTCGTTCCGCCCGCGCCTGAACATGAAATACGAGATGTACATCACTTCGGTGATCGAGCCGGTGACGGTGCTCGCGGCGGGTGCGGTCCTGCTCACGTGGCGGCGGCGCGTGGAGATGGCGGCCCTGGCGCACGTGATCGCGGCGGCGGTCGCCTTCGGTGCGGCGGCGGTGGTCTTCCAGTGGGTCTACCCGCGCGCGGACGCGCGCCGCGGCGGACGGGTGGACCGCGCGCTCCTCGTGCACGGCAGCTTCACGATGGGCGTGATGGACCTGTTCGGAAATCTCAAGACCCGCATCGATCTCCTGATCCTCGCGCGGTTCCTGCCGGTGGACATGGTGGGCGTCTATGGCGCAGTCACTGAAATCGCCGGGGTGCTGCGCAAGTCCCGCTCCGCCTTCGACCCGATCATCATGCCGATCGCCCAGCGTCTTTACCTTAAGCAGGATCACGCCGGGCTGCAGCGCGAGACCACGCGCGCGGTCGGCTGGGCGCTGCAGATCGGCCTGGGCCTGCTCGGGCTCGTGCTGCTGGTGCCGGAGCGGCTCCTGGGGTTGTTCGGTGCCGATTTCACCGGCCCGGTGTTCACGCAGGTATTGATGATCCTTGCGGCCGGTCAGTTCGTCAATATGAGCTTCGGATTGGGTGACGGTATCCTGGCGATCACCGGTTACGGATACGTAGGCCTGCGGAGCACGCTGGCCATGATCTGCGCCGATGTCGTTCTCCTCGTTCTGCTGATCCCGCACTGGGGACTGCTCGGCGCGGCGTTCGCCACCAGCGTTACCACCGTGACCGTAGTCTTATGGCGCGCGGCTCGGGCACGCCGTTTGCTCGGCCTGCGTCTGTTCGTCCGGGCGCACCTGCCCGTGCCGTTGAGTTGGGTGCTCGGGCTGGCCGCGGGATTTGGGATTCTGGCGGGTGTCGGGCGCGGGGTGTTCGGCGACGCCCTGGCGCTGTCGGGTTTCGGCCTGATCTTCTTTGGGCTGTTGCATGCGCGGGGTTGGCTGCGTGGATTGGTCGTGCCACCCGGTTGATCATCACAATGAAATCGCCGGCGTTGCTCCGGCGCTTCGACATGAAATGTCATCTCTGTGGTTGCCCGAGACCGGGCCATGATCGGTTGGCCGCGGCGCTTTGAATTCGTGCCGCTGTGGAGCATCAAGGTGTTTCTGCTCCATGCCCCGCGCCGGGTGGAGTGCCCGGTGTGTGGGGTGCGGGTGGAGGCGATGCCGTGGGCGTCGGAGAAAAATCACCTTCACCAACCATCAGAGGAAGAACGATCTACGCATAACCAAGGTGCGGCAGAAAATCTCCGGCTGCTTCCGCTCCGTGGAGGGGGCGAGGATCTTCCGCCGGGTTCGCAGCTACCGGAAAAATCGCACTGGATAGTTGCAGCGTGAGTAGCGGAATGATGAGCAACTGTGCAATGAACCGGGACATGACGTATGCCGCCCCGTCCATTTATTCATGCGCTTGCAAGCCGGACATCTGTTACTGATCAACGTTGTGCCTTGCACATTCTCCCTATCCGGATCCTTCAGGCCCTCAGCATCCGTAAGCCGCCGGCGATGACCACAAATTCGCTCACCTCGTGGGCGAGTACGGCGACAGGAAGCGAAAACATCCCGGCTACCGCGCCGATGACCAGAGTGCCGATCACCATAACAGACAAAGCCAGATTCTGTCGGATGACACTCCAGTTGCGACGGCTGAAACGGATGAGGTACGGCAACCTTGAGAGATCGTCGGCCATCAGCGCCACATCCGCCGTTTCCAGGGCGACATCCGTACCGGCCGCCCCCATAGCGATACCGACGTAGGCGGCGGCCAGTGCCGGCGCGTCATTGACGCCGTCACCCACCATGGCCACGTGGCCGTATTGTTTGCACAGTTCCTTCACTTTGTGCGTCTTGTCCGCCGGTTTGAGTTCTGCAAACACTTCGTCGATACCGGCTTGCGCAGCGATGACCTGTGCCGTGCGCGGATTGTCGCCGGTTAACATGATGACCTTGTGAATCCCGGCCCGCTTCAAGCCGGCGACGGCCTCCGCGGCTTGCGGCCGTAGCGGATCGGCGATGGCAATGAGACCGAGGGCCTCCTGCCCGGTGCCGATAACAACGACGGTGTTTCCGCTCGCCTGCAAGTCCGCGATGCGTGCCTCGGCATCGGTTAACGCCACCTGTTTTTCGGCAAACAGCGCCGGGCTGCCGATGAAATATTGTTTGCCCTTTATCATGCCGCCGGCGCCGGCGCCGGTGAGTGATTGAAAGTCTTCGGCGGGCACAGACTCGATGCCCTGTTCTGCGGCATGGTCCAGAACGGCTCGCGCCAGCGGGTGCTGGGAGCGGGCCTCAAGTGCCGCAGCTGTCGCGAGCACGTCTGATTCACGATGGCCGTTCAACGATACAATTTCCGTGACCCGGGGCCGGCCCAGGGTGAGCGTGCCGGTTTTGTCCAGGGCGATCACCTGCACCTTGGCCAGATTTTCCAGGTGCACACCACCCTTGATCAGAATACCTTTACGGCCCGCCGTGCCGATGGCCGCCACCAAGGTTATCGGGATGGAAATCACCAGGGCGCAAGGTGCGGCGGCAACCAGAAATACGGTTGCCCGCATCAGCCACTCCTGCCAATCAAGGCCCATTAACGCGGGTACCAGCGCGAGCAGGATGCCGACACCCAGTACCACCGGGCTATAGCGATGTCCGAAACGTTCGATGAAACGCTGGCTGCGACCCTTGCCGGCCTGGGCTTCTTCCACCAGTTGGATGATACGCGCCAGTGTGTTGTCAGTACTGGTCTTAGTGACGCGCACAGTGAGTGCGCCCTCGCCGTTGAGGGTGGCGGAGAACACGGTATCGCCCACCGTTTTCTCGATCGGCACCGACTCACCGGTCACCGGCGCTTGGTTGAGGCTGGAGCGACCATCGATGATTTCACCATCCGTGGCCACCGCCTCGCCGGGGTAAACGATGAAATGATCGCCAACCTGAAGTTGTTCCACCGGGATTCGCGTCTCCTTCCCGTCGCGCACCACCAGAGCCGTCCTGGGGGCCAGGTCCATGAGCGCGCGAATGGCGTGGCGGGCACGTTCTTCCGTGTAACCCTCGGCCGCCTCGGAGATGGAATAGAGAAACACCAGCATCGCGGCTTCCGCCCACTGACCCATGAGACCGGCGACGATAGCTGCAACGCCCATCAGCAGCTCGATACCGATTTGCCGTTCCCTGAATAGGGTCTCGATCGCTTCCCGGGCGAAATACCAGCCACCGATGACGACGGCGAGAAGATACAGACCGGTTTCCGGCAATGACGTCAGCCCCAACTTGCCGCCGAAAAAGCCCGTCGCTAGAAGCAGGCCGGAGGTCGCCGAAGTCACAACCTGTGGGTTGCGCCACGGTGGCGGCATCGCCTGGCCGGCCTCGACGGCGGCGCAACCCGGGCAGGCCATTATTTGTTCTCCACCTTCGCATCACCGGACAAACCACCTACCCGGCAACGCCCGCCCTCACGTAAACACATGCGCTCTGTGAAGCGCGCAAGATCCACTTGATAGACCCGATCCCTATCCGGTAGCGCCCGGACCGTCGCATACAACATTTCGAGACAGGACGGCTTCGGGACCAGCCGGTGATAGACCCAGCGCCCTTCCTTTTGGGACGACAACAAGCCCGCCTGGCGCAGGATCTTCAGGTGACGGGAAAGTTTGTACGAAGGTTCCCGGAGGCTGTCGACCAGTTCGCATAAACAGGCCTCCTCGGCGGTCACGACCAGTAAACGGATAATGCGTAGCCGGGTTTCGTCGGCCAGGGCCTGGAAAAGGGTTTCAGGTTGGATCGTAACTAGTTGCACAGTTGCACTATAATGCAACTATATGGCTTATTCAAGTCCAGTCGCTTTCCAGAAACCACATCAATCAGACGACACAACAGCGGTTCGCAGCACCCAGTCAATCTCCACAAGCCGATCCCGGACATGGACCATTGATCACGTAACACCGGCCGGCTCGCATTGGCGTACCGCCGGCTTAAACTACTGTCCGGAATCCGGGGTCCACTTTATCGGCGCGGTGTATCTCCCGCCGATCACGCTCGCGGACGGTCGCTCATCTCCGTGAAGCGCTGCGCGTCCTGCGCGTAGGGCCTCTTGCCGTCGACGCCCGCAAGCGCTTCCGCGAGCACGCGCTGCGTCCAGCGCGGCAGATTCGGGTGCACCCGGTAGAACACCCACAAGCCGTCGCGGCGGTCACTGACCATCTGTGTCTCGCGCAGGACGGCCAGGTGGCGGGAAATTTTCGGTTGCGAAAGCTTCAGCGCGTGCGCCAGCTCGCACACGCATAACTCGCCCCGACGCTGCATCAGCATGAGTGTGCGCAGGCGGGTGGCGTCGGAAAGTGCGCGGAAGAAATTATCGGGTGTCATACGACTTTCATATATGGCCGCTTGCATATATATGCCTTGACGATTATAGTCCAAATCCGCTTCCGACACACACACACAGGCATCCATGCATGCTCGCGCTGCTGATCTTCATCGTCACACTGGGCTTGGTCATCTGGCAGCCGCGCGGACTGGGCATCGGCTGGAGCGCGCTCGCGGGCGCCTTGGTCGCGCTCGCCACCGGCGTCATCAGCCTCGCCGACATCCCGGTCGTCTGGCACATCGTGTGGGACGCCACCTTTACCTTTGTCGCACTCATCGTCATCTCACTGGTACTCGATGAGGCCGGTTTTTTCCACTGGGCGGCGCTGCACGTCGCGCGCTGGGGCCGCGGCGACGCCCGCCGCCTGTTTCCTCTGATCATCCTGCTGGGCGCGGTCATCGCCGCCTTCTTCGCCAACGACGGTGCGGCCTTGCTGCTCACGCCCATCGTCCTGGCCATCCTGCTGCGCCTCGGCTTCAAACCCGGCGCGGCACTGGCCTTCGTCATCGCCACCGGCTTCGTGGCCGACACCACAAGCCTGCCGCTGGTGATCTCCAATCTGGTCAACATCGTCAGCGCCAATTACTTCGACATCCCCTTCGACCGCTACGCCACGGTCATGGTCCCAGTGGACCTGGTCGCTCTGTCGGCCACGCTCGGCGTGCTGTGGCTCTATTTTCGCCGCCAATTGCCGGCGCGCTACGACATGCAGGAACTGGAAGCGCCGGCCTCTGCAATCCGTGATGCGTTGGTGTTCCGTGCCAGCTTTCCGCTGCTCGGCCTGCTGCTGATCGCTTACTTCGTGACTGCGCCTTTCGGCGTCCCGGTATCGGTGGTCACCGGCGCGGGCGCACTCGTCCTGCTCATGCTCGCCGGGCGCTGGTATGCGGGCGGACGCGGTGCGCACATCGACGTACGCAAGGTGCTCAAGGAAGCACCGTGGCAGATCGTGATCTTCAGTCTCGGCATGTACCTCGTGGTCTACGGCCTGCGCAACGCCGGGCTGACCGACTACGTCACCCGCGCCCTGCAATGGCTGAGCGCGCACGGGCCGCTGGCCGCCACCGTGGGTACCGGCTTCCTCAGCGCCGGCCTGTCCTCGGTGATGAACAACATGCCCGGCGTGCTGGTCGGTGCGCTGGCCATCGATCAGGCGCACGGTCTCAGCGCCGCCGGCCGAGAGGCCATGATCTACGCCAACATCATCGGCTGCGACCTGGGGCCGAAGTTTACCCCCATCGGCAGCTTGGCCACCCTGCTCTGGCTGCACGTACTCGCGCGCAAAGGCGAGACTATCACCTGGGGTCAGTACATGAAGGTCGGCCTGATCCTCACCCCGCCTGTACTGCTCGTCACCCTGCTCGCACTGGCGTTGTGGCTGCCGCTCGTAGGCCGCTGATCACCTGACTCGAGCGTTCGTCGAGCAGTGCGAGTCCGCGTGGCAGTGGAGAACCAGGTCATCCCCGGTTTTTATTTCGCGCGTTGCGCCGGGGAACTCGGACCGCCAGGACGCGCCATTCTCGGGGCCGGCGCACGAAGGCCAGCCCGTTGTCGCCCAGTCTCCCGGCGTAGACGCCGTCCCTCAATAGGGTGTCGAGTGCCCGGGCGAGGTCCGTGACGGAATCGGGGGCCACCAGGATCCCGTTCTCGCCGTCGTGCACGATATCGGGCACGCCGCCGCTGCGCCCGGCCACCACCGGCAGACCGCTCGCCATCGCCTCGAGATACACCAGTCCGAGCCCCTCGACGCTCGCCTCGTCGCCGAGGTAGCGGCTGGGCATCACGAACACCGAGGCGAGGTGATAGTGCGCGGGCAGTTCCTTCTCCGGCACCGATCCCGCGAAGATCACCCGCTCGGCGACCCCGTGCCGGCGCGCGAGTGCTTCGAGGTTGCGCCGCTCCGGGCCTGCGCCGACCACGAGGTAGCGTAATCCGGGGTAGGCCGGTACGAGACGCGCAAGGGCCTCGATGACGAGATCCACGCCCTTGCGCCGCACCAGCCGGCATACGGTGAGCAACACGGGTCCGTCGCCGAGCGCGTACCGCTCGCGCAATGCCGGGGAGGGCGCTTGCGGTTGGAACGTGTGCAGGTCGACCACCGGGTCGATCACGCGAATGTGCGCCTCGGGCACCCCGAAACCGGCGATCAGCCCGGCGGTGTAGGTGCTGTTGGTCACGACGGCCTCGGCGCGGCACAACGCGGTGCGGATCGCACCGCGCAAGAGCCGGTAGCGCGCCGGGCCGAGCAGATCGTTGCCGTGCACCCATACCAGGTAGGGCGTGCCGGTGAGGCGGCGCAGCGCGAGGGCGACGAGGGCGGTAGGGAAGGTTTGGCCGCACTCGATCAACTGGAAGGGGGTCCGGCGGTGCTCGCGGTACAGGCGCAGGGCCGGGGCGAGCGAGCGCGCCAGGTCGCGCCAGCCGGGAATGGCGGCGCCGGGCACGGCGGTACGCCGGGTCGTGTAAGGCCGGCCGGCGTCGAAGTCCGCACAGCCCGGCACGCGCGGGGCGAAGACCGTGACCCCGGCCGGCTCGAACTCGCTCGCACGCAGGTAGAGCAGCCGCTCCACGCCGCCGGGCGAGGGCATGAACTCGTTGGTGAGCAGGGCGCGGCGCAGCGGCGCCACGAGGGCGGGGGTGTCGGTATCGGTCATGATCCGTGACGAGGCCGGGATCCGTCGCATTCTCCGGAGACGGGGTGCCGATGTAAATGGCGGGTTTGTTTCCCCATCAGGGGATTCTGCGGCCGGTGTCAATAGATTTTACACCCCCAAAACCCGGCTCGGCCACAGCCAAAAAAATGATAATGCTATTTATAACATAAGACTGTAGGCGATTCTGCATGTTTGGTCTGAAAAGCAGTCCTTGTTTCGACCGAAATTTTATGTCCAGATTTTTTACACGTCATCTTTATGACTACGCGGAAAATTGTGTAATCTATTGATGTTTCAGCAATTAAAAATTCTGGCACAAATCTCGCAACATCATCGTCACACCGGATCTCCCATCGATTCAAAAATGACGCGGTCGATGGGCGAGCGCTTTATGTAGACGCTAAGGAGGGGGGACGGTCATGAGAAAGCAATTGATCGGCTGGCTGGGGGTGGCCCTGTTGGCGGTAGGTGGCACCGCTCAGGCGGGGCTCATATGGGCCAATAATGCGAGCAGCGGGGCACCGTACATTCAGGCCTACAATAGCGCCACGGGCGCCCTGGTCCACGAGTTCCTCTCACCGCACTCCGGCAACGGCCGGGGTGTCGTGCAGGTAGGAAACATTCTCTACTATACATTGGTTGGTAATGGGAACATCTACCGCATGAGTGCGGTCGACGGCTCCAATCTCGGCTCGCCGATCACCACCACCGTCCGGAGTATGTCGACGATCGGCTGGGACGGAAGCGCGTTTTGGACCTCGGACTATACGGGCAACGCAAACGCCTACCGGATCGATCCGGCGACCGGCACCACCATCAAGACCGTGAGCTTGGTGAACGCCGGCAGGCATTATGACGGACTGGAGTACTTCAACGGCAAGCTCATCGCCAATCGCGGTGACGCTCGCACGGGAGGAATCTACGACGTCTATGATATCAATGGAAATCTCTTGACCGCTGATTTCCTCAAGACCGGGGAGTCGTCCACGGGTATCGCCTTCGACGGGACCGATTTCTACGTCTCGAATCTCTATAAACACACAGTCAGCGTCTTCGATGGAACAACGGGAGGCCTTCTGCGGGTGCTCAGTCTGGACCCAGCCGCCCGGCAAAAGAGCATCGAGGACCTTTCCTTCGACTACGCCGCGCGCGAGGATACCGGCGGCGGCAACCCCCCCTCCATACCCGAGCCCGGCACACTGGCGCTGCTCGGCCTGGGGGCTTTCCTGCTGGCCTGGACGCGACGGCGGATGCATCAGCACTGATTCGTGAACCACCTTGCAAGGGGGGGGAAAGCGGCCTTCGGGCCGCTTTTTTTCGGGGGGTGCCGGGCATGGGGTGCGTGGCGCCTCGCCCGGCGCGGTCAACGCCCCGTGGCGAAGGGGCGAAGTTCGACGGAGACCACGGCCCTGGCGCCCTGTTTCCCGGCACATCCATTGCGTTCCTCTTGCTGTTTCAATGTGTTACGCCGTATTATCGTTGGGTTTCGGACGATCGGGTATCGGCGCAGCGGCGCGGACACCCGGCGGTGATCAACCGGTACAGGGGAACGACGCATGTTGGAAAACCGTGAAGGGCAACGAGTACCCGAGGTGACGTTTCGCGTACGACGCGACGACGACTGGGCCGAGGTGACGAGCAAGGAGGTGTTCGCAGGACGCACGGTGGTGGTGTTCGCGCTGCCCGGCGCGTTCACGCCGACCTGCTCCTCCGCGCACGTGCCCCGCTTCAATGAACTGGCGCCGGTGTTCTACGCGAACGGCGTGGACGAGATCGTCTGTATCTCGGTCAACGACGCCTTCGTCATGGACGCCTGGCGCAGGGAGCAGGGGGCGGAGCGGATCCGCTTCCTTCCGGACGGCAACGGTACGTTCACCGCGGCCATGGGGATGCTCGTCGACAAGGAGGACCTGGGATTCGGCCGGCGCTCGTGGCGCTACTCGATGCTGGTGCGCGACGGCGTCATCGAGAAGATGTTCATCGAGCCGCAGGGCGCGGGGGACCCCTACGAGGTCTCCGATGCCGACACGATGCTGCGCCATCTGAACCCAAAGGCCGCGGCACTCCCGAAGATCGCCCTGTTTACCCGTCCGGGTTGCCCGTACTGCGCTCGCGCCAAGGCGCTGCTGACCGAGGCCGCGCTGCCCTATCAGGAGATCGTCGTGGGGGAGGGCGCGTCGCTCGCCGCCCTGCGGGCGGTCACCGGGGTCGACACCGTCCCGCAGGTGTTCGCTGACGGGGTGCGTATCGGCGACTCCGAGGCGCTTGCGGCCTGGATGAACGAGCGCACCGTCGCGTGAGGCCCGACTGCGGGCTCGATGCTTCAGGCCGCGAGCCCGCGGCTGGGTTCGCGCTATTCGCACCCACGGGTCGGCCGAACAGGTCGCGGATTGATCCAGATCAAGTTGCACCTTGCGAATCATTCCTAGCATGGACCTATCACCCGCGCGAAACGGCCCGGGACGAGGCCCGAGGATGATGGATCAAGACGCCCCGTTTTCGCTGCTCGACGAAGCGGCCATCACCGCCGCCGAGCTGCACCACGACCCTTACGACTTCAGCTTCGTCGAGCATGCCATCCCCGAGCGATTCAAGGGCGAGGTGCTCGCCGATGCGCCGCACATCCCCGACCGCGGCAGTTACGGGTTGCCGAGTCTGCGCTATGGATCGCGCTTCGAGGCCGCCGTCAAAGACCTGCTCAGTCCCCGATTCCGGCGGGTGGTGGAACAGAAGTTCGATATGGACCTGAGCGCCTATCCCCCCGTGATCGTGATGATGGGGAACACGACGGGCCACTACAACGAAGGCTACGCACACCCGGATTCCAAGCACAAGATCGTCACGGTACTGGTCGGTTTCAGTCGCGAATGGCCCCACGAACGCGGCCACCTGAGGATCCTGCGCAGCTCGGACCGCGAGGACGTCGCTTTCGAATACCCGCCCGAATTCGGGCGGATGCTCCTGTTCCGCGTGTGCGATCATTCCTGGCACGGCTTCCTGCCCCAGAAGGGCGAGCGCATGAGCCTGCAGTTGTGCTTCGTCGATTCCGAGGCCTACGTCAGGCGCGAGTATTTCCGCCACCGCGTGAGCGCCTTCGCCAAATCGGTCCCGCTCCTGCGCAAGATCATCGACTGGGCGCCGCGCTAGCGGTACCAGGAACTTCCGGACAGAGATCGCAGCCGCCATGACCTTCCCCCGCGTGCCGGACGCCTCCGCCGTCGCCGAGCATTTCGCCCATGCGTTGCGCGCGGCGCGACGCGACGACACACCGTACCGTCATTGGGCCCTGAGCGACGTCCTGCCCGAGGACTTGGCCGTGGGCGTCCTGGTCCTGCCGATCGTGCCGCCGATGGTCGGGGATTCCCACGGGGTTCGGGATACCGATAACCGCAAGCGCACCTTTTTCACGCCCGAACTGCGGGCGCGGTTTCCGACGTGTGCCGCGTTCGCCGAGGGCCTGCAACGTCCGCAGATCGCGCGTCTCTTCCAGGAGACGTGCGGGATCGAGGTCGCGGGCGGCTATCTGCGCATGGAGTACATCCAGGACACCGACGGTGCCTGGCTCGAACCGCACCGGGACATCCCGGAAAAGCTGTTTTCGATGGTCCTCTACCTGTGCACCGGGCCGGAGGCGAAGGAGTGGGGCACCGATATCTACGACTCCGAACGCCGCCGGGTGGGCAGGACCTCGGCACAGTTCAACTCGGCCGTGATCTTCGTCCCCGGTCCCGATACCTGGCACGGGTTCGAGCCGCGACCGATCCGCGGCGTGCGGCGGCTGCTCGAAGTCAACTACGTGCGTTCGGACTGGCGGGACCGGGATCAACTCGCGTTTCCGGACCGTCCGATCGTCGTCGCCTGAGACGGCCCGTCCTCCCGGTGCCCGTCACGAGGATGTCGAATCGATACGCCGCGGCGAAGGACCTCGCCCATGCCGGCTGAGGGCGACACTCCGGCGCGGTCGTTTCGGGGGAAGGGCGCGACGGGGGAGCATTTCCTCTTCGTGGAGGCGCCGGGGGCCCTCGCGTTCCCCGAGCAGGTCGCATTCGTCTGCAGGCGCTACGAGGAGGTCCGCACCGCGCTCGGACTCGCCCCCGAGACGGCGGTGTTCCGGCGCGTCTTCCTGAGCGACGTGTTGAACCAGGCCGCCCTGGTGCGCGAGAGCAGCCTGGCCGCTGATTTTCCGCACAGCCCGGTGGCGGTCTCGATCATCCAGCAGCCGCCGTTGTCCGGTGCCAAGATCGCCCTGCTGGCCTATCACCTCGATCGTCCGGAACCGCCGCTCAAGGAACGTCTGTCGGTCAAGCACATGCTCGTTCGCCACGACGGCCTGGGTCATCTGTGGAGCACCCGTCTGTGTGCCGGCGCCTGTGATGCCTCCGCCGATCCGGTGGAAGCGCAAACCCGTGAGGTGTTCGAGGAGTTGATCGGCGCATTGACGGCCCAAGGCGGCACACTGCGCGATCATTGCATCCGGACGTGGTTATACATCAAGAATGTCGACATCTTCTACCAGGGGCTGGTCGATGCCCGGACCGAGATCTTCACCCGCCACGGGCTGACACCGGCGACCCATTACCTCGCCAGCACCGGAATCGAGGGGGCATGCGCCCACCGCTCGGACCTCGTGTCGATGGACGCCTACTCGATCCTGGGGCTGGTGCCCGGGCAGGTGACCTATCTCAACGACTTCGAGTACCTGTGCCCGACCCAGGACTACCACGTGACCTTCGAGCGGGGGACGCGCGTGGCCTACGCCGACCGGGCGCACCTGTTCATCTCAGGAACCGCGAGTATCGATCGCCTCGGGCGGGTGGTGCACCTCGGCGACGTCCTGCGCCAACTCGACCAGGCGCTCGCCAACGTCGATGCCCTGATGCGCGCCGGCGGATCCGGACTCGCGGACCTGATGTACCTGATCGTCTACCTGCGCGACCCGGCCGACTATCCCCGCATCGAAGCGCGCCTGCGCGAGCGCCTCCCGAACCTGCCCCGCATAATCGTCGCCGGCGCGGTCTGCCGCCCCGAGTGGCTGATCGAGGTCGAAGGCGTCGGCATCGTCGCCGACCACCGCCCCGATCTGCCGTCCTTCTGAACGAATCGTAGCCCCTATACAGCGCAGCGACATACAGCGCAGCAAAATCCGGGAGAGATCAATCGAGTCCGACCTCATCCTCATCGATCGCCAATACGGCGGCGCCCTCGAATCGCCCGGCGCGCAGATCGTCCAGCGCCTCATTCGCCGCGCCGAGCGGATAGGGGTGTGTCTCGATATTCAGTCGGGACTTCCGGGTAACCCGGAAAAAATCCACGCCGTCGGCGCGGGTCAGGTTCGCCACCGAGCATAGCCTCCTTTCCCCCCATAGCAGGGAATAGGGGAACCGGGGGATATCGGACATGTGGATGCCGCCGCAGACCACGCTGCCGCCGGGGCGTACCGCGGCAAGCGCGGCGGGAACCAGGGCGCCCACCGGCGCGAATATCAGCGCCGCATCCAGCGGATCGGGCGGTGTCTCGTCCGAACCCCCGGCCCAGGTTGCGCCGAGTCGGCGCGCGAACGCCTGAGTGCGTTCATCGCCCGGTCGCGTGAAGGCATAGACCTGTTTGCCCTCTATCCGCAAAATCTGCGCCAGTATGTGGGCCGCGGCCCCGAAACCGTAGAGACCCACCCGTTCCGCCCGGCCCGCCAGACGCCAAGTGCGGTAGCCGATCAGGCCGGCGCACAGAAGCGGCGCCATTGAGAGGTCTTCTCCCGGCGGCAACCGATAGACGAAATCGGCGCGCGCGGCCAAATATTGCGCGTATCCGCCGGGGCGGGAGAAGCCGGTAAACTCGGCCTTCGAGCACAAATTCTCCTCGCCGCGAAGACAATATTCGCACTCGCCGCAAGCGCTCCCGAGCCAGGCCACACCCACCCGGTCGCCGAGAGAAAACCCTTCGACGCCATCGCCCAAGGCCGCTACGTGCCCCACGATCTCATGCCCGGGAATCACCGGCCAGGACGGCGGCACCAAGTCTCCATCGAGGATATGCAGGTCCGTGCGACAGACGCCACAGGCGTGGACCCGAACCAGGATCTCCCCCGGCCCGGGCCGGGGCCGAGGCATACGCCGCTCCACCAACCGCCCGCCCGGCGCATCCAACACCATGGCCTTCATGAAATTCCCCATGACCCAATCTCCCGGCAGCGATGGGAAACGAAAATCTTGAACAAAAAACTCGAAATCGCGGGAAGGGTGTCACCTTATGCACCCAGCACCTCATCCAGCCGGCCGAGCTGCCGCAACACCGCTTCGAGCTGCACGTACACGGCGGCCGTATTGCCCGACTGATGCGGCATGCGCCCGAGGCTCATCGCCGCCTGCGCCAGACGTACCAGCACATCCGGGATGTCTTTCTCGGGTACGCCGGACACCTTCGTGCCACGATAGTTGCTCAGTATAGCTTGTATGGCCTTTGGCAGCCGCTTCGCGTCGGGGCTGTCATCGGCCGTGCGGTAGGGCAGTTTCCAGGACGCAGTGTTTCCGGCATCCCCGACATGCGCGAAACAGCGTGCGGGAACCTTGTACTTGGGATGAAGAAGCGCGTCATCGGTCGGCGGCGTTTCCGCACTGACCGGACCCTCGCGCCTGGACAACAAATCGAGCGCTGCGCCTCGCGTATCCACCCGCATCCGATAGATCCCATGCAGGCTGAGCCACCACAACCTCTCGGGCGGCTCCTTCGATTCCAGGGACACGAATACCCGATCCCTCAGCCCGCCGCCCTTGATATCCGCAGCGTAGAGCATGCACCCGTCGCTCACCGCAATACGGAGGACCTTCTGCTCCGCTGCATAGCGCAGTGCCTGATCGAGTGCCCGGTCCACCGCCCGCCGGTTCCAGGCCAGCGCCCCCGGTCGCTTGACCTCGATGATCAGATATTTGATTCCCAAGCTCGACAGCAACAGATCGGCGTACCCCACTTGGTTGTTGAGATCGGCCAGCGGCCAGTCGAGGACCTGAGTGAACAGATCCTCGAGAATGTTTTCGGCGACGCGTTCCGCCGCGACCCCATGGCGGCGCTGCTGTTCCAGCCGCTCCGCCCGCTTGTCGAGGAATGCCCGCCACGTCCCGTGGATCCGCTCCACACCGCGTCGATACCCCGCCAGCCCTTCGGGCGAATTCTTCATAACCGTCCTCATAAAAACAGCTTGAAACAACAGGGTGCGCACGAATCGGGAAATGAATCCTCAATCACTCTGACCGCTCGATTCGCCCGCTCCGAGATTCTCGGCAATCTCCCGGAACCATCCCAACGCCGCATCCAGGTCTTCCACGATCTCCCGCGCGAGCACGTCCGGATCGGGCAGATTGTCGGGGTCCTCCAGCGATTGATCGCGCAGCCGGAAGATGTCCAGTCTGCCGATGCCGTGCGGCAGCATGTTCATGGCGTACAGCTGCGCCGTGGCCTGCACCATCTCCCAACCCTTGAAGGTATTCATTTTCTTTTTGAAATTGCGGTAATCCGCTCTATAACCAATGGCACTCGCGCTTGGCTCGCGGCGTCGCCCGGAAGGTGACCACACTCATTTCCAAACCCAAGTATCTCGGGCCGGGTCGGTATGGTGTCCATCACGACTTCCGCGACCGCCCAACGACAAAAGGTTTGGGTTCTGCTCCCTATGCATAGTGCTCCAAGCGCTTTTTCAGCTCCTTGATCGCGATTCCCCGTTCGCGCGCGCGCCCGCCGCGGATAGCGTCGACCAGCACCAAAAGCTCGTAGAGTTTCGGGTCTGAAAGCGCGGCCCGGGGTGCCAAGCCGTACAACGGCGAAAACGCAGAACCTCTCACCGCGCCCTGTGCGGCGGGCCAAACGGGTGACGGCTCTTCGGCTGAAGCAAAATGCTTCTTCAAGGGCGGCGCGGCATGCCCGGTTGGAATTCCGCGTGTCATCTCACCTTGTTCAGGGACGAAGACGTATTTGAGTCCATGGACTAGAAATTCTTCGAGATTCCGGATATTGGGAACAATCACGTCGCCCTTCCGCACCGCAAGCTGAGCCGCCAGCGCTCTTTTTACCGCGGAGTGCAGTTGTGAAGGGCTCATCCTAATCTGCACGGCGAGCCACGCATAGGACCAGGGTTTCCGGCCCATGGCAACGAGCTTGAGCACAACCAGAACGTCTTGTGGTTTCAATACCATGGTTATTCTATGTTCTAGATTCTAGAATGTAGAATAACGGTTATCGAGGACCTGTCAACCGACCTTTACGCCGCGAGCGGGAAGCCGCCGGCCGGGTCGCTCACGGTCTCGCCCGGCTGCGACGCCATGGCATCCACAATGGCTTTGATCAACGCAATTCGCTTTGTTCATTGCGCCCTACGTGGTGGGGGTTGCGGTTGGGGCGTCTTCGCATGCAGGACCAGGGTCACCCTGCGGTTGAGTGCGCGGCCCGACGCGGTGGCGTTGTCGGCGCGCGGGCGGGTGTCGCCGTAGCCGATCGCGCTCAGGCGGGCGGGGGCCACGCCGCGACGGATCAGGTAACGGGCCACGGTGGTGGCGCGTGCCGTGGACAGTTCCCAGTTGGAGGGGAACCGCGCCGTGTGGATCGGGGTGTCGTCGGTGTAGCCCTCGACGGACACGGCGTAGCGGCTGCGCTCCAGCATTGCGGCGATACGATCCAGCAGCGCGCGCCCGGCGGCGCTGAGTTGGGCGTCGCCGGCGAGGTAGAGCAGGTCGTCCGTGATGATGAGGTTGACCGCGGTGGCCGAGCGCATTACTTCGACCTTCCCCCGGAGATCCTTCGGGACGAGGATGGATATGGCGCGGACCCGCGGCGCATGGGTCTCGGGCCGGGCGGTGGTGTCGGATGCGGCGGCGCGACCGGACGGCGTGTTGGGTCGGGGCGCGTAGGGCACTTGGATCACCGGCACCGTGCGCATGATCAGCGGGGCATCCGGAGCGGCATGCCGGGATAGGCCCGGTATCGGCGCCACACGCGCGGTAGGTACGTGCGCCGGTTCCGGCGCCGGTTTGGCCGAAAGGCTTGGCGCGTGCGCCGGGGCCGGGCGCGCGGGCGGTTTGTGCGTCGCCGGGTCCTTGCGCACGGCGGCAACTGCGGTATGGGACATGGTGATCGGCAGTGCAAGGGCCGGTGTGGTTACGCGCGGCGTTGGCCGGACCGGCGACGTCGGGGGGCCTGTCGTCCCGGCGGGGACCCGGCTGTAGGCGAACAGCAGCACGAACACGGTGAGCAGCAGGGTGACGAGGTCGGCGAAGCTCAGCAGCCAGCCCGCGTCGCCGTCCTCGGGGATCGGCTCGATCGGCACGGAAAACGAGCGCGCGCCAAGCCGCTGCGCGGGGGCGTACATCGCCGCTTGAAACTCAGGCGGCATGAGGCAACGGGGGAACGCTCTGCGACGTACCCGGCTGCTGGACCATGCAGGCGCTCAACGTATCCCGGATGATGAACGGATGGCGCCGTCCGTGGAGCAACACGATCCCCTCGAGGATGACGTTCATGACGATGGCGCGCTGCTGGGCGCATCGGTCCATTTTGATGGCCAGCGGCTTGAAGATCATGTTGGCGAGGACGATGCCGTACAGGGTCGTGACGAGTGCGAAGGACATGCCGGCGCCGATCTGACCGAGCCCCGCGTGGCCCAGGTTGCCGAGGATCCGGGTCAGGCCGAACAGTGTGCCGAGCATGCCGAATGCGGGGGCGAACGACGCCATGGTGCGCAGGATCTGCGCGTCGGACTGCTCGCGGTTACGGACGCCGGCGACGCGCCATTGCATGACCTTGATGATCTCGTCCAGGGGTTCCCGGTCGATCACCATCTGCGCACCGCTGCGCAGGAGCGGGTCGCGAACCTGCTCCAGGGTCTGTTCCGCCGCTTGCAGGTTGCCGTTGCGGTACCAGTGCGCCGTCTCCAGCAACTGCTCGATCTGCGTGTCGGCATTGACCTCGTGGTCCCGCAGCAGGGTGCGCAGGGATTTCGCCACGCGCACCACATCCTCGACGGGCCGGCTCACCAACGTGGCCGCGAGCGTACCGCCAAGCACCATCAGCAGGCCCGGGAGGTTGAACAGCACCCCCAAGTGCTGGTGCGAGAACAGGGCCGCGACCGTAAGGATGAACAGCCCGCCGAGCAGGCCCAGCAACGTCGATTGGCGCGTCTTCAGAATCCGATGCATGGCAGGTCCTCTCGCTTTGGGACATGACCAGCAAGTTTCGTACCGGCGCACGGCGGGGTGCCGGGTCCGCCGCCGGGACGCTCGAGGGGGCGCGAGAACCGCCGGGCCCCGCCGCCGGGCGGAGACGCCGGACCCAATGGCGGAAACCACTTGCCGCCTTGCTCCCGCGTCCTGTCGCCGGCACGCGCAATCCTGCTACCCTGCCGGCATTGTCCCCGCAGACCAACCCCGCAACGGGAGGCCCCCATGCGCATTCTTCACACCATGCTCCGGGTCGGCGACCTGGACCGCTCCATCCGGTTCTACACCGACGTCCTCGGCATGCGCCTGCTGCGCCGCCAGGACTACCCGGAGGGAAAGTTCACCCTGGCCTTCGTCGGCTACGGCGATGAGAAGAACGAGGCCGTCATCGAACTGACCTACAACTGGGGGACGGATCGCTACGACCTGGGCAACGGTTACGGCCACATCGCCCTGGAAGTGGACGACGTCTACCAAGCCACCGATGCCATCCGCCAACGCGGCGGCAAGATCCTCCGCGACGCCGGCCCCATGAACGCCGGCACCACCATCATCGCCTTCGTAGAAGACCCGGACGGCTACCCGATCGAGCTGATCGGCAGGAAGCGCTGAGCGGCGCGGGTCGAGGGCGTCCCGTCCCGTCGCGCGCGCATTTGAGCAGAGTGGGCGCGGAGTGGAGGAGGGCATCCGGTGAGCAATAATTTACTGGAGAAGGCTTGCGCACCTATATGTAATAACGAATTATAAATTATTTTCCTTGGTCTTAGTTTCCTGAGGGGGGGTGCGATGCTCGCCAAACCCGCCCCCTCGAAGGTCCTCGACGAGGCGATGCAGCTCGAACCCACCACTCGCGCCTTTATCGCCGAAACCCTCCTTGAAAGCCCGGATCTCGACCGAGACGTTTCGGTCTCGCAGGAATGGCTGGATGAGATCCGGTGCCGCTGCACCGGGATCGATGGCGGCAAGGCGCCAAGGCTTGATGACGTCACGCCCATCAACAGATCCGCTACAAAAGATACGAAATAAGCCATTACGATTATAATCACAGCATAAAAGCCAAGAAAACGACCAATAAACTACTTGACCGATCCGGTTGGGTGGATATAATAGCCATAACCCTGTTGATTAATCTGAAATCCATGGGATTTCAGATAGGAAATCGGCTGTTATGGTGGATTACTATCCGCTGACGGATCAAGCCATCGCGCAGATCCTGGGACAACGGCTGCGGGCCCTGCGCCTGCGCCGGAACCGTACCCAGGCGGAACTCGCCGCGGCGACCACGCTCAGCCTCGGCACCCTCAAGGCGCTGGAGACCGGGAAGGGGAAGCTCGAGAGCCTCATCGCGGTGCTGCGTGAACTCGGCACATTGGAGGCGCTCGATGCGCTTCTCCCCGAGCCGCGATTGAGCCCGCTGGATCTGGCCAAGCGCCGGGGCAGGAAACGGCGCCGGGCCTCCGGGCGCCGGCGGGCCCATCCCGAGGCGCACGCCCCTGCGGAACGGCAGGCCGTCAAGGGATCGGACACGGGTGAGGATGAGCCATGGTGACGCCCGTAGCCGCCATGGTGCGTCTCTGGGGGCGGGAGGTGGGCGCGGTCGCCTGGGACGCCGAGCGAAATCTCGGGGCGTTCGAGTTCACATCGGATTTTCCGGCCTCGGGCTACGACCTCGCGCCGCTGCAGATGCCCCTCGACCAGGCCCGGGGCCAGGTGTTCGAGTTCCCCACACTGAACCGCGAGACCTTCCGGGGCCTGCCGGGACTCCTGGCCGATGCGCTGCCGGACAAGTTCGGCAACGCGATCATCGATACCTGGCTCGCGCGCAGCGGACGGGACGCGGCGGGATTCAGCCCGGTGGAGCGGCTGTGCTACACGGGGACGAGGGGCATGGGGGCGCTGGAGTTCGAGCCCGCGGTCATTCCGGCCCTGGATCGCGCCGTGCCGGTGGAGGTGTCCGAACTGGTGGCGCTCGCCCGGGAGATCATGGCCCACCGGGGCCGGCTCGATATCCGGTGGGGCGAGGACGAGCAGGCGAAGAACGGCGCGATGCTGGACATCCTGCGCGTGGGCACGTCCGCGGGCGGGGCCCGGCCCAAGGCGGTGATCGCCATGAACGCCGAGGGCCGGATCCTGTCCGGCCAGACCACGGCGCCGGCCGGCTACGACTACTGGATCCTGAAATTCGACGGGGTCTCGGACCTGGAACTCGGCGCACCGAAGGGCTACGGGCGCATCGAATACGCCTACCACCTCATGGCGAAGGCCGCCGGCATTGCGATGCACGAGAGCCGTCTGCTGGAGGAGGGCGGGCGGGCCCACTTTCTGACCCGGCGCTTCGATCGCGAGAACGGCGAGAAGCTGCACTTGCAGTCCCTGTGCGGCATCGCCCACTACGACTTCAACGCGACCGCCGCGTATGGCTACGAGCAGGCCTTCGAGGTCATGCGCAGGCTGCGCCTCACCAAGGCCGAAGCGGCGCAGCAGTACCGGCGCATGCTGTTCAACGTCGTCGCCCGCAACCAGGACGATCATACGAAGAATATCGCCTTCCTTATGGGACGCGACGGGCGCTGGCGCCTGGCGCCGGCCTTCGATGTGGTCTATGCAAACAATCCCCAAGGGGTGTGGACGCGCCGGCACCAGATGACCATCAACGGCAAACGCGACGGTTTCACCCGCGAGGACCTGCTGGCGGTCGGCCGTTCGATCGGGCTCGCCCGCCCCGCGGAAGTGCTCGACGAGATCGTCGAAACAGTCTCGAGGTGGCCCGGGTTTGCCCGCGAGGCCGGGGTTCCGAACGCGCGCGCGCAGGAGATCGGCGCACAGCACCGGTTGAAGGGGTGAGCCGCCCATCGGTGGTAACCATTCAAGGACGGTCAGGGCAGTCTTTCATCAAGCGAGAATGGCTGTGGTGTGGAGATACGCAGCTTGTGGAACTCCCGGTGCGCCGGATTTAATATCACGTTGCGCTCCGTCGGAACCACGGCGGAGGGAACATACAGGGCAAGGGCCTCGCCCCGCCTGATCCAGCCGGTACCCAGGTCCTGCATGCTCTCAGGATAGGGATAGGCGTTCCAGCTTTCCGGAAGGTCCTGCGGCCGCAATGCTTCGATGGGGACGGTTTCGGGTAGCTCGATGCGGAAGTAGACGAGGGGTATGTGCCGGGCGTGCTGCTGTGCGATCTGCACGTAAAGCTCCAGCACCGCGAGGCTCAACGTTTCCGCAGCGTAGACTGCCGCTATCCCCGGTCGCGTCCAGCGACTGCCCCGGCGTCGGCTGCCTTCTCCAGTCAGTACCTGATCTGCGTAACGCTTGTGGACAAGGCGGTAGAGCGCCGTTCTCACCCAACATCGCCCCACGCGGCGCGGTCCAGTACGTCCTCCACGGCACGCACGCCAGGCTCGGTGTCGAGCAAATCCAGCGGGCGATCACCACCCAGAGCCCGGTTGGGGGTCTTTAGCCATTCCCGGGCTGCCGCATCATCGCCCAAGACCTCCGAGGCCAGCGTAAGTGTACGGGCGAGCCGGTACAGACGGTCCGATTCGGCCGGGCCCAAGCGCTCCTTCGGGTTCTGTCTCTTCCTCGTCAGGGTGCGGCGCGAGACCGCCAGCAGGCGGGCCGCTTCATCCAGCGCCAAGCCAAGGCTTTCGAGCAGCAGGAATTCGGCGGCCTGGTAGGGGAGGCCGGCGCGGACCAACTCGCGCAGGTCGACAGGACCGCGCTTGCGACCGAGGTAGCGTGCGCCTCCGAGGGTGTCCAGAATTCCGGAAGGTTCGGCCATGGCGATTGGTCCTTTCGTGACATATGACCTTAACTATAGTGCCACGTGTCCGGATCGACAATCAACTAGAGCTAGAACCAGATCTCCGGGTAGCGCCGGGTCGAGGGAATGTTGTTCACCAGCAGCGCCACCGCCAGCAGGATGAGCGGTCCCAGGGTCGCGGGGACCAAGACGTAGTAATAACCAAGCCAGTGGATCTTCGAGGAGCCGATCACCGCGATCAGGGCGGTGGCACCGCCGGGCGGGTGCAGCGTCCGCGTGGCGTGCATTAGCGCGATCGCGGTGGCCACCGCGATCGCCTCCGCCGCCCAGGGGATATGCCAGGGGGCATAATGAAACAGCTTCCATACGGTCACGCCGACGATGGCGGAAACGATGTGGCCGCCGATCAAGTTGCGCGGCTGCGCCAGCGGGCTGCGCACCGCGCCGTAGGCCAGCACCGCCGAGGCGCCGAACGAGCCGATTATCAAGGTCAGGTCGCGACCGCTGAGGAAAAGCTGCGTCAGCGCGCCGCAGGCGCCGATGCCGAGGAAGGCGCCCACCCAGGACCAGGCGATCTCGCTGTTGCTGACCCGCGGCGGGCTGCCGCGGGTCGTGCCGCGCATCTTGGTCAGATATGCCCGCAGGTTCACAGCAGATTCTCCAGATGACAGGCATCGAGAAAATCCTTGCGCAGCAGCAGCCCGCGCAGGAGGCCGCCGGCGTCGACCACCGGCATGCTGCGCCCATCGTGTCTATGGAAGGCCTTTATGATCGTAAAGAAGCCGGCGTCTTCCCCGATGGTGACAGGCGCCGCGCACATGGCCTCGCTCACCGGCGTCTCGTGACAGCGATGGCGGAAGCTTCCGATGTCCTTTACCAGCCGCAACAACAACTCGAGAAAGGTGTCGGCTTGGAGCCGGCGAAGGAAGTCGCTTTCGGTCAGTATCCCGACCACCCGGTTCCCGGCGTCGACCACCGGCAGGCTTTTCAGGCCCTGGCGGGCCATCACGGCAATCGCCTGCTGGAGTATCGTGTCCGGATGCAGGGGCTCGATGCCGGCGCGCATCAGGCTGCCCGCCCGGACCCGCCCGAACAGGCGTTCCAGCGCATGGCGATGCGCGTAGTGGTAGATCTCGCGAAAATCCGCGGTACTGATATCCAGGAACCCCGGGATATATTGCATGGCATCGAGGATGTCTTCATCGGAGAGTTCCAGTTCCGGGAAGTCATCATCACCGGTGTGCGGTGTCTCGGGGTCGAAACCGCGGTCTTTGGTCATCGGATCCCGTCCAGGATAACGGTGGGAATGGAGCATCCCGCTGCGCCGCCCCATTCGGGGTGCAGACGAGGGCGCGTAAACCGCACGCGGCGCATGGTTACGACCGGGGCCCATCACGGCCGGGCGATGTTACCGTGCCGGGCCCGCTTGGGCAATCAATGCCTCAGCCCATCTGAATCTTCAATTTGACATAATATACATTATGCGAACTAAAGTTTGCGGGTGGTTTTTCCCGGCGATTCCCGCCCTCCGGGGCCACACTCGGCTTTCCTAACCGCTACCATGTCTCAATCCTCACCTCACGCAGGAACGGAGTCCGGGCCCATGGACTACCACGACGAATTTATCCTCGATCCGACCGTGATCTACCTGAACCATGCCGCCGTCGCACCATGGCCGCGCCGTACCGCGGCTGCGGTTACCGCCTTCGCCGAGGAAAATGCCCGCTGCGGTTCGCAACATTATCTGCGTTGGGCCGAGACCGAGGCTCGCCTGCGCGGGCGTCTGGCGCGTCTCCTCGGCGCCTCCTCGAGCGACGACGTTGCGCTCCTCAAGAGCACGTCCGAGGGTCTGTCGGTGGTGGCCTACGGTCTGGATTGGCGGTCCGGGGACAACGTGGTGAGCGCGCGCGAGGAATTCCCTTCCAATCGTATCGTCTGGGAGTCGCTCGCCGATCAGGGGGTCGCGCTGCACCGGGTCCCGCTCTCGAGGGCGCCGGATCCGGAGGGTGCGCTGCTCGATGCCATCGACGGGCGCACGCGGCTCCTCAGCATCAGCGCGGTCCAGTATGGTGACGGGCTGCGGCTCGATCTCGAGCGGCTCGGGCGCGGCTGCCGCAAGCGCGGTGTACTGTTCTGCGTCGATGCCATCCAGGCGCTCGGTGCCGTGGCCTTTGACGTGCGGGCGGCACAGGCGGATTTCGTGGCGGCCGATGGTCACAAGTGGATGCTCGGCCCCGAGGGGCTCGCCGTATTCTACGTGCGGCCGGAACTGCGCGAGAGACTGCGGCTACGTCAGTATGGTTGGCATATGGTGGAGGCCGTCGGCGACTTCGATCGACCGGTCTGGGAGCCGGCACACAGCGCCCGGCGCTTCGAATGCGGCAGTCCGAACATGCTCGGAATCTATGGATTAGAGGCGAGCCTGGCCCTGATCGAGACCATTGGGATTGCGCACATAGAGAAGGAAATACTTGAAAATACAAGGTACTTAATTGACATAATTCAAGAATTACATTACCTGGAATTGATTTCTCCGCCGGACGATTCGCGACGCGCGGGGATCGTGACCGCCCGGCCGCGCGAGGGTACGGCCGAAGGGCTGTCCGCGTATCTGCGCGGGCACGGGGTCCAGTGCGCCCTGCGCGGCGGCGGTGTGCGCTTCTCCCCGCATTTCTATACGCCCCGCGACCGGTTGGACGCACTCGCGCAGATGCTCGCCGACTATCCCAGGGCCGTCTCCGGGGGGACGTAGGCGCCGGTCGGGTGCGGTTCAGACCGCGGTGAATCCGATCACCAAGTATCGTTCCGAGCACCTGCGCATCTGTCGTTGCGCAGAAGGTCTTGACATCCTCCCCGGCATGAATGCCGGAGATTCCTACGGCGCTCAGTGCGGCAGCCACACGGAGTCGCTTCGGCGGGTTCCTGCTGCTGGCGACCCTACTGCATCGCTCACTTCACAGGCGAACCGGGCGTGTCCCGCCCTTAAAACACTCACCATAGCAGAAAACTCCGGGAAACGGCGCAGGACGGCTACGCCGTCCGCGCTATCCTTCCCCGCCCTCAACGGCGGGGCTTGCCGCGCACCGGGTCAAAGGGCGCGCACGTCGACCCCTCCGCGAGGCCGGCACCCCGGCGAGGCGGCGCTTGGTATAATATGGACGATGCCATACAAGATTCGCGCAGAGTGGCCGGAATGGAAATCTACCTCAACGGAGAGCGGCGTCAGGTCGCCGACGGCATCAACGCCGCGCAGCTCATCGAGGAGCTGGCGCTCGCCGGGCGGCGCGTCGCCGTGGAAGTGAACTGCGAGATCGTGCCACGCAGCGCCTATGCGCAGCACCGCCTGCGCGCCGGCGACCGGATCGAGGTGGTCCGCGCCATCGGCGGCGGCTGAATCCCGCGGTCCCGGCCTTCGGGGCCGCCCCCTGCAACCTCAGCGAGGACATCGATCGCCATGTCGAGTGTCATTCACACCCCGCTCCGCGACGAGCCTACCGGCCGCACGGACCCGCTGGCCGTAGCCGGCGCGACCTATCACTCGCGCCTCCTGGTCGGTACCGGCAAGTACCGGGACCTGGACGAGACACGGCGCGCGGTGGAGGCCAGCGGCGCACAGATCGTCACGGTCGCCATCCGCCGCACCAACATCGGCCAGGATCCGAATGAACCGAATCTGCTCGAGGTCCTGCCGCCGGAACGCTACACGTTGCTGCCGAACACCGCGGGTTGCTACACGGCCGAGGATGCCGTGCGCACCTGCCGTCTGGCCCGCGAACTGCTCGACGGGCACGATTTGGTGAAGCTCGAGGTCCTGGGCGACGAGAAGACGCTGTTCCCCGACATCGAGCAGACGATCAAGGCGGCACGCGAATTGGTACGCGACGGCTTCAAGGTCATGGTCTACACCAACGACGACCCGATCGCCGCGCGGCGCTTCGAGGAGATGGGCTGCATCGCGGTGATGCCGCTCGCCGCGCCGATCGGCTCGGGCCTCGGAATCCGAAACCCCTACAACCTCCGCACCATCGTCGAGAACGCGAACGTGCCGATCCTGGTCGACGCCGGCGTGGGGACCGCCTCGGACGCGGCGGTCGCCATGGAACTCGGCTGCGACGGGGTGCTCATGAACACCGCCATCGCCGGTGCGCGCGACCCCGTGCTCATGGCCGGGGCGATGAGAAAGGCGGTGGAGGCGGGGCGCGAGGCGTATCTTGCGGGCCGCATTCCGCGCAAGCGTTACGCGAGCGCCTCTTCGCCGATCAAAGGCACGTTCTTTTGAATCTGCGAGCGCGTCGCACCATGGGTGCGACGCGGGAGTCGGGAGTCGGGGGGGACGCCATCCCCACCTTGCCCGGTGAGAATCTGCGGCGTCGCGTGCGCAGCTTCGTACGCCGCGAGGGACGCATGACCCGCGCCCAACGCCGCGCACTCGATACTCTGTGGACCCGGTTCGGCACCGACCTCCCGGACGGGGCGCTCGATCTCGACGCCTGTTTCGGACGCCGCGCCCCGCGCGTCCTGGAGATCGGTTTCGGCGACGGCGAGGCGCTCGTCGCCCTCGCCCGCCAACACCCGGAACTCGACTGCCTGGGGATCGAGGTACACCGCCCGGGGATCGGGCACCTGCTCCTGCAACTGGAGTCCGAGGGGATCGGCAACGTGCGCGTGGTGTGCGCCGACGCCGCCGAGGTGTTGGAGCACCACCTGCCCGACGCATCGCTGGACCGGATGCTGCTGTTCTTCCCGGATCCATGGGCCAAGAAACGCCACCATAAGCGTCGCATCGTACAACCGGCCTTCGCCGAGCTGGCGCACCGCCGGCTCAAACCGGGCGGGCGCCTGGAGATGGCCACCGACTGGGAGGACTACGCCCGCCATATGCGGGAGGTGATGGAAGCCAACGCGGACTTCGAGAACCTGGCCGGTGTCGGGCGCTACGCGCCGCGTCCCGACGATCGACCACCGACCCGCTTCGAACGCCGCGGGGAACGTCTCGGCCACCGCGTCTGGGACTTGGCGTTCGTGCGACGGCAATAATTCCCAGGCCGGCGGGTTCCCCTGGCGCTGAAGGGGTTATTGTAAAAAATCTGCCCCGAGAAATCACATCGATACGGCGCCCCCGGGCGAGGATTTGCGAAACGACAACAACACCATGCTTTGTAACCATTTGTAAGTAATAGTATTTTTCCCTGCTCAAGCCGCCCGATGGTCGGCGGCCGTGCCATCCACCGGTACTTCCCCGGCGGGATTGGCGGCCGATGCGTCTTATTCGCATTGGCCGGAGGGTGGTCCTCTAGCCGCGCACCGAATGCTGCGGGGACCCCGCATCGGCCGGTATCCCGCCTTAAAATGGCGCCGGGACCATTCGCGCCACGCCGCTTCGCCGACGCAAAGGCTTGTGGGCAAAGCAGGTCGTAGGGCAGAATTGCGGATTGCCCGGCCTCCGGTACCCTCCGGCGCGTTCGCCCGCGCCGGATCCCGGGTTGGCCGCCGAACGTATTGGATTCAGGAGTGGCACATGTCGGAACAACACCCGATCATCGCAGTGACGGGCTCCTCCGGGGCCGGCACGAGCACCGTCAAACGCGCCTTCGAGCACATCTTCCGCCGCATGGGGAGCAACCCGGTGATCGTGGAGGGCGATAGCTTTCACCGCTACGACCGCCAGGAGATGAAAAAAGCGATCGCCGATGCGCAGGCCGAGCATCGCAACGTCAGCCACTTCGGCCCCGAGGGGAACCTCTTCGATCACCTCGAAGCCCTGTTCCGCGAATACGGCGAGAGCGGGGGGGGGCAGCGTCGCTTCTATCTCCACAGCGAGGAGGAGGCGGCCCCGTACAACCAGGAGCCGGGCACCTTCACTCCGTGGGAGCCGATTCCGCCGGACAGCGATCTGCTTTTCTACGAGGGACTGCACGGCGGGGTCGTGACCGACAAGATCAACGCCGCGCGCCACGTGGATACTCTCGTGGGGGTCGCGCCGATCGTCAACCTCGAGTGGATCCAGAAGATCCACCGCGATTGCAAGGAGCGCGGCTACAGCGCCGAGGCGGTCACGGACACGATCCTGCGCCGCATGTACGACTATGTGCACTACATCACGCCGCAGTTCTCGCGCACCCACATCAACTTTCAGCGGGTACCCACGGTGGACACCTCCAACCCGTTCATCGCCCGGGAGATCCCCGCACCGGACGAGAGTTTCGTGGTAATCCGTTTCCGCAACCCCAAGTCCGCGGATTTCCCCTATCTGTTGCGTATGCTCCACGACTCCTTCATGTCGCGGCCCAACACGATCGTGGCGCCGGCCGGAAAGATGGGGTTCGCCATGGAGGTCATCCTGACGCCGATCATCGAACGGCTGATGGAGAACCGGCGCAAGACCCGCCGGGCCTGAACTCCGCCCGCGCCGCACCGCCGGCCGAACGTACCGGGACCCGGCTCCGATACCGGTCGCATCGCCATCCGGAGACGCGCGTGCAATATCGAACCCTCGCGGACACGGACCTGAAAGTCAGCGCCCTCTGCCTCGGCACCATGACCTTCGGCGAGCAGAATGACGAGCGCGAGGCCCACGCGCAGCTCGACTACGCGCTCGCGCACGGAATCAACTTCATCGATAGCGCGGAGATGTACCCGGTCCCGCCGCGCGCCGGGACCCAGGGGCTCACCGAGGCATATATCGGCACCTGGCTGGCCGCCCGGCGCTGTCGCGACCGGGTGGTGCTGGCCTCCAAGGTGGCGGGGCCCGGCGACGAGCTGCACTACCTGCGCGGGGGCACCCCGCGGCTCGACCGGCGCAATATCCAGGCGGCCCTCGACGCCAGCCTGAGACGCCTGCGAACCGATTACCTGGATCTCTACCAAGTGCACTGGCCGGCGCGGCACACCAACTTCTTCGGCCGCCTCGGCTACGCGCCCGAACCCGATCCGGACGCCACCCCCATCGGTGAGACACTCGAGGCCCTCGGCGAGGCGGTGCGCGCCGGCAAGGTGCGTCACATCGGCGTATCCAACGAGACCCCGTGGGGGATGATGCGCTACCTGGAGATCGCACGACGCGAGGGCCTGCCGCGGATCGTGAGCGTGCAGAACCCCTACAACCTGCTGAATCGCACCTTCGAGATCGGGCTCGCGGAGATCGCCCACCGCGAGGCGGTCGGCCTGCTCGCCTACTCGCCCCTGGCGTTCGGCGTATTGAGCGGGAAATACTTGGGCGGTACGCAGCCGCCCGGAGCGCGCCTGACGCTGTTCGAGCGCTTCCAGCGCTATAGCAATCCGCAGGGCGAGGCGGCAACGCGCGCCTATGTCGAGCTGGCGCGCGACAACGGGCTGGATCCGGCGCAAATGGCCCTCGCCTTCGTGAACACCCGCGGGTTTCTCACCGCCACCATCATCGGCGCCACCCATCTGGAACAGTTGGCTGCGGATATCGCCGGTATCGAGATCGAACTCCCACCTGCGGTGCTGGAAGGTATCGAGGCGATCCACCGCGAACACCCCAACCCCTGTCCCTGACTCCCCGGCGGCGAACGCCGCAGCGCGGGCAGCCGGTACACCCCGGCATTTTCAGCAACGGCTCCAGCGCAACCGGCACCGTATCGCCCTTCCCCCGATAACCGACCTCGCCGATCCCGCCCGCACCGCGCCTTGACCCGGGCGCCAACCGTCCTACTATTAACAAGAGCGGGCGGGAACAGATGCAGCGCCGAAGCCGACACTGGAGGGATGACACCGTGACGCAACGACGGGAAGCCCGGGACCGGATCCTCGATGCGGCCCTGGAGATTGCGGAAACGAGAGGGTGGGAGGCGGTGCGCCTCGCGGAGGCCGCGCACAGCGCCGGTGTCGCCCTTGCCGACCTGCCGAACTGGTTCCGCGAGAAGGAGGACCTGGTCGATGCCTGGTTCGAACGCGCCGACCGCGCACTGCTCGCCGACGCCGCGCGCCCGGAGTTCAAGGGACTGCCGCCCAGGGCGCGCCTGCACCGCGCCATCATGACATGGCTGCGCACCCTCGCGACGCACCGGCGGGCGACCCGGCAGATGGTGCTCACGCACCTGGAGCCGGGCCACGTCCATATCCAGTGCCGGGCGCTGCTCGGAGTAAACCGCACCGTGCAGTGGCTGCGCGAGGCGACCCGACGTGACGCGCGCCATTTCTGGCGGGCGCTGGAGGAGACCGCGCTCACGGCGATCTTCCTCACCACGTTCATGTTCTGGCTGTGGGACGATTCGGCCGATGCGACGCGGACTTCGCGGCTGCTCGACCGCCTGCTCGGCGGCGCCGAGTACGCTGCCTGCTGCACACCGCTCGCACGGGGCGCCCGCAGCGAGCGGGCGCGCGCGACGAGCACCCCCGCACCCAACCCCACGCAAGGGCCCGGGGCGGCGCCGCCCCCCGAGGCCGGTGCCGAGTAGCGTCGGTCGGGCAAGGACGACCGATGGACGACCGTGCGCATTTCACCGTAGGGCGGGCCTCGGCCCGCCGACAACGTTGGGAATTTCGACACTACCCCGGGTTTCAACGTCCTCGGCCGGGCAAGCCCGGCCCTACCGGTGGACGACCGTGCGCGTTTCACCGTAGGGCGGGCCTCGGCCCGCCGACAACGCTGGGAATTTCGACACTACGCCGGATTTCAACGCCGTCGGCCGGGCGAGCCCGGCCCTACCGGGGGGATAGAGATGCGCGAATTCCGGTAGGGCGGGCCTCGGCCCGCCGACGCCGTTGCGGGGCGCCGCCGCGATTCCTATGGGTCCGCGTCCTCGGCCGGGCGAGCCCGGCCCTACCGGGAGGTCCGGGGCGGGCGTCCGCGGGGACCAGGCCCCGGCCCCGTATAGGTTCTATAATTGATTACAGAGGGCGCGGGCGCACTATTGAGCAGACGGCGGCGCTCACGGCGGACCAACCAGGGGAAGCCGGCGGAGATGTCCGAGAATTATGAACCGAGGGTCGGAGACTGGTACCGGACGCCCGGGGGAGCCGCGTTCGAGGTCGTCGCGGTCGACGAGGACGACGGCACCGTAGAGATCCAGTACTTCGATGGGACCGTGGAGGAAATGGATCTCGACGCGTGGCGGGCGCTGAGTCTGGAAGCGATCGAGCCGCCGGAGGACTGGTCCGGCGCGATGGACATCGAACACGAGGACTCCGGTGTGGACAACGGCTCCAGCCGCCACGGCAAATGGGCCAACCCGCTGGACGAGATCGACTGAAGGCCGCGCAGGCTCTACCGGACGTGATGCGATCATCCGTGCAATGCCCGCCACACATCGCGTATCCGCCGACCTCGCGCACCGCTGGGATGTAAGCCCGCGGGAAGCGATCGCCATCCAGCAGCGGTTGCGCGATTGCGTCTCGGCCCGGGACCGGTTCGGGAAGGTCCGGTACGTCGCCGGGGTCGATGTGGGCTTCGAGCGGGGCGGCGCGGTGACCCGCGCCGCGGTGGCGGTGTTGCGTTTCCCGGAGCTGGATCTGTGGGAACGTGCGGTGGCGCGCCGCCCGACGAGCTTTCCCTACGTCCCCGGGCTGCTGTCGTTCCGCGAAATCCCGGCGGTGCTGGACGCACTCGGGCGCCTGCGCTCGACACCGGACCTGATCCTGTGCGATGCCCACGGCTATGCCCATCCACGCCGTTTCGGACTCGCCTGCCATCTCGGCGTGATCACCGACCTGCCCGCGATCGGCGTCGCCAAGTCGCGGCTGACGGGCACGCACGGCGCACCGCCCATACACCGCGGCGCCTGGGTCCCGCTGGAGGACGCGGGCGAGGTCATCGGTGCGGTGCTGCGCACCCGCCGCGGGGTGCGGCCGGTGTATGTATCGGTCGGGCACCGCGTGAGTCTGTCCACGGCCGTCGAATATGTGCTCGCGTGTACGCCGCGCTACCGGCTCCCGGAGACCACCCGCTGGGCGCACCGCTTGGCCTCGGGCTGAGGTGCGCCGTTATTCAGACCTGCAAGCGGCAGGCCCCGGCGCCGGGCGGTGTGGAACGCCGCCGGAAAGACCGCCGCTCCGACCGCCAGGTAGGCGATGTTGAGTAAGGCCGCACGCACGAGCAGGTCGCCGCGGAAGACATGATCGAGCACGATGGCGCGCATGCCCTCGAAGACGTAGATGGAGGGCCACGCGAGTGCGCCGGCCCGCCGACAGACTACGGTGGGGGCAATCGAGGAGCGCCTCGATATCGAGGTCGGCGGCCCCACCCGCCGCGCCCGGCATCCGCCGGGACCGGGCGCGGGGAGTCAGGGTTGGAATCCCTCGACGGCGGCCCGTGAGTAGACCGCCAGGACCTCCCAGAAACCCGCTTGGGCCGGGTCCTTACGCAACCCGAGCAGACCTTCCCGCAAGGACTTGGCGAGAAATTCCTGGGCGTCGGGGTTGCCGCCTTCGGCGGCGCGCTCGTACCACTCGAGTGCCTCCGCCTCGTCCTTGGGCAGGCCGCGGCCCTCGGCGTAGAGCGTCCCCAGGTTCGCCTGCGCACCGGTGTGGCCCTGCTTCGCCGCGCTGTGGAACCAGGACGCGGCAAGTGCCTCGTTGCGCGACACACCGTGCCCGGTCGCATAGAGAAAACCCAGCGCATTCTGGGCGTCCGGGTAGCCGAGCATGGCGGCACGCCGGTAGCGCTGATAGGCGGTGTGCGCGTCTGCACACACACCGATGCCCAATTCGTAGCGCCGCCCTTCCCGGTAGTGCGCCTGCGCCCGATCCCGGGTGCCCGCCTCTTCCCACTGCCGCGATCCCGTAGTCTGCATCATCCTCGGTCCTCCCGTGACTCCCCGCCCGGGGGGGCCGCTTCCAGGGCCCTGCACCGGCGGAATATCGGTTGGCGGTCTCGGGCACTCCCTGCCGCCCCCGCGATGTCACCACTGCCCGGAGGCTCCCTGTGGAACGGCGCACGCCGACTTCGTGTCCCAGTTCACAATTTGTGCGCGCATCCTGACTGAAGCATTTCCCGTGCCACCGGCAGGATACGCAGAAACAACAGAACGTTGAAAAATCAGGGGCGGTACACCGGCGGCTGCGGGTGACCGGCTGCGTCAGCTTGTGCCCGTCACGGGCCACACCCGGCACCCCGGGACGCACGGCTCGCGGTGCACAGCCGTGGGGAACATCCGCTTCGCCGGCCATGCATGAGATGCGCCCGCCGGTGACCGTCGCCGACCGATATCCGCTCACCGAACGGAGTGTGTCCGGCGCACGGATTCACTGTATTTCCGGCTCTACGCGCACGCAACATGTGCTATCTTTACGGCGCCCGATCACACCATCATGATCCACGAAGGAGTGTGTCAATGGCCGTAAAAAAGAAATCCGTCGCGCGAATCACGAAAAAGACCACGGCCCCGAAGAAGCCCGCCACCAAAGCCGAAATCTACTCCTACCTCTCCGATCACACCGGCCTGACCAAGAAAGACGTGGGCTCCGTGTTCGATGCCATGTCCGCCATGATGAAGCGCGATCTGAAGAAAGGTCCCGGAGTCTTCACGGTGCCCGGTCTCATGAAGATCAAGGTCGTGCGCAAGCCGGCGACCAAGGCGCGCAAGGGGATCAATCCGTTCACCGGCGAGGAGACGGTCTTCAAGGCGAAGCCGGCCCGCAACGTGGTCAAGGTGCAGCCCCTCAAGAACCTGAAGGATATGGTGTAAAGCGGCTTGACCCGCAATGGCGCCGCACCCCGGGCGACGCAGGGGTGCGCGCGCGGGCCGTTGCGGCTACGGCCCGCTTTGCCGTGGCTGAACTCCACCGCCCGGATTCCGTACCCCGCAGTCGATAGCCGACCGGATACGGGTCCTTCCGCGACGGTCACGGCAAGGCGTCGGCGTGCACGAAGCCGATGGACCGTAACCGCGCTTCGAAGGCCGGCCGTATGAAGTGCCGGGCGGAGAAGTGCGAGAGCCCTCCCCCTTGCTGCCCGCCAGGGAAGTGCGAAGCACGAGGCGGGTAGTCCCCGAGAGGCGTAGGGTGCGGGCGTGTCGCCGGAGCGGCGACGGACGCAGGGCGGCCGGGGCCCAAAAGCTTGTCGCGTAGGCGAGTCGATTTTGGGACTGGGATGTCCCAAAATCTTTCACGAGGTAGCGACACCCCGGTACAGGATGCCGGTCTCCCTCTCTACCCGGTGGACGGACCCATGGCCCGTTCCTGGGCCGCCAGCTTGGCGCGAATGAACGCCGTGTGCGACACGTAGAGCAGATCGGCCACCTTGCGCACGAGATATTCCTCGTACTTGTCGATGCGTGCATCGGCGAAGGCCACCTCCCACAGCAATCGGACCACCTGCTCCTTGCGCTCCGGGGGGAAATGGCAGTTGATGAGGTGGGTGAATTCCTGGAGCGAGACCGACTCGCGCGATGCCTGTTCGGCGAGCGCGACCAAGTCGGCGGTCTCCTCACCGGACAGCCCGAAGGTCCGCCGTAACAGTTCCGCCACCTCGCGTCGCTCGACCTCCTGGACCGTGAAGTCGGCACGCGCCATCTCCATGAGCAGCGCCGCGGTGGCCAGGCGCACGCCGTCGTCACCGACCTCGCCCGCCTGCGCCGGGCGCACGCGGTTCTCGAAAAACTTGTGCAGCGCGTGAAACATCCGTTGGCCCGACGGCACGACGCGATCAGTGCGCCGGCGGGCGTCTGACGTAACGCCCCCCGCGACAGTCGAACAACCGGCGGCGGACCCGCTCACCGACCGGGGAGCGGGGCAGGGATCCGGACATGGCGATCTCCGTGGGGCCGGAGGACACGGCCCATCTGTTAACCATCCCATTATAAAAGGAATTCAAGGGGACAGAGTACTCGAAAATTCCAAGTCGAATCCCCGGATGGGTGGCGCGTGCAGGCGTCACACCTACGAGGCATGGCGAGCCCGGGCCCGATCCGTAAAGAATTTTCGCAACCGGCCGCCACCCTGATCGCTGATCGCTCACGGGGTCTTGCAGCCTGCGTATTCGCGCTCCCCGTGCAGCAATACCACAGCGTTCTCTACCGCTCTGTCAGGATCTCACCCGCACAGGAATGCACGGACCCCGCGGACCGCGGCGGCGACGCCGCAAGTCCCCGGTACGGCGCCAGGTGCACGCGTGGGCGTGCCGGCGCACACATTCCGGCTGACCGGGACGGCACCGCCATGATCGAACGACGAGTCGAGCAACGTGAACGACCGAGAACCGAAGTAGCTATCGAGGTGGAGGTGGCGTTTCCGGGGGGTGTAATCCGCGATGGCTACGCGCGCAATATCAGTCACGAGGGCGCCTATGTGGAACTGGGCGGGGCCGGGAACCTGGGGCCGGGGACCGAACTGATGCTCACGTTCCGAATCTGGACCGGCAGCGGACACATCTGTCGGCTGGCACGGGCGCGCGTGGTGCGCTGCGCGCCGGGCTGGCTGGCGCTGGTGTTCACGGAGCGCGACTTGGTCGCACGCGCCGTGGTGGAGGACATCCGCTTTTACAAGGACCACGAGCACCGGCGCCGGCCGCGCAACGCCGCGCCCGCGCGCAAGGGATGCCCCACGTTCCCGGTCTGACCGGCCGAGGAATTCAAGTGTCGTCGGCGGGGCGAGCCCCGCCCTACAGGATCCCGCGGGGCCGGTAAGGACGGTAGGGCGGGCCTCGGCCCGCCGACGGTGCCGAGAATTCCACCGGCGTCTCGGGTTGCGTCGGTGTCGGCCGGGCACACCCTACCCCGGCAGGCACCCCGGGATCTGCTAGAATCGCGATCCATGGACGTGAGCCCCCTCCTGGATCCCCTGAACGAGGCACAACGCGAGGCGGTCAGTGCACCGCCCGGGCATGTGTTGGTGCTGGCCGGGGCCGGCAGCGGGAAAACCCGCGTCCTGACCCACCGGATCGCTTGGCTGATCCAGGTGGAATCGGCGTCCCCGTACGGCCTCCTCGCCGTCACCTTCACCAACAAGGCCGCGGGCGAGATGCGCGCCCGTACCGCGGATCTGCTCGGCGTGCCGACGGGCGGGATGTGGATCGGTACCTTCCACGGCCTGGCCCACCGCCTGCTGCGCGCGCACTGGCGCGAGGCGGGCCTGCCGCAGGCCTTCCAGATCCTCGACTCCGAGGACCAGTACCGGCTGGTGCGCCGAGTACTCAAGGCGCTCGCCCTGGACGAGGCGCAGTGGCCCGCCAAGCAGGCACAGTGGTTCATCAACGCGCGCAAGGACGAGGGCAAACGACCGGCGCAGATCTCGGATCGCGGCGACCCCCACCTCGGCCAGATGCTGCGCATCTACCAGACCTACGAGGAGCACTGCCACCGCGGCGGGCTGGTGGACTTCGCCGAACTGCTGCTGCGCTCGCACGAGCTGCTCAAGGGCAACCCCGAGATCCTGGCACACTACCGGACCCGCTTCCGGCATATCCTGGTCGATGAATTCCAGGACACCAACGGTATCCAGTACGAGTGGCTGCACAACCTGGCCGGCGACAGCGCGCACGTGTTCATCGTCGGCGACGACGACCAATCGATCTACGGCTGGCGCGGCGCGCGCGTGGAGAACATCCGCCGCTTCCCGAAGGATTTCCCGGACGTGCGCCTGGTGCGTCTCGAGCAGAACTACCGCTCGACCGCGACGATCCTCACCGCCGCCAACACCCTCATCGCGTGCAACCAGGGCCGGATGGGGAAGAACCTCTGGACCCGCGGGGCGCAGGGCGATCCTATCCTCCTGTATGCGGCCTTCAACGAGGTCGACGAAGCCCGCTTCGTGGTCGAGCAGATCCGACAGTGGATCGAGGGGGGCCATGCGCGACGCGACGCGGCGATCCTCTACCGCTCCAACGCCCAGTCGCGGACCTTCGAGGAGATCCTGCTCGCCGCCGGCATTCCTTACCGCGTCTACGGGGGGTTGCGCTTCTTCGAACGCGCCGAGATCAAGGACGCCCTCGCCTACCTGCGCCTGATGGCCAACCGCGACGACGACGCGGGCTTCGAGCGGGTCGTGAACATGCCCACCCGCGGGATCGGCGAGCGCACGTTGGCGGCGGTGCGCGAGGAGGCGCGCGCGCGCGGTGTGTCCCTGTGGCGGGCCGCGCACGGCGTTCTCGAGTCCGGGACGTTCACCGCGCGCGCGTCGAACGCGCTCGGCGGCTTCCTGAAGCTGATCGAACGATTGGCCCACGAGAGCGCGGGCCTCGAAGTGCACGAGTGCGTGGACCGGGCCATCACCGGCAGCGGACTCCTGGAGCACTTCCGCAACGACAAGGGCGACAAGGGCGGCGCCCGGGCGGAGAACCTGGAGGAACTGGTCAGCGCCGCGCGCTACTTCGATCCCCGGGAGGACGGAGCGGATGAGGAGGCAGGCGAGACGGACCCGCTCTCCTCCTTCCTGTCTCACGCCGCTCTGGAGGCCGGAGAGGGACAGGCCGATCCGTCCGAGGACTGCGTGCAATTGATGACGCTGCACTCGGCCAAGGGCCTGGAGTTCCCGGTGGTGTTCCTGTGCGGGCTGGAGGAGGGACTGTTCCCGCACCAGCGCTCGGTGGCCGAGGCCGGCCGCCTGGAGGAGGAGCGCCGCCTGTGCTACGTGGGGATCACCCGCGCCCGTCGGCGCCTGTATCTGTCCTACGCGGAGAGCCGGCGCCTGTACGGCTCGGACACCTACTCGCCTCCCTCCCGGTTCATCGGCGAGCTTCCGCCGGAACTGATCGAGGAGGTGCGACCCCAGGCCGCGGTGCCGCGCCCGATGGCCCGGCCCCCGGCACGCATGCGCCGCGCGCCGGGAGTGCCGAAGGCCTCGGGGGTGCCGGGCCTGACCCTGGGGCGGCGGGTACGGCATGCGAAGTTCGGCGACGGCGTCATCCTGCAATACGAAGGCGACGGCGGCCACGCACGCGTACAGGTCAACTTCGAACGTGCCGGCAGCAAGTGGCTGGTGCTCACCTACGCCAACCTGAAGCTGCTCTGAGGCCCCGCAAAGGAACGGCCGCCCGGCACGCGCGGTGTGTAAGCTACGCGGTCGCCTGGCGCACGATCTCCGCCTCCGGACGGCCCAGGTAGAACCCCTGCGCGTAGTCGACGCCGTATTCCTGAAGCAGCCGCAGGGTGCGGGCGTCCTCGACGTACTCGGCGATGGTGACCTTGCCGAGTGCGTGCGCCACTTGGTTGAGGGAACGGACCATGGCCTGGTCCACGGGCGCCCCCGCCAACCCCTGGACGAAGGAGCCGTCGATCTTCAGTTTGTCCACCGGCAGGTGCTTCAGGTAAGTGAACGAGCAGAACCCGGCACCGAAATCGTCCAGCGCGAAGCGACAACCGATCTCCTTGAGTGCACGGATGAAACGCACCGCCGCGGCGAGATTGGCGATCGCCGCCGTCTCGGTGATCTCGAAGGTGAGCCAGGCCGGGTCGAGCTGCGTCTGCTCGAGCATTCTGCGGATCAGCGGCAGTAACCCGTCATCCTCGAAGGCGCGGCCGGAGAGATTGACCGAGAAACACACGGGCGTGCCGGACGCGCGCAGCTGCGCCAACCGCTGGATGGCCTGGCGGACCATCCAGCGGTCGAGACGGTGGATCAGGCCGAATCGCTCGGCGGCCGGCATGAACCCGCCCGGGAGGATGACCTGCCCGTCGTCGCACGGCATGCGCATCAGGACCTCGTAGTCGTGCACGCGCCCGTCGGCGATCGCGACGATAGGTTGGAACACCAACTGGAAGCGGTCCTGCTCCAACATCTCGCGCACCCGTGCCGCCCATCCCATGTCCTCGGCCATCCCCGCCTTGTCGCGATCGGCCGGGTTGTAGAGATTGACGCGGTTGCGCCCTTGCGCCTTGGCGATATTGCACGCGATATCCGCATGCGACAGGACCTCGTCGGCGGACTGTACCTGCTCGTTGACCATGGCCACGCCGACGCTGCAGGTGACGTTGAACGAGTTCCCGCCCTCCAGGAACCGGTATTCGCCGACCAGCGCACGGACATTCTCGGCGGCCCGGATCGCCCGTTCCTCATCCACATTGTCCAGGAGCAGCGTGAATTCGTCGCCGCCGAAACGGGCGAACAGGTCGCCCTCGCGCACGCGCGAGGAGACCAGCGTACTGATCTCCACCAGCAGGCGATCCCCGGCGGCGTGCCCGAGGGTGTCGTTGATGTACTTGAACTGGTCGAGATCGATATAGAACACGGCGCAGACCGCCCCGCTGCGTGTCACCCGCGCGACCAGCCGGTCCAGTTCCTGCTGGAAGGCGTAGCGGTTGCTCAGGCCCGTAAGCGAGTCGTGCTCGGCCTGATAGGTGAGCCGGCGCTCGAAGGCCTTCTGCTCGGTGATATCCCGGGCGGTCCCGGTGATCCGCGTCACCTTTCCGTTCTCATCGTACGACGGCTTGGCATTGAAGCTCAGATAATGCGGCCGGGCGTTGCGGTCCAGGTGCACCGTCTCGTAGCGCACCCACTCCCGGCCCTGCAGGATATCCCGAAAGGCGGCGGCGTCCTGCTCGGCGCGTTCCGGAGTCTGGAAATCCCGGACCGGGCGCATCTCCATCTCCCCGGGGGAATAGCCGTAGATGATGCGGGCCGCGGCGTTCAGGTAGGTCCAGCGGCCCTCGGGATCCATGCTCCAGACCAGGTCGTGCGCGGTCTCCACCAGGTCGCGATAGCGCGCCTCGGCGGCGATGCGCTCGCGTTCGGCGGCCTTGCGCTTGGAGATGTCCGCCACCAGACAGGTGTACATCGGCGCGCCGCTGAGCACCATGCGGCTGACCCGGACCGACATGGGGCTCCCAGCGCCGTTGCGGTGCACGCCCTCCACCTCCTGCTCCGCGTCGCTCGCCCGGGGCACACCCTGCCCGGTGACCAGGCCCGGCAGCAACGTATCCAGGCGCCGCCCGCGGGCCTCCTGGGCGCGGTAGCCGAACAGGCGCTCCGCGGCCCCGTTGAAGGTATCGATCCGCCCGTGCGCATCGACCACGATGATCCCTTCGGCCGCGGTATCCACTACCGCCCGCATGTGGGATTCCTGGTCGCCCAGGCGCCGAAACAGGCTTCCGAGCATCTGCGTCATATAGCCGATTTCATCGCTGGAGCGCGGACGCACCGCGGCAAGCTCGGCGTACGAAGAGGCACCGCTACGGCGCAGCATCTCGCGCACGGGCGCCAATGCGCGGCTCATCCCGCGGGTCAAGAGCGCCGCGACCAGGATCGTAATCAGTGCGAGCCCGCCCCAGACTGCGAAGTCCTCCCCGGAGGGTGTGCCGATAGTCAGCGTGTGGTACTGGAACAGGATCGCGTAGGACAGCAGCGGGACGAATCCCGAGACGAGCATGAGCTTGGAGCGGACGCTGATATGCACCCGATGGAGCCCCAGAACGGCCACCACGGAGTCGAGTCGTTCCAGGGCGAGCAGAAAGGCCGGCAATCCGACCAAGACCGCAGCGGCGACCTGCAGCGCCGCAAGCTGCAGCCCGGCCAGCACACCGCCCTGCGGCAGGCCGCCGTAGGCGGCCAGTTCATAGACCGGCACCAGCAGGAGCGCATACGCCAGCAGCAACTCCCAGTAATGGCGATAAAATCGACGCAGGCGCCGATCCAGGGATTCCGGGGCCGTGCGCCCCTGCGGATAACGCCGCAACCAGTCCGCCAGCGGCTCGAAGAAGCGGTGGAAATGGACCCCGACCCAAATCGTCACGAGGACCATAAAACCGACAAAGGCGGGATCGCTCAGGGCGCGCCGCAGCCGCCCGGAACCGGTGATGCCGAACAGCACGCCGGCGCCGATCCCCGCCATCGGGACCAGTACGAACGCGGCGAGGATCACACGAAGCAGGTGGCGGCGCACACGGCTCAGCGGCTCAGCGGACATGGCCCGCGCACCCGATCACAGGCGAGGCACCGGCGGGCCGCGTCACTGGTTGGCACTCGATCATTTACGCCCAATAATTGCAAAAAGCCTGTGGTATTGCCGGCCGATCATCCGTGCCGTCGTCGGCGGGGGCCGGGCGAGCGACCGAACGGCCGGTCCATTCGCACCCGCCCCGAGGGCGCGGCATCCCGGGCAGGTCGCCGCCATGCCCCGGGGCCCGTCCGCCGAGGCAATATCACGCGGCTACCAACGGAACAGGACCCATTGCGGCACCATGATCCGGGGATTGAGCCGGCTCATCCGGGCGTTGAGTCGCCCGTCGCCGTTGGTGTCCACCAAGTAATACGGGGGGCCGTACTTGGGGGTCACCTTCACCATGTAGACTTGGCCGTGGATGCTGAACTCCTCGATCTCTTTGCCGTTCTCGTGACGGATGGTGACCTTCGGTTCCAGGGCGGAGCGCTCGGCATTGGGGTTGGGCACGCCCGGCATGGCCGCGGGCGGGACCTTCGCCGGCAGCGGCGGCGGCTGGGCCAGCACCGGGGCGCTCGACAAGGCCAGCAGAAGGATCGCGATACGCATGGCGTCTCCCATTAACGCGCTAGAGTTCGAGGAGCATTGCCTGCTCCCGCGCCGAGGGTTCAAAGCCGCGGTGCTCGTAGTGCTGGAAGATCGCGTCCACCACCTCGTGCGGTTCGTCCACTACGCGAAAGAGCTTGAGGTCGTCGGGGCGGATGGTATTCTCGGGCACCAGCGTATCCTCGAACCAACGCAGCAATCCCGACCAGAACGGCCGGTGCACGAGGATGATCGGGATCCGCCGGGTCTTGCCGGTCTGCACCAGCGTCAGGATTTCCGCCAGTTCGTCCAGCGTACCGAAGCCGCCGGGCAGGACCACATAGGCGGAGGCGTATTTGACGAACATCACCTTGCGCGAGAAGAAGTGGCGAAAATGCAGGGAGATATCCTGATAGCCGTTGGACTTCTGCTCGTGGGGAAGTTGGATATTGAGCCCGATGCTGAGCGAGCGGCCCGCAGACGCCCCCTTGTTGGCCGCCTCCATGACGCCCGGCCCGCCGCCGCTCACGACCGAGAAGCCGGCGTCGGACAGGACCCGCGAGACGCCCTCCGCCAGGGTGTAGTAGGGATGGCCCGGCGGCGTGCGCGAGGAACCGAAGATGCTCACGGAAGGCTTGATCCTGGCCAGCCGTTCGAAGCCCTCCACGAACTCCGCCATGATCTGGAAGATTTTCCAGGACTCCCGGGTGAGCAGGGTATCGTCGATCGGCATCAACCCGGGGTGGGCAGCTTTGCTGTATTCGTTCATAATCCGTGTATCGCGCGAGGGGCGCTCCTTTGGACCCGCGTCCCGAGTCGCGGGTTGACGCTTTCTTGTACCACATTCCGGCGCCGGAAACACCTGGGCGGGAACGGCTTTTTTCTGCAACGTCGGATACCGGCCATCGGTTTTCGGCACTCCTACGGGACGAGTTGATCCGATGGCAGATCCGCAGCCGCTGATCCTGGTCGACGGCTCCTCTTATCTCTATCGCGCCTTCCACGCGCTGCCCCCGCTGACCAATTCCCGGGGCGAACCGACGGGGGCGGTGTACGGCGTCGCGAATATGCTGCGCAAGCTGCTCGCCGACTACCGGCCGCAGCACATCGCGGTGGTCTTCGATGCCAAGGGCCGGACCTTCCGCGACGATCTCTACGAGCAGTACAAGGCCAACCGTCCGCCCATGCCGGAGGAACTGCAGGCGCAGATCGAACCGCTGCACGAACTGGTCGAGGCGATGGGGCTGCCGCTGCTCAGCGTGCCGGGCGTCGAGGCCGACGACGTGATCGGAACGCTCGCGGTACAGGCCGCCGCAAAGGGGATCCCGGTGGTGATCTCGACCGGCGACAAGGACATGGCGCAGCTCGTCTCGGACCGGATCTCGCTGATCAACACCATGACCGGGACCGTGCTGGATCCGGCCGGGGTGGTCGCGAAATTCGGGGTCCCGCCGGAGCGGATCGTGGACCTGCTGGCCCTCATGGGCGATACCTCGGACAACATCCCGGGCATCCCCAAAGTCGGGCCCAAGACCGCCGCGAAGTGGCTCTCGGAATACGGTTCCCTGGATGCGGTGCTGGCGCACGCCGACGAGATCAAGGGCAAGGTGGGCGAGAGCCTGCGGGAACACCGCGAGCGACTCCCGCTCGCTCGCCGGCTCGCGACTATCCACACCGACCTGCCCCTCGACCTGAGCCCGACCCAACTCACGCGCCGTGAAACCGACCCGGCGGCGCTACGCAAGCAGCTCACGCGCCTGGAGTTCACCCGGTGGCTGGAGGAGGAGGCCGGGGACGGGGACGACGGCGGGCGGGCGGCGAACGCCGCGTCCGCGAACGACGGGCGCTACGAGGCCGTGCTGACGGACGCCGCCCTGGACGCCTGGATCGGGCGGCTGGAACACGCCGAGGCCTTCGCATTCGACACCGAGACCACCGGCCTCGATTACATGAGCGCGGAGATCGTCGGCGTGTCCTTTGCGCTCGAGCCGGGCGAGGCGGCCTACGTGCCGCTCGCGCACCGCTACCCGGGCGCACCCGGGCAACTGGACCGCGAACGCGTACTGGACCGGCTGCGCCCGTTGCTGGAGGCAGCCGACCGGCCCAAGATCGGCCAGAATCTCAAATACGACATGAGTGTCCTGGCGCGCCACGGGATCTCGCTGGCCGGCATACGCTTCGACACCATGCTCGAATCTTACCTCCTGGACAGCGCCCATCCCGGCCACGACCTCGACACCCTCGCCCTCAAGCTGCTCGGGCACAAGACGATCCGCTACGAGGACGTGGCCGGCAAGGGCGCGCGCCGGATCGGGTTCGAGCAGGTACCCGTCGAACAGGCGACCCCGTACGCCGCGGAGGACGCGGACGTCACGCTACGCCTGCACCGGACCCTGTGGCCGAGGCTGTGCGAACAGCCCGCGCTACGCGCGCTGTTCGAGGAGATCGAGATGCCGCTGGTGCCGGTGCTCTCGCGCATGGAGCGTACCGGCGTGCTGGTCGACCGCGAGATGCTCCGCCGGCACAGCATCGAGCTGGCACGACGCCTGAAAGCCCTGGAGCGGGAGGTTCACGCGGCCGCCGGAGAAGCGTTCAACCTCGGTTCGCCCAAGCAACTCCAGGCGATCCTGTTCGAAAAACAGGGCCTGCCGGTGCTGCGGAAGACCCCGGGCGGACAGTCCTCCACCGCGGAGTCCGTGCTCCAGGAGCTGGCCGCGGACTATCCGTTGCCGCGGCTGATCCTCGAATACCGCAGCCTGAGCAAACTGAAGTCGACCTACACGGACCGGCTCCCCGAGCAGATCCACCCCTCGACCGGGCGGGTGCACACCTCCTATCACCAGGCGGTGGCCGCCACCGGGCGGCTGTCCTCCTCCGATCCGAACCTGCAGAACATCCCGGCGCGCACCCCGGAGGGACGGCGCATCCGCCAGGCCTTCATCGCCCCGCCCGGTCGGCGCATCCTGGCCGCGGATTACTCGCAGATCGAGCTGCGCATCATGGCCCACCTCTCGAGCGACCCGGGGCTGTTGCAGGCGTTCGCGGCCGGGACCGACGTTCATCGCGCGACCGCGGCGGAGGTCTTCGGGGTTCCGGCCGGGCAGGTCAGCGACGATCAGCGCCGCTCGGCCAAGGCGATCAATTTCGGGCTGATCTACGGGATGTCGGCGTTCGGGCTGGCGCGCCAGCTCGGCATCGACCGGACCGCGGCACAGGCGTACGTGGATCGGTATTTCGCCCGCTACCCGGGCGTCAAGGCCTTCATGGACCGCACGCGCGAAGAGGCCCGCGAGCGGGGCTACGTGGAGACGATCTTCGGACGGCGCCTGAACCTCCCCGAGATCCGTTCCCGGAACGCGCAGCGCCGGCGTGCGGCCGAACGCACCGCCATCAACGCGCCGATGCAGGGGACGGCGGCGGACATCATCAAGCGCGCCATGATCGCGGTGGACCGATGGCTCATCGACAGCGGCGTGGGCGCGCGGATGATCATGCAGGTGCACGACGAGCTGGTGTTCGAGATCGACACCGATCAGGCCGAACACGCCGGCGCGGCGATCCGCGACCACATGGCGGGGGCGGCGAGCCTGTCGGTTCCGCTGGTCGTGGACATAGGCGTGGGCGACAACTGGGACGAGGCCCATTGAGCGACGGATCGCGGCCGGGTCGACACCGGGAGATTCAACGGTGTCGGCCGGGCGAGCCCGGCCCTACCGGGTGACCGTCGGCATTGATAGGGGTTTGTAGGGCGGGCCTCGGCCCGCCCTACCATTCCTTACCGGCTCCGCGGGATCCCGTAGGGCGGGGCTCGCCCCGCCGGCCGCGGCATTGGGGCATTCACATGATGTCGGCCGTGCAAGCCCGGCCTACGGGCGAAGAGAAGGGCGCAGCCGCGCCTTTATCGACCGGCTTGGGGGTGTTCCCTGTCCGAAACCGGGAGGATCCCCGGCGGTCGTCGCTGCACCGCCCCCGGCGTGCCCGCTCGCCCCGGGCAACCCGCCCCGATCCACGCAGAAAGACCGCCGGGCCCGAATGCCCCGGCGATCTTCGCACACCGATGCCCCGCGGGACCGCCCCGCCTGCGCAGGACCGGTTCCCCCGCCTGCTCAGATGAACAGCGTGACGTCCGCCTCCTGGGCCATGGGCAGGAACGACGCCGCACCGACGTACTCCTGGACCTCCGGGATGAGCTGCTTACGATCGTAGCCGAACAATTCCACGGTCATCTGGCAGGCGATCATCTTGACGTCCGCCTCGATGCACAGATCCCGCAGCTCGGTTACCGAAGCGACGCCGCAGTTCTTGATCGTCTTCTTCATCAAGCTGGTGGCCATCTTCTCGAAACCCGGGACGTTGGCCATGAGCAGGTTCGGCATGTTCCAGTTGATACGCTGGAACCACTTGGGCCCGAACGGCATCTTCATCGGCATGGCCGGGTTGCCGAGTGGACTGATGTTCTCGTTGTAGTCCTTGAGCAGCAGGCTCAGGCCGTAGAACGTGAAAAAGATCGCCACGTCCCAGCTCAGCGCCGACGCCGTCGAGGCGAGGATGAACGGGGGATAGGCCCAATCCAGCGTGCCCTTGGTCGCGATGATGGTCATGGACGATGTCTTGTTCGACTCGATCTCCTTGAGCTTCTTCGGGAGCATCTCGTCGAGGCGCTTGCTGATCAACTCGTCGAGCCGGCCATTCAGCTTCTCCACGAGCTGATCGGTCTGCACGTTCTCTGCGGTTGTAGACATGTGGTGCTCCTCCTTCTCGGTTCTGGTCTCGGTTACCGGTTCGGCACGGTTCTCTCCCACAGGCCTGCCCTACCAGCGCAAACCCGCCCCCCGCGTCCACTCCCGCGGGGGGGCCGGTCGAAGCCAGTCATAACCTAACGAACGGTGGGGCATATTTTTTCATTCCGCATTATTAGGGGACACCTCTCAGGAGTCGACATCCTCCCCCACCTGAAGCCGGGGGATTCCCGGCACCCGGGCACGGTATCGAGCCGCTCCCAAGCCGCTTCGGTGAGTTCCTGCTTCACAGAGCGACTTACCGCGACTTCTCTCCACAGGCGTTACTTCCAGCATGTCCTGCCGTAGGCCGCCCAGGACAACACGGGCATTATAGGACGGCTGCGCCGCCCGCGCTATCCTTCCTTCCCCGCCCTGAACGACGGGGTCCGCCGCGCACCGGATTCACTTGCCGGACCCGGAAATCTGCTTGGCACACGATCGGGAACTGATTGTATGATCGAGGATTTTGCTACCTAAATTGGACATTTCGACCGGATTCCAGGTCTGATCGCGAAGATCCCCGCGGTTCGCCCCGCACTACCCGGCCGCCCGCCCGAAGGCCACCAGACGATCGAGCACCGCCGCCGCGCGCCCGGAGCGCAACGCCGCGCGGGCCTCCCGGACCCCCGCCTCCAGACCGCCGGCCACTCCGGCCACGTACAGCGCCGCACCGGCATTGAGCACCACGATATCCCGGGCCGGTCCCGGTCGGTCCTCCAGCACCTCGCGGATCCGCATCAGGCTCTCGTCGCGATCGTGCACCACCAGGGCGTCCAGCGGCGCCGGCGTGATTCCGAGACGCTCCGGGTTCAGAAGATAGGTCTCGATGCGCCCGTCGCGCAACTCCGCCACGCGGGTCGGAGCCCCGATGCCGATCTCATCGAGACCGTCCTCCGCGTGCACCACCATCACGTGGCGACTGCCCATCCGCGCCAGGACGCGGGCGAGCGGCTCCACCCACTCGGGCGCGAACACCCCCACCACCTGGTTGGGCGCACCGGCCGGGTTGGTGAGCGGACCCAGCAAATTGAACAGCGTACGCACCCCCACCTCGCGGCGCGGTCCCACTGCGTGGCGCATGGCGCCGTGGTGGCGCGGCGCGAACAGGAACCCGACCCCCACTTCCCGGATACACCGCCCCACGGCCTCGGCGTCCAGTTCCAGATCGACTCCGGCCGCCTCCAGCACGTCGGCGCTCCCCGAGCGGCTGGAGACGGAACGGTTGCCGTGCTTGGCCACGTGCGCCCCGCCGGCGGCCGCGACCAGGGCGCTGGCGGTGGAGATGTTGAAGGTACCCGTGGCGTCGCCGCCGGTCCCGCAGGTATCGACCAGATGGGGGACGTCGACCTCGACGCGGGTGGCCAGCGAGCGCATGACCCCGGCCGCCGCGGTGATCTCCTCGACGCTCTCGCCCTTGACCCGCAGCGCCACGAGGAACGCGCCGATCTGCGCCGGTGTCGCGGCGCCCGACATGATGGCGCCCATCACCGCGGTCATCTCCACCACGCTCAGGTCGCGACCCTCCACGACCGCGCGTATCGCCTGCTGCATGTCCATGCGGGTCTCGAACCAGCCGGGTCGTACGGAAAAGGGAAGCGGCCCTACGCCTGCGGCGCGCGGCCTACGCCTCCAGGAAGGTGCGAAGGAGATCGTGGCCGTGCCGGGTCAGGATCGACTCCGGATGGAACTGCACTCCCTGCACCGGCCACTCCCGGTGACGCAGGCCCATGATCTCCTCCGGCGCGCCGGCTTCATCCTCGGTCCAGGCCGTCACCTCCAGTGCCTCGGGAAGGCCCTCGCGCTCCACGACCAGGGAATGGTACCGGGTGGCCTCGAACGGCGTCGGCAACCCGCGGAACACGCCCGCGCCGCAATGGTGAACCGGCGAGGTCTTGCCGTGCATGATCGCGCGGGCGTGACCGACGCGCCCGCCGAATGCCCGGCCGATGCACTGGTGGCCGAGGCAGACCCCGAGGATCGGCGTACGCCCCGCGTAGCGGCGGATCAGTTCCACCGAGATGCCGGCCTGATCCGGCGTGCAGGGTCCCGGCGAGATCACGATGTGATCGGGCGCCAGGGCCTCAACCTCCTCCAGGTCGATCCGGTCGTTGCGCGATACGCGCACGTCCTGTCCCAGTTCGCCGAAGTACTGCACGAGGTTATAGGTGAACGAATCGTAGTTGTCGATCATCAAGAGCATGGGTCATCACCGGGTCCCGATCGCGCCCGACTCCGCGCCGCGCCCGGCCGGGACGGGCCGGCGCGGGCTTCGATTGTCCGCCGAACGACACCGAAAGGAAATAGGGAAATAGGGGACAGACCACGGTTTTATCGCAACGGTTTTTAACGCGGACAATCTCCAGGAAAACCGTGGTCTGTCCCCTATTTCCCTATTTCCTATTTTCGGATCATCCCGCCCAGCCGGCGAGCGTCAGCAACGCCAGCACCGTGAGCCACATCAGCAGCGCGCGATGTACCAGGCGCAGGCCGTCGGCCAGCTGCGCCGCGGTCGGCGCGCCGGGTTCCTCGGCATCCAGATGCAATGCCCCGAATCCGGTATAGACCAATACTCCCGGGGAGGTATCGAGCACTCCCTCGCGGCGCCGCTCCCGGGAGCGGCGCCACCCCTGCCAGGCCCCGTCGAAGCTGCCGGACAGGGCATAGCCCAGGGCCAGCAACCGGGCCGGGATCCATTCCATCACCTCGTAGAAGAACCGCGCCGCGGACGCGAAACCAACCCCGAACCGAGCCTCGTCGGCGCGCCGGAGGACCGCCGCCATCCGGTACAGGGCGGCGCCCACCGCGCCCAGCAACACGAACCAGAAAAACACCCCGAACAGCCGCTCGTCGGCCTGCTCCAGGACCCCGGCCAGCACCGCCCGATCACGCCGCTGCGGATCGTCCGGCGCCGCCTCGCCCAGGAACCGCACGGCGATACGCTGCGCACGCGCCTCATCGCCCGCTTTGTGCGCCTCCAGGTAAGGCTTCAGATCCTCGGCCAGGTCGCGCGGCCCGATGCAGTAGAACAACACTACGATGGCGAACAGGAAACCCGGCAACCCGAACAGAATGGCGCCGAACAGACCCTGGAGCAGCGCGACCGCGCCGGCCGCGGGCACGATCACCAGGGCCACCGCCGCCGGGCCTTCCCACTCGGAACCGAATCGCTCCCGCAGCCACCCGGCATAGCGCTCGAACCACCCGGGGTCGCGCAGTTCCTGGAGGTGCCCCAGGAAGTATTCCAGCAGGAGAACGATCAGGATGGCGATGAGGTTCATGGGTCTGGGCTCGCGGCACGCTCGGTCGTGGTCGGAAAGGGTCCGGCCGCGGCGGCCGGATCCCGCATCGGTGCGCGCCGCCGCATATCCATCGGCGCATGATGCCAATTCGGCGCGGCGAATGCCACGCCGGCCGCGCGGCGCCCCGGATCAGGGGCGCCCCGCCAGCAGTCCTCGCAGGCGCGCCCAGTCGAAGATCGGCCACGGATCGCTCTTGCGCCCGGGTGCGATGTCACCGTGGCCCACGATACGCTCCGGCTGGATGCCGGGATAGGCCTCCATCAAGGCCCCGATGACTTGCGCGAGACGATGGTACTGGGCCGCCTCGTACCGCGTGTGGTCCGCCCCCTCCAGCTCGACGCCGACGGAGAAGTCGTTGCAGCGCGTGCGCCCGCCATAGCGGGACTCGCCGGCGTGCCAGGCGCGCAGGTGGAACGGTACGTACTGCACCGGTTCCCCATCACGCCGGATCAGCAGATGCGCCGAGACGGCGGCACCGGCGATGGCGCGGAAATAGGGGTGGGCATCGGCGGGCAGGCGATTGCGGAACAAGGCGTCGATCCACGGCCCGCCGAACTCCCCGGGCGGCAGGCTGATACCGTGGACGACGACCAGGTCGATCGCCGTCCCCGGCGGGCGCGCGTCGCAGTTGGGCGAGGGCACGCGCCGCGCATCGTCGATCCAGCCGCTGTCGGGGTCCACCCTCACGGGGCCTCCGGGGCGCCCTCAGTCCGGGCGCGCCAGCACCAGCGAGAAATACCCGTCCGGCGGGGCATAGTGGGCGTCCACACGCATCCGCGCCGCGCCCAGGAGCGATTCCAGGGAGTCCGGGGTGAACTTGCAGCTGATCTCGGTCAGGATGCGCTCACCCTCCGCCAGTCCGATGCACTCGCCCAACGCCCTCAACCGCACCGTCTGGGGGCGCGCCGAGACGAGATACATCTCGATCCGCTCGCGATCCTCGCGGTATACGGCCTCGTGCCGGAAGGCCTCGACCACGAAGTCGGCATCCAGTCGCCGATTGAGCACATGCAGCAGGTTGCGGTTGAACTCGGCGGTAACCCCCTGCGCATCGTTGTAGGCGGCCCGAAGCACCGCGGGGTCCTTGACGCGATCGGCGCCCAACAGCAGGCGATCCCCCGGGGCCATGATCGCGTGCAACTCGCGCAGCAGCGCGACGGCCTCGGCGCGCTCGAAGTTGCCGATCGTGCCGCCCAGAAACACGAACAGGCGGCGCCCGTCGGGCGCCGGCAGGTGCCGGAGTCCGCCGCAGTAGTCGCCGAGCAGGGGATTGATCGTCAACCAGTCATAGCGTCCGGAGAGTTCGGCGCCGGCGGCGAGCAACATCTCTTCGCAGACGTCGAACGGCCAGTAGGTGGGCGTGCGCCGCCCGCCCTCACAGGCGGCGAGCAGGTGACGGGTCTTGCGCGAGGCACCGCTGCCCAGCTCCAGGATGTGCTCGGGGCGCGCCTGGGCGATGATCGCCGCGGCGTGGCGCGCCAGCAGCACGCCCTCGGTCCGCGTCGGGTAATACTCGGGTACGCGGCAGATCGCATCGAACAGGCGCGAGCCGCGTTCATCGTAGAAATACTTGGAGGGGAGGCTGCGCGGGCGGTGCAACAGGCCGCGGCGGGCATCTTCCGCCAAGCCCGCGACCGGGCGTGCCGACGGCACCACCTGACAGCGTAACGCGTCGATATCCGGTGCCGCCCTGCTACTGGTTGCCATCTACGTCCCTCCCTCGGATGCCATTTTCCGGTGCATTAGGCTACCATCCCCCCAGGGGCGCAGGAAGGATACCGTGGTGCGCCCGCCGGGGAGCGGATATGTGTCGCATCGCCGCCTACATCGGACCGGAAATCAGCCTGCGGCGGTTCATCGAAGAGCCGTCTCACAGCCTCGTGGAGCAGGCGGGGAAATCCCGCGAACTGCTATATGGGACCGCCAACGCGGACGGCTACGGCGTCGGTTGGCACGACCCGCAGGGACGCCCGGCGGTGTACACCAATCCGCAGCCGATCTGGTCCGACGTCAACCTTCCGCACCTCGGGCGCAGCCTGCACCGTCCATTGTGGCTGGCCATCGTGCGCAGCGCCACCGCCGGATTCCCGGTCAACCAGGCGAACACGGCGCCGTTCGCCGACGAGCGTCTGCTCTACGCGCATAACGGTTTCGTGCGCGACTTCGGCACGCGGCTGCGCCCGCTGATCTGCCGGTACCTGACCCCGGAGATCGCGGCCGACGTCCGCGGCAACACCGACTCGGAGTACCTGTTCGCACTGTTGCGCCACTTGGCGGCAAGTAATCCCGGCATGCCGTTGGAGGAGGTGCTGGGGGAGTTCTTCGCGCTCCTGCAGGACTGGGTGGGCGAGCGGCCCGCGTTGCTCAACGTCGCGTTGAGCGACGGGCACCGCGTGTACGCGGCGCGGCACGCATTCAATCACGCCTGCCCTTCACTGTACTACACGACCGACGACGACCTGTTTCCGGACGGGCAGGTGACGGCCTCGGAACCGCTCACCGACGGCGGCTTCTGGCAGCCGGTCCCGGAACACCACCTGCTGATCCTGGACGCGAACGAGCCCCCGCGACTGTTGAGTCTATGATCTCCGGGGCGGCGGCCCACACACCCGATCCCGGATCCGTCCGGGCTTGCGCAACTTCCACCTTCCCGGAACGCGCCGCCCGTTCGCCGGGGTACGCCCGCTCAGGCGCGCGCCTTGCGCAGGTTGGAGATCACCGCCTCCAGGGCCTTGTCGAACAGTAACCCTTCGTCGAGGATGTCCGCGGTACCGCGCCGCATTTCCATGGCCAGGCCGTGCAGACTCTTCTCGGCGACCTTGAATCCGGCACGATTGACGAAGATGAACTTGCCCGTGCGCTCGATCCGTGCCGAGAGCTTGGCATGTACGCTTGCCCCGCCGGGTTCCGTGAACTCGAACCGGGTCCCGACCGCGATCGCACGCAGGCGCCGGATGTGTTCGTCGTCCTCCTCCGTGCCTCCGGTACCGGCCGCCTCCGGACCCGGGTCCCCGCACAGGACGATCTCCTCCACGTCCCCGGCCCCGGGATCCGCGTCCCAGTCGCCGCCTGCCTCCGGCGGATCGGGAACGGCCACCGGTTCCGGCAGGGTCTCGGACGCCGCGGTCTGCGCCGGTGCGGAATCCTCGGGCTGCGGTTCGTCCGCCGAGGGCGCGGGAGCGGTGTCTTCCGCTTCCGCTTCCGCTTCCACTTCCACTTCCACTTCCGCCTCGGCCTGTGCGCCCGCCGGTTCCGCATGCGCAGCCCCGCCCGCCGGGAACGCCGTGTCCTTGATGCACTCGATATGACACTCCTGGAGCGCCTGGAAACAGGTGCCGAGTTGCCGGGACGGCATCGAGATGCGTGCCAGTCCACGACGCAGGTCGCGCAATAGGCCGGGAATCGCGCCGATCAGTCGCTTGCGCTCCTCGTAGTCGGCCTTCGGCTCGACGCTCCACAGCACCCGCTCCACGACCTCCACGGCGCCATCCCAGTCGGCGGGGCCGGCCTGCTCGTCGAGCGCGATCTCGGTGAGCACTTCCATCCAGGCGTCGTGCAGCAACGCCGCGACCACCGCCGGCGGATCGCGTCCCTCGAGGCACCGGGCGATCGTCGTGCGGGCACGTTCGCGGGCGGCGGCCACCGGATCCGCGTCCGGACCGGGTTCGGGTTCGGGCGTCGCCTCGGGTGCGATGTCGCGGCGGTACGCCTCCAGCACCTGCGCGAAGACGCCAACGTCGTTTTCGAACTCCTGCAGGATCCGGTCCACGGCCTCGGCGGTACACCGGTACACGGCCTCGGGGGCATCGGTGTCGGCCACGGCCTGCGCGAGTTCGTTCAGCAGTTGCCGCGCCGGGTGCCGGCGACTGCTGAAGAACGACTTGTCCAGGAACGCCACCTTGATCATGGGGATCTGGAGCTGCGCCAGCAGCGCCTTGGCACGATCGGGCAGCGCACCATCGCCGAGAATGAAGTCGAACAGCATGGCGACGATGTCGATGATGTCCTCGTCGGCCCGCCCGAGCGCCTTGCCGAATCCGCCCCCCGGCAGCTGCGCAAGCGCACCACCCAGGGCGGTGCGCAATTCCACCGGCCCCAGGGCGCGCGCCTCCCCCTCGGGCGGCGGGAGCCGGTGGCCGGTCTGCAGCAGGCTGAGCGCCCGGAGCACGTCGCCCGGCGCGTAGGCCGCTGTCATGCCGGCGCCGATCGCGGCGCCCGGCGGGTTGGCGCCCGGTACCGCCCCGCGCCGGTCGGCGAGCAGCGTCTGCAGCGCGCCGAAGACCTCGCCGTCCTCACCGGCGGCATAGACGCAGGGATCCTCCCCGATCCCTGCGAAAGGCGGGTCCGGGTCGCCGTCGCGCGGTCGATACCCGCCGGCCGACGCGCGCGCCCCCGGCGCTTTGAGCTTGATGTGCGGCAACACACCGGCGTTGATGAGCAGGTGATTGAGCTGGGTGTAGAGTTCGCCCAGCGCCTCCATCACCGACTTGTCGAAGAGCTTGTAGACCACCAGCTTGGCGCGGACCTCGAGATCCAGTACCTGCCCCGCGCGGCGAAAGGCCCCGCACAGGCGCAGGGGATCCACGGGGCCGGCCCCTTCATCGAGCCCGACCCCGGGCAGAAGATGGTCCAGGCGCACCCGCAACTGCGCGAGGACCTGGGCGTGGCGGGAACGCGCCTTGCCGACCATGCCGTCGATCGCCAGTGACTCCTCCAGGTCATCGTGCCCGACCAGCGAGAGTTCCTCGCACGAGCCGTCGGCGACCTCGCGCTTACCATCCGCCGACGCGGTGCCGACGGGTTGACGACGCAGGGCGCGGAAGTCGTCCAGCACCTCGGCGCGAAAGCGGGCCTCCATCTCGCCGCGCTTGAGGCGCACCTCGCGCATCGAGTCGAAGTACATGCTCTGCACGCTGTTGCTTTCGGCCTTGTCGGCGAGTGCGAACAGGGCGTCATCGGTGTTGTCGAGCATCGCCGCGAACAACTCGGTCACGCGACGCACGAATTGATCCTGCAGTTCCTGGAGGGGCCGCCGCGTCGTGGGATTTTCGTCCTTGGCGGGTACCTTGTCCGGGTCCGCGAAGTAGACGATGTTCTGATCGGTGCTCATAGCGTTCACCATCGTTGCGCTGTTAAGGAACGGGGGCGGGTCGGGACGCCGCGCTGGAACATCGACACATCCTGTATCTGCGGACAGGGTAGCGACGGCGACGGCCCGTTCATTGATAGGATTCAGTGTGACCGACTTGGCAAAATCGGCACCTCCCGCCCCTTGACCCGCACCGCGGAAAGTGCTCCCGAGGCGCGTCCGCGCCCGGCGGCTGCTATGATGGCCGGCGACGCGAGCATGCGAGCACCCGGGGCAAGAGGAGGCCGGTCGTTGCACGGACATCCGGAGCCGGTACACACGCACAAGGCGCCGTGGGAGAACGCCTTCAGCCGGCTGCTCACACCCATGGAGGAGTTCATCCGGCACGAGGCCACGGGCGGCGTGATCCTCATGGCCTGCGCGGCGCTCGCGCTGATCCTCGCGAACTCACCGGCGGCGGAACTCTATCATCACGTGCTGAACACGCCGATCGGTTTCCAGATCGGCAACTGGCGACTGGAGAAGTCGCTGCACCACTGGATCAACGACGGCCTCATGACGCTGTTCTTCTTCGTCGTGGGGTTGGAGATCAAACGGGAGGTCCTGGTCGGCGAACTGGCCAGTCTGCGCCAGGCGGCCCTGCCCGTGGCCGCCGCAGTGGGCGGGATGGCGGTGCCCGCACTGATCTATGCGGCGATCAACCCGGGCGGGCCGTATCTCGACGGCTGGGGCGTGCCCATGGCCACGGACATCGCGTTCGCGGTCGGGGTGCTCGTGCTGCTGGGGCGGCGCATCCCCAAGGGACTGATCACCTTCCTGCTGGCCCTGGCGATCGTCGACGATCTCGGCGCGGTGCTGGTCATCGCCCTGTTCTACACCAGCCGGATCGCCGCCGTGCCGCTGGCGGGGGCGGCGGCACTGCTCGTGCTGCTGGTCGTGTTCAACCGCAGCGGGATCCGCCATCCCCTCCCGTATTTTCTGACCGGCACCCTCTTGTGGCTGATGCTGCTCTACTCGGGAATCCATGCGACCATCGCCGGCGTGCTGACGGCCTTGACCATCCCGGCCCGCGCCCGGTACGACCCGCGGCGCTTCAGCGACTACGTGCGCGAGCTGATGGAGCGCTACGACCGGGCCGGCGGCGACGGGTCGACGCTGCTCGGCAACATCGGGCGCTCCTCGCTGGTGCATAACCTCGAGCAGGGTACACATCGGGTCGCGACGCCGCTGCAACGTCTCGAACACACGTTGCACCTGCCGGTGGCGCTGGTGGTGATGCCGCTGTTCGCACTCGCCAACGCGGGCATCCCGCTCGATGCGCACGCGCTGCGCGCGGCCCTGACACACCCGGCCACGCTCGGCGTGTTCCTGGGCCTGGTGGCGGGCAAGTTCATCGGCATCGCCGGTGTCACCTGGGTCGGCGTGCGCCTGGGGCTGGGGCGGCTGCCGGCCGGCACCGGGATGCGCCACATCGTCGGTATCGGGCTCATCGGCGGGATCGGTTTCACGATGTCGATCTTCATCGCGGAACTCGCCTTCCCGGGCTCCGGCAACGCCCTGATGATGGCCAAGACGGGGGTACTGCTCGCGTCCGTGTGTGCCGGACTCGGCGGCTATCTGTGGCTGCTGGCGGTAACGCGCCGGCCTGCGGCCCCTCCCGGTGCGTGTCAAGAGACGGAAGGATGAGTGGTTCTCGAACAAACCCCGACGCCGCCCGGGAGACCCCCGGTATAGGAGGAGATGCCCCCGATCGACGGGCGGTGGCGGCGGACGTGCGCCGCGCGCTGAGCGAGGACGTCGGGGACGGCGACCGGACCGCGCAACTGGTGCCGGAGGACGCACGCGCGTGCGCGACGGTCCTCAGCCGCGAGGACTGCGTCGTCGGCGGCCGACCCTGGTTCGACGAAGTGTTCGCCCAAATGGACGGCGGCATGCGGATCGCGTGGTACGTGCACGACGGGGAGCGCGTGTGCGCCGGGCACACGCTCTGCACCCTGGAGGGCCCGGCCCGGGCACTGCTCACCGGCGAGCGTACCGCGCTCAACTTCCTACAGTTGCTCTCCGGCGTTGCGACGCGCACGCGGCGCTTCGTGGATGCGACGGCCGGTACGCGGGCACGAATTCTCGACACACGTAAGACCCTGCCCGGCCTGCGCGCCGCGCAGAAGTTCGCAGTGCGCTGCGGCGGAGGACACAATCACCGGATGGGCCTCTACGACGCGCTGCTCATCAAGGAGAATCACATCGCCGCCTGCGGTTCGCTGGACGCCGCGGTGTGCGCCGCGCGCCGCGTGTGCCCGGAATTGCCGGTGGAGGTCGAGGTGGAGAACCTGGAACAACTGCGCGAGGCCCTGGAGACCCGCGTCGAGCGCATACTGCTCGACAATTTCGATCTCGAATCGCTGCGCCGCGCCGTGACACTGACCGGCGGGCGGGCGCGGCTGGAGGCCTCGGGGGGCGTGCGCTACGAACAAGTCGCCGCGGTGGCGGCCACCGGGGTGGACGACATCTCGATCGGCACATTGACCAAGGACGTGCGCGCCGTGGACCTGTCCATGCGTTTTCACGCGAGCGGGACCGATGGATCCGACGGCGCTGCGTAGGGAGATGCGGCGCAAGCGCCGAGCGCTCGACGCCGCCTCGCGCGCCGCGATCGCCGAGCGCATCGCCCGGCGACTGGCGGGCAGCGACTGGTTCCTGCGCAGCCGGCGCGTGGCCGCCTACCTGGCGGTGGACGGGGAACTGGATCCGGCACCGCTGCTGCACCGCGCCCGGGCCTTGCACAAGACGGTCTATCTGCCCGTGCTCGATCCCTTGCAGGACCGGCTGTGGTTCGCCCCTTACCGTCCCGGCGATGCACTGGTGCACAACCGGTTCGGTATCCCGGAACCGGCGGCCGGCGGCGAACGGCGGGTGGCGCCGTGGGCACTGGACCTGGTGCTCGCACCGCTGGTCGCCTTCGACGCCGGCGGCGGGCGCCTCGGTATGGGCGGGGGATTCTACGACCGCACCTTCGCCTACCTGCGCGCGCGCAGCCGTTGGCGCAAACCGCGCCTGCTGGGGATGGCCTACGGGTTCCAGGAGGTGGCCGCACTGCCGCACCGACCCTGGGATATCCGGCTGCAGGGATGCGCCACCGAGCGCGCGCTCTATCGCTGGGAGGCGTAATACCGGGCGGTTGGTAAGATGCACCCGGGATGCTCGATCCGGAATCCACCGATCGGCCGGATCACCGCGTCCTTCGCCGTGCGGGATGCATACGAACGCACCGACGCGGTCATCGGGCGTGTCGCGACGCTAAAGGCGATGGGGCCGATGCGCCTGAAATACACGGGTGACGACGCACCCTCGAAACGTTCCATGCAGTGCAACGTCCGGTCGTCGCCGTCGATGACGCGTTCGACGACGAGTCGTTCCGAATCAAGGGAAAGCGGTACGATGCAACGCGGCACCCGGCATCGCATTGCGCGATCGCGTGTCGGTCGGATACAGGGCCGACCACGGCGCGCGGCGGCGGACACTCCTATATCAAAAATCACTAGCATTTTGAAGCAGGTTGTATATACTCGGGAGCGGGCAACTAATAGTAACTCGGGAGGTTACTATGGCAAAGAAGAAAGCAATCACGAAACGGAAGACGGCGAAGAAGAAGGCCGTGACCAAAAGAAAGGTCGCGAAGAAGACGGTAAAGCGCAAGACCGCAAAGAAGAAGGCTACTGTCAAGAGGAAGATCGCCAAGAAGAAGACTGTAAAACGCAAGACCGCAAAGAAGAAAAGATAGCGACGCCACCGGGCGGTTCGGTCACCGCAGGTTCGAAAACAGCAGTGATCCGTTTGCAGCGAAGCACGCACGAGGCCCGCATTCAGCGGGCCTTTTTTTTACCGAAAAACATCCGCTATGCAGAACTTGGCGGCCCCAGGAACAACCCGTACACGGGGTTTCCGGTCTCCTCGCGATACGGATATCCCAAACCTTCCAGGAATTCGATAAAGCGCGCATGATCGCCGCGCGGCACCTGGATGCCGACCAGAACACGTCCGTAATCGGCGCCGTGGTTGCGGTAGTGAAACATGCTGATGTTCCACCGGTGACCGATGCGCGTGAGGAATCGCAGCAGCGCACCCGGGCGCTCGGGAAACTCGAAACGGTAGAGCCGCTCGTCGCGGATCTCCGGCGCGTGCCCCCCCACCATGTAACGTACATGCAGCTTCGCCATCTCGTTGTCGGTCAAATCGGTGACGGGGTAGCCCCGGGTCCGCAGGTCGTGAATCAGCCGATCCCGTCCCTCGCCCCCATCGTCGAGCTTCACGCCTGCGAACACATGGGCCGCGGCGGGGTCGGCGTATCGGTAGTTGAACTCGGTGATGCCGCGGTGCCCGATGGCACGGCAGAACGCACGGAAGCTCCCGGGCCGCTCCGGGATCGTCACCGCCACCAGGGCCTCGCGGCGTTCGCCCAGTTCGGCCCGCTCGGCGACGTGACGCAGACCGTCGAAGTTGATATTGGCACCGCTGTTGATCGCCACCAGATCCACGCCGCGAATGCCGGTGCGCTCGACGTAACGCTTGATGCCGGCGACGGCGAGCGCGCCGGCCGGCTCCACGATCGAACGGGTGTCGTCGAACACGTCCTTGATGGCCGCGCAGATCTCATCGGAACTCGTGAGGACCACCTCGTCGACCAGGCGCCGTGCGATCCGGAACGGCTCCCGCCCGACCTGGCGAACGGCGACGCCGTCGGCGAAGATGCCGACCTGCTTCAGTGAGACCCGCCGCCCGCGTTCCAGGGCCCGGTACAGGCAGGCGGCGTCGTCGGGTTCCACGCCCACGATCCGGACCTCCGGACGCAGAGACTTCACATATGCGGCGATCCCGGCGATGAGCCCCCCGCCCCCCACCGGGACGAAGACGGCATGCAGCGGTCCGGGGTGCTGACGCAGGATCTCCATAGCGATGGTGCCCTGCCCCGCAATGACTTCCGGATCGTCGTAGGGGTGGATGAAGGTCAGCCCCCGCTCCCGGGTCAGGCGGATCGCCTGACGACAGGCCTCGTCATAGGTATCGCCGTGCAACACGATGCGGGCGCCGCGAGCGCGCACCGCATCGACCTTGATGGCCGGCGTGGTCCGGGGCATGACGATGAGCGCCCGGATCCCCAGGTGCTGGGCGGCGAGCGCCACGCCCTGGGCGTGATTGCCGGCCGACGCCGCCGCCACCCCGCGCGCGGCCGCCTCGGGCGAGAGACCGGCCATCTTGTTGTAGGCGCCGCGCAGCTTGAAGGAGAACACGGGCTGCAGGTCCTCGCGCTTGAGCAGCACGCGGTTCCCAAGCCGGCCGGAGAGCAACGGCGCTTCACTCAATGGAGTCTCCACCGCGACGTCGTAGACGCGCGCGGTGAGGATCTTTTCGAGGTAGCGTTTTGGCATTATCCTACGTTAGCAGGAGCCGGACACCCGCGCCAGGAAGGGAGCGCGCCCCACGACCACCGCCCCGGGTTTGCAGCGCCACCGGCGCGCGGTATGATCAGCGGTACACGGGAATGGCGTTCGCTTGGTGCGCGTATCGTCAAGAAACGGCCACGAAACCCACGGACGAAGGCGCAAGTTTTCCGTGCGTTCCGTGGCTCGCCTCAACGCCGTTCGGCTTGGTTTCAATGGTCGCGGCTCGGGTAAGCGCCATTCGGGTCACGCAGCACTTTCGGAGACGCCATGAACGATGATGATCTGAAACGGCAAGCGGCGGAGGCGGCGCTGGAATACGTGGAATCCGGCACCGTGATCGGCGTCGGGACCGGCTCCACCGCCGACCGGTTCATCGACGCCCTGGCGCGGATCAAGTCGAAGATCGACGGGGCCGTCGCCAGTTCCGAGAGTTCGGCGGAACGTCTCAGGTCGCACGGGATTCCCGTCCTGGATCTCAACGACGTCGGCGACCTCCCGCTCTACGTGGACGGGACCGACGAGGCCACCCGTCACCTGCAGCTCATCAAGGGCGGCGGGGGAGCGCTCACCCGGGAGAAGATCGTCGCCGGGGCGAGTCGCAAGTTCGTGTGCATCGCCCATGAGGCCAAGCTGGTGGACGTGCTCGGTGACTTCCCGCTGCCGGTCGAGGTCATCCCGATGGCGCGCAGTTTCGTGGCACGCCAGCTGGTCAAGCGTGGCGGCTGGCCGGTACTGCGCGAGGGCTTCGTGACCGACAATGGGAACGTGATCCTCGACGTGCGCGGCCTCAAGATCCTGGAGCCGGCCCGACTCGAAGCGGACCTCAACGACATCCCCGGCGTGGTCACCAACGGGATCTTCGCGCTGCGCCCGGCGGACGTGCTGATCCTCGGGACGCCGGACGGGGTGCGCACCCTGACCTGACGGCGGCGCCCGAACGACTTCGTGTTCGGGAAGAACGGCTTCCGCGCCTGCTTCCCGCCGACCGCCTCGACCGTCATCAACATGGTGCCGACCCCCGATCTTCCGGCTGTTCCGGCGATGGGGCGGGGCCTGCCCCGCCGACGGTGTCGGATGACCCGATGCCGCGGGTGCACGATTCCGCGTTGTCGGCCGTGCGAGCCCGGCCCGGATCGTCGGCGTGTGGCATCGAGTAAGGGGACGGGGTCACCCCCGCCGCCCCCTCACACATCCGTACGTACGGTTCCGCATACGGCGGTTCATGAAAGACGCCGGAGCCGTCGCGTCGTATCCGGCAGCGACACCAGGCCCATACGATCAAAGAAGGACTTCCGGAAGGCCGCGTCCATGTGGCTTGCACCACTGTTCCACCACGGCCCGCGATCAACATCCACGAAGCCAAGACGCATTTATCCCGACTGGTCGAACAAGTCGCCAAGGGCGAGCCGTTCGTGATCGCCAAGGCAGGCAAGCCGATGTTCAAGGTCATGGCGTTGAACGCGCCGGAGGCCGGGCAGGTGCAGCGGCCGGGTTTCACGGCCGGACACAGCACCGTACCCGATGACTTCGATCGGATGGGTAGCGCCGAGATCGAGCGATTCCTCGGCGATGGCGCATGAAGCTGTTGTTGGACGCGCATCTGCTGCTGTGGGCGGCCGGACTGCCAAGCCGACTATCGGCGGACGCCCCCGCCTCGATCGACGCGCCGGAGAATGAGCCGTTTTCCAGCGCGGCCGGCCTGTGGGAGATTGTCATCAAGCGCGGGCCGGACCATTCCCTGTAGCCTGGATGGAGCGCAGCGGAATCCGGGGATCGCGCCGTAATGGAAGACCGATCCCCGGATTTCGGCCTTCGGCCTGTATCCGGGCTCCGGGGCTCCGGGTGTTGAGGCTGGGTCGGGCTTTCCGCATCCTCACCGGGGCGTATAGGTGAGAATGAGACGCGATGGCCACCAGCCCTTTTACCCGAAAGCCTATGAATATCGGAGAAATACGGAACCAATCGAGTGTGATCCCATCGACGGGCCGCTAGCTCGATCCGGTACCGCCAAGGGCCGCCAGTACCCTGGTGATGCGGTGACGGACCTTTTTCATCGTGTCCCGGGACCAAGTCTTCAGAAAAGCGCGGTACTTCGGGTCGCCGCTCGCCTCGATCCGGTCCAGCAGTTGCAGGATCACCTCCCGGTTGAGCACATTGAGTTCGGTCGGCGCGACGGGTTCCCCCGTGTGGTCGAGGGCACCATCGATCCTATTCAGCCATTCGGTGGTATAGGTCTCGCGCTCGATGGCCCAGCCCGTGGGGGTATAGACCAGCAGCGGCAGACGACCGTCGTACTGGATCCTCAGAAAGCCGTTGAGGATCAGCCAGTCGATACGTGCCTGGATCTCGCTGAGATTCAGGTCGCGCAACGCGCCGTACACAGGCGAGCGGTCCAGTTCGCGATCGAGCAGCATCTTCTCCTTGGAGCCCTTGAGCAGCTTGGCCAGCAGAGTGCGTCCGCCGAGCGTGATGAGGTCGTCGGCACCGCGCAGGATAATGCGGATCTCGTCATCGCTGAGCCGGCCGATCCCCCGGTCATCGAGCCGGACCGGGACCCGCGGTTTGCGCCTGGACATGTTGGCCTCCATGTAGATAGTCCGTGTCCGAGTTAGCATAAACCCGATCCAAGACCGATGCGGTGTGGTAGCCCGGATACAGGCCGAAGGCCGAAATCCGGGGATGGTGCCGCAACGGAAGGTCGATCCCCGGATTCCGCTACGCTCCATCCAGGCTACAGGGAACGGCCCGGCCTCAACACCTGGAACTCCGGACCCCGGCCTTCGGCCTGCATACGGGCTACGGGTGGTGCCGGTTGGGCGCCTGAATCCGCTCGTCGACCTCAATGTCCGCCAAGAACCATGACGTATTGCGTCATATAACGCCATCCGTTATGTTGATCGTGTGATCAAGGGCTTTCAGAAAAAGAAAACCGGGAAGATTTGGGCCGGGCAGCGGTCCCGAAAACTGCCGCAGGCTATCCGGCAACTTGCGCGCCGCAAGCTCCGCATGCTGAACAATGCCCGTTCTCTGGACGACCTGCGGATTCCCCCGGCCAACCGGCTGGAGTGTTTGGAGGGGGACCGGTCCGGCCGGTACAGCATCCGCGTCAACGACCAATGGTGGATCTGCTTCGTCTGGGAACAGGGCGACGCCCTCGACGTGGAGATAGTGGATTCCCACAGAAGGTAAATGGCTATGGCAAAGCTGCGGAATGTTCATCCCGGGGAGGTTCTGCTGGAGGAGTTTCTGGTTCCCATGGAGATCAGCCAAAACCGGCTGGCGCGCAACATCGGTGTCCCACCGCGGCGTATCAACGAGATCGTGCACGGCAAGCGTGCGGTAACGGCGGATACCGCCGTTCGCCTGGCGCGCCATTTCGGAACCTCCGAGGTGTTCTGGATGGGGCTGCAGGCCGACTACGATCTGGAGGAAGCCCGCAAAAATCTGGGAGAGCGTCTGGAACGTGAAGTGCGCAGCCACGCCGCCTGACCGGCCGGCCGGTACCGCATCCCGTAGCCCGGATCGAGCGCAGCGGAATCCGGGGCAACGTTCGTCTTGGCGCGGGGAGGCCCCGGATTTCGGCCTTCGGCCTGTATCCGGGCTACGTCGGATCGATAGCGGGTCGGATCGTCGATGTAGCCCGGATCAAGCGCAGCGGCATCCGGGGCAACGTTCGTCTTGGCGCGGGAGGCCCCGGATTTCGGCCTTCGGCCTGTATCCGGGCTACGTCGGATCGATAGCGGGTCGGATCGTCAATGTAGCCCGGATCGAGCGCAGCGGAATCCGGGGCAACGTTCGTCTTGGCACGGGAGGCCCCGGATTTCGGCCTTCGGCCTGTATCCGGGCTACGTCGGATCGATAGCGGGTCGGATCGTCGATGTAGCCCGGATCGAGCGCAGCGGAATCCGGGGCAACGTTCGTCTTGGCACGGGAGGCCCCGGATTTCGGCCTTCGGCCTGTATCCGGGCTACGTCGGATCGATAGCGGACTGGCTCGTCGATGTAGCCCGGATCGAGCGCAGCGGAATCCGGGGCAACGTTCGTCTTGGCACGGGGAGCCCCGGATTTCGGCCTTCGGCCTGTATCCGGGCTACGTCCGATCGATAGCGGGTCGGATCGTCGATGTAGCCCGGATCGAGCGCAGCGGCATCCGGGGCAATGTTCGTCTTGGCACGGGAGGCCCCGGATTTCGGCCTTCGGCCTGTATCCGGGCTACGTCGGATCGATAGCGGGTCGGATCGTCGGTGTAGCCCGGATCGAGCGTAGCGGAATCCGGGGCAACGTTCGTCTTGGCGCGGGAGGCCCCGGATTTCGGCCTTCGGCCTGTATCCGGGCTACGTCGGATCGATAGCGGACTGGCTCGTCGATGTAGCCCGGATCGAGCGCAGCGGAATCCGGGGCAACGTTCGTCTTGGCGCGGGAGGCCCTACGCGGCGGTGGTTGGATGCCCGGGTCCGCTCCAAGCGCTATAACGGATGGCGTCATATAACGCTATCCGTTATGTCAATTGTGTAATCGAGGGCTTTCCGAGAAAGAAATCCGGGGAACGGTCCGCATTCGGGTCCGCCCCGCCCGCTTCCACCACGGCCGTGCGCGGTCGGCGCGGACCGCTTCGAATAACGCCGGCCCCCGTGGCCCCTCAGCGCGCGGACGTGTCGGGGGTATCCTGCTCGGAGGTCGGGCAATAGAAGGCCGGCCCCGGTACGACCTTCGCGGTCCTGAGTATCGTGGCCAGCGGGCAGAAGCCGGTGAAGGCCGACTGCAGGAGGTTCAGGCCCACGAAGGCGGTCAGGAGATACCACCACGGCGTCCAGAAATATCCCAGCGCGAGGCTCAGGCACACCATGAAGCCGGCAAAGCCGATGACGATTCGGTCGATGTTCACGTCGGAAACCCCCCAAGCGGTTGTGCGGTGCCGGTGATATGGGGGCGCACCGCCGAAGACTCAACGCCCGGGGCGCAGAGGGCCGCGCGCACAGCCGCTCGGGATGGCCCCCCCTCGGCATCCACCCCCATCAGGCGCCACCGCGCACTTCACCGGCGATGCCGCATGACGTTTTCCGAAGGATACCGGCCGCGCTCCTGGATACCGTACGATTCCGCGGCCGAACCGGGAGGGACTCCCGTCGCCGAGGCGCCGGTTGTCACCGATTCCGCCGCTGCTCCCGGTAAATCGAAATCGGTCACCGACCGGTTTCCGGCTCCAGTGCCGTAGCGCCGTGCGCCAGCAGCATGCGGCCCTGTTCGAGCAGGGCGCGGGCCGCATCCTCCCCGCAGCCGTCGGTGCCTGCGCGCAGACGCGCGACGAGCGCAGGTGCGTCCCCGGGAACCAAACCCTCGTCCGTGAGCCGGGACGCGACGAAACCGATCGGGATTTTCCCCGTCCCGGACTCACCGAGTGTACCGGCCAGGGATTGCAGGGCGATCTCGACGGCCTCGGCCAGGGGCACAAGCGCCTCGACGGTGAAACCGCCGTCGGCCAGTACGGCGGCCATCCGTTGTTTGCGTTGCGCCTGTGCGAAGCGTCGCCGCGCCGCTTCCAGGTGCTTCCTGTCCGCAGCCGCGTCTTCCCCCGCCAGGGAAGGCGATCGATGCAGGGTCCGGACCCCGTCCGCGGGCACACTCAAGATCCCCGCGGCGAGCAGGCGCTGGATGGTCTCGAACGTGTCCCGGTCCAGAATCTCCAGCCGGTGCGGCTGTCCCGGGAAATATTCGGTGAGGCGCTGTTCGACGGACCGGCGCAACGCCGGGTCCGGCCGGTCGGCAACGACCACGAGCGTACGCCGGTCGGCGTCCCCGTGGACCTCCAGCAGATCGACGCCGTCCTTCCAGCGGTCCACGATCTCCTCTCCGAAGCGTGCATACGGATCGCCCGCGGGCTCGGCGGAGCCGCGCGCCGGCCGGGGCGGCTCGCCCACCAGCGCCTCGATCCGCTCCAGGAAGGCCGCCCGTCCGGAGGGCAGGGCCATCTCCTTGACGGCGTCCTCACCGTCCACCACTGCCTGGGCCAAGCCGCGCTTCTGCTCCAGCAGGGGCAGCATGCGGTGCTCGATGGAGTGCTCGCACACCAGGTTGATGACCTGCACCGGGCGTTTCTGGTGCTTGCGCCAGGCGCGCGCGATGCGCTGCTCCAACTTCGCCGGGTTCCAGGGCAGGTCGAGATTGATGACCACGTCGGCGTTCTGGAGGTTGAGGCCGAGGCTGCCCGAATCCGTGGAGAGAAACAGCCGGCAGTCGGGGTCCTCCTTGAAACGCCGGATCTCCGCGCGGCGCTTGGGTTGCGACACCTTGCCGGTGTGCCACGCGTAGGCCAGGCCCAACTTCCCGCTCAGATCCCGCACCAGCTGCAGCATCCGCTCCCATTCGGAGAAGATGAGGATCTTGTGGTCGCCGTCGTCGGTCAATTCCCGCAGCACCCGCCCCAACTCCCGCACCTTGGGCGAGATACGGCAGGTCTGGTCCAGGATATAGGGCGTGTCGCACAGCATGCGCATGCAGGCCAGGTAGCGTTGCAGACGCTCCATCTCCTCCTTCGTCAAGGGACGGCGCCGCGCCAGCGCGGCAAGGCGCGTGACGCGGGTCTGGTAGGGCTCGTAGCGCTCGGTCTGCTCCGGGTGCATGGAGACGAAGTAGGTGTTGACCGTACGGCCCGGGAGCTGGCCTTCCACCTCCTCTTTGCGCCGGCGCAGCATGATCGGACGCACCCGGCGGTGCAGCGCGTCGAGGTTGCGGTAACCCACGGGCCGGCCGCGTTCGTCCAACTGATAGAAGTCGCGGTTGAAACGGAACAGCGGCCCGAAGATCGCCGGATCCAGGAACTCCACGATGGAGTACAACTCGTCGATGCGGTTCTCGAGCGGCGTTCCGGTGAGCACGAAGGCGTAGCGGCTGGTCAGGCGCTTCACCGCCCGGGCGGTCCGGGTCTGCCAGTTCTTGATGCGCTGCGCCTCGTCGAGAATGATCACGTCCGGCGCCAACACTTCATTCATCTCACCCAGGTCCGGGCGGACCTGCTCGTAGTTGGCGAGGTAGAAGAAGGATGCCTCGCTGTACTGGCGCAGGCGGGCACGGCGCGGCCCCTGAATGATGAGGGACGCCAGCCCGGTGAACTTCGCGATCTGTTCCTCCCACTCGCCCTTGAGCGAAGCGGGGGCGACGACCAGCACCCGGCGGATGCCGTACAGCCGGCGCAGCAACTCACAGGCGGCGATCGCCTGCACCGTCTTGCCCAGACCCATTTCATCGGCCAGCAGCACCCGGCCGGTAAAGGCCAAGTGGAGCATGCCTTGCTGCTGGTATGGGTAGAGCGGCGGATTGACGACGTCCGGGCTTTGCCTCCCGGCCGCCACGTCCGCCTCGAAGGCCTGCCGCGCCAAGTGTCGCTCGGCCTCGTGCCGCCGCTCCTCCAGCCAGGGGGTCAGATGCTGCGAGAGCCGAATCCTTGCGCGAACCCGGGCGGGTGCCTCGGCGATCACCCGTTCGAGCGCCGGGAGGGTATCCAGCGCATCCGGCGACAGTTCGCCGTCTTCGAGGAAGAACGGGGCGAGCAGCTCGCGTGTCCGGGAGCGCCCGTGCGCCCCCTTGGGCCAGCGGATCCGGACCGTGCCGTCGCGCCGGTCCAGATAGATTTCGATACGGTCGCCGCCCTCGGTCGCCGCCGCCCGGAAGCGGCGCTTGCGCCCCCGCTCCAACCGGTGCAGGACCGCTTCGATGTGCTTGCAGGTGCCGAGACCGTTGACCCGATGGTCCGGACACTCGCACGAGTTGACGTGTTCGGTCAGCGAGCGGATCTCGATCCGATAGCTGTGGCCGCTGTCCGAGCGGGCGAGGAAGGTCCCGAAGAACGGTCGGCCTGTCTCCAGTGCCTCGACGTGGATCGCCTCCTCGCGCCCGCGCAGACGTCGCCGCTCGATCTCCTCGGCATCCGTCGACAACCAGCCCCGAAAGCGCGGTCGGGGGCGGGTCTCGTCCTTGCCTTTTCGAGCAACCCTCTTGCGAACCGCCATTGAAGAACATCCTCCGTTGGCTTGCGTCCCGGACAGGAAACAGGGAACCACGCGAACGACATCGGCGGCACCGAGTGTGGATTCCCGGAAGGGGGGTCCGCCCCCCATAGCAGGTCGTCACTTGAAAAGGGACCGATCTCCCACCGCCGCAGCAGAGTAGGTCCAACTCCGACCGGCCCCGTGCCCATTATACGAATTGCACGTTGCGGGGTGATAGATCCGCGGTACGGAGCACGCGTCCGGGAAAACGGCACGCGGCGCGACAGTGGCATGAGAGACCGCGGGGCGGCACGAACCGCCCCGTTCCCCTCCCGGCCCTCGCATGCGGGGTTCCCCCCGCCGGCAACGCCGGGGTGGCCCGGCTTGGCACGAGCGCCGGCGGGCCGAGGCCCGCCGACAAATCGACGGGGGTCGATAGGACCGAATACCCAGAAGTCAAGCCTGACCCCGATGTCCCCGGCCGTCCCGGCCGTGGGCGTTATTTTGCGGTGCCCCTGATTTTATCCAGGTCGAGTCCAAACGCCTTGAAATTGCTTTTAACGCTATGATGCTCTTTCAACACGTTGGAGTTGTAATATCCCATTTTGTCTCTTGGAAACAGACCTTTTTGAAGATCGAAGTCCGCTCTCGGCTGGGCATCCACGTAGAGCATCACATCGGCCGATTCTTGGTCTGTCAAAGTTCCGCCCTGACCCAGGGGCATATTCGACTGGGCCCATGCAGCCCCTTTGTTCAATTTGCTCATGCCGGAACCGGTGTTATACGACAACCATTCGCCTTTGGAGGTCTTACCCCAAAGCGGAGGGAATGACCCCACCCCTTGTCCGTTCACCCCGTGACACGCGGCGCATTTGTTTGCAAATATTTCTTTGCCGGCCAGGTAATTTTGATGGGTCGCTTTCCTTTGTATCTTTGCAAATTTCTTGACGCTTTTCGCCCATCTATTCGAATTGTATAGTCCGCACGGCCTTTTTTCGTTCATTTTCATGGGGAGGCCTTGGGACAACCAAGTGATATAGGCGGCCATGGCGACACTTGCCTTGGTGTCGATTATGGGCCTTTTGCCGTTCATGCTTCTCATGAAACAGTTGTTGATCCTATCCTGAAGAGTCTGCACCGTCTTTTCTCTTTTCGAATAGGCGGGAAACGCCGCGGCCGTCCCTATGAAGGTTCCGATACCCTTGGCGGTCCCCGGTTTTCCATCACTTCCCGCCAGATGACAACTCCTGCAATTGAGTTTATTCCCGACCATGTCTTTTGTAAGGGGGTTTTTATAAGTATTATTCATAATGTTTTCGCCCAGCCTTACCATCCGGCCGAGTTCACCTTTTGGATACTTGCTCGTATTGATTTTCGGCATCTTCGGGAATTGTGCGGTCGACGCAAATACGGGAACCGCCAAACCCGGGAATACCAAACTTGAAGCAATGATCGCGACTTTTAGTGATTTCATGAGATACCGTCCCTTAAGTCTTGAGCAAATTTGATTGCCTACAATAATTCGGAAAGTACGGATTCCGGATTTGTCGCGGCACAAGCCCCTGAATGTAAATCCGTGTCGAAGCCGGTCTCGTTCCCCAACCATCCAAAACGGACTCCCGTGCGCTTTCCGCGTCGGCGCCGCGCTTCGTCCCGCCGGCGCGGAACGGCGGCACCCCGCGCGGCCCGTGCTCGCGTCGTGAAACGACGGAGGGCGGTACGAACCGCCCGCTACGGCGTCACCGGGCGGGCGGCTCGCGCGGCTGCAAGGGGTAGACAGAGGCCCCCGTCCGATCTTGCCGGGCGCCGCCGGGCGCGGGGGCCGCTTGCGCGGCGTGCGGCGGGTTCGGGGTGCGAGTGCCGACGAAGTGGATCGGTTCCTGCCCGCGCAGTTGCGCCGGGCTGAGGACGTAGTTGCCGTAGACGCTCGGGACCCACACCGCGTCGGCGGCCTGGCGATTGCCGCCGGAGAGCACGTAGGTCACCCCTCCGATGATACCCCCTGAAGCCGCATAGGCCAGCTTGAGCGCGCCGTACGGGACCGACGCCAGCCAGGCCGCGGCCTGCATCGCCACGCCCGACGGTGTTCCGGTATTGTCGTCGACCGAGCCGGCCGGTTGCGCACCCCAGGCGGGCGAGACCGGGGCGAGACCGACCGCGCAGGCCATCAGGATCGCGACCAGCGCGCCGCGCCGGCGCGCACTCAACGTCTCCATGCACCGAATGTTCATCGCGCCACCCTCCATCGCGGATCACCGCGATCCGCGCGCGTAAAGGATAACGGTCCCGAGGCGCGGATGCCATGCCCCATCACGGTACAATGGGCGTCCCCCGCCGGGCACGGTCGGGGCGCGCAAGGAGACCCGATGGCCCGCGAGTTCATCCGCATCGAAGGCGCCCGCCAGCACAACCTGAAGGGCCTCGACCTGAAGCTCCCGCTGCACGAGCTGATCGTCGTCACCGGCGTGAGCGGCTCGGGCAAGTCCTCGTTCGCCTTCGACACCGTCTATGCCGAGGGGCAGCGGCGCTACGTGGAGACCTTCTCGCCCTACGCGCGACAGTTCCTGGAGCGCATGGACAAGCCGCGGGTGGAGCGTATCGAGGGCATCCCGCCGGCGATCGCCGTGGACCAGACCAATCCAGTGCGCACCTCGCGTTCCACGGTGGGCACCATGACCGAACTCAATGACCATCTCAAGCTGCTGTTCGCGCGCGCCGCACGGCTCCATTGCCGCGGCTGCGGGCGACCGGTACGCCGGGACACGCCGGAGACGATCTGCGCCGATCTGCTGGATCGCGCCGGGGCGGCGGGCACGGTGCGCGCGCGGATCACCTTCCCGGTCACGATCCCCGAGAACTTCTCGGAGGAGGAGGTGCGCACGCTGCTCATGCGCCAGGGCTATACGCGCGTCCACCGCCGCACGGGCGCGCGGCTCGAGGTCGTGCAGGCGCGCGTGCGGCTCGCACCGGAGCGGCGCGCGGCGCTGGTCGAGGCCCTCGAGGCCGCCCTGCACTACGGGCACGGACACGTCGCGGTGTATCCGCTGAACGAGGCGGGCGAGGCGGCGCCATGGCGCTACTCCGCGCAACTGCACTGCGCCGAGTGCGATCTCCACTACCGCGACCCGGTCCCGAATCTGTTCTCGTTCAATTCGCCGATCGGGGCCTGCGAGACCTGCCGCGGCTTCGGCCGCGTGCTCGGCATCGACTACGCCCTGGTGGTCCCGGACGAGGAGCGCACGCTGGCCGGCGGCGCGGTCAAGCCCTGGCAGAGCGAGAGTTACCGCGAGTGCCAAACCGACCTGATGCGCTTCGCACGACGCCGCGGCGTGCCCACCGGTGTACCGTGGCGCGCACTCGGTGCGGAGCACCGGCGCTGGGTGCTGGAGGGCGAGGGTCCCTGGGAGGACGGGCACTGGTACGGGGTAAGGCGCTTCTTCGAGTGGCTGGAGACCAAGTCCTACCGCATGCACATCCGCGTGCTGCTCTCGCGCTACCGGGCCTACAACCCGTGCCCGGCCTGTGCGGGTGCGCGCCTGAAACCCGATGCCCTGCTTTGGCGAATCGGGGGGGAGACGGCCGGCGCATCCGAGGGTTACAACCTCCATGGGCTCGTCTGCCTGCCGATCGGGCGCTGCCACGACTTTTTTGCGGGGCTGCGTCTGCCGGCGCCGCTCGATGAGGCCACCGATCTGCTGCTCGGCGAGATCCGCTCGCGGCTGCGCTACCTGGTCGAGGTGGGCCTCGGTTACCTCACCCTGGACCGTCAGTCGCGCACGTTGAGCGGCGGCGAGGTGCAGCGCATCAACCTCACCACGGCGCTCGGCACCTCGCTGGTGAACACCCTGTTCGTACTCGACGAGCCGAGCATCGGCCTGCACGCGCGCGACATCGGGCGTGTGATCGGGGTGCTGAAACGCCTGCGCGACGCCGGCAACTCGCTGCTGGTCGTCGAGCACGACGCCCGGGTGATGTGCGCCGCCGATCGCATTCTGGACCTCGGCCCGGGTCCCGGTGCGCGCGGGGGCGAGGCGGTGTTCTTCGGGACGCCGCGTGCCTTGTTGCGTTCGCGGCGCTCGCTCACTGCACAGTATCTGTCCGGGCGCCGCTCGGTGACCGACCCGGACGCCGGCGGGACGCGCCGCGCGCGCCCGGGCGCCGGCACGCTGCACCTCCTCGGCGCCGGCGAGCACAACCTGCGGGACCTCGACGTACGGATCCCCCTCAACCGCCTGGTGTGCATCACCGGCGTCAGCGGTTCCGGAAAATCGACCCTGGTGCGCGATGTGCTCTACAACGCGCTGCGCAAGCTCATGGGCCGACCCGCCGATCCGCCCGGGCGCCACCGCGGCGTGGCCGGCCACGAAGGGCTCGCCGACGTCGTGCTGGTCGACCAGGCCCCCATCGGGCGCACCACCCGCTCCAATCCGGCGAGCTACGTCGGTGCCCTCGATCCGATCCGCAAGCTGTTCGCCGCCGAGCCCGCGGCCCGCGAGCGCGACTATAGCGCCGGCACCTTCAGCTTCAACTCCGGCTCGGGCCGCTGCCCGACCTGTGCCGGCAGCGGCTACGAACACGTCGAGATGCAGTTCCTGAGCGACCTCTATCTGCGCTGCCCGGACTGCGACGGGCGGCGCTACCGTCCCGAGGTCCTCGAGGTGCGCCGCCGCGGCGCGGGCCGCTCGGCCTCGATCGCGGAGGTGCTCGAGATGACGGTGGAGGAGGCGCGCGCGTTCTTCGCCGGAGAGGAGGCGGTACTGCGCGCGCTCGAACCCCTGTCCCGGGTGGGTCTCGACTATCTCGCGCTCGGCCAGCCCGTGCCGACCCTGAGCGGCGGCGAGTCGCAGCGGCTCAAGCTCGCCGGTCACCTCGCACGCCGCGGCGGCGGCACCCGCGGGCCGACCCTGTTCCTGTTCGACGAACCTACCACGGGCCTGCACTTCCACGACATCGCGGTGCTGCTGCGCGCCTTCGATCGTCTGCTGGCCGAGGGCCACTCGGTGGTGGTCGTCGAGCACAATCTGGACGTGATCCGCGCCGCGGACTGGATCATCGACCTCGGCCCGGAGGGCGGCGAGGACGGCGGCCGCCTGGTCTGCGCGGGCACCCCCGCCGAGGTCGCGGCCTGCCCCGGGAGCCACACCGGCGCGGCGCTGGGCGCGACCGGATCCGCCGCCTCGGAGATCGAAGCGGCGGCGGAACACGACGCGGCACGGCGTGGAAACGGCGGCGGGACGGGAGGCGCCATCCGGATCCACAACGCCCGCGAACACAACCTCAAGGGCATCGACCTGGAGATCCCGCGCGAACGCTTCACCGTGATCACCGGCGTGAGCGGCAGCGGCAAGAGCACGCTCGCCTTCGACATCCTGTTCGCCGAGGGCCAGCGCCGCTACCTGGAGTCGCTGAACGCCTACGCGCGCCAGTTCGTGCAGCCCGCCGCGCGGGCCGAGGTCGACGCGGTGTTCGGCATCCCGCCGACGGTGGCGATCGAGCAGCGCACCAGCCGCGGCGGACGCAAGAGCACCGTCGCCACGGTCACCGAGATCCACCACTTCCTGCGCCTGCTGTTCGTGAAGCTGGGCGTGCCGCATTGCCCGGACTGCGGGATCGCCATCGAAGCACAGACGCCGGAGGTGATCGTCGCGCGGATCCTGCGCCGCCGGCGCGGGCGCCGGGTGCGGATCCTGGCGCCGCTGGTGACCGCCCGCAAGGGGTACTACACCGACCTCGCGAAGTGGGCGCGCACCAAGGGCTACGCGCAGCTCGTGGTCGACGGGGCGGACGTGCCCACCGATCCCTGGCCGCGGCTGGAGCGCTTCCGCGAGCACGACATCGAGTTGCCGGTCGCGACCCTGACGGTCGAGGCGCATGGCGAAGCCGAGCTGCGCGCGGCGATCGCATGCGCCCTGGATTTCGGCAAGGGCGTGGTGCGCGTAGCGACGTTGCGCGGCAAGGACGGTGTGCCCGGCGCGACGACGCTGTTCTCGACGCGACGCGCCTGTCCGGGCTGCGGGCGCGGCTTCCCCGAGCCGGACCCGCGGCTGTTCTCCTACAACTCGCGTCACGGCTGGTGCGAGTCCTGCTATGGGACCGGACTGATCCTCGAGGGTTTCGACGAGGAACAGACCGGCGAGGAGATCGAGTGGAACCGCCGGTGGGACGGTGAGGAGCGCCCCTGCCCCGCATGCGGCGGCCGGCGGCTGCGCCCGGAGGCACTGGCGGTGCTCTTGGCCGGGCGCGACATCGGCGCCTACGCGGCGCTGTCGGTGAGCGGCGCCGAGCGGGCGTTCGCCGCGTTGCGCCTGCACGGGCGCGCGGCGCAGATCGCGCGCGCGCCGCTCGCCGAGATCCGCACGCGGCTTGCGTTCCTGCGCGAGGTCGGGCTCGACTACCTCACGTTGGACCGCGCCTCGCCGACTCTCAGCGGCGGCGAGGCCCAGCGCATCCGCCTCGCGGCACAGCTCGGCTCCAACCTGCGCGGGGTATGCTACGTCCTGGACGAGCCGACCATCGGCCTGCACCCGCGCGACAACCGGCGCCTGCTCGACATCCTGGAGCGGCTGCAGAAAAAGGGCAATACCGTGGTGGTGGTCGAGCACGACGAGGAGACCATCCGCCGCGCGCGCCACGTGGTGGACCTCGGCCCCGGCGCCGGCGTGCACGGCGGGCGCGTAGTGGCGCAGGGCGGCGCGCGGGCGCTGATGCGCAACCCGGATTCGGTGACCGGGCGGTTGCTGGCACACCCGCCCGTTCATCCGATGCGCCCGAACCGTCGGGCGGTCACGCACCGGCGCACCGGCGCGGAGACGCTGGAGATCGAGGGCGCGCACCTGCACAACCTCAGGGACCTGCGGGTGCGCATCCCGCTCGGGCGCCTGGTGTGCGTGACGGGCGTCAGCGGCAGCGGAAAGAGCAGTCTGCTGCGCGGCGTGCTGCTCGAAAACCTGCGCCGGCTGCTGAGGCGCGGCCGGCGCGGCGGCGCGCCGCCGCGTCCCTTCGGCTGCCGCGCCATCACCGGCCGGCAGGCGCTGCAGCGCGTACTGGAAGTCGACCAGACACCGATCGGCAAGACGCCGCGCTCGTGCCCGGCCACCTATGTCGGGATCTGGGACGCGGTGCGCCGGCGCTACGCCGAGACCACCGAGGCGCGCCTGCGCGGCTACGGGCCGGGGCGGTTCTCCTTCAACGTCGCGGGGGGACGCTGCGAGTCGTGCGACGGCCAGGGCGTGAAGCGCATCGAAATGAGCTTCCTGCCGGACGTAACGGTGGGCTGCGAGACCTGCGGCGGGCGGCGTTTCAACGCCGAAACGCTGGAGGTGCGCTACCGTGACCAAAATATCGCCGAGGTGCTGGCGATGAACGCGGCCGAGGCCGCCCGGTTCTTCGCCTCGCACCCGCGCATCCGCCACCCGCTGCAGCTCATGGAGGAGGTCGGGCTCGGCTACCTCCCCCTGGGCCAACCGAGCCCGACGCTGAGCGGCGGCGAGGCGCAACGGCTCAAGCTGGTCACCGAACTCGCGCGCGCCCGCCCGCGTGCGGCGGGCCGGGCGCCCGGCGGGGACGCGCACACCCTGTATCTGCTCGACGAACCGACCATCGGGCTGCACATGGCCGACGTGGAGAAGCTGATGCGCGTACTGCATCGGCTGGTCGACGCGGGCCACACCGTGCTGGTGATCGAACACAACCTGGACGTGATCGCCGAGGCGGATTGGGTGATCGATCTCGGCCCCGAGGGCGGCGATCGGGGCGGGCGCATCGTCGCTCAGGGCACGCCCGAGGAGATCGCCACGCGGCGCCGCTCGCACACCGGTCGATTCCTCGCGCAGTTCCTGCGCTCACACGCGCCGCCCCGGACATGACCCCCGCGTCCCCGCGGGCCGGGAGGAGCCTCACAAATCGCCGCGGCGTCCTCGGCGGTAGCCCGGCTTGGCGGATTCGGCTTGGGCGGCGGTGATTTTCGGAGGTGGCTGAGCCGGTAGTTCGAGCCGCCGCCGCCCCGGCGGCAGCTTGCGGCGGCTCAAGGGGGCCTCCTCAGGCGGCGCCCATACCTTTGCGTTTGTTCTTGCGGGTCAGGTAGAGGTTGCGCAGGTAGATCGCGGAGTTGGGGAGGTAGGCGAGGACGCCCACCGGATCGCGCTGGAAGGTGAAGTAGATCAGCATGAGCAGGCTTCCGCCGATGCTCCAGTACCAGAAGTTGGTGGGGATCACGCTCTTGCCGGCGCGTTCGGACGCCAGCCACTGGATGATGAAGCGCATCGAGAAGGTGACGGTGCCGATCAGTCCGAGGATGGTCAGGTAACTCCAGTCCATCCCGAGGACGCGGTGCGGGTCGGTAAGCCAGACTCCTTTGTATACACAGTTCATGGCGGGTTCACTCCGGCGGGATGTGTTCGGTGACGCGGTAGCGGATCATTCGTTTCTTCATCCAGCGCACGGCGAACATATCGATCACGGCACCGGCGCGGTTCAATACGCCGTAGTGGCTGCGCCCGCTGTGCCGCGGCCGGTTGGTGACCGGAACCTCGGTCACGCGATAGCCCTGCAGCCCGATGAGGATCGGCAGGAAGCGGTGTACGCCATTGAAGAACGGCACCTGATCGATACACTCGCGGCGGAACGCCCGATAGGTACAACCGGCGTCGGTGATCGAGTCCCGGAGTATGCGGCTGCGCACGCCGTTGGAGATGCGCGAGACCACGCTCTTCAGCCGGCCGTCGCCGGCACGGCGGCTCTGCTTGCGGGTCCCGCACACGCAGTCCGCCTCGCGCAGCGCGGCGAGGAACGCCGGCAGGTCGCTCGGGTCGTTCTGAAGGTCGGCGTCCAAGGTGACGAGGATCGCGCCGCGGGCGGCGTGCACGGCCGCGAAGATCGCCGCGGACTCGCCGCAGTTATGCTCGAGACGCAGGCCGCGCAGGCGCGGGTGCGTTCGTGCGAGCCGCTGCAGGACCTCCCAGGAACCGTCGGTACTGCGATCGTCGGTGACGACGATCTCGTAGTCGAGATCGAGCGCCTCGGCCTGGGCCTCGATCGCCTCGACGAGCGGACCCAGATTACCTTTTTCGTTATAGCAGGGAACGATGAAGCTGACCTCGGATCCGGTCATCTACCGGGAACCTCGATACTCGGCGATCTTCCCGCATACGCGGTCGACATCCGTCAGCGGCAGCTCGCCGTAGATCGGCAGCGACAGGATCTCCTCGACCAGCGCCTCGGTACGCGGCAGCCGCGGGAGGTCGGTGTAGCGCCCGGTGATCGCCGGCTGCCGGTGGTTGGCGACCGGGTAGTGGATACCGGTGGCGATCCCCTGCTCCTTGAGCCAGGCGCCGAGCGCATCGCGATCGCGCGAGCGGATCACGTACATATGGTAGACCGACTCGGCCCAGGGCTGCTCGCGCGGGGTCTCGACGAGACCGGCGAGGCGCTCGTCATACAGCGCCGCCACTTCGCGCCGGTGGGCGTTGAGCGTGTCGAGATGGCGCAGCATCACGCGCCCGATCGCGGCCTGGATCTCGTTGAAGCGCAGATTGTAGCCCACGATCTCGTGCGTGAACTTGCTCTTGCGTCCGTGGTTGCGCAGCATGCGGACCTTCTCCGCGACCTGCGCGTCGTTGGTCATGATGCAGCCGCCGTCGCCCATCACCGTCAGGTTCTTCGACGGGTAGAACGAGAACGCGCTGGCGGTGCCGATGGAACCCACGCGCCGCCCGCGGTAGCGCGCGCCGTGGGCCTGGGCGCAGTCCTCCATCACCCACAGCTTGTGCCGCTCGGCGATCGCCATGAGGCGGTCCATGTCCGCCGGGTGGCCGTAGAGGTGGACCGGGAGGATCCCCACGGTACGCGGCGTCACCGCCGCCTCCACCGCATCGGGGTCCAGGCAATAGCTCTCATCGACGTCCACGAACACGGGTTTGGCGCCGCAGTGGATCAGCGGTTCGACGGACGGGAAGGCGGTGTGCGAGGGGATGATGATCTCGTCGCCCTCGGACACGCCCATCGCCTGGTGCAGGAGCATGACCGCGGCGGTCCACGACGAGGACAGCACGCAGTGCTCCATGCCCACGTAACGGGCGAGTTCCTCTTCGAACGCCCGGCACTCGGGGCCCAGGATGTAACTGCCCGAATTGACCGCCTGCATCGCCGCCTCGCGGATCTCGTCGTTCAAAAACACTCGCGACAAGGGAATCTTGTTCATCGGCTCGTTTCCTTGAGAAGGGTAAGGGAAGGGGGTGCCCGGACGCGGCGTACGGCTCAGGCGTCCAGCGGCAGTGTCCTGCGCTCACGCGCGGATTCCAGGGCGCGCTCGATCACGCGCACCGCCCAGTAGCCGGCCCAGCCGTCGGCCAGGGGGGGGGTGCGGCTCGTCATCGAATCGAGGAACGCGCGCACTTCGGCGAGCAGCGGCTCCTCGGGTGGAAACTCGAGCTGGCGGGTGGTCTCCTCCACCGCCACGATACCGTCCTGGCCGACCTCGTGGTGCGCGTCGAACATGCGGACCTTGTACTGTGCGACGTTGAAGTCGCAGACCGCACTGGCGCGCTCGCCCAGCACCTTCACCTCCCGGTATTTTCCGGGGGTGTGGTAACCGGTCTCGATCAGGGCCGAGACCACCGACCCGCCGGGTGTCTCATAGTCCAGGGCGATCCACGACTCGTCGTCCATGCCGCGCCCGAGAAAGTCACCGAGCATGGCGGTCACGCGCACCGGCGGTCCCCCCATGAACAGGTTGAACAGGTCCACGAAGTGGATGGCGTCGGCGAAGGTGACGCCGCTGTCGTTGCGCGGGCGCTTGAAGCCGCTGAAGTTGCCGCGCAGGATCTTGAGGTTCCCGAACTCACCCTTGGCGATCGCCCGGTTCAACCACTGCGCGGCCGGATCGAAGCGGAAGATGTGGCCGACCTGCAGGATCCGCCCGCGCGACTCGGCCAGCTCCGCGAGCGCGCGCGAATCCTGCGAGGTGAGTGTGAGCGGCTTCTCCACGAACACGTCCTTGTCCGCCTCCAGGTAGCGCCGGCACAGTTCATAGTGGGACTGTGCCGGCGTCGCCACCACCACGCAGTCCACCGTGTCCAGGAAGGCGTAGGGATCGGTGGACAGGCGCTCCTGAGCAATGCCCGTCTCGGCGAGCTTGGCGAGACGGGCGGGATCGGTGTCGGCGCAGTAGAGTTCCACGGGAAGCCCGCGCAGCACGCGCAGATGGTTGGCGCCCCAGCGGCCGAGGCCGAGGAGCACGACACGGGGGATGGTGGAGGTCGGATCGGCGGTCTGAGGCATTTCGGCGGGTATCCTGTCGTTGGGTCGGCGGAGAGATTGTAGGGTATGGGGCGGGGGCCACCAAGCGCCGCGCGAACCGGATCCTCCGGCGGGCTAATGGAACGTTCGAATCAATCCGGGATCGCGCGCAATGGCCGCCGCGCTCCAGACGGCCAGCCCCTTCCCGCGATAGAGCTGGTGGTAGACGGGCGCCGGCCCACGCGGGGGCCGGTGACGCAGCGAGCGATAGGCCACCACATAGCCGTCCGGGTGGGCGCGGACCCAATCGAGCAAGGCCGGGCCCCGCACCTCGGCGACCGGCGCCTTCAGCCGGGCGTAGAAGTTGAATTGGCCTTGGTAGGAACGGTCGGCCACTGCGATCGGCGCGCCGACCACCGCGAGATTGCGCAGGAAGGCGCTCACCGGACGCAGGTCGTAAGCCGGCCAGGAGGCGTGGAACAGTCCGCCGACCACGATCAACAGGACCACCCACGTCGACGCGGCCAGGGCCAGGGCACGCCGCGCGACCTCCAGACGCCGCAGCCACCGCATCAGGGCGAGACCGATCACCGCCAACGCCGCGGCGAGCGCCCCCGCGAACCACAGCGGGACCTCCCGGGTCCAGGTCAGGGCGTGGGTGAAGTGCGAGCCGAACGGCAGGAACAGCCAGCACCCCGCGAGCACCAGGAACACCACCCCCGGCAGCACGAACCGGGTGGGCGGCGGATCGTAGACGGTCAGGGCCCGCGCCAGCAATAACGCCAGCGGCGGGAAGATCGGCAGCAGATAGTGGGACTGCTTGCCGCTGATCAGCGAGAACAGGATGAATACCGGCACCGACCAAACCAGGCACAGACGCACCTCGGGCAGGTCGAGGCGGCGCACGATCCGGGCCAGCGCGCGCCAGGCGTCGGGCCACAGCGACCACGGAAACAGCAGCACCGGCAGCAGCGGCAGGTACCACCACCACGGCCGGCGGTGCGAGAAGGAATGCACCGTGTAGCCCACCGTCTGGTGCCAGGTCATGTCGATGAAGTAGTGCAACCCCCCCTGGAACGCCATCGGGATCAGCCAGAGCAGCGCCACGCCGATGGAAATCAGCGTCGCCAGCCCCAACCCCCGGTACCAGCGGCGCCAGGTCAGGGCGGGCGGGCGGCTGTCCTTCATCCACCACGGCGCGGTCAGCCCGACCGCCGCCACCGGCAGGAACACCACCGGCCCCTTGGCGAGGATCCCGAGCCCGAGGCCCAGTCCGGCGAGCCAGAACCCGGCGTCGCCGCCGCCCTGCCAAACGCGCAGCAGCCCCAGAATCGCCAGCAGCGCGCACGCCGCCAGCAACAGGTCGAACATGGTGGCCGAGGAAAATACCGCCCAATAAAAGGCGCCCAGGAGGATCGTCGGCGCCAGGGTCACGGCCGGAGAATCGGGCCACAAGCGCTGCGCGATCCGTGCGGTGATCCAGAGCGCGGCGAGCCCGGCCAACGGGCTCACCAGCCGCGCCCACCAGGCCTGCACCCCGAACACCAGCCAGCCCAGCTCCATCAACCAGAAGAGCAACGGCGGCTTGCCGTCGTAGGTGTGCCCGTTGAGGTACGGCACCCACTGGCTGTGGCGCCACCACATCTCCCAGGCCACCGAAAGGTAGCGGGTCTCGTCGATGGGGATGGCGGTGCGCAACGCGAGCATGCCCACGGTGAGCAGCAGCCAGCCCCATACCCAGAGCGGCGGTGAGGTCCTGATCGGCATCGTGATGTGTGCGGTGTGCGCCGGCCGGGCGGTGGAAGCGGGCCGGCGGTCCGGAGAATGACGCGGCGCAGTATATCGGCTTTCCGCGCCGGGTTCATCCCGCCCCGCGCAACCCGCCGGTGGTATGGCATGATGTAAGGACGCCGCTTGGCGCGTCCACGGAACCGCCGTCGCCGACCCCAGGCCCATGGAAACCCTGTTCACTGCGCTGGACTCCGGCGCCACGGTCCTCACCGCCAGCCGCCACTTGGCGCGACACCTCGCCGACGCCTATGACCGGGATCGCGCGACGCGCGCGGGCTGCTGGCCCGGCGCGCACGTCCTGCCCTATGCGGCGTGGCTGGAACGGACCTGGGAGGAGGGTCTGGACGCGGGCGCCTGGGAGGGAGAGGGACCGCCGATGCTGCTCAGCGCCACCCAGGAGACGGCGCTCTGGGAGGGGGTGGTCGAGGAATCGGAGGCGGGCGGTGCCCTGCTGCAACTGCCGGCGGCCGCGCGCCGCGCGCGCGAGGCGTGGGGACTGCTGGCGGCGTGGCGCTGCCGGCTCGAGGCGCACCAGACACTGCTCGATGCGGATGCCGAGGCCTTGCTGCGCTGGGGCGTCGCGCTGCGCCGCCGCCTGGCGCGCTACGGCTGGCTGGATTCGGCGACGCTCCCCGACCGGCTCATCGCGGCGTTCCACGACGGGCGCCTGAAGGCGCCCGCGCACGTGGTACTGGCCGGATTCGACGAATTCGACCCGCAGCAGGAAGCGCTCCAGGAGGCGTTGCGCGCGGCCGGGACCGGAATCGAAGTATGGCGACCGCAGGCCGGGCCGGGCGCGGCGGTGCGCCTCGACCGCCCCGACACCGCACACGAACTGGAAGCGGCGGCACGCTGGGTGCGCGGCCTGCTGGAAGGCGGTGCGGCGGGCCCGATCGGGTTGGTCGTCCCGGACCTGGCGCACAACCGGGCCGCGGTCGAGCGCGTGCTGGAGCGCATCCTGCGCCCCGGCGCCGGCCTGCCGGGCGCGGCCGGCGGGCATCGCCCCTATCACCTCTCCCTGGGCGTGCCGCTCGCGGAGGTCCCGGTGGTGCGCGCGGCGTTGCAGGTCCTGGCGCTCGCGCGCGGCGCCGTCCCCCTGGAGGAGGCGGGCGCGTTGCTGCGCTCGCCGTTCCTCGCCGGTCACCCCGTCGAGGCATACGCGCGCGCCCGGCTCGACGCACGGCTGCGCCGGCGTGGCGTGACCACGGTCTCAATCGCCCTGCTCCGCGGCCTGGCGATGCGCACGGGCGAGGGATGGGAGCCGTGCCCGCGGCTTGCGGCGGGGCTCGCACGGCTGGAGGCGCGGGCCGATCCGGCGCCGCGCCGCGCCGCGCCGGCGGACTGGGCGCGGCTCTGGGCACGACGCCTGGCGGCGCTCGGCTGGCCGGGCGGGCGCGGTCTCGACAGTGCCGAGTATCAGGCGGTCGAGGCGTTCCGGGACCTGCTCTCGACGTTCGCCGGGCTCGGTGAGGTCACCGGCGCCTTGAGCGCGGAACGCGCCCTGACGCACATCGCGCAACTGGCGCGCGAGCGCGTCTTCCAACCGGCCGAGGAGGCCCCGGCGCCGGTGCGTGTGATGGGACTGTTGGAGGCCGCCGGGTTGCGGTTCACCCACCTGTGGATCACCGGCCTGCACGACGAGGCGTGGCCGGCGGCACCGGATCCGAACCCGTTCCTGCCGGTCACGCTCCAACGCCGCCTGGGGATGCCGCACGCGGACGCCGCGCGGGAACTCGCCTACGCCGCGCGCGTCACCGACCGCCTGCTCGCGAGCGCACCGCGGGTCGTCGTCTCGCACGCGCAGCGCGACGCCGACCGGGAACTGCGCCCCAGCCCGCTGATCGCCTCGCTGCCGGAGGCCGCGCCCGGGTCACTCCCCGCGAGCCCCGTCGTGGGTTATGCCCGGCGGCTCCGGGACGCCGCACCCGAACCGGAGCGGCGGATCGACGAGCAAGCCCCGCCGCCGGCCGATGCCGAGGCGGTCGCCGGCGGCAGCGCCCTGTTCCGCGACCAGGCGGCCTGCCCGTTCCGCGCCTTCGCGCGGCACCGCCTCGCCGCGCGCGCCCTGGAGCAACCCGCCCCCGGGCTCGACCCGCGCGAGCGCGGCACGCTCGTGCACCGCGTGCTCGAGGAGGTGTGGGCCGGGCTCGGGTCGCAGGCGGCGTTGTGCGCCGAGGACCCCGCGGCGCTGCGGGACCGGGTCACGGGCGTCGTGGACGGGGTGCTCGCGTCGTTCGCCGCGCGCGCGCGCTCGGGGCTCGGAAAACGCTTCCTCGACCTGGAACGGCGGCGCCTGGTGCAGCTCCTGCTCGAGTGGCTGGCGCTGGAGGCGCAGCGTCCGCCGTTCATCGTCGAGGCGCAGGAGCGCGCACGGCGCGTGGAGTTCGGCGGTCTCGAGGTGAACCTGCGCCCCGACCGCCTCGACCGGCTCCCGGACGGGCGCCGGGTGGTGATCGACTACAAGACCGGCGAGGCCCGCCCCGCGGCGTGGCTCGACGAGCGCCCGGACGATCCGCAGTTGCTGCTCTATGGCGCGGCCCTGCAGGGCGACGCGCACACCGCACCGGCGGCGGCACTGGTGTTCGCCTCGCTCAAGCCGGGGCGGCTCGGGTTCGCCGGATTCGCCGAGGAGGAGGGCCTGCTGCCCGGCGTCGGGCCCCCGAAGGGCCTCCCGGGGGCCGCGGCGGGCGATCCGGCGGACGACTGGGCGGCCTGGCTGGCGGACCGGCGCCGGGTCCTGGTGCGACTCGCCGGCGCGTTCCGCTCCGGGGACGCCGCGGTCGACCCCAAGCGCCCGGGCGAGACATGCCGCTACTGCGAGCTGCCGGCGCTGTGCCGCGTGCTCGAAAACGAGGCCGGCGGCGCGGGAGGTAAGGATGGGCGCTGAACTCGAAGACCGCGCCGTCCGCGAACGGGCCCTGGACCCGGAGCGCTCGTTTCTCGTTCAGGCGCCGGCCGGTTCCGGCAAGACCGAACTGCTGACCCAACGCTACCTGCGGCTGCTGGCGACGGTCGACGCGCCGGAGGAGGTCGTGGCCATCACCTTCACGCGCAAGGCCGCCGGCGAGATGCGCGCGCGCATCCTGGAGGCGATCGCGCACGCGTCGGACCCGGCGCCCGAGGGCGCCCACCGGCGGCGGAGCCGGTCGCTGGCGACCGCGGTACGACGTCGCGACGCGGCCCTCGGCTGGTCCCTGGCCGAGCACCCGGCGCGGCTGCGCATCCAGACCATCGACGCGCTGTGCGCCGGGCTCACGCGGCGCATGCCGTGGCTGAGCCGCTTCGGCGCACCGCCGGCGATCGCCGAGCCGTTCGAGCCGCTCTACCGCGAGGCGGCGCGCGCGACGCTGCGCATGGTGGAATCGGGCAGTCACTGGTCGGAGGCGATCGCACGGCTGCTCCTGCATCTGGACAACGACTTCCCGCGCGCCGAGGTGTTGCTGGTACGCCTCCTCGGCCGGCGCGACCAATGGCAGCGCCACCTGCGGCGCCCCGGACTCGAGTCCGGGGCGCTGCGCGTGGAATTGGAGACGGCGTTGGGGCGGGTCGCGGGTGCACACCTCGCGGCCCTGCGCGAGCACCTCGCCGGCGCGGCCGGCGCCGACTTGGCACGACTCGCCGGTTATGCGGGCGGGGTGCTCGCGGCGCAGGGCAAGGCCTCGCCGGTCACCGCCTGCGCGGGGATGGAGGCACTGCCGGCGGGCACGCCCGACGAGGTCGGGCACTGGCTCGGCCTCGCCGAACTCCTGCTGACGGGCGCCGGGACATGGCGCAAGAGCCTCGACGCCCGGATCGGCGTCCCGGCCGGCAAGGGCGCCGCCGCGCTCGCCATGCGGGCGATGGGCAAGGAACTGCTGGAACACCTGGCCGACGACGAGGACCTGCGTGCGCGCCTGCACGGCGTGCGCACGCTGCCGGCGCCGCGCTACGACGACGGCCAGTGGGAGGTGCTGCAGGCGTTGTTCGAACTGCTGCACCTCGCACTCGCCCAACTGCGCATCGTGTTCCAGGCGCGCGGGCGGGTCGACTACCTGGAGATCGATCAGGCGGCGGTGGAGGCGCTCGGCGAAGAGGACGCCCCCACCGATCTCGCCCTGGTGCTCGACTACCGGATCCGGCACCTGCTGGTCGACGAGTTCCAGGACACCTCTTATACGCACTACGAACTGCTGCGCCGGCTGACCGCCGGCTGGAGCCCCGGCGACGGGCGCACGCTGTTCGTGGTCGGCGATCCCATGCAGTCGATCTACCGGTTCCGCGAGGCCGATGTCGCCCTGTACCTGGACGCGCGCGTGCGCGGGATCGGTCCGGTGACGCTCGAACCGCTGCAGCTCTCGGCGAACTTCCGCTCCACGGCCGGATTGGTGGACTGGGTCAATCGCGCCTTCCCGTCGGTGTTCCCATCCGTGGAGGACGCGCTCGCCGGGGCCGTGACCTACCGGCCCTCGAGTGCGGTCCACGGCCCCGGTCCGGTCCCGGCGGTGCGCGTACACGCCTTCGCCGACGCCGGCCCCGACGCGCAGGCGCAGGAGGTGGTGCGCCTGATCCGGGAGACGCGCGCCGCCGAACCCGATGGGCGCATCGCCGTGCTGGTGCGCGCGCGCAGTCACCTGTCCGCGCTGCTGCCGGCACTGCGCGCCGCCGACCTGCCCTTCCAGGCGGTGGAGATCGATGCCTTGGGCGAGCGGCCGGTGGTCCGGGATCTGCTCGCCCTCACCCGCGCGCTGCTGCACCCGGCCGATCGCGTCGCTTGGCTCGCGGTACTGCGCGCCCCCTGGTGCGGCCTGGAACTGGCGGACCTGCACGCGCTGGTGTGCGGCGCCCCCGACACGCCGGTCCCGGCGCTGTGGGGCGAACCCGAACGTCGCGCCGCCCTGAGCGAAGGCGGGCGCGAGCGCCTGCAGCGGGTGGCCACGATACTCGAGACGGCGCTCGGCGAACGACAGCGCCGCCCGCTCGCGGCGTGGGTCGAAGGCACTTGGCTCGCACTGTGGGGACCCGCGTGCGTGGACGGCGCCGGGCTCGGCGACGCAGAGGTGTTTCTCGAACTGCTCGACGCACTCGACGAGGGCGGCGACCTGGCGGACCTGGAACAGTTGCAGGAACGGGTCATGGGGCTGCGCGCCCCGCCGGACCCGCGGGCGCCCGACACCCTGCAGGTGATGAGCATCCACAAGGCCAAGGGACTCGAATTCGACACCGTGATCGTCCCGCACCTGGAGCGCGGAACCCCGCCCGGGACGCGCCCGCTGCTGCGTTGGACGGAACGGCGCGGCGCCGACGGCGCCGATCTGCTGCTCGCCCCGATCACCGCCGACGGCGCACAGGAGGATCCGATCTACCGCTACCTGCGCGATCTGGACGTCACCGCCGCACGCCATGAAGCGGCGCGCGTACTGTATGTCGCCGCCACCCGCGCGCGAGGCCGGTTGCACCTGCTGGGACAGGTCGGGACCCGGGGAGACGACGGCGATCTGCGGGCGCCGCCGCGCGATTCCCTGCTCGCCCTGCTCTGGCCGGTGGTGGAATCGGAGTTCCGTGCGGCGGCGGCGCACACGACGCGGGCGCCCGCCCTCCCCGAGAGCGCACCGCGCACCGCCGCCGGGATCCTGCGCCGCCTGCCCGCGGACTGGCGGGCCCCTGCGCCCGAGGCGGCGGTGGACCGCTCCGATGCGCCTCCGGCACGCGCGATGCCCGGCGCCGGCGTCGAATTCGAGTGGGCCGGGGATACGGCGCGCCATACCGGAACGGTCGTGCACCGCGCACTGCGGTGTATGGCGCGCGACGGACTCGCGTCGTGGGACCGCGCGCGGCTGCAGGGCGCCCGCGCCGCATGGCGCATCGCCCTGCGGCGCCTGGGCGTCGCGCCCGATGAACTCGACGAGGCCGCCGCGCGCGTGCATGCGGCACTCGTCGCGGTACGCGAGGACCCGCGGGCGCACTGGATTCTTTCCGACGAGCACCGGGAGGCGCGCAGCGAATACGCGGTGACCGGCGTGGCGGGCGGGGCGATCCGGCGTGCGGTCATCGACCGCACCTTCGTCGACGCGCAGGGCGTGCGCTGGATCATCGACTACAAGACCGGCGGCCACGAGGGCGCGGACGTCGAGACGTTTCTGGACCGCGAGCGCGAGCGCTACCGCGACCAGCTCGAGGGCTACGCCGCGTTGCTGCGCAGCGCCGACGCGCGACCCGTGCGGCTCGCCCTGTACTTCCCGCTGCTGCGCGGATGGCGGGAATGGGCTGCGCCGGAGCAAACCTGATGCCGTCGCGACCGGTACCGGGAAACCCTGAATCCGGCGGGCCGCTGGCGCGCGGATCCGGGTTCCGGTAGCGTGACATCGGGAACCGCCGGACCGACGGACGGGCGAGGGAGAGCAGCGATGCCGGTGAGCTTCGACGGAGAACTGGTGGTGGCGATCTCCTCCCGGGCGCTCTTCGACCTGGAGGACAGCCACCGCGTGTTCACCGAGAAGGGCGTGGACGCCTACTGCCGCTACCAGATCGAGCACGAGAACGAGGTGCTGGAGCGCGGGGTGGCCTTTCCGCTGGTGCAGAAGCTGCTCGCCCTCAACGAGCGCAACCCGGGCGCGCCACGGGTGGAGATCGTCCTGCTCTCGCGCAACAGCGCCGACACGGGGCTGCGCATCTTCAACTCCATCCAGCACTACGGTCTGGGGATCAGCCGCGCGGCCTTCACCGGCGGGGAGAGCCCCTACCGCTACGTGCCCACGTTCGGGACGCACCTGTTCCTGTCCGCCGATCCCGGCGACGTCACACACGCCCTGGAGACCGGGGTGGCCGCGGCCACGATCCTGCCGTCCAAGGTCGGCCTGAACCCCGGCGCGCAGTTGCGCATCGCCTTCGACGGCGACGCGGTGGTGTTCTCCGACGAGGCCGAGCGCGTGTATCAGACGCAGGGGCTGGCGGCGTTCAGCGAATCCGAACGCGCCGCCGCCAACGAGCCGCTCCCGGGCGGGCCGTTCAAGGACTTCCTGGCGGCCCTGCATCACATCCAGTCGGAATACCCGCCTGAGCACTCGCCGATCCGCACCGCGCTGTTCACCGCGCGTTCGGCACCCGCCCACGAGCGCGTCATCCGCACGTTGCGCGCCTGGAACATCCGCATCGACGAGGCGGTGTTCCTCGGCGGGCTGGACAAGGGCGCGTTCCTCAAGGCGTTCGGCGCCGACATCTTCTTCGACGACCAGCGCGGGCATTGCGACTCGGCGCGCGAGCACGTCCCCACCGGCCACGTACCCCATGGCGCGGCCAACCGCTGAGCCGGCACGACGCCCGGAGACCTGAGGCCCGGATCTGACAGGGCCGCGCCGGCGCGGCTACAATGCCGCCTTCCCCTTCGACCCGAGGTGCGAGGCCGCGATGAACCCCGGAGCCGGACGACACCGACCCGACCACGGCGCGCGGCTCGGCGTACTGGTATCGAATCTGGGCACGCCCGACGCCCCGACCGCCTCCGCGTTACGCCGCTATCTGCGCGCATTCCTCGCCGACCGGCGCGTCGTGGACCTGCCCCGGATCTTTTGGCTGCCCCTGCTCTACGGCGTCATCGCGCCGCTGCGCGGACGGTATGCGGCGGCGGGCTACCGCAAGGTCTGGACCCCCGACGGTTCCCCGCTGCTGGCGATCATGCGCCGCCAGGTCGAGGCGCTGCGCGCGGAGCTGTCCGGGCGCGGGATCGACGTCGCGGCGCTCGAGTTGGGCATGCGTTACGGGCGTCCGTCGATCGGCGCCGCCCTCGAGGCGTTGCGCCGCGCCGGTGCCGAGCGGCTGCTGATCCTGCCCCTGTATCCGCAGTACTCGGCGAGCACCACCGGCTCGACCTTCGACGCGGTCGCCGACGTGCTGCGCACTTGGCGCCGGGTGCCCGAACTGCACTTGGTGGCGGACTACCACGATGCGCCCGGTTATATCGCCGCCCTGGCCGGGTCGGTGCGCACGCACTGGGCGCGCAACGGGCGCGCGCAGCGGCTGCTGTTCTCGTTCCACGGACTGCCGCGGCGCTACGTCGCGGCGGGCGACCCGTACGAGACCCAGTGCCGCGAGACCGCACGCCTCACGGCCGATGCCCTGGAACTGCCCGAAGACGCCTGGCAGGTCACCTTCCAGTCGCGCTTCGGGCGCGAGGAATGGCTGCAACCGTATACCGACAGGACGCTGCGTGCGTTCCCGGGCCGCGGAGTGAGGCGCGTGGATATCCTGTGCCCGGGCTTCTCCGCCGACTGCCTGGAGACCCTCGAGGAGATCGCCTCCTGGAACCGCGCCCGGTTCCTCGAGGCCGGTGGTGAATCTTTCCACTATATCCCGGCGCTCAACGACGACCCCGCCCACGTCGACTTCCTCGCCGACCTCGTCGCCGAGCGGGGAGGTTGACTAGAACGAACGTTCGTTCTAGTCTTCTCCCATGGCCCGGACCTCGACAATGCCCCGCAAGCACCGCGTCGCCGACCCGCGCGAGCAGGTGCTCGCGAGCGCCTTGCGGCTTTTCACCCGGCGCGGCTATTTCAATACCTCGGTGCACGACATCGCCCGCCACGCCGGCGTCAGCATCGGCTCCATCTATCACCACTTCCGGGACAAGGAAGACATCGCCCGTTCGCTCTATGCGGGGCTGTTGGCGCAGATGGTCGAACGCATCGAGGCGATCCAGGCGCGGCACCGCACGACCCGCGCCCGGTGTTATGCGCTGATGGAGGCCTTGTTCGAGATCACGGAAGAGGAGCCCGAGGCGATGGAGTTCATGCTTTATGCCAAGCACCGGGAGTTTCTGCCCTCCGCGACGCCGGTCTGCTCGTCGAAGCCGTTTGCGATGATGCGCGAGATGGTGCGCGAGGGAATGGAGCGCGGCGAGGTCCGGTCGATGGACCCGATGATCGCCTCGACCTGCCTGTTCGGCGGGGCAATGCGGCTGATCATGGCACGGCTCGACCGGGTGCTGCGCGAGCCATTGCCATCGCAGCTCGAGGCGGTGTGGGTGTGCAGTTGGCGGGCCGTGGCGGCGTGAGGCGCCGGTGTCCGGCGTATTTTTTTGGGACTACGATTAGAACGAATGTTCGTTCTATTGGAGGGGTACCATGAAACGATTGGCCATTGTGGTTCGCGAGGATGCCTACGATAAGATCCTGACCCCGCTCGCCTTTGCCTACCTGAGCGCCGCGGAGGGCACCGAGGTGGACCTGCTGTTCGTCAACTGGGCGGTGCGCGCCCTGACCGAGGACGGCGCCAAGGCGCTGTGCGTGGAGGGGCGCCACGCGGACGCCGATCAATGGGTGCGCGAGCGGGTCGCCGCGGCGGGCCTGCCGAACGACATCCACACACTGCTCACGACGCTCCACGAGACCGGGAAGGTCCATTTCTACGGGTGCAGCCTGGCGGCGAACATCTTCGGCGTCGATGAGAACAACCTCTTGCCGGAGGCGTCCGGAATCGTGGGGGCCGCTTGGTTCCTCAACGAGAAGGCCGCCACGGCCGATCACTGTCAGTACTTCTGACCGGGGGACGCGCAGATGGACAAACCGGCCGTCACCGACACCCTGGACACGACGGGCAAGTGCTGCCCGATGCCCATGGTCGAAACCAACCAGGCCATCAAGGGTCTCGCCCCCGGCCAAGTCCTGGAGATCGTGGCGAGCGACCCGGGTACGCGCACCGACATTCCCTCCTGGTGCCGGCGCACCGGAAACCGGCTGCTTTCGGTCTCCGAGGACGGGGGCGTGTTCCGTTATTACGTCGAGAAGACCTGAGGGCCGCCAGGATGGAGAGGACCCGCCGGCGGCTGGGTTGACACCGGCAGCCGGCGCGGGGCGGGGTGGCGGGGGATTCGGGCCGCCGACGGGCTTCCGGGCTCAGTCTTCCAGGTAGGTGTAGCCCTCGAGCCCCGCCTCGAGGATCTCGCGGTAGGCCGTGCGGCGGGCCTCGTCGAGTTCCGCGGAGCGGATCTTCGCCCGGTAGCGTTCGCGCAGCTCGTCCGGATCGAAGTGTACATAGCGCAGCAGGGCATCCACGGTGTCGCCGTGCTGCGCGTCCTCGAGCCGGTAGCCGCCGTCCTCGTCCAGCACGACGTTCACCGAATCGGTGTCGCCGAACAGGTTGTGCATGTCGCCCAGGATCTCCTGATAGGCGCCGACCAGGAAAAAGCCGAGCAGGTAGGGTTCCTCCGGGTTCCATTCATGCAGCGGCAGGCTGCTTTCCACGCCCTCGCGGTCGACGTAGTGATCGATGCGCCCGTCGGAGTCGCAGGTCAGATCCAGGATCACCGCGCGCCGCACGGGCGGCTCGTCGAGGCGGTGCAGGGGAACGATCGGGAAGATCTGGTCGATCGCCCAGACGTCCGGGAGCGACTGGAACACCGACAGGTTGCAGAAGTACTTGTCGGCGAGTCTCTCGTTGAGTTCGTCGAGGACCTCGCGGTGGGCCCGGATCGCCGGCTGCAGGAGCGCCCGCACCTTCCAGCAGGCGGCCGCATGGAGTTGCTCCGCGCGTGCACGCTGGGCGATGCTCAAGACGCCGTGCGTATACATGGATTGCACCTCCGCGAGCCAGTGCGCGGTGTCGTGGTAGACCTCGAGGGCGGACCGCCCGGAGAGGCCCTGCCCGGAGAGGCCCTGATAGACCCGCCACAGGTCGTGCAGGATCAGCGGATCGTCCTCGGCGGGCGTCGCACCGGACTCCTCGCCGGTGACGCACTCGACATCGGTGACGTTGGTCAGCAGCACCGCATGGTGCGCGGTCATGGCACGCCCCGACTCGGTGACGATATCCGGGTGAGGCAGGCCGCACTCGGTGCAGACCTCCCACAGGGTGTGCACCACGTTACGCGCGTACTCCTGAACCGTGTAGTTCATGGAGCAGAAACTGCGCGAGCGCGTGCCCTCGTAGTCCACGCCGAGACCGCCGCCGACGTCCACACAGGAGAGCGGGACGCCGAGGGCGCGCAACTCGGCGTAACAGCGCGCCGCCTCCCGCGTACCGCGCTGGATGTCGCGGATGTTGGCGATCTGGGAGCCGAGGTGAAAATGCAGCAGACGCAGCGAATCGAGCAGCCCGGACGCGCCGAGGCGCCCGACCACCTCCAGGACCTGGGCCACGGACAGCCCGAACTTGGACTTTTCGCCGCCCGTGTTCTGCCACTTGCCGGCGCCGATCGACGCCAGCCGCACCCGCACCCCCAGCAACGGCGCGACCCCCAGGGTGCGCGACTCCTCGACGACGAGTTCCAGTTCGGAGAGCTTCTCGACCACGATAAAGATCCGGTGGCCGAGGTCGCGGCCGACCAGCGCCAGGCGCACGTATTCCCGATCCTTGTAACCGTTGCAGACGATGAGCCCGCCGGACGGCGCCAGGGCGAGCGCGGCCATCAACTCCGGCTTGCTGCCCGCCTCCAGGCCGACACGGCCATCGCCGTGGCCGAGGATCTCGGTCACGACGCTGCGCTGTTGGTTCACCTTGATCGGGTAGGCCGCGGTAAACGACCCCTGATAGTCGTCCACCGCGGTGGCGGCGGCGAACGCATCGACCAGCGTATCCACGCGGTCGTGCAGGATGTCGACGAAACGGACCAGGACGGGCCAGGACAATCCCGCGTCGCGCACGCGGTAGGCGAGTTCATGCAGATCCAGCGGCGCCCGGTCCCGGTCGCGGCTGGGCCGCACCAGGAGATGGCCGTTCCCGCCCACGTCGAAATAGCCCGCGCCCCAGTGGGCAAGATTGTAGGTACTGCGGGCCTCCTGCACGTCCCAAGCGCTCATGGCGCACAGTTTCGAGGCTCCCCGGGGGACTTGCAAGCGCGCCGTACAGGCGCGATGCCGACCCGATTCAAAAATGCCCCCTCTCCCCCCATCGGCCCACAGCCTGAAATATTCCCTGTTCTACGATCGCCCCGGCGTCCGGGCGTTGGGTACGATAACGAACGGGGCAAAGGCGACCATCGGCATTCCCGGGGCGCAGAGATCGCCTATGCATCCAAAGGCGCCCGGACGCGATTACGGCAAGGTTCACGCGGAGGTCCAGCTCTGGGTGGCCGCCGGGTTGCTCGACAGCGGAGATGGCGCGTGCAAGCGGATTATGCGGCGATAGAAACGAAGATCGCGATTTAAGCGACCCTCTTTCCCGGGTCCGCCCCGGGGCTCGGGTCCGGTCGGACGCGGGCCCCCGAATGCCCATATGTCAAGCCTGACCCCGCGACCCCGCGACCCCGCGCTCCATGTAGCCTGGATGCAGGCCGAAGGCCGAAATCCGGGAGAGCGCGGCACGCCATCCCCGGATTTCGCTACGCTTCATCCAGGCTACCATGTCCACGTCGCCCGGACGCAGCCCGAGCTGCCCGCCCGCCTCCTTCCGCCGCCGCTTCCCGATCCCCGGCCGATCGACCTCCTTTCCGCTCATCGTAATGCTCTCCTCCATCACCGCCCCTCCTCGAACTAAAGGGGGGCATTTTAGAATGGGACGGAAGGGACATTACTGCTTTGGGCTAACACGTCGTACGCGCGCGCTTGCCCCGGACCCTCGCGGCTGGCTATCATCCGCCGGGAGCGGGATCCTGGGTGCGGAGAGCAACCGATTGAGCAAGCTGGGCGAGGATTGGTTTACTGAAATCGCGGAGGAGGCCGGGAGCGCTCTCTCCCTGCGCCTCGGCGCCGCGGGCCGGATCCACGAGGAGCAGACCCCGTATCAGCACATCGAGGTCTACGAGACCGAGCACTTCGGTCGTCTGTTGACCATCGACGGCTTTGTCATGCTGTCGGACCGGGACAATTTCATCTACCACGAGATGATGGCGCACCCGGCGCTCTACACCCACCCGAAGCCGCGCCGCGTGCTGATCATCGGCGGCGGGGACTGCGGAACGCTGCGCGAGGTGCTTCGCCACCCCGAGGTCGAGGAAGTGCGGCAGGTGGAGATCGACGAGCGCGTCACGCGGGTCGCGGAGCGGTTCTTTCCGCGGCTCTGCGAGGCGAATGCCGACCCGCGCGCGCGCCTGGAGTTCGGCGACGGGATCCGCTTCGTGAAGGAAGCGCCGGCGGCGAGCGTCGATGTCATCATCGTCGACAGCACCGATCCCATCGGTCCCGCCGAGGGACTGTTCGCCCGCCCGTTCTACGCGGACTGCCTGCGTGCGCTGGGCGAACACGGGATCCTGATCGGCCAGAGCGAGTCGCCCCTGCTGCACATGGAACTGCTCCGGTCGATGCACGGCGCGTTGCGCGGCGCGGGCTTCCACGACGTGCTCACCTTGCACTTCCCGCAGCCGGTCTATCCGTCCGGATGGTGGTCGGCCACCATGGCCTGCAAGGACATGCCGCTGTCCGGGTACCGCGAGGACGATGCCCGGGAAAAGCCCTTCGAGACCCGCTACTACAATGCCGGGATCCATGCCGCCGGCATGGCGGCACCGGAATTCTTCCGCAGGGCGCTGATGGAGCCGGATCGGTCTTAGCCGACGCCGGCGGTCACCCCGTAGGGCCGGGCTCGCCCGGCCGACACCGCTGACACGCGCACCGAACCGGCGGAATTCGCCAGCATCGCCGGCGGGCCGAGGCCCGCCCTACAAACACCATCAATGCCGGCGGGCCAAGGCCCGCCTACGAATGCAGGCGGTCCAGGCGCAGGCGCTGGCGCTCGTCGAACAGGCGCCGTGCGCCCATCCACACCGCGCCCATCGTGCCGAAGCCGGTGCCCGCGGCGATCAGGAACATGATCAGGATCTGGTACTTCACCGCCTCGACCGGCGGGCTCCCGGCGAGGATCTGACCGGTCATCATGCCCGGCAGGCTGACGATGCCGGCGGCCGACATCGCGTTGATGATGGGGATCAGGCCGCTGCGCATGCTGTCCCGGCGGATGTCGCCGATCGCCCGGCCCCAGTCATGACCGAGCAACAGGCGCCCCTCGATCACCGTGCGCTGTTGCCACGCCTCCTGGGTGAGACGATCCATGGCGATGGCGATGCCGTTCATGGTGTTGCCGAGCAACATCCCGAGCAGCGGGATGGCGTACTGCGGCTGATACCAGGGTTGCGGCCCGATGATGACGGTCAGCGCGAGCAGCGTGACGGCGAAGGAGGAGACGAACATCGACAGGGTGCCGACGCCGAACCCCCACCAGCCGGCGAGCCGGCGGCGCTGACGCGCCATCACCTCGCGCCCGGCGAGCAGCAGCATGACCAGCGAGATGCCGCCGATCCACAACAGGTGCACACGCGCGAACACCGCCTTGAGCACCAGCCCGACGAGCAGGAGCTGGACGGTCGTGCGCAACGCTGCAATGAGGAGCGGCCGGGCCACGTCGAGATGCACGCGCGCCGAGAACAGCGCGAGCGCCAGCACCAGCAGGGCGGCGAGGCCGAGATCCAGGGGTGTGAGGTGTATCAGGTGCATCCGCGCGCCTACGCCGCGACCGGGATCAGCCGGCCCGCGTCCATGCGCAGCCGGTGCGTGGCCACGCGCGCGAGTTGATCGGTATCGTGAGCCACCCACACCACGGCGACCCCGCCCGCCTCGCGGTAGTCGCGAATCAACGCCTCGACGCACGCGCGGCCGGCATCGTCGAGGTTCGCGGTGGGCTCGTCCAGCAGCAGGACCTCGGGGCGGTTCTCCAGAAGTCGCAGCAGCGCCAGGCGCTGGCGCTCGCCGGTGGAGAGCCGGCGCACGTCCCAATCGAGCGCCGCGGCCGGCAGACCGAGCCGCTCCAGCCCGGCGGCGGGGTCCCCCTGAAAGTGGTCCCGCACCCGCTCGCCCCACCAGGCGCTCTCGGCCGCCAGCAGCCCCACCCGCCGGCGCCAGACCGGCGGCGGGATGCGGCGCGCGGGGACGCCGTCCAGGCGCACTTCCCCCTCGTGCGGGTCGAGGTCCGCGAGCGCCCGCAGCAGCAGCGTCTTGCCCGCTCCCGACGGCCCGCTCACGCCGGCGCACTCGCCCGCCGCGAGGGTGAAACTCGCCGGTTCCAGGTGCGGGGTGCGCAAGGACTCGACTTCCAGACGGTTCAGGTCCGGACTCCTCGACCGCCTCGGGCGCGCCCGCTTGGCAGCGCCCCGAACGATCCGCTATGGTAACCTGGGTTTCAGGTCAACGGTACGCCGTCGCCGCACTGCGAGGTCGAAAATGGAAACTCCGGTCATCGCCCGAAAAGGTCCGTTTCCGGTCGAACTGGACCCCGGCACCTACTGGTGGTGCTCCTGCGGGCGCTCCAAGGATCAACCGTTCTGCGACGGCTCCCACAAGGGCACCGGCTTCTTACCGGTGAAGCTGGAGATCCACGAGAAGACCCGCATCGCCTTGTGCGGCTGCAAGCATACCCACGACCCGCCCTACTGCGACGGCACTCACAAAAGCCTCACCTGAATCGGGACTGCGCGGGGAAGGGATCGGCCTTCGGCCGTATTATTGACGGTGTTCCGAGGCGTCCGGCACATCGTCCCCGACCTGCGGCGGAAGCTGTGTGTGCTCGCGCAGCAGTGTCTCGAACGCATCGCGCGGCAGCGGGCGCGAGATCCAGAATCCCTGGCCGCGGTCCACGCCGAACTCGCGCAGCAACCGGTACTGCGCCTCGGTCTCGATCCCCTCGGCCACGGTGATGCAACCCAACCCGCGGGCGAGTTCCATCACCGCCTTTATGATCGCCCGGTCCGCGGGACTCGAGACCACCTCCGTGACGAATGCACGATCGATCTTGATGACCTGCACCGGCAGGCGCCGGAGATAGGTGAGCGAGGCATGTCCGGTGCCGAAGTCGTCGATCGCGAAGCGCACCCCGAGTTCCGTCAGGCTGCGCAGCGCCGCCGCGCTGCGCTGCACGTCCTGCATCACCGCCGTCTCGGTCACCTCCAACTCGAGTGAGGAGGGATCGACGTGCGCGACGGCCAGCGCGCGACGCAACCTGAGCGGATAGTCCGGATTGCGCAGTTCCTCGGCGCTGAGGTTGAGCGAGAGCCGCAGGTGCAACCCGCGCGTCTCCCAATCCTTGAGGTCTCGGCAGGCGCGGCGCACCACCCACTCGCCGATCGCGGAGATCCGGCCGGTGGCCTCGGCGAGCGGAATGAACTCGCCGGGCGGCAGCAGACCGCGCTGCGGATCCTCCCAGCGGATCAACGCCTCGGCGCCCGCCAGCCGGCGCTGAGTCAGGTCGATGATCGGTTGGTAGTACAGGACGAATTCGTCGCCGGCGAGAGCACGTTCGACGGCCTGCTGGAAACCGACACGCGCAACGCTGCGACGGCTGTTGTCGGGGTCGTAGAGGGCGATCTGCCCGTACCCGGCCTGCTGCGCCGAGTGCGCGGCACTGGCCACCGCGCGCAGCAGGTCATCGGCGCTGTCGGCGTCGTCCGGGAAGCAGCTCACCCCGACCGTGGCGTTCAGGCGCAGGGTCTGTTCACCCACGAACAGCGGCTCGTTGAGGGCCTCCTGCAGCCGCCGCGCCAAGCGGTGGACCCTCAGCAGATCGGCGCCGGGAACACCCACCAGGTACTGTTCGACACCGAGATGGGCCACCAGCGCCTGCGGGTCCGAGATCCGCCCGAACAAACGCCGCGCCACCTCCTGGAGAACCCGCTGGGCACCGCCCGCGCCGACGGCGTCGTGGACGTCCGCGAAGTCGTCGATGTGCACCTGCAACAGGCCGAGTGTACGCACGCCTTCGGCGAGCCGGTGTTCCAGCCACTCGCGTGCGGCCAGCAGGTTGGGCAGCCCCGTGATCGGGTCGTGGCGCTCGCCGGCCGCGAGTTCGCGCAGGTGTGCGCGCTCGCGCTGCAGCAACACCCGGGACAGCGCCACGTAACTGCCCAACCCAAGGAGGCTGAGCACCAGAAACGGCATGCTGTCATGCCACCACGCGCCCCATACGGCGGACTCCGGCACACTGATGTAGACCACCATCGGAAACCCGGACAGGCGCGCGTAGCGGCCGATGCGTTGCGTCCAGTCGCTCTGGACGCGACCCCGGTAGGCCCCGCCCGCGCTATGCGGGTGGCGTCCGAGGACCTGCATCAGCGGCCCGGCCATGCGCGCGGTATAGAGTCGCTCGGGATTGGCCGCCGGCATCCGCGCCACGTGCAACCCGTCGAGGCGCAGCAGACCGATGGCCATATCCGAGGACATGCGTACGGCGCGCCAGTGGCGGGTCAGGGTCGTAAGCAGCATGCTCGCCTGGAGAATGAAACGCGGACGCCCGTCGGGCGCACGCACCGCGTAGCGCACCGGGATACGCCAGGCCCCGAGTACCAGGCCCTTCTGAGTCTTGCCGATCCAGATCCCGTGCTCGCCCAGCGCCGCCCGGATACTCGCCAGCACCGCGGGATGGTGGCGCGTATCCGGCAACGGCGCGCCGAACGGACGCGCCGTGTTGATCAGCATCCGCCCGTCGGGCGCGAACAGCGCCATGCTCGCCACGATCGGATGGTGACGCTGGTAGGCCTTCAGGAGTGCGTAGGAACGTGCCCGGAAGTCGCCCTGCGCGCGCGCGGGCAACCGCCCGCCCAGATAGGTCAGGTCGTTGCCCAACCCGGAGAAGATCGCGTCCACCCCGTTCGCCGCCATGGCGACTTCGATACCCAACTCGGAATCGATGCGATCGAAGCTCTGGCGCCAGCTCCAGACCGCGAACGCGGCGAGCACCAGCACACCGCCGCTGACGAACAGCAGGGTGACCCGGCGCCACAGGCGCCCGGGCTCCGGGGCGCGGCCTTCCGGTAGGGCGGTCGGCCCGGCGGATCGCGGCACGGTCATGGACTCCAGATCCGGTGCGCCCCCTCTGGACCGCCACATACATCCAGGTGTGCGACCGACCTTCACGGACGCGCGTACACAAAATTTCGGTGCAAACCGACCACCGAAAGCTACCTCATTATAGTCAAAGTTACACGTACCGCCAACGCGAGTTTAAACACACAGGAAGAATGCACGCAAAAAAAACGGGCGCCGAAGCGCCCGCAGGGAGAGAGGGCATACGCCCGGGATCAGAGGTTGTAGCCGCGCTCATCATGCAGCGCGATATCCAGCCCATCCGTCTCGGCCTCCTCGGACACGCGCAGACCGATGAAGACATCGACGATCTTGAGCAGGATGAGGCTGACGATGGCGTCGTAGACCACTGTCGAGATCACCGCGACGGCCTGAATCCCGACCTGACTGCCCATCGTCATGCCCTCGGCCAGACCGGCCCCACCCAGCCCCTTGACTACGAACACGCCGGTGAGGATGGCGCCGATCGCGCCGCCGATGGCGTGCACCCCGAAGGCATCGAGCGCGTCGTCATAGCCCATAACCGGCTTGAGTTTGGCAACGGCCAGGTAGCACACCAGCCCGGCGGCGAAGCCGATGGCGATGGCGCCCATGGGACCGACGAAGCCCGACGCCGGGGTGATGGCGACAAGCCCCGCCACCGCACCGGAGACGATGCCCAATACGCTCGGCTTGCCGTGGGCGAGCCACTCGCTGAACATCCAGGTGAGCGCCGCGGCGGCGGTGGCGATCTGGGTGACGACCATGGCCATGCCCGCGGTGCCGTCGGCGGCCAGTTCGCTCCCGGCGTTGAAGCCGAACCAACCCACCCACAGCATGCCGGCCCCGATCACGGTCAACATCAGGCTGTGAGGCGGCATCGCGGTACCCGGGTAGCCCTTGCGCTTGCCCATGACCAGCGCCGCCATCAGGCCGGCGATACCGGCATTGATATGCACCACCGTACCGCCGGCGAAGTCCAGCGCACCGAGATTGCCCAGCCAGCCGCCGCCCCACACCCAGTGTGCGATAGGCGCGTAGACGAAGGTCAGCCACAACCCTATGAACCAGAGCATCGCGGAGAACTTCATGCGCTCGGCGAAGGCACCGACCATCAGCGCCGGCGTGATGATGGCGAAGGTGAGCTGGAACATCAAGAACACCGTCTCGGGGATGGTCCCGCTCAGCGTGTTGCGCCCGACGCCCGCCATGAACGCCTTGCCGAATCCGCCGATCCACTGCTGCATGGAGCCGCCGTTTCCGAAGGCGAGACCATAGACGTATATCACCCACAGCAGAGTCACCAGACAGGTGATGGCGAAGCACTGCATCATCACCGACATGGCGTTCTTGGTGCGAACCATGCCCGCGTAGAACAGCGACAGCCCCGGGATGGTCATGAACAACACCAGGGCGGTGGAAGTGAGCATCCAGGCGGTATCACCCGTATTGAGCTTGGTGGTGCCCGCCAGCGCGAGGGCCGGCAACAGCAGAGCCACTGCGGCGAAGGCGCCACCGATGCCCGCGTACTTACGTATTTTCATGATCGAACTCCTCCCCCAGGTCCTAGAGCGCATCGGTGCCGGCTTCGCCGGTACGAATGCGGATCGCCTGTTCCAGGTTGTAGACGAAGATCTTGCCGTCGCCGATCTTGCCGGTCTGGGCCGAATTGCGAACCGCGTCGATGACCCGCTCGAGTAGTGCGTCGTCGACGGCCACCTCCACCTTCACCTTCGGCAGGAAATCGACCACGTACTCGGCGCCGCGGTAGAGTTCGGTATGGCCCTTCTGGCGCCCGAAGCCCTTCACCTCGGTGACGGTGATGCCCTGCACCCCGATGTCGGAGAGGGCCTCGCGCACGTCGTCCAGCTTGAACGGCTTGATGACTGCGGTGACTAATTTCATTTGAAATTCCTCCATTCGCACCGGCCCGGGGCGCAGGCCCGCCGTGCGGGATCAGAGATCGAAGCTCTTGGTCCAGTTGACGAACAGCTTGGGCTTTCCGTCGACGGAGCTGCTGTTCAGGGTCGTGTCGCTGACGGTGATCGCAAAGTCGCCGAGATTGCCCACGCTCTTGGTCAGGCTGGCGTTGAAGTCGGTGTAGCTGTCGAAGGTCGCCGCCGTGGGATTGTCGAAGTGGTAGCGCCCGATGTGCGCGCCCACCGTCAGGCCCTTGCCGAGCGGCAGCGGATAGCTGACCGCGACCTCGTAGTATTGGGCGTTGGTGCGGGACCCGAAGACGTCGTTGGTGAAATGCCCCGCCGCACTGAACGGACCGTAGCTCAGCCCCGCGGAAAATTCCGTCCAGTTCAGACCGGCACTCTGCGGGTAGAGGTACTTGATAACGCCGAGATCGATACCGACGCCTTTGAAGGTCTTGCTGAAGCCGCCGTATAGGTCGACTTCCTGCGCCTTGATCGATGATGGAACCGTGACCGTCGCAGTGCAGTTGAGAGAAGCGGTGCACGCCCCGCTCGCCGTCGAACTCGACGGGAACGACACGTTGGAGGTCCAGGTTCCTACGTAGAAGCCGGAGGAGTGGGAATAGTCGATACCCCCGGAAATGGCGGCACCGCTTTCGGTCTGGGTCGTACCCCGCCAGACATAGTCGGAGGTCGCGCCGGTATTGGCCGTGAGATCAGCGTGGGCGGACACCGCGACGAGCAGGCCGGCAGCCGCAGCCAGAGTGGAACAGGTTCGGGCAATGCGCATCATAAGCTGGTCCCCCTACACGATCGTTGGATTCCACGCCCGGGAATTTCATCAGGCGGTGCGGCCGCACACAGCGCGGCACGTGGGCCTTGCTTTGCAGATCCCGTGCCAGCCGTAGTTCGCGCACAATAACAATGGGTTGCAATACTTCAGGATATCGGCCCGCAGTGGGAGGCACCGCCATGGGGCGGCCTGCACGACGGCGCGCACAAAAATGGTGCGCGCTGCGTCGCCGAGCGGCGGGACAGCTCCGCGCACCTTGGCGTACACTAGGATGCTGAAGTTCCAGCGGAAGCGATCGATATGGACCCCAAGACCCTCGACGACCTGGCCCGCCGGCTCGCGGAAGCGGTGCCCCCCGCGGTGCGCGGATTTCAGGAAGATCTGCAGAAGAACCTGCGTGCGGGCCTGCAGGCCGCCTTCGCGCGCCTGGACTTGGTGCCCCGGCAGGAATTCGACGTCCAGTCGGACGTCCTGGCGCGTACGCGGGAGAAGCTCGAGGCGCTGGAGGCGCGGGTCGCCGAGCTGGAACGGCGGGGACAGGAACCCCCGCCGGGGTAAACCGCCGGGCGACGCCGGAGGCACGCCCCTGAAAACCGGGAAGGGAAGCCGATGGCCCTAGCGGTCGCCTACAGCCGTGCCCAGGAGGGCGTGAGCGCCCCGGGCGTCACCGTAGAGGTGCACCTCAGCAACGGCCTGCCGGGCCTGACGCTGGTCGGACTGCCCGAGACCACGGTCCGCGAGAGCAAGGATCGGGTACGGGGCGCGGTGGTCAACAGCGCCTTCGAGTTTCCGGCACGGCGGATCACCATCAACCTGGCGCCTGCGGATCTGCCCAAGGAGGGGGGACGATTCGATCTGGCGATCGCCGTCGCGATCCTGGCCGCCTCGGGACAGATCCCTTCCGCCCCGCTCGCCGACTATGAATTCCTCGGGGAACTGGCGCTGACCGGCGAGTTGCGCAGTGTGCGCGGGGTACTCCCGTCCGCTCTCCAGACGCGCGCCGCCGGCCGCACACTGATGACGCCGACCGCCAACGCCGAGGAGGCGGCCCTGGCCTCGGGACTGACCGTCCTCGGGGCCGGGCACCTGCTGGAGGTCTGCGCGCACCTCGCCGGTACCCGCCCGCTCGCGCCGCACCGGCGCCCGGCATGGGCCGATCAGGCCCCGTGCACGGAAGATCTGGCGGAAGTGCGCGGCCAGTACCATGCCAAGCGGGCCTTGGAGGTCGCCGCCGCCGGCGGGCACAGCCTGCTGCTGATCGGCCCGCCGGGTACCGGCAAATCGATGCTGGCGAGTCGCCTCCCGGGCATCCTGCCGCCCATGGAGGAAAACGAAGCCCTGGAGAGCGCGGCCATCGCATCGGTGAGCCATCAGGGCTTCGTGCCGGCCACCTGGCGCCGGCGCCCGTTCCGCGCACCCCATCACACCGCCTCCGGCGTGGCCCTGGTCGGCGGCGGCAGCAACCCGCGCCCGGGCGAGATCTCGCTGGCGCACCACGGCGTATTGTTCCTCGACGAATTGCCGGAGTTCGACCGGCGCGTACTCGAGGTACTGCGCGAACCCCTGGAATCGGGCCGCATCACCATCTCGCGGGCGGCGCGCCAAGCGGACTTCCCGGCGCGCTTTCAACTGATCGCGGCGATGAACCCCTGCCCCTGCGGCTACCTGGGCGACCCCCTCGGTCGCTGCCGATGCACGGCGGAGCAGGTGCAGCGCTACCGCGCGCGCGTCTCCGGCCCGCTGCTCGATCGTATCGACCTGCACGTGGAGGCGCCGCGCCTGGCGCAGGACCAGTTGCTGGGCCCACCGGACGGCGAGTCGTCCGCGGCGGTGCGCCAGCGCGTGAGCCGGGCCCGCGCCCGGCAATTGACACGTACCGGCAAGCCGAACGCGGCGCTGCGAAACCCGGAGGTCGACCGATGGTGCGCGCTGCAGCCGGAGGACCGGCAGCTGCTCAGCCGGGCGATCGAGTACCTGGGCCTGTCCGCGCGCGCCTACCACCGCGTGCTCAAGGTGGCGCGCACCATCGCCGACCTGACGGGCGACGCCGAGATCCGCACCACCCATCTCACCGAGGCCATCGGCTACCGGCGCCTCGACCGCGCCCCACCGCGGGGTCAGGCTTGACTTATGGGTATTCGCAAAGGCTCCCTCTACTCTGCTATCAAGCCGTTCTTCGATCCCGGGCGCCCCCGGTTGCCAACTGATGCAACGGTCAGCGTCTTGACCGAGCCCGGACCGTTCCCGTCCCAAGTGCGGAGCCAAATCGGCCAGCGCCGAGCCTTCCGGTTCCAGAACAGCGAATACCCATAAGTCAAGCCTGACCCCTGACCTGGACGCTGACACCGACGTCGGGGTATCCTCTAGCGTCCCGCGCCCGTAGCTCAGTTGGATAGAGTGTCGGCCTCCGAAGCCGAAGGTCACAGGTTCGAATCCTGTCGGGCGCACCAATTTAGGGGACAGACCACGGTTTCCCGTCGCTCCCGGAAAGGCGGGGCGGCCGCGGCGACTGACTGATTGAGGACCGGAAACCGTGGTCTGTCCCCGGTTTCGAGGCGTTCGCAATGCGATCGGTCTACAGACGTAGCGCAGCGTGGCTGGTCATTGTTGGCTACACGGTCGGCTATGCGGCACGAGGCGGCGCGGTCGAGGCCGCCTCTCTGCTTCTGGTGATGGCGGGACTCGCCGGGACCGTGCTTCTCTGAGCGCCTGCGTCAATTCCGGACGGTGCCCGGGCAGACGTTCTCCAGCGTGGCGATGCCGAGCATCCAGGTCTTCACCCGGATCATGTGGATCGGCCGCCCGTTGTAGGCGTTCACCAGCCGCCACCCGCGCCGGCCCACGCGGTCGAGCTCGATCCGGCATTCGTGGTAATTCATGAGCAAGCCGTTGGCGAGGTAGCGGATCATCAGCACACCACGCCCGGTGCGCGAATCGATGCGCCCGCGGAGCAGGATCGCATCGACCCCCCGCCCCCGTCCGAGGACTACGCCCCGACGGCTTTCGATCCGCCGCAATGGATAGACGCGCCGCGTGACCTTGTCCGCCCCGTCACCCGCTGCATGGCGCGTTTCGACGGCGATCGCGCGCACCGCATCCCGGGCATTCACGATGAGGGCGAGGCGGCTGAGGCCGGCATCGCGATCGTTGGTGATCCCAGCCAGGGGCAGGACTTCGGTGCCGGACGGCGGTGAAACGTGAGCGGTGGCGAGGGCGTTCGCGCTGAGCAGCGCCCCAAGCGCCAACAGCAGGCGCGCAAGAATACGGGCCATGAGGACTCCGGGCGCGCCCATGCCGGATGGGGCGCGGCGATGATCAGGTAAGGGGTGAAATCGGCATCGACCGCGGTGCGGCGGCCTTGAGCCAACGGACCGCGCAGTATAACCCGGCCGCGCGCCCCGATCCAGGCAAAGCCAGGCCGCGCCGCCAAGATCATCGTTTGCGCTGCGGCCGGTCGTCGTTGCGGGTGCGGGGAGCCCCCGGTGTCGCGTTACGCCCCGGCGCCGTGCGCGAAATCCGTTCTCGGCGCCCGGCTCGCCGGCGCCTTACCGCTTCCCCTCGGCACACCGGATCGCGTCTGAACCTTGACCGTGGGCCACGGGGGTCGCCGGCCCGGTGACGCGGTGCGCGCGTGGTCCGGTTTTCAACGAGCCGCGGCCAAACGCGCGATGTCGTGCTCGATGGCCGCCATGGCCTGGTACCAGGCGAAGTGGGGTCGCCGCCGGGTGCCGTTGACGAGCACGGCGAAGGCACCCCATCCGCCGTCGCGGGTGCGGAAGTAACCGGCCACGCCGAGCACCGACACCGGCTCGTTCATGGACCCGGTCTTGACCGCGGTCTGCGTCAGCCAGACCCGATTTCCGCCGCGGAGCATGCGCATCGGCGCCCCGCGCGGGACCGACAGTGCGGCCAGATACGACGGGAACAGGGCCGGGCTGTGGTACATGCGCGTGAGCAGCGCCACCACGTCGTCCGCCGACAGCCGGTTCGCCGGTGTGAGCCCGCTGCCGCTGGCGATCACCGGCGTCCCGCGCGGCGCGGCGCCCGGAATCCGCGCGGCGCGGTCCATCGCGGCGGCGAAACGCCCGAGGGCCGCGCCGGCATCCGCCAGCAGCGGCGGATCGGCGTCCCCCGCCCGCTCGCGCACCAAGTCCAGGGCCAGGACATCGGCCATGTAGTCGTTGCTGTAGTGCATCATCACGCTGATCTCGTGTCCGAGCGTCGGACCCTTCACGGCGACCAGCGGCTCGAGATTCGCGAGCGGATGGGAGACCACCCGGACGCGGCCGTCGACGCGGACGCCCCGGGCGGCCAGCAGCGAGCGCAGGAGCACGCCGGTCAGGCGCGCCGGATCGGAGGCCGAGACGTAGTAGCGACCCGTAGGCAGGGCCGCGGACACGGCACCGCCGATGTGCAGGGTATCCACGCCGGCCTCGGTGGTCCGCCACAACTCCACGTGCGCACCGTATCCGCGTGCGGTGGTGCGCACCCCCCCGACCAATGCGGTACCCGGGACCACCGGCGGACAGAGGCCGGCCGCGGCCCGGTGTCCCGCGGCCGGCGCCGGACGGACCCAGACGCACCACGCCCCGTAGTTCACGCCCGCCGAGGAGAGCGGTGCGTTGTAGGCGTGATCGGAACCGTGCAGCGCACGACAGCGGTCCGAGGTGGCGCACGGGACCGCGCCGAGCCGCGACTGGTCGACCACGAGGTCGCCCCGGACACGGCGCAACCCCGCCTGGGCGGCGGCACCCGCCGCCAGTTCCCAGAGCGAATCCCACGTCAGCCCGGGATCGCCGGCGCCGACGAACACGAGATCACCGTGCAGCACGCCGGCCGCGATCCGGCCCCGGTATGCCAGGCGCGTCACGAAACGATGGTCGGGGCCCCAACGATGCAGCGCCGCCGCGGCCGTATAGAGCTTGGTGAGCGATGCCGGGATCAGTCGCGTTTTCGGATCGATCGCCGCCAGCGTCCGATGCTCGTCGAGTCGCACGACCAGCGCGCTCGTGGCGACGCCGAGCCGCGCCTGGAGCCGGTGCAATGCGGGGAGCGCGGGAGGAGGCGCCGCGGCCGCCGCGGCGCCGGACCCCGCCAGCAGTACCACCGCCCACCGAAACCAACGAACCGTCCGCATAGCGGCGGATTGAAGCAGAACCCGGCGGCCATGGAAAGCGGAAAATCGGGGGCGACCCCCGACACGGAAGAGGCCGTCCGCCTGAACGACCGGGGTGGTATGGGCACCGGGGTACGCGAGACCCGGAAACGATCCGGCCCCGCCACCCCGGCCGGGCTAACCCGCCCCCGACTCCAACATCCCCGCGCGCAGCAGGAAGGCTTCCACCTCTTCGAGGCCCTCCCCGCTCTTCAGGTTGGTGAACAGGAACGGGCGATCACCGCGCATGCGCCGCGCATCGCGGGCCATTACTTCCAATGACGCACCCACCTGGGGGGCGAGATCGATTTTATTGATCACCAGCAGGTCGGAGCACGTGATGGCGGGCCCGCCCTTGCGCGGGATCTTGTCCCCGGCCGCCACATCGATGACGTACACCGCCACGTCCGCCAATTCCGGGCTGAAGGTGGCGCTCAGATTGTCGCCGCCGCTCTCGACGAATATCAGGTCCAGGCCCGCGAAGCGCCGCTCCATCTCATCGATCGCCGCCAGGTTCATGGAGGCGTCCTCGCGGATCGCCGTGTGCGGGCAGCCGCCGGTCTCCACGCCCATGATCCGCTCGGGCGCCAGCGCACGACTGCGGACCAGAAACTCGGCGTCCTCCTTCGTATAGATATCGTTGGTCACCACCGCCACTTGATAATGCGCGCTCAGGCGCTTGCACAGGCGGTCGATCAGGGCGGTCTTCCCGGAACCCACGGGACCGCCGATCCCTACGCGCAGGACCTGGTGTTGGCTCATCGAAGGCGCCTCTTTCCAGAGCCTCCCGGACCGTCCGTTATCAGGACCGGAACAGGCGGCTGTATTGTCTCTCGTGCCGGGCGGCCGCCGTCACCACCCCCGGCGCGCACGCGCCCATCGCCTCGTCATCGAGCACGAGCCCGTGGCGGGCGATCGCTCCGACCTCATTGCCGATGGCGAACAGCAGTCGCTGGCCGGCACTTTGCCCGAGCGGCACCAACTTCACCGCCGCGGACACCTGATTCTGCGCCCAGGCCCAGAGATAACCGGTGGCCGCAGCCTCGGGATCGATCCCCCAGCGCGCCGCGGCCAACGCGAACAGGCAGGCGAAGCTCGCGTCCGGCGACCCGACCCACGCGGCCGCCTCGTCGAGTCCGAGGACCGCCAACGTGCGCGCCAGGGACGCACCGATCTGGCGGTCCTCGGCGAGCAGTTCCGCCGCGCCACGGTTCGCGAGCAGCCACCGGCTCCAGCGGTGCGCCGAGTCTGCGTCGCCCGCACACCACGCCTCGTGGCAGCGTCCCAGCACCGGCACATCGGCGAGCGCGGGTCCATGGTGGAGGTGCCCCCGGATCCACGCACCGGCACCCGCCTCGTCGCGCACCCAACCGGCGTGTACCGCGAACTCCAGTCCCTGGGAATAGGCATAGGCCCCCACCGGGAGCGCCGGGCTGATCAACTGCCACAGGCGTGCGCGCGCCGCATCGCACTCCGGTTCAGCGGTCATGGGTGTGGGCGTGCCCCCCCTGGAACGCCCCGGCCTCCGGCTCGAACGGGACGCTCTCGGAGACCACGATCAGACCGAGTTGAACGAGCATCCCATCGAGCACGTGATCGTGCAGATAGCGGACGTAGTCGACCGCGATCTCCAGGGGGACGTGGCGGTTGCCCAGATGGTAGCAGGCGCGCGCCAGCAGCAGCGGGTCTTGCGCACGCGCGGTCGATACCGGCTCGACCGCCGCACGCACGGCCACCAGGATGCCGTTCTCGGCACGCAGCCGATCGCCCCCCCGCAACCGCGTCCCGCGCGGCAGCAACAGGGCCGCCGCGCGCCCGTCGTCGAGATGGACCGGCAACCGGCTGCGCCGGCGCTCGTCGAATCTCAGCGTAACCGTGGCCTCGACGGCGGCGGGGGGTGCCGTCCCGGGCGCCAGACGTTCCACCAGCCGCAGGTCCGGCATTGACCGTACGTCGCCCATATCAGAACAGGAAATAGCGCTGCGCGAGCGGCAGCTCCGTGGCGGGTTCGCAGGTCAGCAACTGACCGTCGGCGCGTACCTCATAGGTCTGGGGGTCGACCTCGATTTCGGGCAGGTAGTCGTTCAACACCATATCCCTCTTTCCGATCGTACGGGTATCGGCCACCGGGACGAGGCGCCTGGCCAGGCCGAGGTGGGCGCCGAGGTCCGTCTCGTAGGCGGCGCGCGAGACGAAGGTCAGGCACGTGGCCGGGAGTGCACCGCCGAAGGCCGCGAACATCGGACGATAGTGCACCGGTTGCGGGGTCGGGATCGAGGCGTTGGGGTCGCCCATGGGGGCGGCGACGATCAAACCCGCCTTGATCACCAGCGACGGCTTGACGCCGAAGAAGGCGGGCCGCCACAGCACGATGTCGGCCAGTTTGCCGACCTCCAGCGAACCGACCTCGTGCGCGATCCCGTACGTGATCGCGGGATTGATCGTGTACTTGGCGATATAACGGCGCACCCGGAGGTTGTCGTTGCGCGCCGAATCGCCGACCAGCGGGCCCCGCTGGACCTTCATCTTGTGGGCGGTCTGCCAGGTGCGCATGATGACCTCCCCGACGCGGCCCATGGCCTGCGAATCGGAGGCGATCATGGAAAACGCCCCGAGATCGTGCAGGATATCCTCGGCGGCGATGGTCTCGCGGCGAATGCGCGATTCGGAGAAGGCCACGTCCTCGGCGACCCCCGGATCCAGGTGGTGACAGACCATGAGCATGTCCAGGTGCTCGTCCACCGTGTTGACGGTGTAGGGCCGCGTCGGGTTGGTGCTCGAAGGAAGGACGTTCGCCTGCCCGCAGGCGCGGATGATATCCGGCGCGTGGCCGCCGCCCGCCCCCTCGGTGTGATAGGCATGAATCGCCCGCCCCTTGAAGGCCGCCAGCGTATCCTCCACGAATCCCGATTCGTTCAGCGTGTCCGTGTGGATGGCCACCTGGACGTCGTATTCCTCGGCCACCGACAGACAGCAGTCGATCGCCGCGGGGGTGGTGCCCCAGTCCTCGTGCAGCTTCAGTCCCATTGCACCGGCCTCGACCTGCTGGCGCAGGGCGTGGGGCAGACTGGCATTGCCCTTCCCGAGAAAACCGAGGTTTACGGGAAACCCCTCGGCGGCCTGCAACATGCGATGCAGATTCCAGGCGCCGGGCGTACACGTCGTGGCGTTGGTGCCCGTGGCGGGACCGGTCCCTCCCCCCAGCATGGTGGTGACACCCGACATGAGCGCCTCTTCGATCTGCTGCGGGCAGATGAAATGGATGTGGCCGTCGATCCCGCCGGCGGTGACGATCAGGCCCTCGCCCGCGATCGCTTCCGTGCCCGGCCCGATCACGATATCGACCCCGGGCTGAATGTCCGGGTTGCCGGCCTTGCCGATCCCGGCGATCCTCCCGGCCCGGATCCCGATATCGGCCTTCACGATTCCCCAATGATCGACGATCAAGGCATTGGTAATCACCGTGTCGACGGCGACGGGCGCGCCCTGCTGGCTCTGGCCCATCCCGTCCCGGATCACTTTTCCGCCCCCGAACTTCACCTCCTCCCCGTATGTCGCGGCGTCGGCTTCGACCTCGATCACCAGTTCGGTATCGGCCAGGCGAACGCGGTCCCCGACGGTGGGGCCGAACATCTCGGCATAGGCGCGACGCGAAATGCGTGCCATCAATCCTCCTCCAGTCCGCCCATCACCCGTGCCTGGAACCCCAGCACGCGGCGTGCGCCGGCGTAGGCGACCAGCCGGACCCGTCGCTCCTGGCCCGGTTCGAAGCGCACCGCGGTGCCGGCGGGGATATCGAGGCGAAATCCGCGCGCCGCCTCGCGATCGAACGACAGGGCCCCGTTGGTCTCCTGGAAATGATAGTGGGATCCGACCTGGATCGGGCGATCACCGGTGTTGGCGACCGTCAGGTCGAGGGTGTCACGTCCCCGGTTGAGGACGATTTCACCCTCCGCAACCCAATATTCTCCCGGGATCATGGCCACCTCCGTCGTTATGCGCCCGCGCGGCGGGTCTACGGGATTGGATTGTGCACGGTGACCAACTTGGTCCCGTCCGGGAAAGTGGCCTCCACCTGCACCTCGGTCAACATCTCCGGTATTCCCTCCATCACGTCTTCCCGGGTCAGGAGGGTGGCGCCGTAGTCCATCAGCTCCGCAACGCCGGCGCCGTCGCGCGCCCGCTCCAGCACCGCGGCGCTGATGTAGGCCGCGGCTTCCGGGTAATTGAGGCGCACACCGCGGGCCTTGCGGCGCTCTGCCAGAAATCCCGCCGCGAAGAGCAGCAACTTGTCCTTTTCCCGTGGAGTGAGATCCACGACTCGCCCTCCTGATTCGCTTTGCCGGTACCGATTCGACGGCCCGGGTTCAGGTGTTCCAGATTCGCGGGCGCCGCGCTTCCCGCCCGAACAGGGGCTTGCGAATCGCGCCCCATGCCGCTTCCAGACAGGCCCGCGCGACGTCGCCGCGCGTCCCGAGGTAACGGGATACGAGCAGGTCGTCGAGCAGCGTCGCGGAGAATCCCGGCTCCGCGCCCGACGCGCCCAGTACCACGTCGCGCAACGCCGCATCCGCCGGCGTCGCGATCAGGATCGCACTCACCGTTGAGCCGCCCAGTCCCCAGGGTTCCTCGAGCAGCACATCGCCTCCCGGCACGCTCAGCCGCTCCACGAGCAGCGGCGCGCCGGCACGCCGAATCTCGAAGCGCTGCGTAAACCGCCCGCGGGCGAAACCCTCGCCCGCCGCGGGACGGCCCAGGCAGACGATCTCCCAGCCCAGGAACCGCGCGTCGCGCGCCAGATCCACCCGGGTTGCAGCCTCCAGCACCGCACCCTCGTAGACGATCAACTCCTGGGGCAACCATTCGAGGCCGCCCCCGTGGTCCACACGCAGCCGCTGGCGTACCCGGACCTGCGCGCCGGCGCTGCGGTAACACTTCGCCGCGCCGGGCGTGGTCAGAAGGGCCTGCGCCCCGGGCCCGCAGGAGACGTCCAGTTCCAGCGAATCCCCGCCCACCATCCCGCCGGGCGGGTGCAAAAGCAGCGAGTGGCACACCGCGCCTTCCGGGTACAGCGGGCGCTGCACCATGAGCGGCCCCCGGTGCCTGCGACGTATCAGCACCGTCCGCGAACAACCGTTCACCCGGCGCAACTCGAAACCGAGGTCCAGGTGCGCACGCCAACCCGATGATACCGTCGCCGACATGCGCCGCGCCCTCCGAGGGCCGTTCGCGACCCTCGCGGTGCGCGGCCCGGTGCGGAAAAAGCAATGTTCGCGTCACGCCCACCGCGCGCGAGGCCCGATATACAAGGCCCGCATCCGCCGGGGAAAACCGGCTCGCCGCGGCGAATCATTATAGCCTCATAGCACCGACGCGGGTGCGGCGCGTCCGGTCCTGGTGCGCCCCGAACCGGGATCAGCTCACTTCGAGATAACGGCGCACCGTCGCATCGTCCAGTTCGGCCATCGAGCCATGGGAGAGCACCGCGCCCCGATCCATGGCGTAATAGTGTTGCGCCACCGAGCGCACGAATGCCATCTTCTGCTCGACCAGCAGCACGGTCAGGCCGAGTTCCCGGTTCATGGCGAGAATCGCGCGCCGGATGTCCTCTACCAGGTTGGGCTGAATACCCTCGGTGGGTTCGTCGAGGAGCAACAGGCGCGGGCGTGCCATCAGCGCCCGTGCGAATGCCAGTTGCTGCTGCTGCCCGCCCGAGAGGTTTCCGGCGCGGCGCCGCAGCATGGTCCGCAACCCCGGGAAGTAGGCGAAGATCTCGTCCGGGATGCCGGGAGCGGACTCGGCGCAGGCGAATCCGCCGAGCCGGATGTTCTCCTCGACACTGAGTTGCGGCAGGATCTCGCGCCCCTGGGGGACGTAGGCGAAACCCAACCGCGCGCGGCGGTAGGCGGGGGCGTGCGTGAGGTCTTCGCCGCGAAAGCGCACCGTGCCTTCCCAGGCGGGTAGCAGCCCCATCACGGCCTTTAGAAACGTGGTCTTGCCGACGCCGTTGCGCCCGAGCAGACAGGTGACTTCGCCCTCCCGAACCTCCAATCCGGCACGGCGCACCACGGTGGCGCTGCCGTAGCCGGTGCTCAATCCCTCGACCTCGAGCAGCGCCCCGCTCATGGGGTCTCGACCCCGAGATAGACCTCCCGAACGCGCCGGTCACCGCTGACCCGCTCGAAGGAACCCTCGACCAGTTGCCGACCCTGATGAAACACGCAGACCCGCTGCGCGATCCGCCGCACGAATCCCATGTCGTGTTCCACCACCAGCACCGAACGCCGGCGGGCGATCTCCTGGAGCAGCTCGGCGGTACGCTCCACCTCGTCGGGCGTCATACCGGCGACCGGCTCGTCGAGCAGCAGCAGGCGCGGCTGCATGGCAAGCGCCATCCCGATCTCCAGCCACTGGCGCTGGCCGTGGGACAGCACGAGCGCCGGACTGGACGCGAGCGGACCCAGCCCGGTGATATCCAGGGAGTGTTCGATCGTCTCACGCGTCCGGGGCGCCAGCCGCCCCCTCAGCGCCGTCCACAACCCCTTGGCGGGCGTCGCGGCGACCCGCAGATTGTCCCGGACGGTCAGGTCCGGAAACACGCTCGGGGCCTGGAACTTGCGGGCCATCCCGAGGCGTGCGATGCGGTAATCCGAAAGATCCGTCGTATCCCGGCCCAGGAAACGGACCGACCCGCTGCCTGCACGGGTGCGCCCGGTTATGACGTCGAGGAAGGTGGTCTTGCCGGCCCCGTTGGGACCGATAACCACCGTGAGCACATCCGCGTACAGCACGAAGCTCAGACGGTCCAACGCCCGGAAGCCGTCGAACTCCACCACCAGGTCGCTGACCTCCAGTACCGATTCGCCCGCCCTGATCATGATGTCGCACGCCGCACGGCGCGGCCGGCGAGTTCGGCCAGCCCCATGAGTCCTCGCGGAAAGAACAATACCACCACAATGAACAACGTCCCGATCAGGAACAGCCAGAAGTCGGGATAGGCGCTGCTGAGATAGTATTTGGCGTAGCTCACCACGAGGGTGCCGACAAGCGCCCCGATGATGGTGCCGCGACCGCCGACCGCGACCCAGATCACCATCTCGATGGACGGCACCATGCCGAGCATGCCGGGCGCGATGATTCCGTTCTGCGGGACATAGAGCGCCCCGGCGAGGCCCGCGCACAGGCCCGCCAGACCGAAAACGAACGCCTTGTACACGGTGGGGTTGTAGCCGAGAAAGCGCAGACGGTTCTCGCCGTCGCGTACGGCGCGCAACAGTACGCCGAAGTGCGACCGGGTCAGGTACCACGCCAGCGCGAAGACCGCGGCGAGGACCGCCACCGTCACCTCGTAGAACGCCGTCTGAGTGGCGCGCGCGTAGAAGGAGTAGCCCAGGATGGTCTTGAAGCCGGTGAGTCCGGAGCTTCCGCCGGTGAACTGTTGCTGATTGACGAAGAGCGTGGAGACCGCCACCGCAAGCGCCTGCGTGATGATGGCGAAATAGACCCCCCGGATGCGGCTGCGGAAGACCAGGGCGGCGAACAGATAGGCCAACAGGGCCGGCACGGTAAGCACCAGTATCAGCGTCAGCGGGAAGCTCTCGAACGGATGCCAGATCAGGGGGAGCGAGGTCACCCCGCTCCAGGTCATGAAGTTCGGCAACTGCCCGGGTTGCAGGCCCTGCATCTTGAGATACATGGCCATGAGGTAGCCGCCGATACCGAAGAACACGCCCTGGCCCAGGCTCAGGATGCCCGCGTAGCCCCAGATCAGATCCAGCCCCACCGCCAGGATGCCGAGCGCGAGGAACTGGCCGAGCAGGTTGAGGGGGGTCTGGTGCAGGTAGAGCGGGGCGGCGGCGGCGCCGATCAGCACCAAGGCGGCCAGCAGCAGCGGCATTCGCCGCTTTGCGTGCACTGCGGAGACGGGGGCGGCTAGGGCATCCATGCGCGGCCTAGTCCAGGACCCTGCCGACCGACGGGAACAGTCCCGCCGGGCGCGCCTGCAGGAACAGGATGATCATCGTGAACACCGCCACCTTGGCGGCGCTGGAGGAAGTGAAGTATTCGATCAACGCGTGCGCCTCGCCGATGGTCAGCGCCCCGACGACGGTGCCGAGGAGTTGGCCCACGCCGCCCAGCACCACGACCATGAAGGAGTCGACGATATAGTTCTGCCCGGTGGTCGGCCCGACCGAACCGATCAGCGACAGGGCGCAGCCGGCGAGCCCCGCGAGCCCCGAACCGAAGGCGAAGGTCAGTGCGTCGATGCGCCGGGTATTGATGCCGCAACTCGCGGCCATCGGGCGATTCTGCATCACCGATCGTATCATCAGACCGTTACGTGTCCGATACAGGAACAGGAAGACGCCCCCGAGCGACAGCGCGGCGAGCCCCAGGATGAACAACCGCACGTAGGGCAGTTGCACCGAAGCGCCCAGCGCCACGCCGCCGGTCAGGATCTCCGGCGTGCTCACGAAGACGTTGTTGGACCCGAAGATCGTGCGGAAACTCTGCTGCAGGATGAGGCTCAGGCCCCAGGTCGCGAGCAGCGTCTCCAACGGACGCCCATAGAGGTGGCGCACCAGCGCCACCTCTATGGCCCAGCCCAGGAGCCCGCTGACCACAAACGACAGCGGGAGCGCAAGCAGATAGGACCACCCGGTTTGCCCCGGCACGAAGTGCGCGAAGAGGAGCTGGCACAGATACGCCACGTAGGCCCCCATGGTCATCAACTCGCCGTGGGCCATGTTGATGACGCCCATGAGCCCGAAGATCACGGCCAGACCCAGGGCCATCATCAACAGGATCGACGCCATGCTGAGCCCGGTGAAGAGCTGCGAAACCGCGGCCGCCGCATCCATCACGCACCTCCTGCAGATCGATCGCCGGGTCCCACGGATCAGCGCTTGACCAGACCGCCGCGCGCCCAGTCGCACATCATGTTCGAGATGTACGGGCTGTAGGGCTGCGGCTTGACCGGCCCATCGCTCTTCCACACTTCGCGAAACATCCCGCTGTCGGTGATCTCTCCGACGCGCGCGACCTGATACAGGTTCTGGTTGGCCGGATCGACGTGCACCTTCCCCTGGGGGGCGTCGAAACCGACCGTCCCGACCACCGCGCGAACCTTCATCGGCTGGAAGCTTCGGGCCTTCTCGGCGGCGAGTTTCCAAAGATAGACGTTCAGATAGCCGTGTTCGATCGGATCGTCGGTGACCTGCGCGTGACCGTAGCGCTTCTTGAACTCCGCCACGAACTTCGGATTCGTCGGGGTCTCGGTCGTCTCGAAGTAGTTCCAACTCGCGTAGTGGCCCTTGCAATACTGTGGCCCGATCCCCTGGACCTCGACCTCGGCGACACTCACCGCCAGGATGGGCACCTTCTCCGGGGTAAGACCGGCGGACGCATATTGCTTGTAGAAGGCGACGTTGCTGTCACCGTTGATGGTACTGAAGACCACGTCGGCCCCGGATTGGCGGATCTTGTTCACGATGGTCGCGAACTCCATGTGCCCCAGGGGCGCGTATTCCTCTCCGACCAGGGTCCCGCCCATGGCCTTGAGTTGTCCCTTGATGATCGCGTTGGCGGTACGTGGAAACACGTAGTCGGATCCGACGAGGAAAAACTTCTTGCCCTTGTTCTTCAGCAGCCAGGTCACGGCCGGCTCGATCTGCTGATTGGGGCAGGCACCGGTGTAGATGATGTTCTGCGAGCATTCGTTGCCCTCGTACTGCACCGGATACCAGAGGAGGTTGTTGTACTGCTCGAAGACCGGCTTGACCGCCTTACGACTGGCGGAGGTCCAGCAGCCGAACACGGTCGCCACCCGGTCGCGGGAGATCAGCTCACGCGCCTTCTGTGCGAAGGTCGGCCAGTCCGAGGCCCCGTCCACGACGACCGGTTCGATGCGCCGGCCCATGACACCGCCGGCGGCATTGATCTCCTCGATCGCCATCAGCTCCGCGTTCTTGACCGGGATTTCGCTGATCGCCATGGTGCCGGAGAGCGAGTGGAGTATGCCCACCTTGACGGTGGTGCCTCCGGCAAGCGCCTCGGGCGTCCTCCCGACCAGAGTGGGGCCGAGTACCGTAGCACCCGTGGCGAGTGCGCCCTTGATGAAACCTCTGCGGTTCACTTTCATGAGATGAATCCCCTAGTCGAGTTTTCCGATGGTGGTGACGGGCCTGCCGCGCGATGTCCCGGGGTTCAGAAGGCGAACAGGAACTGGGCCGCCAGGGTGTCATCGGAGTCGTGGCGGCTCCCGGTCTCCCCGCGCCCGAAGGTCGCGAAGTTCGCCCAGTCGTGGCGGTACTCGAGTTTCACCGTGACGTGCTTCATCGGATAAAGCAGGAGCGCAGTGGTAAGCGCCTGGCGCCGCGTTCCGGAATTCAAATCGGCCTGATCGGTGATGAAGCCGTCCTGGGGGTCGCTCACGATATGGCCGCCGTTCTTGGTGTCGTTGAGGTAGTCATAGCGCAAGGTGAGACCCGCCATGGGCATGAACCGGTAGTTGCCCATCACGGAGGCCCCGTACCACTCGGCGGTCCGGCCGTTCGCGGCGCCGCGTTTCTGGTAGCCGTGGTCGAGCTGGCCGCTGAGGGTCAGCGGACCGCTCTTGTAAGTGGCGTCCAGGTCGTTGAAGAACCGTGTGGTGGGTCCCGTGCCGGAGTGGGTGCCGGCGATCCTCCCGATGGTGCCGTACAGCCCGTAGCTGAACGACGAAGAGGGGGCCGCCGAGAGCCGGTACTCGAGAGTCGGTTCACGGAAACTGTTGTTGAAGGCGCTGTTCCAGGTGTTCGCGACGAGCATCTGCACGGTATAGGGGCCGCCGGCGTATTGCCCGCCCACTCCGGTGAAAAACGCGGGCTCGCTGAAACCGAACAGGAGGTTGTGGGTCACCGTGTACATCCCGGTCGAAATCTGCGGCTCGTAGCCGTCCCACGCCGGCATCTGACCTCCGATCACCGAGAACTTCCCGGTCACCGGCACCGTGAAATAGGCGGCATTGATGATGCTGCCGACCCCGGCGCCGTAGCCGCGGTTGGGCATGATCTGAATATCCAGGGTGCCGCCGCCCGAAAACTTCTTGGTGACGTTCAGAAACAGGTCCCCGAAGGTGCTGTGGTAGAACCTGTACGGTGCCGTCTTATCGCCGAAGAAGAACGAACTGATGTGCTGGCGGCTGTTGTAGACATAGGTCGGATCGATGTAGCCGGAGATGCTGATGCCGCTCAACAGACCTGCCGACCCCTCCAACTGCTGGACCTTCTCGCCGAGGGTCTGGACCTGCCGGCTCAACGGGGTGGCGGCGGACACACCGGGGAGCGCAACGAGAAGAGTTCCGGCAATGGTCATTGCGGTTACGAGGTTGCGGCGGATAGGAATGGCTCGGTTCATAACGGGTTCTCCAGTCGACGGCTCCGAACGTTGCGGCGCACCACCCGCTCCGAAGAACGAGCCCGCGCCACGGGACGGGAGCGTGAATGCAACAACCGGGCCACACCAAGGAGCCAAGGAAAAACCTGCCGAAAATCAATATACTATCGGGGCAGTGGGAATGCCGCCGGGAGGTGTGTCGTACGGAAACGCACGACTTGTGTGCGCGCGTGGGCTGCGATAGTGCGCAAACGGACCCTCACGCACCAATGTGGGGAGCGCCCGGGCACCGACCGGCGGGGCGAGGATCAGCCGGCGCCGAGCAGCGCGCGAAACGCGTCGAACACCTTGCGCATCTGGGGCGGTTTGTACGGATAGAGATCGACCGGATCCAGCGCGTGGACGATCAGTGCGCTGTCGACCTCGAAGATCAGCAGTTCACCGGTCGCGGTCTCGCCGCAATCGATACCGAAGTAGTCGAGCGCCACGCCTTCGCCGAGGGTCCGGAGCGCGTCGTGGTGGCGTCGCGCAAAGTCCTCCTCGAACCGAGCGAAGAAGCGGGCCTCCTCGGCGCGCTTGGCGGCGCTCTCCCCCATGCCGGCGTTGAGATAGTGGATCATCCAGTGATCGGAGATCGCCATGTGGCAGGCATAGGGCCGGCCCCCGATCAGGACCACGCGGTATTTTCGGAACAGGCCGTCGGCCCCCCGGTAGTCCACGAACGGCATCGCGTAGAACTCGTCCCCCGGCGCGGTGCGCAGGTACTCGGGGAGGGCGGAGGGCGCGTCGAGTTTCGCCAGCCCCCGGCCGGCGTGCGAACCGACCGGGCGGACGACGATCGGGAACCCCGCGCCTTCCACGACCGGATGGGCGGCGGGACCTTGCGCCGCGATCCCTTCGAGCGCGTGCCGGCCGACGCGCGCGGTGGCCGGCACGACGATCCCCGGGGCCGAGTGCAGGGCCGCGAATACGTGATCGCGGGACAGGCGGGCGATGTGCGCCGGCGCATTGAGCACCGGACACGCGCACCCCGCCAGTAACGCCTCGGCCTCCCGCAGGATGGGGGCGTTGCGGTCGGATTCGCCCACGGCGACGAATATCCGGTCATAGTCGTCCACCGGGGGCGCCTCCGGCCGGCCGGGCACCAGATAGTAGAGGTCGAGCGCGACATCGGAATTCTCGACCAGGAAGTCGACGGGTGTATTGGCCGACGGTTCGCCCGGCGCCATGATCGCGAGCACGCGCAGGCCGGGCGGATCCGCCGGGCGCGCGAGCGAATAGAGCCGGCGGATCGCCAGCGCCTGCTCCTGCGTGGCGCGGGCGAGATCGGGGTTGTTCGCAAGATAGAGGGCGCTCGACAGGTCGAGCAACGCCTCCGCGTCTTCGGGATCGGCGCTCGCCCGGTCGATCAGGCGTTGCGCCAAGGGACCGAGACCGGCGCCGGCGAACACCCGCTCCATCAGCGTCGCCAGACCCATCAGCGGGGTGCGGCCCACGGTGCGCCGCGGCGTATCCGGATCGGAACTCATGAGGCGCCGGGGGCGCGCGCGCAGCGCGCGCCGAATTTCAACGTCGCGTCGATGAGCGCATCGAGGTCGCGCCGCTCGGTACGGTGATTGACGATCGCCGCGCGGATCGCCAGGCGCCCGTTCAGGGTGGTCGTCGAGGGCGCGGCGATCCCCGACTCGTGCAGCGCGGCGACGATGTCGGCGTTGAGCGCGTCGGGCCGCTCGCCCCGGTGGCGGAAGCAGACGATGTTCAGGGACACCGGGGCGAGGAGTTCCAGCTCCGGCGTCTCCTCGACGCGGTGCCTGAGATACTGCGCGAGCCGGCAGGTCCCGTAGATCGCCCGCCCGAGCGCCTCGGTGCCGTAGACCTTGAGGGTGAACCAGGTCTTCAGCGCCCGGAACCCGCGCGAGAGATCGGGTCCCAGATCGCAGGGCCACGGCGAGCCCGCCGCCATCCCGCGCGCCTCGCGCCGCAGATATGCGGCGGGCGAGTCGAAGGCGGCGAGCTGCAAGGCGCGATCCCGAACCAGGAAGAAGCCCGCGTCGTAGGGCACTTGGCCCCATTTGTGGAAATCGAAGGCGATCGATTGCGCACGCTCGATGCCGCGCAAGCGCGGTGCCAGTTCGGGAGCGAGCATCGCCAGCGCCCCGTAGGCGCCGTCGACGTGCAGCCGGACGGCCTCCCGGTCGGCGATCTCCGCCAGGCGTGTGAGATCGTCGATCGCACCCACGTCGACGGTGCCGGCGGTCCCGATGAGCAGGAACGGGGTCCGGCCGGCGGCGCGATCCGCGGCGATCGCCCGTTCCAGCGCGGCGGTATCGATGCAGTGCTGCGAGTCGGTCGGGACGAGGCGCAATGCATCGCTCCCGAGCCCGGCGAGATCGAGCGCACGCGCGATCGACCCGTGGGCCGCGGCGGAGGCGTAGGCCGTCAACGATCCGGCGGATGCCGCCATTCCTTTTTGGCGACTCTCGGGGCCCAGGACGGCGGTGCGCGCCACCAGCACGCCGAGCAGGTTCGCCATCGAGGTGCCCGTCACGAACAGGCCGCCGGCGCCCGGCGGGAACCCGAACAGTTCGCGGGCCCACTCGGCGACCTGGCGTTCGACCTCGATCGGGATCTGGTCGCGACCGCCGAGGTTGGCGTTCAGCCCACCCGCCAGCATCTCGGCGAGCATGCCGACCGGTGTGCCGCCTCCATGGACCCACCCCAGGAACCCGGGATGGGTGTTGCCGACGGCGAACGGCAGGATCCGGCGCAGGAAGGTCTCATGCACGTCCGCGAGCGCCGCCGGTGCGCGCGGGAGCGGCTCGCGAAACGCCGCCCGGACTTCATCGGGGATCGGCTGCCAGACCGGGCGCTCGCGGATATGCTCCAGGTGGTCCAGGATGTCGTCCAGCATCCGGTGCCCCTGGGCCCGGAACGCTTCCCAATCCGACGGATCCAGTGTGTGCTGGGAATTCACCCGGCCCCCCGTGCGGTTCGATGAGCGGATCGCCGGCCGGACCCGGTCCGGTGCGACCTGTTCCCGGGGGCGCGCACCCCCGGCGCCGAAAACCCGGGGGCTCGGCACGGCTCAAAACAAAGCAAGATGCGCGCCAATCCGCTTGTGACGACGGGCACGCCTCAGTTCACCGGCGCTCGCCCGACCACCAGCCCCGCCAACAGCACCGCGAGGATCCCGGTCAGGAACACGCCGTCGAAGGTCCCCGCCCCGCCGATCGAGGCCACCGGCGCGCCGAGTCCCTGAAGCTTGTCCAGGTTGAGCAGGTCCGCACCGATCAGCGTGCCCAGGCTGCCGCTGATATAGGCGAGCGGCGCGGCGTAGCGCCGCGAGAGCAGGATCGCCACGGCGGCGGTGACGAGCGGCGGCACGAACACCGGCACGGCGATGCCGACGCCGGGGACCGGGTGGGCGAGCCCGTGGCACACCGCCGTGACGATCGCCACACCGATGAGGCCCAGTCCCCACAAGTGGTTCCGCACCAGGAGGTAGAGCGAGACGGCCGTAGGCACCAACGCACCGCCCACGTTGACCGCGATCACGGTGCCCGGCCAGTGGACCACCACCGGGATCACGTAGCGCATCCCGAAGAAATCCACCTCCCGCCCCGACAGCACTTGGTGGGGGGGCAGGTGTGCGACCGGGATATTGATGTACGCCCCCAGCAGCGAGACCAGCAGCAGCGCGAAGACATACCGGGGGTGGATCCCGATGCGCTCGTAGGTATAGCGCAGTACACCGATCTCGACCATGACCAGAAGGCCGGCCAGGGCCCCGAGCAGGATAAAAAAGAACGGCAGGGCAAGCGGATAGTAGTTCATGGTGGCGGGCACGTCCCCGGGCGCGCAGCCTGTCGGGCTTGGGATGTTCTACTGCGGCGACGGGGTCGCACGGATCCGGAGTCGAGAACGACGGCAGGCCGGGCGCCACCACCCGGACTTCGACGATGCCATGCACTCCTTCGCCGGTAACCGGGGCCGGAAGCCGACGCTGCGCAACGCACCGCCGGCCTCGCCCCCGAGTGCGGCACCGCACGCGGCGCCGCCGGCCGGATCAGACGCCGACTTTCCCCCGGATTGCCGCCACCACCTCATCACTAGAGGTACTGCTCACATCGAACAGCAGCCCTTCGCCTTCGTAGAAGCCGGCCAGCGGAGCGGTTTTCTCATTATAGGTGTCCAGCCGCTTGCTGATCGCCTCCTCGGTCTCGTCCTCGCGCTGCACCACCGGGCTGCCGCACTTGTCGCAGACACCTTCCTGCTTGGGCGGTTTGCTCTTGACGTTGTAGATCTCCTGGCACTTGGGGTTGGAGCAGGTGCGCCGGGTGGTGAGCCGGTCGAGGATCACCTCACGCGGGACGACGAGGTTGATCGCCGCGTCCAGATGGATACCCAGGTCCCGGAGCAGGTCACGCAGGGCCTCTGCCTGGGGAATGGTGCGCGGGAAACCATCGAGCAGGAATCCACTGGTGCAATCCGGTTCCTGGAGGCGCTTCCCCATGATGCCGAGGATCAAGGCGTCCGGTACCAGGTCGCCGCGCTTCATGTACCCCTGGGCTTCGATGCCCAGTTCGGTACCCGCCTGCACCGCCCCACGCAGGATGTCGCCCGTGGAAATCTGAACGGAGCCATCCACTGCGGTGAGCCGCTTGGCCACGGTACCCTTTCCGGCGCCCGGCGCGCCCAGCAAAATCAGTCTCATCTGCAATCCCCTGTCTCGGAAACACCAATCCGGCCAGAGCCTTGCCCAACCGGAGAACCGATGCGCATTGTGCGCCTTTTCGCCCCGGCGCGCCACCGGTCCCACGCGGGCGAGGCCGGTTTCGGCGTGGGATCTGTTAAACTGTCGAATCGATAACAGTACCCCTTCAAACCACAGCGAGAGGCGCACGGCATGGCTTCCGACAACAGGACGAGCGATACGCGAATGGACCCGGGCGGCCTGTACCGGGAGGAGATTTTCACCGACCGCCGTGTGGGGACCATTCGGCGGCTGACCCCGGTGCGCGCGGACGGCTCCCCGGACGAGACGCGCACGGTGGCCTACTCCGGCCAAGCCCAGCTGCTGACCCCGATGGGGGCGTTGCCCCTGTCCTTCGAGATCCCGGCGTCCTCCCTGGAGGAAGCCGTGCAGGGCTTCTCCGGGGCCACCGAGGAGGCGGTGGAACGTGCAATGGAGGAACTCAAGGAGCTACGCCGGGAGACGAATTCCTCCATCGTACTCCCCGAATCCGGCTCCGGCGGACTCGGGGGTGTAGGCGGTCCGGGCGGACTCGGCGGCCTGCCGGGCGACGGCAAGATCCAGATCCCCTGAGCAACCGCCGCCGCACCACCGGCACGCCGGCCCTCATCCGGCCGCCGCCGGGATCGCGCGCTCGAAGACCTGCGTAAGCCACACCGGCGTACGGTTCTCATAGCGCTTCACGAAGCCGGCTCCGGTGATCCACTGCTCGATCCGTGCCGGGTCGTGCACATAGAACCGGAAGTCCGAGCGCACCAGCCGCAACGCCAGGGACGCCGCCGCCACGGCGAAGCGCACGAAGCCGCGGTCGCGCGGATACGTGAGGGCATAGACCCGCCGGGTCCGGGCCAGCGAGGCGCGCACCAAGCCATCGGCATCGGGGTAACAACAGATCACCTTGTCGAGGATCGTCACGTCGGCCTCGGGAACGGCGTCCGCCAGCTCCAGAAAATCGCCGCACAGGTAGCGGGTGCGCACGGCGAGCCCCCGCGCCCGCGCCCGATCCTCGGCCTGAACGATCATCTCCGGCGCGAGATCGACACCCATCGCCGAACCGGCGCCACGTTCCAGGAGCGTCTGATGGAGGTAGCCCACCCCTGCGCCGATCTCGAGCAGGGTCGCACCCCGGAGGCCGGCCTGCTCCAGGCCGGCGACCAGTTGGCGCTGGGAGGTCTCGAAGCCGCGGCGCTCGAAGCGCCGGCGGTAACGGCGTGCGAACCGGGAGAAGCACCTCCCGGTGGAGCGGGCGTGTAGAGAGCAACAACCGGCCATCGGGTCATTATACGGGCCCGGGCGCGAGATGGACCCCCGCCGGACCCGCCACGCACGGGTCCCGCTAAAGGGTCCGCGTGTCGCGCCGATCAATGAGGCAAGCCTACGGTCCCGGGGAGTCTTCGGGGGAGCCGGACAGGGACGGTATCAGCGAGGATCCGCACGACGATGGCCTCACGCGAACCCACGCCCCGCGGTGACGGCCGTGATCGTCGCGCTTTTCGCCGCGAGCCGGCGCGACTGGCGGCGCAACTCCAAATACCGGGGGCCGCTCCGCGCCCGTGCACCGTGCGCCAGTATTGCCTGGGGGGGCTGCTGCTCGGCTTCCCGTCCCCCCTGGCGCTGTCCGTCGGGGAAACCGTCACCGTGCATTGCGCCCTGCCTCCCGGCGGGGATCGGTCGCACCTCGACTTCCGGGGCCGCATCGTGCACGCCGATGGCGACAGCGCCGGGCTGGCCTTCATCGACCCGGATCTCTCCGCCCTGCAGCGGCTGCAGGAAACCGTCCGGGACCTCGCCCGGCAAACGGTCTCGAACGGGGCCGTCGCGACGGACGCCGACCAGGCGCTGAATCCGGCGGATCGCCCCCGAGTGGTGCAAGGATGCAACCACCGGGTACGCGAGATACTGGCACCGCTCATCCAGCGGTTCTATCAGGATCTCAACGAGGTCCTGTTCCAGGCCGCCGAAGACAGTCGCGAGATTGCCGTGCAGAACGCGAATCTCCAGGCCCTGGGCGTCCTGAACCGCCATAAGGATGCCGTGCAGAACGCCTTCCTGGAGGCCGCCGAACGACGACTCGCCGGCACCGCCGCCGGTCGGATCGGCGCGGCCACGGACGCCGAACCCCTCGCGATGCCTGCGTCCGATTCCCTCAGTCTCGTGGAACCGCAGGCATTCGAGGAATGGCTCTCCATCACGGGCCTCGTCGGCAAGGTCGAGACCGAACACCGCGAGACGTTGACCGCCCTTACCCGGCGCCTGAGCCTGGTCCTCGGCACGCCGATCAACGATCGCAACAACCCCTATGGTCCCGCGCTGTTCGCCGAATCGCTCCAGGAGGCGATCGCGTCCCTGGACCTGGCCCACAGCGCGAAACTGGTGTGCTACAAGGCCCTCAAGGCCGGGGCGCATACCGTCGCCGGACAACTCTATGGCGCCCTCAACGATTTTCTGATCGAGCAGGGCGTACTGCCCAATCTGACCTTTTCCTTCAAGCGCGCCGGTGAACCCCGAACGCAGCCCCCGCAGACCCGGGCGGACGCGGGGGGCCCGGCGCCCGGCGACGTGCCGTCTGCGGTGGATGCGCCCGATACCCCCTCCGCCACACCCGGTCCCAGCACCGGCACCGGCCCGGGCGGGGCCGCGGCCTCGAGCGATCCGGCGGCGTACCGGCCCGCGGGGGCCGGTACGGTGTCGGTACCGGATCTGTATCAATTGGTGGGTGACCTGCGCTCACTGCAAAGCCGGCTCGGTCGTTCCGTACCGCAGGCCGGAGTTGCCGCGGGGCCGGCGGCGGGTGACAGCACCCCATCACATGCTTCCACCGCCGCGGGCCCGGCGACGGCCCGCCCCTACAACACGACCGAACTGCTCGAGGCGCTCTCGAGCCCCGAGTTCCGCCGGCAACTGGCGGCGTCGAGCGGCGCTTCGGGGACGGTCGATGTGCGCCGCGAACTCGAGACGGTGCTCGCGGGGGGCGCGCACGGCGCCGCGTCCAAAGACATTCCCGAGCACCAGGGGCGCGTCATCGACGTCGCCGGCAACCTGTTCGCCTCTCTGCTCACCGACCTGCAGGTCGCCCGCAGCGTGCGCCCCTGGATCGAGAAGCTCGAAGTGCCGGTGCTGAAGATGGCGCTGCTCGACGACCGGTTGTTCCTCGACAAGAACCACGTCGTCCGGCAGGTGATCAACAAGCTCTCGGAACTGGAGATACTGGCCGACTCGGAGAACGAACGGGAACGAGCGGCGTTACAGCACGCCTTCCGGTGGATCGTCAACCTGATCAACACCGAGTTCGACGGGACCACCGCGGTGTTCCATCGGGTCGCCCGGCAACTGGACCTGCTGCTGCGGGTACAGAACGATACCTATCGAAAGAACCTCGGCGAGGTGGTCGCCGAGTGCGTCCGGAGAGAACCGACCGAGGAGCCCGCGCCGCAGGCGCGACAGCGCCCGGATACCGAAGACACCGACGAATGGCTGCGCCGGGTGCGACGATTGGAGGAGGGGCACTGGATCCTCTTCGACGCCCGCCGCGCCGAACCCAAGCGTCTCAAGACGGCCTGGATCGCGCCCCATTCGGCCAAGTACGTATTCGTCAACGTGTTGGGGCGCAAGGAGCGGATCGTGGGCGAGGCGCAACTCGCCGCGCTGCTGCACGACGGCGATGCCGTGGTCCTCGACGCCGCGGACGAGCCCGCCATGGACCGCGCACAATACAGCATGCTGCAGAAGCTGCACCGCCAGCTTCTCTATCAAGCCGCCCACGACCCGCTCACCGGGCTCATCAATCGCGTGCAGTTCAAGAAGTGCCTCGCCGAAGCGGTCGCGGGGGCGAAATACACCGAGCGTCGGCATGCGCTCGTGTTCCTCGACATCGACCAGTTCAAGGTCGTGAACAACACCCTCGGCTACGAGGCGGGCGATGCGCTGCTCAAAGACCTCGCCGCACTCCTGGAGAGCCGCATCGGCGCCGATCACACACTGGGCCGCGTGGGCCCCGATCAGTTCGCCATCCTGCTCCGGGACCACTCGGTCGACCAGGCGCTCGGCGTCGTGGAGGCGCAGATGGAGGAGCTGCACGGGCACCGCGTGTCGTGGCGCGACCAGCGCCTCTCGATATCGGTGAGCGTCGGCCTGGTGGGTATCCACGCGCACGAGGAGAACGAGTCCGCACTGCTGCAGGCCGCCGAGAGCAGTTGCGGCGTCGCCAAGGAGAAGGGCGGCGGGCGCACTCAAATCTACCACTCGCGCCACGCGGCCCTGTCGCGGCGCAGGGAAGAGATGAAGTGGGCGATGCTGATCGACCGCGCGCTCGACGAGGACGCGCTCAATCTGCGCTGCCAGAAGATCGTCCCCCTCCAGGAGCACATCTCCCAGCAGGTCTGGTACGAACTGCTGCTCGGACTCTCCGACGAACTCAGCGGACAAATGGCGTTGCAGGAATTCATCAGGGCGGCCGAACACTACAGCCGGATCATCGAGGTCGACCGTTGGGTGATCCGCAACGCCTTCGAGTGGATCGCACACCACGAGGACGAATTGCTCGGGATCGGCGGCTTCACGATCAATCTGTCCGGCCCGTCGTTGAACGACGAGCGACTCATCCGCTACGTCAACGAGCAGGCCGCGCGCACCGGCGTGCCGATGCACCGGATCTGTTTCGAGATCACCGAGACCGCCGGCATCGCAAGCCTGTCGGATGCGAGCGACTTTATCAACGTCATCAAGAGTACGGGCTGCAAGTTCTCGCTCGACGACTTCGGCAGCGGCATGTCCTCCTATGCCTATCTGAAGAACCTCCCGGTCGATTTCCTGAAGATCGACGGCGCCTTCGTCCGGGATCTCGCCGAGAACACCAGCGACTTCGCGGTGGTGAAGTCGATGTGCGAAGTCGGCCATTTCATGGAGAAGGCGGTGATCGCCGAGTTCGTACAAAGCGAGCGGAGCATCGAACTGCTCCGCGGGCTGGGCGTGGATTACGCGCAGGGCTACGCGGTGGAACGCCCGCACCGCCTGGAGGAACTACTGATTGCGTAACGACGCCCGGGCCGGCCGCGGCGCCTCTACCGACCCGCCGCGCGGCGCGCGTCGGCGAGAAACACCGGGTACTCGCGGGGACGATCGTCGGACCCGGTCTTGCGCACCACGTGCACGCGGCGCGTATGCACCTCGTCGAAGCCCGCCTCGGCGAGCCAGCCCGCCACGCTCGACGGATCGAAGCCGTGATGCATGATCCCGGGGGCGTCGCCGTGGAAGGTACCGTCCTCCCGCTCGAGGTCCGCGAGCGCGACATGGCCGCCGGGGGCGAGCAGCCCGCGCAGCCGTGCGAGCAGCGCCGGGACGTCCTCGATGTGATGCAGGGTCATGCCGCTGAAGATCAGGTCGAACGGACCCTCGGGCAGCGACTGCGCCAGATCCATCTCGAGCGGCTCGACGTTGTCGAGCCCCAATTCACGCACCTTGGTGCGCAGCACATCGAGCATGCCCGCGGCGCTGTCCACCGCCACGACATGGCCGAGACCCGGCGCGAGCAGCGCCGTCACCAGCCCGGTGCCGCAGCCGAATTCCATCGCGCGGGTTTGCGCCGTCGACGGGACGGCCTCGGCGATCGCGCGCGCGACCGCCTGTGCAAGCTCCACACGCACGGGGTTCTCGTCCCAGGAGCCGGCGACGGCATTGAAACGTTCGACGTTCAATCGGGTGACGGCGTCTTCGTTCATGGACGCAGTATACCGGTTCGGGGCGAGCCGGCTCCACCAACGACCCGTCGCCGCAGTAGAACCTCCCAAGTCCGGCAGGCTCGGGACAAACCGGGAAAGCGCGACGATCGCACGCGCGGCCTCAATGCCGCTCGGTCGCCCGCAGGAAGGCGCGCAGCCAGGGCTTCACGCGCCGCTCGTTCTCCGGCCCCATGCGGATGAGCACCTTCTGCCCCGCAGGCAGGGCCTCGAGGCGCGGGTCGGCGAACTTGTAGTACACACTGGGGCGCACCAGCCGCACCGGACCGGACAGCTCGGGTGCGGCCAACAGGACGCCGATCGCCCGGACCAGGCGATCGTTGAAGTACCCGTAGGGGTAGCCGAGATCCCGGTACGCCTGCTGGAACAGCGGATAGAAGCGGATATAGACGGCGGCCAGCCGCTTGGGATCGATCGCCTCCAACAAATCCACGTACGGGGTATAGCGCGCGTAATTCTTCGCGCTGAGGACGTAACGATCGGCCGTCGGACCGCCGATACGGCGCACCTCGAGTCGCCCCGGCACCGGGCGCAACGGGAGGTAGCGCAACGGCAGTCGGCGTTTGGACACGTTGTCGACGGTCACCACCACGCGCCGGACGATCTCCTTGAGGCGCAGCCGGCGTTCCAGCCGGGACCGCCCCACGAGTCCGGCGAGCGCCCGTTTCAGGGCCGAGTCGCTACGATCCAGCGGCGGCAACGCGGGGGGCGCCAGCGGCGCCGACACCGTGCCGGGTGCGCCGCGGACGGATGGCGCGGGCGCCGACGGCGGCGGGATCGGGTGGCGGACCAGCGGCTCTTTGACGGGCGCCGGCACCGGCGCGCGCACCGGGGGGCGCCCCTCGAGAACCGGTCTCGACCGGTACCAGTAGCCGGCCGCACCGGCGCCGCCGAGCAAGACGAGCACCAGTACCCCGTAGAACACCCTGCTCGCGCGCATGCCGCGTACCCTCCGTTCGGACTCCGACAGGCTGCCGGCAGAAATGATACGCCGCATCCGCGCGCGGGAGGAGACCCGAGCGCGCTCGCGCGGGCTTAATGGTGGAAGTGCTGTGACGGACCGGCGGGGGTGCGCGGCGGGCTATGCTCCAGCGACTCGACCGCCTGCTCGAGATCGCCGATCAGCAGTTCGGCCATGTCGCGCGAGAAGCCCTCCCGTATCACGATACGCAGCACCGAGATCCCCTCCGCGTCCGGGGGCATGGTATAGGCGGGGACCTGCCAACCGCGCACGCGCAGACGCTCGGAGATGTCGTACACCGAGTAGCGCGCCGCGTCCTTCAGCCGGAACGCGAACACCGGGATTGCGTCGCCGTCGCTGAGCAGTTCGAACGGACCCATCGCGACCACACGCCCGGCCAGATAGCGGGCGATATCGCGCAGATTCGCCAGGATGCGCGTGTACCCGGCGCGGCCCAGGCGCAGGAAATTGTAGTACTGCCCCACCACTTGGTTGCCCGGGCGCGAGAAATTCAGCGTGAAGGTGGGCATGTCGCCGCCCAGATAGTTGACGTGGAACACGAGATCGTCCGGGAGGTGCTGCTCATCGCGCCATACCACCCAACCGATGCCCGGGTAGACGAGCCCGTACTTGTGGCCGGATACGTTGATGGAGACCACCTGCGGCAGCCGGAAGTCCCAGCGCAGCCGCGGGTGCAGAAACGGCGCGACGAACCCGCCGCTGGCCGCATCGATGTGCAACGGGACCTCCAGCCCGCGGGCCTCGTTGTGCCGCACGATCGCATCGTGGATCGCCTCGATCGGCTCGAACTCCCCGGTGAACGTGGTACCGAGGATCGCCACCACGCCGATCGTGTTCTCGTCGATGCGCCGCACCACCTCCTCGGGTGTGATGACGTAGCGCCCCTCGGTCATCGGGATGTAACGCGGCTCCACCTCCCAGTAGCGGCAGAACTTCTCCCATACGACCTGCACGTTGCCGCCCAGCACCAGATTCGGTCGCGTAGTATCCGCGCCGGCGGCGGTGCGCCGCTTGCGCCAGTTCCACTTCAGGGCCATGCCCGCGAGCATTATCGCCTCGCTGGAGCCGATCGACGAGACGCCGACCGGATGCCCGGCCTCGGGCGCGTGGAACAGCCGCGCGACCATGTTCACGCAACGCCGCTCGATCTCGGCGGTCTGTGGATACTCGTCCTTGTCGATCATGTTCTTGGAAAAGGTTTCGGCCATCAGCCGCTCGGCCTCCGGCTCCATCCACGTAGTGACGAAGGTGGCGAGGTTGAGCCGCGCGTTGCCGTCGAGCATCAGTTCGTCGTGGACGAGCTGATAGGCCGCCGCCGGCGCCATGCCCTGCTCCGGGAGGACGTACTTGGGGATCGGCCGGGCCATGAGCCGCGACCCGTAGGTGGGGGTGAACTCGGTGTTCGGATCATCCAGGGGCACGAGCTTCTTGACCATGTTCGTCTCCGAAAGGGATGGGAGCGTCCACGAATCCCGTCAGGCCGCACGGGTCCACGCGGGGCGCCGCCAGCGATACAGGGCCAACGGGATGAACAGCATCACACCGAGTGCGGCGAGCATCGCTACGCGGTAGGCGACGGGCGAAATCCCGGGGCCGGGCGGAATGAAGCCGATCAGCAGGCACGCCAGCGTGGTCGTGAAGCCGGTACCCGCAACCAACCACAGTCCCCAATTGCGCCCGCCCGGCACCCGGTACGGGCGCGCGGCGTCGGGCTCAGTGTAGCGCAGTCGGATCGCCGCGGCGAAGAGCAGCAGGTACATCGCCGCGTAGAGCACCACCGCGGCGGAGGTCAGCAACAGGAACGCGGTGTCCACCGACGGGATCACCAGGAACGTGAGCGCCACGGCGCTCATCAGCACGGCCTGCACGAAGAGCAGGTTGCGCGGCACGCCGTGCTCGTTGACCTCCTGTAGTACGGGCGGGAGGTTTCCCGCCCGACCCGCCGCCCACAGGCCCTTGATCGGACCCACCACCCAGGTACTGACCTGCCCCGCGGCGCCGAGTGCGACCAGCGCGGCGGTCGGGGGCGCGAGCCACGCAAGGTGGAAATGCCCGAAGAGGGCCGCGAGCGCCTGGACCGCCCCGGAGACGAGGTCGATCTGCGCGCCCGGCAGGACCGCGGCGACCGCCAGTCCGCCGAGCAGCGTCAACACGAACCCCAGTATCGCGGCGGCGAACACCGCGATCGGGTAATTGCGACGCACGTCGCGGACCTCGCGCGCGTGCGAGGCGGAAACCTCGATGCCGACCACGCCGAAGATGAAGCTCAGGAACAGCAGCAGGCCGTGCCGCACATGGTTCAACGGCAGCCAGTTGCCGGGGCGCAACGCGAGATCGAGATGCAGCGTAGCGCCCGAGGCCACGTAGAGACCGGCGAGCACGATGAGCACGATCGCCGGCAACAGCACGCCGAGCACCAGACACACGCTGCTGATGAGTCCGGACAGCCGCGCACCGTGCAGGTTGGCGAAGGTCGCGGCCCAATAGATGATGAGGATCACCGCCACGATGTAGCCGCGCGACCCGGCCAGCGACGGCGCCGCCGCATAGGCGAGTGCGGCGGCCGCGTAGGAGAGGATCGAGGTGATCCCGAACAGGCTCTGGACCCATTGCAACCACACGGCGACCAACCCCCAGCGCGTGCCGAACGCCTCCTCGACCCAGTGGAACACGCCGTTCTTCGGCCACGCCGTGGCCAGCTCCGCGGATACCAGCGCGATGGGGATGAGAAACGCGAACACCGTAACGGCGTTGAAGAAGACCATCTGCAGGCCGGTGGCCGCCATCATCGGCATGTTGCGCAGCGTCAGGAACAGCGCCGCGGTCATCATGGTGAGCGTCGCGACGCCGAGGCGGCCTTGCGGCGCTTTGCGGCGCGCGGTGGCGGATTCGGGCGTGCTCGTCACGGCCTGCGACCGCCCCGGGGGAGGGGTTCGGTGAGGGCGGGCGCCGTGCGGTGCCCCATGTGCACCTCGCGTGCGGTGACGCCCCGGTAGACCACCTCGATGAACCAGGAGAGCGCGATCATCCCCGCGAGCACCCCGACCTGACCGCGCGTGGCCGGGTTCGCCGCGATCTGCGCCACCAGCGCGACGAAGGCGCCCGCGCACGCGATCACCCCGGCGAGGGCGAGAATGCGGCTCGCACCGACTTCACCCGCCAAGCGCAGGCAGGCGAGGTTCACGGCGGCGAACACGAGCAGGAAACCGGCGCTGCCCATGGTGGCGATCGCGTTCAACGGGACCAGATTCAGGATCAGGAGCGCCAGGATCAAGAACGCGGCCAACCCCTCGACGGGTTGGTTGCGGATGTTGTGTTCGAACTCCGCGGGCAACTCGCCGTAGCGGGCGATGAGGTAGGTCAGGCGGCCCGATCCGTAGAAGGTCGCATTGATCGCCGAACTCGTGGCAAGCAACGCGGCGAGCGCGATCAGGACCGCGCCGGGCGCCCCCAGGAAGCGCGCCGCCGCCGCGGCCAGCACGTTGTCCGAGTGCCGTGCGGCGGCGGCGAAGTCGAGGTGGGCCACCGTCACCAGCGCGATCAGCACGTAGGCGACGAGTACGATCGATACGCCGCCCAGATAGGCGATCGGCAGAGTGCGGCGCGGGTGTTCGACGTCGGGCGCGGCGTTGGCGATCAGCTCGAAGCCCTCGTAGTTGAGAAAGATGATCATCGCACCGCTGAACAGCGGCCAGGGGCCGACGAACCCGGCCGGCGCCAAGCGCCCCCAATGCGCCGGGGCGATCAGGCCCGCGAGCACGAAGGCGGCGAGCAGCGTCAACTTGAGCACGTTGAAGAGGTTTTCGCTACGTACCACGAGGTGCGGGCTGAAAAAGTTGACCGCCGCGAGCGCGACCAGCACGCCGCTGCCGAGCGCATCGCGCAGGATCGGGCCGGGGACGGCACCGATCAGTCCGGCGCCGTAGGCACCGAAGGCGTAGGCATAGACCGCGAGCAACACCACGTAGCTCAGGCACAGGAGGATACTGAGGGTACCGGTGAATACGCCGCTGCCGTAGGCGCGGTTGATGAATTCGACCGTACCGCCGCGGCTCGGATAGCGCAACGTGAGCTTGAGATAGCTGTAGGCGGTGAGCAACGCCACCACCCCTGCGACGGCGAACGCGATCGGAACCGCACCGCGCGTGAGTTCGATCGCCAACCCGGTGACGGCGAAGATACCCCCGCCGATCATCCCGCCGATGCCGATCGACAGCGTCGACCAGAGGCGCAGGGGGCGACCGGGTCCGGGGGGTGCGTGGATGATGACTCGCCTTGTCGTTCTTCGTGGCTGTCCGGGTCCGCCGGGGGGGCTGTGCATGAAATTCCGGCCCCCGCACCATCGGCCGGCGGCAGCCGTGCCGGTACTCGGTGTCCGCGACCCGTGCCCCTCGCATCGGAGGCGCATCGTCATTCGAGGAGACCGTTATACGCCCAATAGGTTCGCGGAGAGCGGGACGCGGTAGACTGCGCGGCCATGATGGAGGATACCACCATCGTCGGCCTGGCCCTGCGGCTCGCGCCGGTGGCGCTCGCCTTTATCGCCGGAGCGGCGGCTCGCAGGCTCGGCTGGGTGGGGCCGGCGCACGGCGAGCGCCTGCTCGCCTGGGTGGTGCGCTACGGGATGCCGGCACTGATCCTCGGCACGGTGACGCCGCTGGCGCTCACACCGGGAATCGCGCGACTGCCGCTCGCCGCCGGGCTCACGATCCTCGTCATGTGGGGGTTGGCGGCGGCGTTGGGACGCCCGCTGGCGCTCCCGCCGGCGCGCCGCGGGGTGCAGATCGTCGGCTCGATGATCATGAATCTCGCGGTGGTCTACCCGTTCGCCTTCGCGGCATGGGGACCGGCGGGGGCCGGACACCTGGCGTTCTTCGACTTCGGTAACGGCGTGCTGGTGCTGACGCTCGTCTACGCCATCGCCGCCTGGTACGGCCGCGGGGAGGCGGGGTTGCGCCCGGTGTTGCGGGCGATGGGCCGGTTTCCGCCGTTCTGGGCGATGGCCGCGGCGCTTGCGCTCAACCTGGGCGGCGCGCCGGTCCCGGGCCCCCTGTTGCTCGGGCTCCAATGGGGCGGCGGGGCGGCCGTGTTCCTGGTGTTGGTGGCGATGGGGATCTTTTTCCGCGTCCCGCGGCGCCCGTCGGCGGCCTTGCTCCTGACGCTGATACTGCGCGCCGGCGGCGGGTTGGCGCTGGGATGGCTCTGGGCGCGGCTCTTCGGCCTTACCGGCCTCGATCGCGCCGTCGTGGTGCTGGGCGCGGCCGCCCCGGTCGGGTTCAACACCCTGATATTCGCCTCGATCGAGGGGCTCGACCGGGAGTTGGCGGCGGCCCTGGTCTCGCTCTCGGTGCTCGCCGGGATGCTGTTCCTGCCGCTGGTGATCGCGCTGGTGAGCTGACCCCTCAGTGTCGCCGGGGTAAGGTTATGCTCGGCGCGTCCGGCACCAACAAAGGTGCGGTCAAGATCCGGCGTTCATCACCAGTGTTTCCTGCGACCATCCGCGCACGGTTCGCAGCAGGCGCATATTTCTTGCCATTTGAATCGACACAACCATCCCCAACCATACCGAGCATCACCTGATCTAAACATAATCAGTAACTTATGATTTTGCCGGCTTTGAAGGATCTCCGTGTCACGAGGTGTATTTTCGGTACCCCTCGTATCGAAAGCACCGCATGGCAGCCACAACCCAGACGCCCTCGAACACCTGGAAAACCACCATCCGCGAGAACGGCCGGCCGACGGCCATCAAGACCTTTCGCACAAAACGTGACGCCCCGGACCGGGCACGGTGCACAGAGGATGAAAGGGTGCATGGTGTGTACGACCGCACGGGTTCCGACCGCATCCTGCTGCGCATCGCCCGCGGGCAACCTCTGGGGACGGGGCCGCACCCCTCAAAGACGGGACAAGGGACTGACCACGCCACTGGTGTGTCTGCCCAGCACATGAGTGTATATCTGCGTGGTGCGCACATCCTTGTGCCCCAACAGTTCCTGCACCGTGCGGATGTCCTGCCCCGCCTCCAGCAGATCGGTGGCGAAACAATGACGCAGGGTATGGCAGGAGACCGGCTTGTGGATCCCGGCCGCCCGAACGGCGTGTTTCATCGCGTTTTGGAGACGCTTCTCGTATACGTGGTGGCGGCGGATCACCCCGCTGCGCGGGTCGGCCGACCGATCCCTGGATGGAAACAGGTATTGCCACCCCCACTCCCTCGCCGCCCCCGGATATTTGCGATCCAAGGCGTAGGGTAGATAGACCTCGCCAAAACCGGCGTCGCGATCGCCCCGATGAATCTGTCGCACGGCCTGCAGATGTTCTTTCAACAGCGGGACCAG
>BDTW01000051.1 GCA_002897735.1 bacterium BMS3Bbin13 | reverse complement strand
CTTCGAATCGGCTTACTCTCGCTTGCAGGTGCCGGGGCTGCATCGCATGGTCGCCACCTACTTCGGCGGACTGGACGCGCAATTGGGGCTTGCCTGCCGACTCCCGGTGGACGGTCTGCACGTCGATCTGGTCCGGGCCCCGGAACAACTCGACGCCGTGCTCGACCGGCTTCCGGCCTATAAGGTTCTCTCCGCCGGCGTCGTCGACGGGCGCAATGTGTGGCGCACCGATCCGGATCCGGTGTTGGACCGCCTGCGTCCGGCGCGCGAGCGCCTCGGGGAGCGGCTGTGGCTCGCTCCCTCCTGCTCGCTGCTGCACGTTCCGGTCGACCTGGACGCGGAGACCGCACTCGATCCCGAGTTGCACGAATGGTTCGCGTTCGCGGTACAAAAACTCGATGAACTGGTGGTGCTGCGCCGCGCCCTGTTGGAAGGCGAACCCGCGGTGGCGCAGGAGATCGAGGCCGCACGTCGTGCCGTGCGGGAGCGACGGCGATCGGCGCGTATCCACCGCCCGTCGGTCGAGCAGCGGCTCGCCGCCGTGACGGAGGCGTGGGCGCGCCGGGCGAGTCCGTATGCCCGGCGGCGCGAGGCGCAACGCCGCCGGCTCGCGTTGCCCGAGTTTCCGACCACCACCATCGGCTCGTTTCCGCAGACCACGGAGATCCGCCGGGCGCGCCGGGACTTCCGGCGTGGAGTGCTCGATGCCGACGCCTACCGGGAGCGTATGCGCGAGGAGATCGCACGGATCATCGCGCGTCAGGAGGCGTTGGGCCTGGATGTGCTGGTGCACGGCGAGCCGGAGCGCACGGACATGGTGGAATACTTCGGCGAGATGCTCGACGGGTTTGCGCTCACGCAGAACGGCTGGGTGCAGAGCTACGGGTCCCGTTGCGTTCGGCCGCCGATCCTCTACGGGGACGTGCAGCGCCGCGGCCCGATGACCGTGGAATGGATCGCCTACGCCCAGTCCCTCACCGCGCGTCCGGTCAAGGGCATGCTCACGGGACCGGTGACCATCCTGCAGTGGTCGTTCGTGCGCGATGATCAGCCGCGCGAGCGCACGTGTAGGCAGCTTGCACTCGCCTTGCGCGATGAAGTTGCGGACCTGGAGGCGGCCGGGATTCCGATTATCCAGATCGACGAGCCGGCGTTTCGCGAGGGGCTGCCGCTACGGGGCGCCGAGCGTCCCGCGTATCTGGACTGGGCCGCGCGCTGCTTCCGTATCGCCTCCTCCGGCGTGCGTGACGAGACCCAGATCCACACGCACATGTGCTACGCGGAGTTCAACGACATCCTGGAGGCGATCGCCGCGCTCGACGCCGACGTGATTACCATCGAGACCTCACGCTCGCGCATGGAGTTGCTCGAGGCGTTCCGGGATTTCGAGTATCCGAACGAGATCGGTCCCGGCGTCTTCGACATCCACTCGCCCAGGGTGCCTCCGGTGGAGGAGATGATCGCCCTGCTGGAGAAGGCGGCACGGCTCATTCCGCCGCAGAGACTGTGGGTGAATCCCGACTGCGGGCTCAAGACCCGCGCGTGGCCGGAGGTCGAAGCGGCGCTCGCGAACATGGTGCGCGCGGCAAGCCTGCTGCGCGAGGCGCGGCATCGCGGCGCAGGCACACGGGACTGATGTCCCGTGTGAACCGCGGAGGAGGGGCGACGGTACGGGGGGTAGGGGCAGCGCGGCGGTGCGCGAGCAGCCGCATGAACTTGTAGCCGGGTGTCTGCCCGGCTTAGGGGAGGGCGGATGCGCGGCCGGCCGCCGGTTCCGCGGCGCGCATCCTTACCGGACGGGTACGGAAGGTCGGGACCACACGGAGCGGAAACAAGACGCCGACAGATCGCCTCCGCCCGAACGGGATCGCCGCGCCGCCTGAGTACCGGCGAAACTCAGTGCCGCAGATCGCGCTCACGCAGATACTGAATCAGGCGCAGGCGGGCAAGGGCCTCGTCCAGCTCGGCCTTGGCATGGGCCAGATCGACCCCTTCCTTACGCCGTTCGGCAAGCGTGTCTTCGGCACGTTGTTTCGCCTCCAGCACGGCCTGTTCGTCGAGATCGCGCGCACGCACGGCCGTATCGGCAAGCACCGAAACCATGTGCGGCTGCACCTCGAGAATGCCGCCCGAGACGAAGAAGTTCCGTTCCTCGCCCGCCCCCAGGCGCACGCGCACCGCGCCCGGTCGCAACTGCGTCAATAGCGGCGTGTGCTTGGGCAGTATGCCGACTTCGCCCATCAGCGCCGGCGCAAAGACTATCTCGGCCTCGCCGTCAAAGATTGCTTCGTCGGCACTAACGATGTTGACGTGGATAGTGGACACTATGCGGCTTCCTTCGCCTTGGCGACCGCCTCTTCGATGCCGCCGACCATATAGAAGGCCTGCTCGGGCAAGCTGTCGTATTCACCCTCGACAATCCCCTTGAAGCCGCGAATGGTCTCGGCGACTGGAACATATTTTCCGGGCGAGCCGGTGAAGACTTCGGCTACGAAGAAGGGCTGGGAAAGGAAACGCTGAATCTTTCGCGCCCGGGTGACGATGAGCTTGTCGTCTTCGGAGAGCTCATCCATTCCGAGAATGGCGATGATGTCGCGCAATTCCTTGAAACGTTGCAACGTCGCCTGCACGGCGCGGGCGGTATCGTAGTGCTCCTGGCCGATCACGTTGGGGTCGAGCTGACGGCTGGTGGAATCGAGCGGATCCACCGCGGGATAGATGCCCTGTTCGGCGATCTGGCGCGAAAGCACGACGGTCCCGTCCAGGTGCGCGAAGGTGGTCGCCGGTGACGGATCGGTGAGATCGTCGGCGGGCACGTACACCGCCTGTACCGAGGTGATGGAACCGGACTTCGTCGAGGTGATGCGCTCCTGAAGCTGGCCCATCTCCTCGGCGAGCGTCGGCTGATAACCCACCGCCGACGGCATGCGCCCGAGCAGCGCCGAGACTTCCACGCCCGCCAGGGTATAACGATAGATGTTGTCGATGAACATGAGCACATCGTGCCCTTCATCACGAAAATATTCGGCCAGGGTAAGTCCGGTCAATCCGACGCGCAAACGGTTGCCGGGCGGCTCGTTCATCTGCCCGTAGACCATCGCCACTTTGTCGATAACCTTCGATTCCTTCATCTCGTAGTAGAAATCGTTGCCCTCGCGGGTGCGCTCGCCGACACCGACGAAGACGGATAGCCCGGAGTGCTCGGTCGCGATGTTATGGATCAGTTCCAGCATGTTCACGGTCTTGCCGACGCCCGCACCGCCGAAGAGTCCCACCTTGCCGCCTTTGGCGAACGGGCACAGGAGATCGATGACCTTGATGCCGGTTTCCAGCAGTTCCTGACTGCCGGTCTGCTCCTCGAAGCTCGGCGGTTTGCGGTGGATCGGCCAGTGATCCTTGGTTTCGATCGGCCCCGCCTCGTCCACCGGCTCGCCCAGTACATTCATGATCCGCCCCAAGGTCGATTGGCCGACCGGAACGGTGATGTACGCACCGGTGTTGATGACTTTCATGCCGCGGGTGACGCCTTCACTGGTGCCCATCGCAATCGTGCGCACCACCCCATCGCCCAGCTGCTGCTGGACTTCCAGCACCAGATCGATTTCCTCAAGCTTGAGTGCCTGATAAATCTTAGGCACGTCTTCACGCGGGAACTCCACGTCAATGACGGCACCGATGACCTGAACGATTTCTCCGTTGCTCATTCGTTTCTCTCTCTATACCTTGAACCGTGTTTGGGGCGGACGGCGCCGTTTTTCCGAAAAATCAAACCGCGGCCGCACCGCTCACAATCTCCGCGATCTCCTGCGTGATCGCCGCCTGACGCGCCTTGTTGTAGACGAGCTGCAGCTCTTCGATCAGTTCGCCCGCATTGTCCGATGCGCTCTTCATAGCCACCATCCGCGCGGCCATCTCGCAGGCCACGTTTTCCACAACGGCCTGGAGCACCTGCGACTCGATGTAGCGGCGCAGCACCTCGTCGAGCACCTCGCGTGCTTCGGGCTCGTAGATGTAATCCCACTGGTGGTGCATGCTCGTATTTTCGGCCGGAGGGATGGGCAGCAGCGACGCTACGCGCGGATGCTGGCTCATGGTGTTGACGAAGCGATTCTCCGCGATCAACAGGCGGTCGATCTCGCCCTTGTCGTAAGCGGAAAGCATTGCGCCCACCACACCGATGAGTTGCTCCATCACCGGGCGATCCCCCAGACGATCGGCCTGGGCGAGCACCTCACCGCCCACATGCCGGAAAAACGCGCCCGCCTTCGAACCGACGAGTGCAAACTTGAGTCCCACACCCTTTTCCTGCCACTCGCTCGCCGCCTGAAGCGCGCACCGGAAAAGGTTGATGTTCAGTCCGCCGCAGAGTCCCCGGTCGGTCGCAACCACGATGATGCCGATGTTGCGCGTCTCGCGCTCCACAAGGAACGGATGCCGATACTCGGGATGGGCCAGCGCGATATGGCTTGCGACCACCCGAATCCGCTCGGCATAGGGACGTGCGGCGGCCATATGTTCCTGGGCGCGGCGCATCTTGCTCGCCGCGACCATTTCCATCGCCTTGGTGATCTTCTGGGTATTCCGGATACTCCCGATCTTGGTGCGAATTTCCTTGCCAGCGGCCACCGCCTGTCCCCTACCAGGCCCGATGGGCCTTGAAGAATTCCACCGCCTCGTGCATGACGGCGGCCACCTTGTCGTCGTAGTCGCCGCTCGCATCGATGCGATCGAGCAGATCTTTCCGTTCGGAGCGCAGGTAATCGTGCAACGCCGCTTCGAAGACGCCGATCTTTTCGATTTCAAGATCGTCGAGGAAGCCCTCGTTTGCGGCGTAGAGCGAGAAGGCTATTTCGGCGACCGAAAGCGGCGAGTACTGCTTTTGTTTCATCAACTCGGTCACCCGCTTGCCGCGTTCAAGCTGGCGTCGGGTCGACTCGTCGAGATCCGAGGCGAACTGCGCAAATGCCGCGAGTTCACGATATTGCGCGAGCGCGAGACGAATACTGCCTCCGAGCTTCTTGATGATCTTGGTCTGCGCCGCACCGCCGACCCGCGATACGGAAAGCCCCGCGTTGATCGCCGGGCGAATGCCTGCGTTGAACAGATCCGATTCCAGAAAGATCTGTCCGTCGGTGATGGAGATCACATTCGTCGGCACGAAGGCGGATACGTCGCCCGCCTGGGTCTCGATGATCGGCAGTGCCGTGAGCGAGCCGGTTTTGCCCTTTACCTTGCCTTTGGTATGACGCTCGACATAGTCGACGCTCACACGCGAGGCACGTTCGAGCAGGCGCGAGTGCAGATAGAAGATGTCGCCCGGATACGCTTCGCGCCCGGGCGGGCGGCGCAGCAGGAGCGAGATCTGCCGGTACGCCCATGCCTGCTTGGTGAGATCGTCGTAGATGATCAGCGCATCGCGGCCGTTGTCGCGGAAGTACTCGCCCATGGCGCAGCCGGCGTAGGGGGCGATGTACTGCATCGCGGCGGATTCGGCCGCCGAGGCGACAACCACGATCGTGTGTTTGAGCGAGTCGGTTTCACTCAGCTTCGCGACCACGCCCGCAACCGAGGAGGCCTTCTGTCCCACCGCAACGTAAATGCACAGGATGCCGGTGTCGCGCTGGTTGATGATGGTGTCCAGGGCGACTGCGGTTTTGCCGGTCTGGCGGTCGCCGATGATGAGTTCGCGTTGGCCGCGGCCGACCGGCACCATGGAGTCCACCGACTTGAGCCCCGTCTGCACCGGTTGGGAGACGGACTGGCGGGAGATGACCCCCGGGGCGACCTGTTCGATCGGGTAAGTCTGTTCAGTCTTGATCGGACCCTTGCCGTCGAGCGGGCGTCCGAGCGCATCCACTACGCGCCCCGCGAGCGCCTCACCGACCGGCACCTCGAGGATGCGCCCGGTGGTCTTGACCGTGCTGCCCTCGGCGATGTCGACGTAATCGCCGAGCACCACGGCGCCGACCGAGTCGCGTTCGAGATTGAGCGCGAGGCCGTACACTTCGCCCTCGAACTCGATCATCTCGCCGTACCGCACGTCACCCAGGCCGTGGATGCGCACAATACCGTCGGAGACGGTGACCACCGTGCCGATGTTGCGCTCCTCCGTAGCGGGCTTGAAGCTCTCGATACGTTCCTTGATGAGCGCGGTGATCTCGGAAGGGTTGAGTTGATCCATATGAACGGGTCCTGTGAGGTTTCTTATGCGACCATGGCGCGTGCGAGGCGCCGTAGCCGGGTGGCAATCGAGCCGTCAATGACGTGGTCGTCGGCACGTATGACGACACCGCCGATAATTTCCGGCACCACTTCGAAGTGCGCCTCGATCTTGCAATCGAGTCGTCGGGAGAGCGCTTCGATCAAGCGCTCTGAATGCGCCTTCTCGAGCGGCACTGCGGTTTCGATGACGACTTTGGCCGTGGTCTCGGCCATCGCCGCGAGCCGCATGAACTCCGCGGCAAGCGCGGGCAGTACCTGCAGCCGATCGTTCTCCGCCATCAAGCGCAGCAAATTCGCTCCACCGGAGGGCGGATGCTCGCTGGCCAATTCGCCGAGTAGTTCGGCGCGCTCGGCACGCTTCACTGCGGGACTCGTGATCAGATCACGCACCGGCGCAAGCGCAACCAACTCCGAAAGATGCAGGAGAAAGTTCCGCCAGGGCGGGAGCGCATTCCGCTCGCGTGCATACTCGAATGCGGCGCGGGCATAGGGCCGGGCGAGGGTGGTGAGGTCGGCCATTTAGAAGAGCTCTTCCGCAAACTCATCAACAAGCGATGCATGCGCCTTGGGATCGAGTTCGCGCCCGAGTATCCTGCCGGCGGCGGCGACCGAGATGCGGGCGAAATCGCCCCGCAAGGCTTCGCGCGCCTGGCGCACCATCTGATCGATCTCCTCGCGCGCCCGCTCGAGTTCGCGTCCGCGCTCGGTCTCGGCCTCGTTTCGCGCGACCGCGACAATCTCCCGTGCGCGGCGGTTGGAATTGTCGACGATCTCGTTTGCTCGCTGGCGTGCCTCTTCAATGGCCTGCTCGACCCGAGTTTCGGCTCGCTCGAGCTCCTTGCGCCCCTGCTCGGCTGCGGCGATGCCGTCCGCAATGTGCTTCTTGCGGTCATCCATCATGTCGATCAAAGGCTTCCAGAGGAATGCCTTAATAAACCAGATCAGTGTCAGAAAGACGACGATCTGAACCAATAACGTTCCGGTAAGGGCTACCATGGCATTCTCGCGTTAAAGCACAAAAACCGTTTCTAGTGGCCCGCCGCAGTGGCGGCCAGCCGGGTAAAGGTGCTGACGAAGGGGTTCGCGAACAGAAACCACATGGATATGCCGAACAGAATGAACGGGAAGGATTCCATCAGGCCGGCGAAAATGAACATGTTCACCATCAATGGACCACGCATTTCCGGCTGACGTGCGATCCCCTCCAGCGTTTTGGAGGTAATCAGGCCCCAGCCGATGGCCGAGCCCAGACCCGCCGCAGCGAACATGGCGCCGACGGCGACGGCCGTGCCGGTAACAATTTCTGCAATAAGACTTGGATTCACTTGGTTACTCCTTGGCTAATCCGTTGAGTAGTTGGCGATTGCTCCACGATCGCATGAGAACAGGTTAATGTTCCACTTTCTGCTGCGCCATGCCCAGATAGACGATCGCCAGCACTCCGAAGATAAAGGCTTGAAGCGTGGCGATCAGCAGGTCGAATATGCTCCATGCGATCCCCGTTACAAACTGCGCCGGCACCCAGGCCGCAGCACTCCAACTGGGCGGATTCAACGCCGAGAACGTGAGCAGGGCCAACAGGGCGAAAATCAGCTCCCCGGCGAACATGTTGCCGAACAGTCGCAGTGCCAGACTCACCAGCTTCGAGAAATCGTCGATCAGGGTCGTCACGATATTGGCCGGACCGCCGTACTTGCCGTAGGGATGAAGCAGAAAGCGTTTGAAGTATCCCCCCACGCCGTTCGCCTTCACCTGATAGACGACCATCAACACGAAAATCACGATCGCCATGGCAAACGGAGTGTCGAGGGCGGCCGTCGGCACATTGCGAAAATACACGGTCCCCATTCCGAAGAAATGATGCCCGACCAGGGCCGCGATCTGCGGAATCAGATCCACCGGAATCAGGTCCATCACATTCATCAGAAAAACCCAGGAGAAGATCGTGAGCGCCATCGCTCCCACGTAATGATTTATCTCCGGGAATACTTCGCGCATCTGATCGGTGATGTATTCCACCATCGATTCGATTGCGAGTTGAAAGCGGCCGGGGTTGTCTATGCTCAGCTTGCGTCCCATGCGCCACGCGACAAAGCACAGGCCCAGGGCAAGAATCAGGGAGATCAGAAGCAGGTCGAGTGTGAAAGCATGGAAGTCCACCAACCCGTTCGGTTGATGGGTCTGCGGATTGCAGCCCAGACACCAGTCGGTTAGATGGTGGGTAATGTACCCGCCCGCGCTTTCGGTGCCCTTGACCGTCATCGGATTCTTCGGTCCTCTTTCAAGCGTGCCGCCGGAACAAACCGGCGGCGATGTAATAGGCAAATTCGGCGCCTATAAAACCTGCGATCAAAGCCAGTGGAGCAAGCTTCATTACCGCCAAGCCGACCGCAAAGGCCGCAATCACAAACACCATTCGTTCCAGCGCTCCCAGGAACAAACCTGCGACTCCGGCTCCCGGCCGCGAGGCTCGATCCATCCGCCATGCGAGCAGAACCGATACCACCAAACCGATCCCACCGCCGTAAAGCGCCGCGACCGCCATACCGAGCCGCGTGTATGCGAAAAAACCACCTGCGACTGCAAGAGTCACGATGGTTTGAATCATCAACAAGCTGACAAGAACCTTTCGCATCTATTGCCATTGAGACGTGGACTCGCGCCTCAATTTGTGTGAACGCCGGGCAGTTTAGCCTTTTTTGCGTCGGGCTTCAATCTTCTTTCCATCCGCGCACCCTGCAGCCTGTGTAAGGTGGCGGGCAAAACGCAATCATATGGCCGCACCGGGGGCAGGATCGGCCGCCGAAGCGGGCTCGTTGTCCAAAAACACCGCTAATGCATTTTATGCACTGCGAAATGCAATTAATGGACTGCGATTCGATCCGCCCGGAACCGGTTCAGGGCTCGGCGTGCGGTGCCGGCCCCCTTCCACGGCTTTAACCAATCCCGCCCGCCGGAGCCGGTCCGGCCGTTTATGCCCGCCTGTAAACCGCGAAGGGGCGGTACACGAGGCGTCGATTCGCGCGCAATCGCAACCGCATGATCGTGCGGACGGGCGCCTATCCGGCTTCCGGGGAGGCGGGATGCGCGTCGGCCGCCGCTTCCGCGGCGTGGTCTCTCGCCAGATAGGTGTAGAAGGTCGGAACCACGTAGAGCGAGAACAAGGCGCCGATGGACAGGCCGGTGGCGATCACCAGGCCCATGTCGAAGCGGCTGACCGCGCCCGGTCCGGTCGCGATCAGCAGCGGGATGACGCCGAAGACCATGGCGCCGGTGGTCATCAGGATCGGGCGCAGGCGCACGCTCGAGGCCTGCTCCACCGCCTCGCGGCGGGTGAGACCCTTGTGACGTTGCAGGTCGTTTGCGAATTGCACGATGAGAATGCCCTGTTTGGTGATGAGGCCGATCAGGGTGAGCAATCCGACCTGGGTGTAGATGTTGAGCGTGGCCGCGCCCAGGCTCAGGAAGATGAGGGCGCCGCAGATGGACATGGGCACGGTGGTCATCACGATCAGCGGGTCGCGGAAGCTCTCGAACTGCGCGGCGAGCAGCAGATAGACCAGGATGATCGCGAGTACGAAGATCAGCAGCGCCGTACCGCCCTGCTGCATGTACTGGCGCGAGATGCTGGCATAGTCCATCTCGAAGCCCGGCGGAAACAGTTTCTTCGCCGTGTCCTTCAGGTAGGTCAGGGCCTGTCCGATGGTCACGCCCGGCATCATGACGCCCAGGAGGGTCGCGGAATTGAGCTGCTGGAACTGCGGTAGGTAGTCGGGTTGCACCTCGGTGTGCAGCGAGACGACGGTGGACAGCGGTACCAGCGTCCCGGACGCGGTGCGTATGTAGTACTGTTTGAGCAGATCGGGGCGCGCGCGGAAGCGGTCCGGCACCTGCGGGATCACCTTGTAGCTCTGCCCGGCCATGCTGAAGCGGTTGATATAGTTGCCGCCGAGCAGGGGCTGAAGGTCGCCGGTTATATCGCGCATGGTTAGCCCGAGGTCGGCGGCCATCGGGCGGTTGATGGACACCACCACCTCGGGGTTGTCGAACTTCAGGTCCTTGTCGAGGAATATGAACATCCCGCTGCGCCTGGCGCGGCCCAGCAACCGGTCGGCGACGGCGTTGATCCGCCGGTAGTCGGCATTCGCCTTGACGACGAACTGGATCGGCAGCCCGCCCGCGGAGCCGGGGACCGAAGGCCGCGGGAAAGTCACGGCCTTGAGCCCGGTGATGCCGTCGAGCTTGCGCTGGAGCAGCGGCTGGATCTGCATCTGGGACCGCGTGCGCTCGCCCCAGGGTTTGAGGAGCATGCCGCCGAAGGCGCTGTTGGTGCCGGCGCCGCCGCCCGGCGCGATCCCGTTCACCAGGAAGGTCATATGCTCCTCGGGAAAGGAGTCGAAGATCCGCAGCATCCCTTTCGAGTAGTGCTCCAGGTAGTGCAGGGTGGCGGTCGGCGGTCCCTTGCCCTGTACGAACAGGATCCCCTGGTCCTCGGTGGGGGCGAGTTCCTGACGGGTACCGGTGAGCAGGAAGAAGATGCTCACGAGGATCACGGCGGAGAACACCAGGACGACCGGGCGGTAGTCGAGCACGCCGCGCAGCGAGCGGATGTAACGGGCGCGCAGGCGCCCGAAGGTCCGGTCCAGGAAATGGCTGAATCCGCGCGGCGGGGTGCGGCGCAGAACCCGCGAGCCCATGACGGGCGACAACGTCAGGGCGACCACCATGGAGATCAGGACGCTCGCGGCCAGGGTGAAGGCGAACTCGCTGAACAGGTTGCCGACCAGCCCGCCCATGAATCCGATCGGTGCGAACACCGCGATCAGGGTGGTGGACATGACCACGATCGGCAGCGTCAGCTCGCGTGCACTCTGAATGGCGGCGTCGAGCGGGCGCCTGCCTTCCTCGATGTGGCGGTGGATGTTTTCGACGACGATGATGGCGTCATCCACCACCAGTCCGATGGCGAGCACGATGGCGAGCAGCGTCATCAGGTTCAGTGTGAAGTGCAGGGCGAGCATGATCAGCCCGGCGCCGACAATCGACAGCGGGATGGCGACCGCCGGGATCAGCAGCGAGCGGAACGAGCCGAGGAACAGGTAGATCACCAGCACCACCACGCCCAGGGTGATGGCGATGGTGTTCGCGACCTCGTGGATCGAGGCGCGAATGTACACGCTTCCGTCGTAGGGGATGCCGGCGCGCAGGCCGGGCGGGAAGTTCTTCCGGATCTCGTTGAAGACCCTGTGAACGCCGTCGGCCACCGTCAGGGCGTTCGCGGACGGGGTGGGGGTCACGCCGATGAAGGTGGCCGGTTGTCCCTTGAAGTACACGGATTGATTGTAGTCTTCGGCACCGAGTTCCACGTCGGCGACGTCGCTCAGGTGGATCTGGGTGCCGTCGCGTTGCGCGACGACGAGTTTACGGAACGCCTGTACCGAGTGCAGGCTGGTGGTCGCGCGGATGGTCATCGCGACGTCGGGGCCCTTGGTGCGCCCGACCGCGGAGACCAGGTCGTTGGAGGCCAGGGCGGCGGCGACCTGGGCGGGCGTGATCCCGAGCGCGGCCATCTTCCGCGGATTGAGCCAGACACGCATCGCGAAGGTGTTGCCGTTGCCGGAGCCCGCCGGCAGGATCTGCGCCTGTCCCACGCCCGCGACGCCCTGGATCTTCGGCTGTACCACGCGGTTCAGGTAGTCGGCGATCTGCTCCGAACTCATGGTCCGGCTGTAGAACGCCAGGTACATCAGTGCCGTGGAGCCGCCTTCGGTCTCCTTTACGACCGGCGACTCGCTCTGCGGGGGGAGTTGGTTGCGGACTTGATTGACCTTGGCGATCACCTGCGTGAGGGCCGCGTTGGGATCCGAGTTGAGCTTCATGTAGACCCGGATGGCGGAGACCCCCTGGGAACTGGTGGAGGTCATATAGTCGATGTCCGGGGCGCTCGCGACCGCCTTTTCCAGGAGGGTGGTGATGAAGCCCTGCACGGTACCGGGGCTGGCGCCGGGGTAGGCGGTGGTCACCGCGATCACGGTGTTGGTCAGTTTCGGGTATTCGCGCACGGTCATGCCGAGGAACGAGCGCACCCCGAACAGCAGGATGAGCAGGTTGAGGGAGACGGCGAGGACCGGTCTCCGGATGAACAGATCAGTGAGTCGCATCGCTGCGCCCCGCACCGCTCCCGCCGCCGATCACCACTACGGAACCGTTGTGCAGTTTGATCTGTCCGGCGCTCACGACCCGTTCGCCGGGCTTCAGTCCCTTGGCCACCTCGACCCGTTCCCCGCGTCGCACCCCGACGCTCACGGGACGCCGGCGCGCGATCAGGACCGGCTTGCCCGCCTTCTCGGTCTTTTCGACCACGTACACGTAGTCCCCATAGGTGTTGTAGGCGATGGCGGTTACCGGTACCACCAGCACCTCGTGCCGCACCGACCGGACCAGTGTCACGGTCCCGAACATCCCGGGACGCAGCCGGTGGCCGGGGTTGCCCACCCGGGCGCGTACGCGGAAGTTGCGCGTCGCCGGATCGATCCGCGAGCCGATGGCCCGCACCGTCCCGGTGAAGGACTCCTTCGGATAGGTATTCACGCGCAACGTGATCCGGTCACCCGCGCGCACCTCGGGCAGGTACTGTTGCGGGAGCGTGAAGTCGACATAGAGGGGGGCCCACGATTGCAGCCCGACGAGGGCCTGACCGGGGCCGACGTACTGGCCGAGGTCCACCTCGCGGATGCCCAGCACGCCGGCGAAGGGCGCGCGCACCGCGAGCTTGCGCAGCAGCGCACGGTCGTTTTCCACCCGGGCGAGCGCGGCATCGTAGTCCGCTTGCGCGGTGTCGAAGTCGGCCCGGCTCGCGGCCTTGTGGCGGAACAACCGCTTTGCGCGTTTCAGGTTGATGCGAGCCAGGCGCGCGAGCGCCCGGTCGTGCCGCAACTGCGCCTTCTGGCTGCTGTCGTTGATCTGTACGAGGAGCCGGCCCTTGCGTACCCGCTCGCCGGAGCGAAACAGGATGCGGGTGATCTTGCCCGCCAGCGGGGTCGAGACCTCCACTCCCCGCACCGCGCTCAGGCTCGCCACCGAGCGCAACCGCGGCGCCCACTCGGTGAGCCGGGCGGTGGCCACCGAGACCGCGGGGGGCCTCGCACGGTGGGCCAGCATCTGACGCATCATGTGGCCGACGAAGACCTTCCAGGCGAAGATGCCGCCGAAGATCAGCGCGAGCACGAACAGCATGAGGGCCATGCGCTTCTTCATGGAGTTCCTCTCTTGTTGGCCGCGGCCTCCGATGCGGGCGGGATCGGTCCGCTGCGATCACCGTGCCCGCCGCCCGCCGATGCCTTGGCGCCGCCCGGCTGCGGCCACCACCCGCCGCCGATCGCCGCGAACAGTGCCGTAGTGTCACGCAGGCGCCCGGCCCGGGCCTGCAAGGTGCGGATGCAGGCGTTACGGAAGGCGATCTGCGCGGTGAGCACCCGCAGATAATCGGCGGCCCCGGCCGCGTACTGCGAGCGCGCGAGACCCAGTGCCTCGCGTGCGGCGGCGAGCGCCTGCCGCTGCGCCCGTAGCGTGCGGGCGCCGTTCTCCACGGCACGTAGCGCGTCGGCGACCTGGGCGAAGGCGCCGAGCACCGTCTTGCGGTAGTCCGCGGCCATGGCGCGATAGGCCTCGCGCGAGGCGCGGCGTTGGGCGCGCAGGAGGCCGCCCTGGAACAGCGGTTGGGTCAGGTCGGCCGCGAGGCCCCAGACGTTGCCCGCGGAGTCGAAGAGCTTCCGGGGCAGGGCGCCTTGCTGCCCGAAGCTCGCCGTCAGCGACACCACCGGGTACATGCGCGCGGTGTCGATTCCGATCTGGGCGTTGGCCGCGCGCATCTGCGCCTCGGCGGCGCGGATGTCCGGGCGTTGCTGTACGAGGGCCGAGGGCAGGCTCACGGGCAGTTCCAGCGGGAGCCGGAGTCCGGCGAGCGTCCATGCATAACCCTTCCATTGCGAGGGATACTCGCCGGACAGGATCGCGAGCCGGTGGCGGGTCCGGGCCAGTTGTTGCTCCAGGGGGGGCAGCCCGGCGCGGGTGACGGCGAGCCGGCTGCGCTGATTTATGACGTCCAGATACGGCACCGCACCCAGCCGGTAGCGCTGTCCGGTCAGGGTCAGCAGCGTCCGCTCGTCGGCGAGGATGGTATGGGTCGCGCGGATCTGCTCGCGGAGTTCCGCGGCGGTGATGGCTAGCGAGACCACGTTGGATTCGAGGGTCAGGTAAGCGGCCTGCATCTGGAAGCGCCGATAGTCGACATGCGCCTTCTGTTGATGGTAGACGAGGCGGTTGGCACCGAAAAAGTCGGGATAGTAGCTAACGTCGAGCCCGCCGGTGTAGAGGTTGAAAATCCGCGAGGGGAGGCCGCCGCCGAATACCGCCCCGGAAAAGCGCTGGCGCTTCGCGCCGAGTTGTCCGCTGACCTGCGGATAGAACGCGCCCTCATCGGCCTCCAGGGTGTCCCGGGCCTGGCGCAGCGTCGCCCGCGCCGCCTCCAGGGTGGGGTTGCGCCGCAGGGTGGTCCGCAGCAGCCGGTCGAGTTCGGTGGAACGGAACAGCGTCCACCACTGCGCGTTCAGCTTCTCGCCGTAGACGAAGTGCTGGGCCGTGCCCGCGGCGCCCACGACCGTGTGTCCCGGCTGCGCGCCGCCGGTATAGCGCTGCGTCGCCGGCGCACCGGGGGGTACGTAGGGTGGGCCGATCGTGCAGCCGGCGGCGATCAGCGCCGCGGCGCCTGCGATCAGCGCCGTACGCCCGGGAGTCATCGACGCCGGTGGCCCGGGTGCCGCGCCCGCGGATCCACGGGGTTCAGGCCGGGTAGTCGAAGACCGTTTGGGTATGGGCACCGTGCCGAACTCCGTCACCGGGGGAAGGGGGCGCCGGTCGGCGTAGCGCCGTCGATCACGCGGCCGCCGGCCGGTCGCATCGACGCGCCGATCCCGGCGCGGGAATTCGCTTGAGCCGAGCATGAAGATAGCAGACCACTCGATGCACCGGCAATCCGTGCGAGCGGCGCGCGGACCGCGTACGTACCGCCGGTCAGCGGCGCTGGTGGATCGGTGTGATGACGTGGCCGTCGGTGCAGGGGCCGTATTCGATCTGCACGGTGACGTGGCGGAGCCCGAATCGTGCGGTCAGGGCCTCGTGAATCGCCCGCAGGGAGGATTCGGAGTCGGCGTCGTTGGCCAGGCGCGCGTGCAGGGTGACCATGGGCCGTCGTCCGGTCAGTGACCAAGTATGTACATGATGCACGTCGCGGACCTGCGGGACCGCTTCGAGTACCGCGGTCCCGAGGGCGGTCGGCGTGAGGTTCCCGGGGGACCCTTCGAGGAGGATATGGCCGGACTCGCGGGTCAGGCGCCAGGCGCTGCGCAGGATCAGCAGCACGACCAGAACGGAGAGTAGTGGATCGATCGGCATCCATCCGGTCGTGAGGATCACCACGCCGGCAACGATCGCCGCTCCCGATCCGAGGAGATCGCCGAGCACGTGCAGTGCGGCGGCGCGCAGGTTCAGGTCCTCGTGGGCGCCGTGATGCAACAGCCGGAACATCGCCGCGTTGACCAGCAGTCCGATCGTGGCGATCACCACCATCACGCCGCCGGCGACCTCGGGCGGGGCGATCATGCGTTGGGCCGCCTCGACGATGATCCACAGGCTCAGTGCAAGGAGCGTGACCCCGTTGACAAAGGCCGCCAGCACCTGGAAGCGCTCATAGCCGTAGGAGCGTTGTTCGTCGGCGGGCCGCCGGGCGGCGCGCACCGCGAGCCAGGCCAGGAACAGCGACGCACTGTCGGCGAGCATGTGACCGGCGTCGGCGATCAGCGCCAATGAATGTGCGAAGACGCCGCCCGCGGCCTCGACCACCATGAACGTCGCGGTGAGCGCCAGTGCGATGAGCAGGCGGCGGCTGTTGCCGCCCCCGGAGACGGCGGTGTCGCCGTGTTCGTGCGAGTGGCTCATCGGTGGTAATGCCTTCGGTCCGGCTCAATCACGCTCGTGCCCCGGTTCGGCGACGTGGGTGGTCATGTCCCGGAGCACGGTGCGCACGTGCTCGTCATCGGCCGTGTAGAAGACCTGCTTGCCGCGCCGCTCGGCGCGCATGAGCCGCGCGGCCTTGAGCAGGCGCAGGTGGTGGCTGACCAGCGAGGCGGACAGACCGAAGCGCTCCGCGAGATCATGCACGCAAACGGCTTCGTCCATGCAGGCGTGAATCAGGCGCAGTCGGTTGACGTCACCGAGGAGATGGAACATCCCCGCCAGTTCCTCGGCCTGCTCGGGCGAGAGCGCCGCCGCGGGGCGGGGACGAAGGCGTGCCGTAGTGTTTTTGCCGGTCATCGGGGTGGGTCGCGCGGGGTCCGTGAAGTAACAACAATTGAGCATTTGAATAGGCGTTCATTCTATCGCATCGTCTCGGGCCAAGTCAATTTGCATAATATACAGGTAGATAGGAGTGTCGCCGGGTTTGCACCGGGTGTCGGAGGAGCCCGTTGACGCGCTGGATCGGGTCCAAGGCATCTGCTACGATGCCTTGGACCTGCGGTTTCCAAGGACTCGAGTCATGCCAGTCGCACTGTCTCTACGGTGGTCTCCGTGGACGGCCTGCGGAACGCACAGGCGGTCGCGGCTGCACCGTCGACCGGCCCCCGGTGTGGTTCGATCGCATGACCTCGCGGCGCTGGAGGCCCCGGTGGCGGAGACGCCGGAGATCGATTCCGGGGTCCGGGCGGCACGCTCCGTACCGGAGGCCGCCCGCGCCGCGGCGGCCCTGCGCCGGCGCGAACGCCGGGCCGATTCCCCCCCGGGGGTGCACGGTGGGCGCAAGGCCGTCGACTCTCCGGCGGGTCCGATCGTTTAGGACATGCGTCAAACCATCGCCAAATTGCTCGTCTTTTTCATTTTGTCCGCGAACCTCGCTTGGATCGCGGACATGGACGAAGTGCGCGCTGCGACCGAGCCCGGCAAGGTACTCTTGGCCGGTGACCAGCCGGATGAGGATGGCTCCGGGCATGCCGTCCAGGACTCCACACCTTGCGACCACAGCGGTCATGAGAGCGCCCACTATTTCGGGTTGCTGCCGGACCCGCTTTCATTCCGGCCGAAGAGCGATCACGCGGTTCGATCGCCCCGGTTGACCGCCCTTCGATCCCGCGACCAAGCCCCCCCTCTGCGTCCCCCCAAGATCTAAGTCTCGATTCGATTTTTTGTTGAAGTTCCGCGCGTGCACGTATTCGCGTGGTCTCGACTCGTCGTTTGGAGGCTTTTAATCCATGAATATGCATTTCATGCGGGGGCCGGTATGCGCCCGGCTGCTGAGTATTCTCGTACCATTATCCGCCATCGGCACCATCGGAACGGCCGCGGCGCAAGACGGCCGTGCCCCGACACCACCGAGTCCGGCGTTGCTGGATCTGGTTCGTGAGACCCTGGATGAGAATCCCGGTGCGCGGGCGGCGCGGGCCGCGGTGAACGCGGCCGAGGCCCGGGTCCGTGGCGCGGACCGGCCGCTCTACAATCCGCAATTGGAGGTGAGCGCCGAGCAGCGCGAAACCCGCAACGGCACCTTGGGGTTGAGTCTGGCCATCGACTGGGCGGACAAGCGCGGTGCGCGCACCAACGTGGCGGGCGGCAGGCTCGACGCGGCACGGGCGGAGTACGCGGCGGTACGCCGGCGACTGGGCGGAGAATTACTCGCGGCGCTGGGCCGTTATCACACGTCGCAATCCCTGAACCGGCTGGCACGGCAACGCGCGGAGTTGCTGCAGCGCTTTCTCGATGTAGCGGGGAAACGCCGCCGGGCCGGTGATTTGAACCGGATCGATTTCGATCTGGCACGCCTCGCGCGCACCCGGGCCGCATTGCAGTTATCCCGCTCGGCCTCGAATCTGGCCGCGGCCGGGCAGGCCCTGGCCGCCGTCGTCGGAAAACCTCGCCGCAACTGGCCCGCGCTTCCTACGGATTTGCCGAAGCTGCAAGCCGTCGATGCGCAATCGATACTCGCGAATCTGCCCGAACTGCGCGCCGCGCAGGCCCGGGTTCGCGCCGCGCGGGCCTCGGTCGCTTTGCGGATCCGCGAACGCCGACCCGATCCCACCGTGGGTCTCTATGCCGGACAAGAACGCGCATTTCGCAATGGAAACCACAACACCTACGGCGCCATCGGCCTGACTTTCAGCATCCCGTTATATGTGCGCAACGACTTCCGTGCCGAAGTGGAGGCCGCCGATGCGGGACTGACACAGGCCGAACAGTCCTTGCGGGATCGCTACCGCCGGGCGCGGGCACGCCTCCTGTCGGCCGTCGATCGTTATCGGCTCAGCCGAAGCGCCTGGGGGGCATGGCTGCGCACCGGCCGGTCCAGCCTCGCCGGTCAGGTATCGCTGCTCGAGCGAATCTGGCAGGCCGGCGAAATGGGTACGACGGACTACCTCGTGCGGCTCAACCAGACACTCGATACGCGCGCCGATGCATTGAAGGTGCGGGGTCGTCTATGGACGGCCTGGGCCGACTGGCTGGTGGCCGGCGGCCGGATGAACGCCTGGATCGGTCAGGCCCGACGGCGGTAAACCCCGCGGTCCTTGTACATCATCCATTTCACGGGATTCAGATCATGAAAAATTCTGCTGTCAGGACACTGTTTTTAGGCCTCGCGCTGACGGGATCGGCCCTGCCGGGTTGGGTCTGCGCGACCGAGGATCCCGTCCCGCAAGCGACCGGGGATACGATTCGCGAAGAAGAAACCGCATTGAAGATGACACCGGCCGAGCGCCGTGCACAGGGCATCGAGATCGCAAAAGTGACACGGCGGGCCTTGCGCGATGTGGTCACCGCCCCGGGTGAAGTGCATATGAATGCGTACCGCTCGGCGCAGGTCACCCCCCGCGTCGATGCCCAGATCGTTGCCCGCCATGCCCGGCTGGGTGAGAGCGTCAAACGGGGGCGGCTGCTGGTGACTCTGTCCAGTGTCGAGGTCGCCGGGGCGCAAGGCGATTTGATCGAATCCGATCGCGAGTGGCGCCGGGTGAAGAAACTCGGTCGCAACGTGGTATCGGCGAAACGTTACGTGGCGGCGCAGGTGGCACGTCAGCGGGCCTACGCGGCGCTACGCGCCTATGGCATGACCAAGGCGCAGATCGGGGCGCTGCTGCGGAGTGGGGACGCGTCGCGTGCGACCGGAGAGTTCGACTTGTTCGCACCGCAAGACGGCATCGTCATCAGCGATGCGTTCGTGTCCGGCGAGTTCGTCGCACGCGGTCGTGTGTTGTTCGAACTCACGGACGTCAAGACCCCCTGGGTGGAGGCGCAACTCGACCCGCGTGATGCGACCCGTGTCGCCGTGGGCGCGCCGGTGCGTGTCAGCCGCGACGGCCGCAAGTGGATCGATGGCCGAGTGGTGCAGCTTTACTACCGCCTGAACCCCGCCACCCGCACACGCCCGGTACGCATCGAGGTGAGCAACAGCGACGTCATCATGCTGGCCGGCGAGTATGTCGATGTCGCGCTACGGACCGGTGGTGCGGCGCCGCTGCTCGCCGTCCCCCGGGATGCCCTGGTGTTGATGCAGGGGTCGCAGACGGTCTTCAAGCTCGATGGCGACGAATTGCATCCGCAGCCCGTCGAAACGGGGGTGACCCGTGCCGGATGGACCGAAATCAGAGCGGGCCTTGCGCAAGGCGATGAGATCGTCGTCAAGGGGGTCTTTCTGCTGAAATCTCTGGTGCTCAAGTCGCAGATGGGCGAAGGCCACGGACACTGAGGAAGATTCGACATGCTGAATAATCTGGTTGAAGCGTCTCTACGCTATAAATTTTTGGTGATCATCATCTTCCTCGTGGTCGGGGTTCTGGGCTGGCGGGCGGTTACCACGATCCCCATCGACGCCTTCCCGGACGTGACGCCGACACAGGTCAACATCTATACCGAGTCACCCGGTCTTGCCGCCGAGGACGTGGAACAGTTGCTGACCTTTCCGGTGGAGTCCGGCATGGCCGGCCTGCCGGGGGTGACGGAAATCCGTTCCGTGAGCCTGTTCGGCCTGTCCTATGTGTCGGTCTATTTCGAAGACAGCATGGATATCTATTTCGCCCGCCGGCTGGTGATGGAGCGGCTGCAGGAAGTCGGAAATCGTATCCCGCGCGAGTATGGTCGACCGGAGATGGGGCCCAATACCTCGGGCCTGGGCCAGGTGTTCTGGTACACGGTGGAACGTGCCGACGAAAAACTGAAATCGGGTTTGACCGACATGGACCTGCGCACCCTTCAGGACTGGACGGTGCGGTTGATTCTGCGTACCGCGCCGGGGGTGGACGATGTGATGTCGTGGGGCGGGCGGGAGCGCCAGTTCCAGGTGGTCATCGACCCCCTGCGCCTGATCAAATATGGACTCCGTTACAAGGACGTCATGGAGGTCATCGAGGCCAACAACCGCCAGGTGGGCGGCCAGTACGTCAACCTTGGCCCCGAGCAATACTTGGTTCGCGGGCTGGGACTGGTGTCGGGCGTGCGCGATATCGGTAATATCATGGTCAAAACGGTCGCCGGCACGCCCGTGTACCTGCGCGACGTCGCGACCATCGAGCAGGCACCGGCGCTGCGTTTCGGTGCCGTGACCCGTGACGGCAAGGAGGCGGTGATGGGGATGGTGTTGGCGCGCATCGGTACCAATGCCGCCGACGTGGTCGACGCGGTCAAGAAAAAGGCGGCCATCGCCCAGTCGGCCCTGCCCGCGGGCGTGGTGATCAAACCCGTTTACGAACGCACCGATCTGGTGGAAAAGGCGGTGTCGACCGCCGAGCGGGCGTTGATCGAGGGTTCCATCCTGGTGGCGATCGTGTTGTTCCTGTTCCTCGGGGAGCTGCGTTCGGCCGTCGTGGTGATCGCCGCCCTGCCGCTGTCGATGCTCATCGCATTCATCTTCATGAAAGAGACGGGACTCACGGCCAATCTGATGTCGCTGGCGGGCCTGGCCATCGGTACCGGCATGATGGTGGATGGTGCGGTGGTGATGACCGAAAATGCCTTTCGCATCATGGCCGAGTGGCGGGAGAAGGGCGAGAAGGTCAATCGCACCGCCGCCGTATTGACCGCGGCGCGTGAAGTGGCCAACCCCGTCACCTTCGCCATCATTATTATCATCGTGGTGTTCCTGCCTCTGTTCAGCTTGCAGGGCCTGGAGGGCAAGCTGTTCAAGCCCATGGCTTTCAATATCAGTTTCGCGATGGCCGGCTCGCTGTTGCTGACGCTCACCATCATTCCGGTGCTGGCGGCGCTGATTCTCAAGCCGAAAGAAGAGCGGGACACCCTGCTGGTGCGGTGGATCAAACGCGGCTATCTGCCGATGCTGTTCTGGTCGCTGGCGCACAAGAGAACCGTCGTGATCTCCGCCGTGCTGCTCCTGGTCGGAAGCCTCGCCCTGTTCCCGCTGCTGGGCAAGGAGTTCATGCCGACGCTGCAGGAAGGCTCGATCATGTGGCGCGTGACTTCGATACCTTCGACTTCGCTGGAGCAATCCATCGACATTTCCAAGAAAATCGAGAAGGCGCTCGCAAAGTTCCCGGAAGTGGAGACCACCCTTGCCATGATCGGGCGGGCGGAGAAGGGCGAGACCGCCGATGTCAACTACATGGAAATCTATACCGGGCTCAAACCCAAGGGTCAGTGGACCCGTTCGATTGAGAACCTGGTCGATGCGATGCGCGAGGAACTGGAGAAGACCGTGCCCACCGCCGTTATCGCGTTTACCCAGCCCATTCAAATGCGGGTCGAGGAACTGATCTCCGGCGTGCGTTCCACGCTGGCCGCCAAGGTCTACGGAGAGGATTTGGGCGAACTCGATCGGCTGAGCAGCGAGATCAAGAATGCGCTCGCCGGGGTGCCCGGGGTCGCGGACCTCTCGCTGGAGGCGAATATCGGGAAACCTCAGATCCGCATCAAGGTCGATCGCGAGGCGCTCGCCCGATTCGGACTCAATGCGGACGACGTGCTCACGGTGGTAAGAAACGGGATCGGCAACCGGCCGGTCTCCACTTTGATCGACGGTGTCAAACGCTTCGCCATCACGGCACGCTTGAACGATGCGTCCAAGGCCTCCGTGGAGGCCATCCGCAACATCCCGTTACGCACGGCCGGCGGTGCGATTCTTCCGTTGGGACGGGTCGCCGAGGTGAGCACGGCGGAGGGTTACTCCTTCGTGCGCCGCGAGCAGTTGCAACGCTATGCGGTGATCCAGATGGACGTGCGCGGCCGCGATGTGGGTGGTTTCGTCAAAGACGCCGATGCGGCCATCGCGCAGCGGGTGAATCTGCCGCCCGGTTATTGGATCGAGTGGGGGGGCGCTTTCGAGAACCAGCAGCGAGCGTTGAAACGGCTGTCGATCATCGTGCCGTTGACGATCTTTTTCATCTTCGTGCTGCTCTACACCGCCTTCAACTCGGTGAAGTACGCGACCCTGATTATCGCCAACGTTCCTTTCGCCACCATCGGAGGACTCGTTTCGCTTTGGATATCGGGACAGTATCTCTCGGTGCCGTCGGCCATCGGCTTCATCGCGGTGTTCGGTGTGGCAATGCTCAACGGCATCGTGCTGGTGAGCTTCATCAACGAATTGCGCGAGAAGGGGCTGACGATCCGTGAGGCGGTGCGCCAGGGCGCGGAGCTCAGACTGCGTCCGGTGATGATGACGGCCAGCGTGGCCATTCTCGGATTGATCCCTATGCTATTGTCCAGTGGGGTGGGTGCGGAAACGCAGCGTCCGCTTGCATCGGTGGTGGTCGGCGGTCTCGTTACCTCGACCTTGCTGACACTGGTTCTCCTCCCCGTGATCTACGAGTGGATGGAGACCCGAAAGGAGAAACAACCATGAAAGAGATCAAGGCCTTCATTCATCGCAACCGGGTCGCGGACGTCGTCCGCGCCCTGGGGGCGGCGGGATTCCATAACCTGTCGGTTATCGACGTCAAGGGGATGCTCCAGGCGCTGGACACGAAAGAGCGGAAATACTCCATTGAAATCGGAAGCGAGGTGATCACCGAGGTGAAGCTGGAACTCGTGTGCAGGGGGGAGGAGCGCACCGCCGAGGCGGTGCGCATTATTCAGGAGCACGGGCGAACCGGTCAGCCCGAGGCGGGGTGGATCTATATCAGCGCGATTCAGGCGGCGCTGCCGATCGAGGCGACCTGAACCCGGGGGTACGGCCCGCCGGGGATGCCGAACGGGCCGGGAGGATGCGGGCATGCGTCGTGTCGCCGGTGTCGCAGGTTTGTTGTCGACATCGACCGGCTGCGGGATGTGCCCGATCGGATCGCCGTAACGTAGCCGGGAAATCACGATGACCGACAAACTGGCCATCGATCTGGCGTTGGCCTTGCCGGGTATCCCGGATGAACGGGATGCCTGCATCGCGCGCCTGACCGAGCTGCTCGAAGCCAAGGGATTGGACACGGCACATCTGATCCGGGAGGACGATACGACGCGTCTATGCCTGCATTACGATCCGGACCGTTTCACGGTCGGCCAACTGCGCGAGCTGGTCCGGGCGGCGGGCGGGGAAATCGGCGCTCGTTACCACCACGAAAATCTGCGCATCGAGGGCATGGACTGCGCGACCTGCGCCACCGTAATCGAACATGCGTTGGGCCGCATGGACGGCGTACTGGAGGCGGCGGTGAGTTACGGCGCGGAACGTCTGCGGCTGGAATACGACGGCGAACGGGTTTCGCGCAGCGCAATCGTCGAAAGGATCGAGGCGCTGGGCTATGACGTCGTCGAAGAGGGCGAGGAGGTCGGCGGGTGGGCGGAGCACCGTGAACTCATTCTGAGTCTGGTATCGGGCGCGCTGTTACTGGCCGGCTGGTTGCTCGGCTTCGGTTCGGTGCCCGCCGTTTTCCCGCTGAGCCTGTTCGTCGGCGCCTATGCCGCCGGAGGCTTCTACACCCTGCGCGATGCCTGGCAAGGGCTGCGTGGCGGCGATTTCGATATCGACACCCTCATGATCGTCGCGGCCGTCGGCGCGGCGGCGCTCGGCGCCTGGGCCGAAGGCGCACTGCTGCTGTTCCTGTTCAGTTTCGGTCATGCGCTGGAACACCGCGCCATGGAGCGGGCGCGCAAGGCCATCGAGGCGCTGGCCGAACTCGCCCCCAAGACGGCGCTGGTGCAACGCGACGGCGAGGAAATCGAGGTGCCGGTCGAAGCGCTGATGCGCGGCGAGCAGGTTATCGTCAAGCCGGGTCAGCGCGTTCCGGCCGACGGCGTGGTGCGCTCCGGCGCCTCCGCCGTGGACCAGTCGCCGGTCACCGGTGAATCCATGCCCGTGGACAAACAACCCGGCGACGGTGTCTTCGCCGGCACCATCAACGGCGAAGGGGCGCTCGTCGTCGAGGTCACCAAGCTCGTCCGCGAGAGCACCCTGGCGCGCATGGTGGAACTGGTGGCCGAGGCCGAAACCCGGCGATCGCCGACACAGCAGTTCACCAAGCGTTTCGAGCAGGTGTTCGTGCCGTTGGTGCTGATCGGGGCCGGGCTGCTGATTATCGTTCCGTCCTTGCTGGGCTTCCCCTTTGCCGAGGCCTTTTACCGGGCCATGGCGGTGTTGGTGGCGGCTTCCCCCTGTGCGCTGGCCATCGGTACACCGGCGGCGGTGCTCTCCGGCGTGGCGCGCGCCGCGCGCACCGGTGTGCTGATCAAGGGGGGAGTACACCTGGAAAACCTCGGGCGGGTCCGTGCGATCGCCTTCGACAAGACCGGCACCATTACCCGCGGTGAACCCGAAGTGACCGATGTGGCGGCGCTGGACGGTGACGACCTGGAACTGCTCGCCACCGCCGCCGCCGTGGAGAGTCGTAGTGGTCATCCCCTGGCCCGGGCGGTGGTCGCCGCGGCGAAGGCGCGGGGACTCGAGTGGCGGGAGGCCGGTGAACTGGTGTCGGTCACCGGCAAGGGGGTGCGCGCCGAACTGGCGGGACAAACCGTCGGCATCGGAAACCTCAAGCTGTTCCCCGCCGATGCGGTGCCCGCGGCGGTGCGCGCCGAGGTTGCGCGGCTGGAAGCGGACGGTAAGACCACCATGGTGGTGCGGCGCGGCGAACGCTTTTTGGGCGTCCTGGCGCTTTCCGACACCCCGCGTGAGAACGCCGCCGCCATGCTGCGTCGGCTCCATGAGCTTGGCATCCGCAGGACTATCATGCTCACCGGAGACAACGAGCGCGTCGGCCGCGCTATCGGTGACGCAGTGGGGCTGGACGAGGTGCAGGCGGGTCTGCTGCCCGAGGACAAGGTCGCGGCGGTCGCGGCGTTGTTGAAACGCCATGGTCGGGTGGCCATGGTCGGTGACGGAGTCAACGACGCACCCGCCATGGCCCGCGCCACCGTCGGAATCGCCATGGGCGGCGCCGGTACCGACGTGGCGCTGGAGACCGCCGACGTGGCCTTGATGGCCGATGACCTTGCCAAGTTGCCTTTCGCCGTGGGGTTGTCGCGCGCCTCACGGCGCATTATCCGGCAGAATTTGTGGATTTCACTGGCCGTGATCGCGCTGTTGATCCCGGCGACCCTCTTCGGGTTGGCCGGGATCGGTCCGGCGGTGATGATACACGAGGGTTCGACCTTGGTAGTGGTCTCCAACGCCCTCCGGTTGCTGAGCTACCGGGAACCGGGCGCGTCTCCTTCGTGAATGACAATTAACCTATCGGCAGTGCATGTGGAAGCGGATATCGGACGATCATGCAGCAAGGTTTCCCTGGATATTTCGCGCCACAAAGCCGACTCGACCTGCTTCCGGAATTCCGTGATGAGTGTTGTCGCTCGCCGTTGCATGGGCTTGAGTTTATGCCGGGCGGTGTTGCAGAGGTGATCGAGATCGTGAGCGCAGAAATCGGCCAAGCCGTTTTACTTGAGACAGGCCGGAGGTATTTCATCGGGTTGAGTCCCGAGGCGTAGGCGGGCGGCGCTCGAGCGTTGGCGCTTTCCACGAACGCGCGCACCAAGCGGCTGCGGTGGGGCGGGGCGGGGTGCCCGCCCAAGATGATCGGCGGGCTGCGCCCAACGGCGGCCGTGCGTGCCGTGAGGAATTCGACGATCTGCGAACTTTTGATCGCCCCGGGTAAGCGCCCGGATCGTTGCACGGCCGGGTGTACCCCGGAGATCCACCTCCATCCTGCCGATCCTGATGCTGCTGCAGGTGATCTGCGATTGGGTGGAGATGCGGCGGCGACCGCCGGCATGAGGTCGTTACGCCAACAACTCGAAGGGTGCGGGGCCTGTATTTTGGTCGTGAACGCCGGAGGCGGCTCCCTGCTCGGGCGCATGGCTTTATTGAAAGCGGCTTTGGCTTGGTTTCGAAACGAAAGATTGCGATACTGAGCCAATGGGGTGTCCCTTCCATGCTCGAACGAAGGACCGTCGAAGGAGGCATTGCCCTTCGTTTGGCGCGGGCCAACGAGCGGCATGATGTTCCGGAATCGGCAGACCATCGATGAGGAAAACCCATGGCGCGCTCCGTCAAGTCGAATATTGGTGTCGGCAAAAAGCAGCGGGTATGGTTCCTTGCGGAAAGTTTTTACCCGCCGTTTGTAGGCGGCCTGGAGAAGCACGCCCATTTGCTTTTGAGCAAGTTGGTTTCGGCGGATATGGACGTCACGGTCCTCACCAGAAAAATGGATCCGACGTCACCCGCGCACGAAGTATTCAAAAACGTTCCCATACGCCGGATTCCCCCCGTAGGGATCTTGAAGGGGAAAGGTTGGAATGCACTTGTGCCGTTGCTGTCTCTGTTGGTGCGTGTTACTTATCTACTGCTAAGACATGCCAAGCGCTATGACATACTCATGGTCTCGGGCGTCAGGGTCCTTTCCATCCCCGCCGTCCTGGTGTCCAAAGTGCTGCATAAACCGTGTGTGATCAGGTCCGGGTCCCCGATTGAGTTGCAGGAGGCCATATCTACGGAAAGTCTGAAAAAAATGGGCTTTCCCGGAGTCAATGTGCTTCTTCGGATCTTGCGCAATATCCGTAACGGCGTTCTGCGTCGTGCCGATTGTTTGGTAGCGATTTCCGAGGAAATTCGGCAGCAGTATTTGGATATCGGCGTCGATTCTCGTAGGATCGCCGAAATCCCTAACGGGGCCGATCCCAGTGTCTTTCACCCCGTGACGGAGGCCGACAAGTTTCGGCTGCGTCGCGAATTCGGTCTTCCCGACGACCGGGCAATATTCGTTTTCACCGGGCGATTGGCCAGGATGAAGGGGGTAATGGACCTTGTCTACATATGGGATGAGATGGTGCGCAGGTACCCGAAGATCCATTTGTTGTACGTGGGTTCCGGAAAGCGCTCCGTCGACGGTTGCGAGGATGAGTTGAAGACATTCATCCGGGAGAATGATCTGGAGGCGTACGTCACTCTGGCGGGAGAAGTAGACAGTGTTTGTGAGTATCTTCAAGCAGCGGATGTGTTTGTTTTTCCTAGCGATTACGAGGGGTTTGGTTCGGCCCTGCTTGAGGCGGTATTTTGCGGATTGCCGGCGATTGCGACAAACGTAGGTGTGGCGGCGCAGGTGATTCGGGATGGAGAGTATGGGCGACTGGTGGCCCCGAAGGATCCGGCGGAGCTGCGTAGCGCCATAGTGTGGATGCTTGAACGTCGCGATCATTGGAAGGCAATGGGTGCACATGCGGCGACCGCGGCAGGGGGGGAATATAGTATCGACAACGAAGCCCGCCGGTACATGGATCTTTTCGATGATCTGCGAAAGGGTGCCGGTGAGGCGTCATGAACCCATTGAGTCGATGGTTTGTCCGCCGCGCAAGCGATCGTCTTAGACCTCTTTTGGCCTCATTCGGGCTGCTGCAGACGGTGAAGATCAAGCCGGCGCTGCTTTGGAACCCCGGAAAGCAACGGGTGCTGGTATTATCGCCGCATATGGATGACGAAGTCATCGGATGCGGAGGTGCTATCGCGAAACATGTGAAAAACGGCGCGACCGTTACGGTCGTTTTCCTGACGGACGGGCGGTGGGGCGCTGTTCGGCAGGCGCTGGGAAAAGAGGAGCGAGGACGTCAGCGGCGGAAGCTCGTCGAAACGCGAAAGCGGGAAGCAGCGCAATGCCTGGTCGTATTGGGTGTCCAGGAAGGCGTTTACCTGGATGCTGTGGAACCGCGGTTGAGTTCCGATCCGACGCTGTGCACGCGCTTGCGGCGGATTATCGACGAAATCCGGCCGGATCTGGTCTATCTTCCCTTCTTTCTGGAGGAACACCCGGATCATCGGGAGACCAGCCGTGTCCTTTTGGACGCAACGGAAGGCCGGGCATACCGATTCGACTGTTACGGTTACGAGGTATGGACGCCTCTGCTTCCGAACTGTCTTGTGGATATCACCGACGAGGTCGATCTGAAAAGGCAGGCACTGTCGTGCTACAAAAGCCAGCTGGCGGACAAGGATTATATCCACACGGCTCTCGGGTTGAACGCCTATCGATCGAGTAGCCTTTTGCAACGAGGCGGATATGTGGAGGCATTTTACATGGCCGGGCTGGAGGCGTACCGGCATTCATACGGGAAGTTTCTGTCCATGAACTCCGGGTCGTAAGCAATGGCCGGCCGCGGCGCGCGCTCGCAGGTCGCCCGGACCCGCCGATGCCATTGCGTTCTTGGCGGCCGGAGTCGTTCGAGAATGGCGCCGATCCTCACTCAGCCGGTGAGTTGGCGCCCCAGCCTGACCTCGCATGCTAACACGGCCCAAGCCCAATGCCGGAAATAATGTGATGCGCGACAAGGGTAACGTCTCGGACGAGGCGATTTTAACGACAAAAAACCTATCCAAGATAGCGGCCTTCAAGGCCGCGCAATACCCGTTGCTCGCCGTCTTCATGATGCTCGTACCTCGTACGCTCGGCGCGGAGATCTACGGGGAATACGTATTACTGTTGTCGATACTTACTATTGCCGATGCACTTATTAATTTCGGAATAGAGGAGATTTGCGCGCGTTTCGTTCCGGAGATGGAGATGAGAGGGGGCGTAGCGGAAGTGCGTCGGTTTTATTCGTCGATGCTTCTCGTCAAGGCCATAGTTGACATTGTTGCGGTGACGGGATTGCTGCTGCTGCTCAAATATATCTATGGAGACCGGTTCCCGAATGCGTACTTGATCGCTCTGGTAAGCACTGTTTTTTTGCGTGATTTGCAAAATACCGCATACGCCTTGCTCTTTGGCTTGAACAAGCTGAGCCGGTTTTCCGCCCGTGATCCGATAAGACGGGCGTTGAGCCTGGGTCTCGTGCTGCTGTTGGTGCATTTTTACGGCTTATTCGGTGCGGTGCTGGCGATGTTTCTGGTTGAGGCTCTGCTTTTCTCCCTTGGCTTTTACTGGACAAGGACCTACTTGGCGCACAGCCGCTTCGATCTGAAGCCCAGGTCCCTGATGCCGTACGTGCAGTTTGGATTTATCTTTTATCTTTGTTGGGTCCTTACCAATATTTGGCAGCGTGTCGGCAACGTTCTTATCGACAAGTTTACGCACGATCCGCACCAAGTGGCGATTTTTGATATTCCCAATCAGATCTTCATCATTACGCTCAGCGGAATCCTGACTCTTTTCAGTGCGCTTGTGCCCATGTTTGTTAAGCTGCGAATGTCCGGCCAGGAAGAGAAGTTGATGCGGTGGTCTCGACGTATGGTCAAGTATGGGGTGGCATTGTGTACGATAATATTCGCGGGCTTTGCTATTGCGGGCCCCGGTCTGATTCCATGGGTGATCGGTGGAGAGTATTCGGATATCTACCGGAATGGGGCCGTTTTGCTCATGGGGGGTGTCGCGTTTGTCGTCGCGAAGATGGGGATAGTGTTTTCGATAGTGTATAACAAACCGGCCAGATATTTTGCGGGGCTAACCATGGCCGTGGCCAGTTTTCTGTTGGCGGCAGCGGTATTGATCCCGCGGCTGCAATCGATGGGCGCTGCGGTGGCAACGGGGATCTCGGGCGTCGTGTTGGCGGTTGCTATGAGCGCATTCTTTAAGGAGCAGATGATACATTGCGTGCGTGATGCGATCCTGGTCGCAGGAGCCGCTGTCGTCATTATTCCTTTTCTGGGTTTTCGGGGCGGAGTGGTGAGCGGGCTGGTCGGGTTTTTAGGATTTGTGCTTGTCTATGGGTTGCTGCTCGCAACGACGGGGCTTGTTCGGGTGCGGGAGATTAAGGAGATCATCGAGGCGATCAGGCAGAGAGCGGCGAGTTGAAGGTGTGCGGCGGTTTGGAGCCGCACGTCGTTCCGATTGGGCTGCGGAGGAGGTATGGGATCTGCGCTGTTTTCCGGAAACCTGAATGCATGGATTGAGCTGGTATGTGACCTGAAGGGGGAAGGTGCTGCAAATGAAAATAGGAATTATGCTCCGCCATTTAGACCAGCATGAAGGCGGTGTGAAAGTTTATACAAAGCAGCTGTTGTCAAACATGTTGTCTATGGATGCGGAAAATACATACGTATTAATGTACAAAGAAGAAAAGCATATTGGTGCGTATTCAAAGCATATGAATGTTTCGGAAGTTTCCATCAATCTGCCGGGGAATATTGTCTGGGATCAAATAGCCGTTCCCTATATGGCATGGAAATACAAAGTCGACTTGATTTTCAATCCAAAATTATCCGTACCATTATTTACGTCGAAAAAAACGGCCTTTGTGCTTCATGGGGCGGATTGGTTTGTTTTTCCTGAAAATTATAAATTTTTAGATCGGCTTTACCATCGAATATTTGCATCACTATATTGCAAAAAGGCGGATTTGGTTATTTCAGTATCACAAAATGCCACGAACGAAATCATTAGGCACTTGAAGATTCAGCGGAAAAAGTTAAAAACAGTCCATCATGGTGTGGGTGAAAATTTCCAGGTTATCCGCGATGAAAACCGTTTAAAAGCAGTTAGAGAAAAATATAATTTACCCGAAAAATTCATTTTATATGTCGGGCAAATATATCCCATGAAAAATCTCTCCGGGATAATAAGATCATACTCGCAAATTAGAAATAAAATACCGCACAAGTTGATAATCGTTGGGAAAGCAACATTGAAATATGAAAAAGAGGTCGCCTTGATCGATGAGTTAGGGTTATCGGATTATGTTACAAGGGTGGGTGTTATACCGGATGCAGATTTACCTGTATTCTACAATTTGGCCGATCTTTTTCTTTTCCCGTCTTTGTATGAAGGATTCGGAATTCCGTTATTGGAAGCGATGGCGTGTGGATGCCCCATAGTTACTTCGAACAGAGGGTCATGCCCCGAGGTAGTGGGTGACGCGGCAAATATTGTTGATCCATATGATGTGGCGGATATATCCAATGCTATTTACTTTACGCTTACCGATCGTGTCTTCAGAAATGAATTGATCGCGAAAGGTTTGCTTCGAGTGAAAGATTTTACCTGGAAGAGTACCGCAAGAAATACACTGTCAATTTTAACCCGACTTTGACGGTTCTTCGGCACATCCGGAACCCGGCCGCGAGCGGATTGTCCGTAGATCGGTCCTCGGCGCTCGAGGAGTCGTTGTTGCTGCGGATCACGAACTCGTCATTGAGGCGCTCGGCCGCCCTGACCGCATCGATCCGGGGCTTTCCGGGCAGAGGGGCCGCAGGGTTTGGATTTTCGAATCTCGCTGAGCATTGATCGGAGATGCGGGCGATTACGGTGAGATCTGGAGTTTGACCCCGGTGGGCGCCGGCGGTGGGGCGGTTTGGGGCGATAAGAGAAAGGTTCCGGAAATCGTATTCCAGGAATCATATGGCCCGGTACCGGAAAATACCAGTACGAATTTGGTCCCATCCGGGCTCATCCATTTTTGCGGGATGCTGAAGGAGAACTTGGGCGTGCTGTCGATCCACCGGTCGTAGTAGGCGACCGTGGTCCACGGACCCCACGGGTGCGGGGCGTCGAAGATTCCCCACGAGCCGTCTCCGTTCCAGCCGTTGGCGTTTTTTTCTCCATGTACGACGGTAAGGAGGTAGCGCCCGAGCCCCGGATCGTACACGGCCTGCTGCCAATCGACCCCGTTGGAATCCGTGAATACCGGCTTTGCGTTGGCGGTGCCGGTACTCCATGTCGGGTTCCCGCTTCTGTCGAGTCCGGTAAAGACTTGGTAGGCCCCTCGATCAAGTAAGCGATCCTTGGGTGCACGCGTAAGCCAGATCGAGGTTGCTCCGTCGGCAAACGGCAGGGACAGGTATTGGGAGTACATATAGACGTAGTTATCCGGGGCGCCGTGATAGTCTTGTCCGAAATTCAGAAAGGAGCCGGGTATCACCGCCGGATAGGCGCTGTCCGGATACTGCCAGCTTGAGTACTGCCAGGACTTTCCGAGATCGTTTGACCACATGAGCCGATGGACCGGCGAACTGCCTCCCGTTTGAGCGTTGAACGATGCGTAGAGGACGCCGCCGACGGACAGGACCGCATCACTTTTACCGCAGTTGGAGCACGCCCAAGTGGGCGGGCTCGCGGAAGCCACTCCGCCGTTGATGTTGGTTGTCGTCAGAGTCGGGGGGGTGCCGCCGATCCGCGCGATGCCGGTGCTGACGCGGCCAAGGTTGTTCGTCCCACCGAACCCGCCGCCATCACCCCAAATCGTGTAGAGATTTCCATCGGAAGCCCAGGTAATAGGCCACATATCGCTGCCCGGGGCCAGCCGCTGCTGACTGCCAAAGTCCCACGTTACTCCCGTGATAACCGTGCTCTGCGGGTACGGTGGCGTGGCCCCGTAGGCGGACACAAAGGCTCCAAGCGCTGCGGCGGCTGCGAAGGTGCGGAAGGCTTTACGGAAGCCGTTTCCGCCGACACCGGTGCGTCTCTCATTGCGTAAGTCGATAGCCATGGTTAGAGGTTCCCGCATACCGGAGTCGAGGGACCCGATTCGCCCCTCCCGTTGTAGGCCGTGACCCGGAAGCAGACCGTTCCCCCCGTGCGCAGGCCCAGATTGTTCCATGCATTGAACTGCACGCTCGGGGTCGTGGCGTTGAAGCCCGCCGTGCCCACCGGGACGTCTTTGGCGAGGGTCGTCGCCGTCGAGGATGTGGTTCCATAGTACACGCGGTAGCCTCGGATTGTCTGCGGGCCCGGGTCCCAGGATAACGTGAGGGCCTTGGCGGAGCAGGTCGCGCAGGTCACGGTGACCGTCACCGTGGCGGTGGCGAGGTCGCCGTCTACATCCCGCACTTGGTAGGTGAAGTGGTCGGTACCCGCGAAATCGGTCGTCGGAGTGTAACGCACCGTGTTATCGGTGTTCACCGTCACACCGCCGTGGGCCGCTGCGCCGACCAGGCTCACGGTCACCGGCACATCCTGGAGCCCGGAGTCGTTGGCCAGGACCGCAATCGTGACCGGTGTGTCGAGGGCCGTGCTTGCCGCGTCGTTGACGGCCGCCGGGATATGATCCACGGTCGGTGTCGGTGTCGGTGTCGGTGTCGGCGCGGAGCCCGAGCCCGAGCCCGAGCTGGAGCTGGAGCCCGAGCCGGAACTCGGCGTGCCGCCGGCGGCGGGCGCGGTTGGAATAACCGCCACCGTGTACATTCCGGAACTCGTTCCACCTCCGTTGGGACCGAGTTCGACGGTGGCGCCGGCCGTGAAGTCCTTGCGGTAGAGGCTGTAGGTCTTGGGTTCGCTGTCGACCAGGTTCATGCCGCTGTCCACCCAGTTTCGCAGCCAGACGGGTTTCCCGATGTCATCGCGGTGCGCGATGTACACCGTGGCGGCGCGCGGGACGGTGAAGTGCGCCACCACCGTGCCGGTGAAGGTGCGTGAGTCGTTGGCGGTGCGGATCCACTCGCTGCCCGCGAGCGCCGCCGGCAGGGAGGAGATGGTGTAGGCGCGATCGCCGTAGAGCGTCACGCCGTTCCGCAGGTTCGATTGCACCGACCAGAGCGCGGCGTGGGCCGTGTCGGATACGGTCAGGGCGCCGATCAGCGCGGTGCCGGGCGCCGGTGAGGATCCCCCCGGCGCCGCGTCGACCGTGACGCTCGCCGCGGCGCTGGTGTCCCCGCCGGGTCCGCTGCACGCCAGCGTGTAGGTGGTCGTGGCCGACAGCGCCCCGGTGTCCGTGCGGCCCGCGGTGGGCCGCGCGCCGCTCCAGCCGCCGGATGCCGTGCACGAGGTGGCACCGGTCACCGACCAGGTGAGGGCGGCCGATCCGCCCGCGCCCACCGAAACGGGGTTCGCCGTGAGTGAGATGCGCGGCGCGGGCAGGCCGAGCGGCGCGTTCGCCACGGTGTTGATCGAATCGACGGTGGCCTGGGAGGCCGTCGCCGCGCGGGTTACGGCGACGGCGAGTTCGGTCTCGGTGCCCGTCGGCAGTGCCGCGGAGAATGCCTGCGGTGTGGCGCCGGGCGCGAGCCCCGCGACCGCCGCGAGCAGGTTGCCCAGCACCGGCGCGGAGGAGAGCGCGCGCGCGGCGCGGATCGCGTGCCGCGCCTCGGCGAGTGCCCCGTCGGTGGCGCGCACCGTGGCGACCGTCGCCGAGGCCGGTGCACCCGGCGCGATCAGTCGCAGGGCGTTGTCGAGGGCGGGAGTGACGTTTGTGCCGCCTACCTGCAGGCGGTTCTCCAGAGTCTCCACCAGTACCTGCGCGGCGACGGCGCGCGCCGTCGCGGAGATCCTCGGATCGGTGCCGGCCGCGCCGCGGCCGTCGAGCGCGCCGTCGCTCACGTCGGCGGCCAGCGCGTCCAGCACGCGGTCCCCGCTGACCGTGCGTCCCCCGGTCTCGAGCGTCCGGCGTGTGCGCCGGACCAACTCCGCGAGCGCCTCGTTTGCCCTGAGCACCCCGGCGATGTTCTGCGTCGTCACCGGCGTCGTGATCGGGTCGGGTACCTGCGCCGGGTCCAAGCCGAACGAGAGCGTGTCCATCACATCCTTGCGGGCCGCATCGAGGTTGGTCGTCGTCAGGCCGCCGGGCAGGGCCTCGGCGGCGCGCACGATGAGGGTCGTGATCGGTGTGAGGTTGGCGGTGTGCTGATCCGGGGAGAGTGCGGCGGAGGTCAGGGTGAAGTCGGGGGTTGTCCCACTCACCATGTCGGTTCCCCCCGTTGCGCTGATGCGTACCGGGAAGGCGGTGCCGGTGGGCACCGTGAGGGTGTATTTGGCGGTGATGTCGCTGTGGGTCCGGGCACGGCGTCGGCCGCCGGCGCCGGTGACGGTCACGGTGGCGTCCTGCATGGGCCCGTCGCCGACGCTGCCGGCGAGTTGCGTCGGAGCCACGCTGGCGACCAACTGCGTCGGGGCGACCGCCCCGGACGAGCCGCCGCCGGGTACGCAGGCGGCGCTGAGCAGGCCCAGGGCGGCGATCAGGAGAACGCCGGTGGTGCCGTGAGCGGATCGTCGGTTGTCTCGGTGGTCGTGCACCCTGGGCGGATCCTTTAAGATGGTGGTTGGCGGTGGTTCGGGGTTGCCGACCCCGGCGCGTGTGCCGGACAATGCCTATCATGCGCCGGGAGCCGGCGGCGGAGTGGGCACTCGGTCACAGATCTCGTCATCCCCGCCCCGACGCCCGGCCCAGGTACGGGCTGAGGCGCCCGGTTTCATCCTGCGTTGAACCCGCCCGTAGGGTCGTGTAAAATCCGACCCCGAAGCGGGGTTTGCGCCGCCGTGGGTCCGGGCGATGTCCGGAGCGCCCCGGCCCCGCGGGCATCGGGTTGTAGTGTGGCTGGCCCCGTTGCGGGGTTTTTTTGCGCCTGCCGCCCGCCGATGCGTGTGGTGGGCAGGTGGCGTTGGTTAAGTGCATGTACTACTTCGTATTTTTGGAGTGGGCCTCGCGCCCATTTTTTATTTGCGGGACCAGATGGCGTGAACGATGACGGTGACAGGCTCCAGGAGTTGCTGGGTCCCGTGGCGCAGGCCATGGGCTATGAGCTCCTGGGGATCGAGTATCACGCCCAGGGGCGCGGGCAGGTGTTGCGCGCCTATATCGACCGGGCGGGCGGAATTACGCTGGAGGACTGCCGGCGGATAAGCGTGCAGTTCAGCGGGGTGCTGGACGTCGAGGAACCGATATCCGGTCCCTATGTGCTCGAGGTGTCGTCGCCGGGCGACGATCGGCCGTTGTTCAACGCCGAGCAACTCGCCCGTCAGGCCGGCAGTCGGGTGCGGATTCAGGTCGGAGAGTCGCTCGGTGAGCGGCGCAAGTTTACCGGGCGGCTCGTGGCGGTGCGCGGCGCTCAGGTCGTGATCGAAGAGGATGGGCGGGAGATCGACATCCCGCTGGAACGCGTCGCCAAGGCGCGGGTAATCCCCGAGTGACAGCCGGCGGGCGTTGGAGGTCGCAGGAATGAACAAAGAAATATTACTGGTGGTGGATGCCGTCTCCAACGAGAAGGGCATCGAGAAGGAGATCATATTCGAGGCCATCGAGGCCGCCCTCGCCTCGGCGACCAAGAAGCGCTACGGCAGCGAGGTCGAGGTGCGTGTGGCGATCGACCGGGAGACGGGCGACTACAGCACGTTCCGCTGCTGGGAGGTGTTGCCCGACGACGCGGAGATCGAATTCCCCGAGCACCAGCTCACCCTCCGGGAAGCCCGGGAGCGGGATCCCGCGATCGAGGTCGGCGGGCATATCGAAGAGCCGCTGGAGTCGATCGTCTTCGGACGCATCGCGGCGCAGACCGCCAAACAGGTCATCGTCCAGAAGGTGCGGGAGGCGGAGCGGGCCCAGGTCGTGGAGGCCTACCAGGATCGGGTCGGGGAACTCGTGAGCGGCATCGTGAAGCGTTCCGAGCGCGGCGGCGTGATCCTCGATCTGGGCGGCAATGCCGAGGCGCTGATCGCACGCGAGGAGATGATCCCGCGCGAGGCGCTGCGTCCGGGCGATCGGATCCGCGGCTACCTGTATGATGTGCACGCCGAGCTGCGCGGCCCGCAGCTGTTCGTCAGCCGTACCCGCTCGGAGTTGCTGGTGGAGCTGTTCAAACTGGAGGTCCCGGAGGTGGGCCAGGGGCTCATCGATATCATGGCCGCGGCGCGCGATCCCGGGCTGCGCGCCAAGATCGCCGTGCGCTCCAACGATCCGCGCATCGACCCGGTGGGTGCGTGCGTCGGCATGCGCGGCTCGCGCGTACAGACGGTCTCGAACGAACTGACCGGAGAACGGATCGACATCATCCTCTGGAACGAGAATCCGGCGCAGTTCGTGATCAACGCCATGTCGCCGGCGGAGGTCGTCTCCATCGTGGTCGATGAAGATGTACACAGTATGGACATCGCCGTCTCCGAGGAGAAACTCGCGCAGAGCATCGGCCGGGGCGGCCAGAACGTTCGGCTGGCGAGCCAACTCACCGGATGGGAGCTCAACGTGATGAGCGAGGCCCAGGCCGAGGAGAAGAGCGAGTCCGAGGGGCAGACCCTGCAGAAGATGTTCATGGAACAGCTCGACGTCGACGAGGAAGTGGCGGTGATCCTGGCGCAGGAAGGCTTCTCGAGTATCGAGGAAGTGGCCTACGTGCCGACCGGAGAGCTGCTCGGCATCGAGGAGTTTGATGAGAACGTCGTCAATGAGCTGCGTAACCGGGCGCGCGACATGCTGCTGATCAAGGCGATCACCGACGAGGAGAAGCTCGGTGCGGTGAAGCCGGCGGAAGACCTGCTGCAGATGGAGGGGATGGACCGGGAACTCGCCTATCGCCTGGCCGGCGCCGGCGTGGTGACGATGGAGGACTTGGCGGAACAGTCGGTCGATGAACTCAAGGAGATCGCCGACGTCGATGAGGAACGTGCCGCGCAGCTTATCATGACGGCGCGTGCCCCGTGGTTCGAGAACGAGCAGCAGTCACAGTACTGACATCGAGGATCGATATGCCGGAGGTAACTATAAAGCAGTTCGCAGAGGTGGTCGGGATCCCCGTCGAGCGCCTGCTGGATCAGTTGGGCGAGGCGGGTCTGCCGGTCACCGGTGCGGAGGCGACGATCAACGACAAGGATAAATTGCGCCTGTTGACCTTCCTACGCCAGGCGCACGGTAAGGCCGCACCGGAATCCGCCGAACCCAGGAAGGTGACGATCAAGCGCAAGGTCCAGAGCGAACTGCGGTTCGGCAGCGGCCAGGGGCGCGGCGCGCCCAAGAGCGTGGTCAACGTCGAAGTCCGGCAGAAGCGCACCTACATCAAGCGCAGCGAGATCCTCAAGGAGGAGGCCCAGCGCCGCGAAGAGGAGGCCGCCGAGCAGGCGCGCCTGGAACAGGAGCGGCTCGATGCCGAGCGTCGCGTGCGGGAAGCGGCCGAGGCGGAGGAGGCCAAGCGACAGGAAGAGGCGCAGCGCGTAGTGGCCGAAGAGCAGGTGCGGCGGGAGGCGGAACAGCAGGCGCTCCTCGCGGCACAGCAGGCGCGCGCGGTCGCGGAGCAGCCACCCGCGCCGGCGCCGGCGGAGCGCGGCACCAAGCGCAAGCCTTCCAAGGACGATCGCGAGACGCGCTACGGGCGCCGCGAGCTGCACGTCGCGGTGGACAAGAGCGGGCGCCGGCGCAAGCGCACCCGCTCCCGCCCGGTTACGGTTACCGGCAGTTCGCAGCACGGGTTCGAACGGCCTACGGCGCCGATCGTACGCGAGGTGAGCATCCCCGAGACCGTCACGGTGGGCGAACTCGCCCAGAAGATGGCCATCAAGGCGGCCGAGTTGATCAAGGCCATGATGGGCATGGGCATGATGGCCACCATCAACCAGGTGATCGACCAGGACACCGCGGCGCTCGTGGTCGGGGAGTTGGGTCACACGCCGAAGCTGCTCAAGGACAGCGATCTCGAGTCGGAACTGGTCCCGGAACAGCGCAGTGATGCCAAACCCGTCGCGCGCCCCCCGGTGGTCACCATCATGGGCCACGTCGATCACGGCAAGACCTCTCTGCTCGATTATGTGCGCCGTACCAAGGTGGCGGCCGGCGAGACCGGGGGGATCACGCAGCACATCGGTGCCTACCACGTGAAGACGCCCAAGGGCGGGATAACGTTTGTCGATACGCCCGGCCATGCGGCGTTCACGGCGATGCGTGCGCGCGGTGCCAAGGTGACCGACATCGTGGTCCTGGTAGTGGCCGCCGACGACGGCGTGATGCCGCAGACGATCGAGGCGATTCAGCATGCCAAGGCGGCCGGTGTGCCGCTGGTGGTGGCGATCAACAAGATCGACAAGCCGGAGGCGGATCCGGACCGCGTCAAGCAGGAATTGTCCCAGCACGAAGTGATCCCCGAGGCGTGGGGCGGGGATACCATCTTCGCCAACGTATCGGCCAAGACCGGCGAGGGCATCGACGAACTGCTGGAGGCGCTCCTGCTGCAGGCGGAGGTCATGGAACTCACCGCGGCGGCCGAGGGTCCGGCCGCCGGTGTCGTGCTCGAATCCAGCCTCGACAAGGGGCGTGGCCCGGTTGCGACGGTGCTGGTGCAGAGCGGGATGCTCAAGAAGGGCGACGTGGTCCTCTCGGGGAAGGAGTTCGGGCGCGTGCGCGCGCTCTTCGACGAGTCCGGAAAGGCGGTGGAATCCGCCTCCCCCCCCATTCCGGTCGTGGTGCTCGGTCTCTCCGGGCTGCCCAACGCCGGCGACGAGATGGTGGTGGTGCCCGACGAGCGCAAGGCGCGCGAGATCGCGCTCTACCGGCAGGGCAAGTACCGCGATGTCAGATTGGCGCGCCAGCAGGGTGCGAAGCTCGAGGACGTCCTCTCGCAGATGGAAGAGGGCGAGGCTCAGAACCTCAATTTGATTATCAAGGCCGACGTGCAGGGCAGCGCCGAGGCGCTTCGGGACTCGCTGGTAAAACTGTCCACGGACGAGGTCAAGGTCAAGATCGTGGCCGGCGGCGTGGGCGGTATCACCGAATCGGATGTCAACCTGGCGGTGGCCTCCAATGCGGTCCTGATCGGCTTCAACGTGCGCGCCGATGCGACCGCCCGCAAGCTGGTTGCGGAGTCCGATGTGGATCTGCGCTACTACGGCGTCATCTACAACGTGATCGACGAGGTGCGCCAGGCGTTGAGCGGCATGCTCGCGCCGGAGACCAAGGAGGAGATCGTCGGGCTCGCGGAGGTCCGCGAGGTGTTCCGTTCCTCCAAGATCGGTGCGATCGCCGGCTGCATGGTGGTGGAGGGCGTGGTGAAGCGCAACAACCCGATCCGGGTTCTGCGCGACAACGTGGTGGTGTTCGAGGGCGAGTTGGAATCCCTGCGCCGCTACAAGGAAGACGTGAGCGAGGCTCGTGCGGGGATGGAATGCGGCATCGGTGTGCGCAACTACAACGACGTGAAGGTCGGGGACCAGATCGAGGTGTTTCAACGGGTCGAGGTGGCCAGGACGGTCTGATTGCCCGCACGCGGGTGTGACAGCGGATTCAGCGGATGCCGAAGGAATTCAGCCGGACCCGGCGCGTGGGGGAGCAGATCCAGCGCGAACTCTCGGCGTTGATTCGACGTGATCTCCAGGACCCGCGCGCGGGTTGGGTGACGATTACGGGGGTGCGGATGAGTCGCGACCTCGTCCACGCCCGCGTGTTCGTGTCGGTGCTCGACGAGAACCGGGACCCGATGCAGGCGGTCGCGGCGCTGAACCACGCGGCGGGTTTTCTCAGGCGACTGCTCGGGCGTACGCTCGGCCTGCGCGTCGTGCCGCGGTTGCGCTTCGAGCACGACGCGTCGATCGAGCGCGGCGCGCGGCTCAGTTCCCTGATCGATCAGGCGGTCAACGAGGACCGGAACAAGCGTGCCCCGGCGGCGGAGGCGCACGACGGGACCCCCGGTCGGCTCGCGGGGTTGGAAGATCCAGACAACGGCGGTGAAGATCGATCATGATGCGTGAGCGCAGGCGGCGCAGGAACATCAGCGGTATCGTGTTGCTCGACAAGGATCCGGGACCGACCTCGAACGAGGCACTGCAGGTCGTCAAGCGGCTGTTCCAGGCCCAGAAGGCCGGCCACACGGGGAGTCTGGATCCGCTTGCCAGCGGTCTGTTGCCGGTGTGCCTGGGTGAGGCGACCAAGGTGTCCGGTTTTCTGCTGGACGCGAACAAGCGCTACCGGGTCCGTTGCCGCCTGGGGCAGCGGACCACCACCGGTGACGCCGAGGGGGAGGTCGTGGAGATCCGCCCGGTGGAAGGGCTGGATCGGGCGCGCGTCGAGCGGGTCCTGGAGGGGTTCAAGGGCCCGCAGGAGCAGATCCCGCCCATGTACTCGGCGCTCAAGCACCAGGGCCAGCGGCTCTACAAGCTCGCGCGCCAGGGCGTGGAGGTGGAGCGCAAGCCGCGCCCGGTGGTGATCCATACGCTGGAGTTGTTGTACTTCGAGGGTGACACTCTGGAGTTCGACGTGCGCTGCTCCAAGGGTACCTATGTCCGCACCTTGGCCGAGGACATCGGCGCGGCTCTCGGATGCGGTGCCCATGTGATCGCGTTGCGGCGGCTGGCGGTGGGGCCCTACGACGGCATCGAGATGGTCGACCTCGAGACACTGCGGCGGCTGGCCGCCGAGGGGGCGGGGCAGCTCGATACAGTACTGTTGCCGATGGAGAGCGCACTCGCGGAGTGGCCGGACGTGCGCCTGTCCGATGACGCGGCCTACTACCTGCGTCGGGGTCAACCGGTGCTCGTGCCGCACGCCCCGACCCGGGGCTGGGTGCGGCTCTATGCCCGGGACCGGCGCTTTCTCGGGGTGGGCCAGATCCTCGATGACGGACGGGTGGCGCCCCGCAGGTTGGTGAGCGGCGCCTGATCGCGCCTTGTGCCCCCCGGAGGGGGCGACTACAATGACAGATTGCTATCGCTCGCAGTCCGATTCTGGAGTTATCCATGCCATTTAATCAAGAGCAGAAGTCGCAGATCATCCAGGACTATCAGCGCGGATCGGACGATACCGGTTCACCCGAGGTGCAGGTCGCGTTGCTCTCGGCGCGTATCGATTATCTCACCGGACACTTCGCCATCCACAAGCATGACCACCATTCGCGTCAAGGTCTCCTGCGGATGGTGAGCCAGCGGCGCAAGCTGCTCGACTATCTCAAGCGCACGGAGCACGGTCGTTATCAGGAGTTGATCGGCCGCCTCGGGTTGCGCCGGTAGGTCCGGTCTCCACCCCTTCCCCTCGTCCACCCCCTCGATACAGGAACGTCCAACGTGAAAGCCGTCAAGAAGACCTTCCAGTACGGTGACCATACCGTCACCCTGGAGACCGGTGAGATCGCCCGCCAGGCGAGCGGTGCCGTGCTCGTCAACATGGCAGATACGGTGGTCCTGGCGACCGCCGTCGGCGTCAAGGAGCCGCGGCCGGGGAGAGGCTTTTTCCCCTTGACGGTGCACTACCAGGAGCGGACCTATTCCGCGGGCAAGATTCCGGGGGGATTCTTCCGGCGCGAGGGGCGCCCGTCCGAGAAAGAGACGCTTACCTCGCGCCTCATCGACCGCCCCCTGCGTCCGCTGTTTCCGAAGGGCTTTCTCAGCGAGGTCCAGATCATCGCCACGGTGATGTCTCTGAACAAGGACGTGGACGCGGTGATCCCGGCGATGATCGGTGCATCCGCCGCGCTGGCGATCTCGGGCATCCCCTTCAACGGGCCGATCGGCGCCGCACGGGTCGGCTACCGCAACGGCGAGTACCTGCTCAACCCCGCGTCGAGCACCCTCAAGGAATTGCAACTGGATCTGGTCGTCGCCGGTACCGAGAACGCCGTGCTGATGGTCGAGTCGGAGGCGAAGGAGCTGCCCGAGGAGGTGATGCTCGGCGCGGTGATGTTCGGCCAAGAGCAGATGCAGTCGGTGATCCGGGCGATCCACGAATTGAAGGCCGAGACCGGCACACGCGACTGGGACTGGGCCGCGCCGCAACCGGATGAGGCGCTCGTCGCGGCGGTGGCCGAAGCCGGCGAAGCGGCGTTGCGCGAGGCCTACGGCATCAAGGACAAGCTGGCGCGCCAGCAGCGCGTGGGCGAAGTGCGCGCCGAGGTGATCGAGCGGCTGGCCGGCGGCGGGGACGCGCGCTGGACCCCGGAGGCGGTGCAGGCGGCCTACGAACAGATGGAGAAGCGGATCGTGCGCGGGCAGGTGCTTTCGGGTGAGCAGCGCATCGACGGGCGCGACAACCACACGGTGCGCCCGATCACGATTCGCACCGGTGTGCTGCCGCGCGCCCACGGCTCGGCCCTGTTCACCCGCGGTGAGACGCAGGCCATCGTGGTCACCACCCTGGGGACCGCGCGCGATGCGCAGATCATCGACGCCATCGAAGGCGAACGCCGCGAGCCGTTCATGCTGCACTACAATTTTCCGCCATACTGCGTCGGCGAGACGGGCATGGTCGGCTCGCCCAAGCGGCGCGAGATCGGGCACGGGCGCCTGGCCAAGCGCGGCATCCAGGCGGTGATGCCGACGATGGATCAATTCCCCTATGTGCTGCGCGTCGTTTCGGAGATCACCGAATCCAACGGCTCCAGTTCCATGGCCTCGGTGTGCGGCACGAGCCTGTCCCTGATGGATGCCGGGGTGCCCATCAAGGCGCCGGTGGCGGGTATCGCCATGGGGCTCATCAAGGAGAACGAGCGGTTCGCGGTGCTCACCGACATCATCGGCGACGAGGACCACCTCGGGGACATGGACTTCAAGGTGGCCGGTACCCGGGACGGGATCACCGCGCTGCAGATGGACATCAAGATCGACGGGATCACCCGCGAGATCATGGACACGGCACTGCAGCAGGCCCGCGAGGCGCGCATGCACATCCTCGACCGGATGCAGGAAGCCATTGCGGCGCCGCGCCCGGAGATGTCCGAGTATGCGCCGCGCATCCTCTCGTTCCGCATCGACCCGGAGAAGATCCGCGACGTTATCGGCAAGGGCGGGGTGACGATCCGCGGCCTCACCGAGGAGACCG
>BDTW01000050.1 GCA_002897735.1 bacterium BMS3Bbin13 | reverse complement strand
TACGAGCACCGCGGTACCGCCCGCGGCGGCGGTCGCAGCGGTCATCGCCGCCATCTGAATCTTCTCCCGGGTCCCGGAAACGCATAAAAGACTGAGCCGTTCAGACATCGCAAATTCCTCGCTGTGTCGATCTCCACCTGCTTGGCGAAGAGCGCCCGGATCAGGTCGAGCAGCGACCCCTCCGGCAGGCGGACCTCGAAGGGCGGTCGGCCCGTTGAACTCGTGTCAGGCATCGCGGCATGGTGAGCGAGCCGGGGAAATCCGAATGGAGGCCTTACCGGCCTTCGGGTGCGCGGGTTGGGAGGCCCCCGCGGCGTGTGCCCTCCCGCTATGAGGGGAAGGCGCGGCTTTCAGCCGAGCGCGCCGGGGGGCATCCTTTCCATCGGATCTCCTTCAACGTTTCGTGAAGAGATACTTGACCAGCGCCGCCGCCGCGAGCGCGAGTACCAGCAGGCCCAGCCACGAGGCGAGCCCCATGATCGTCATTCCGCCCGATATCATTCCAGAACCCATGGCTTTCGTCCCTCGCATGCGTGGAAGGAACCCCTGTGCCGACGACGATCGCGTGTATCGGCACGGACCGGTGTCGATCCCCGGCGGCGACTATTTCGAGTGTGTCGTACCGGCGGCCGGTGCGGTACCGCGGACCGAGGGCATATAAGCGATCATTCGCTCCATCATCTTGTTGCCGGCGGCCATCATTTGGTTCATCCGCTGCATCATGGGCATCATCCTCATCATTCCGCCTCCCATCATTCCGCCGCTCTTCATGTGGCCGGTCATCGCCTGCCGGGAGGTCCCCGCCATCATCCCGGCCATGGAAGACCCGCCGCCCATCATGGACCTGCTACGCATTGCCGGCCCGTTGGCGGGCGCACTGCCGGTACCGGCGGCGAACAGAGGTGTGGACCCGATCCCGACGGCGAGGAGCGCGGCAAGACCCATAATCTTCAGTCGTCGTTGCATGTCGGCTACTCCTAAAAGGTTGCGTGAATGCGCTACCGGCTTTGGCCGGCGGCTCGAAGCATAAGCGTAAACCTTGCACCATGGTGCCGAGTCAAGCGGTGGCGAGACCGGCTCCCGGTGGGTTCGGATTTCGCTTGTTCGGCAACAAGTTGCGGCCGGCGCAGGCGGGGATGCCCGGGCAGGCCGACAAAGTACCGGCCGCACAGCCTGTCGGATTCGGGAGGTTCTACTGCGGCGGCGGGAGATCGGTCCACTTTCCCGATCGTTTTCGTCGGGACCCGAAGGCATTACCCGGGTGCGTGGATCATAATCCGCTTACGGAACACGGTGGAAGAAGGCGCGACATTCTTCGGCAATTTGTCCTTGCGGCGATGTGCCGCCGGCAGCAAATGATAGCGAACCACGGCCTCCACGGCGACGGGGGCGGGATCCGCCCGAAGATCCGCTTTAATGATGAAATGTTGCGGGACCATCGGTCGCAGACGTGTATCGCGGAACTGGATGACGACCGGCCGCCACATGATGAACCGCGTCAACTTGTAATGTTCATGTTTCAGCGTACGCCCGTCCGATCCGAGCAGGCGAAGATCGACACTGATAAACCGGTCGGGCACACCGGTCGGAACATAGTGCCCGGCACCGGTATTGGTGATCGTCAAGGTATAGGCCACGCTGCCGTGGCGCGGTTTCTCGGCGCGAAAACGAATGCTCAACGCCTGACGAACCATCTGTGGATCGTGTCCACCGCGCCAGAGATGGCGGCGTCCCCGCCGGGAAGGATAGCCGGCCATCAGCGGTCGCTGTACTCGCGGCATGTGACATTCGACGCAGCCCGCGGTCGCGATCCCGGGCGGGACCGGTCGTCCCAGATAACCATCCACCGAGCCGTCCGGGGAAGGGGAACCGGCTTTCGGTACCCGGGCCCGCGCTCCGGTTCGAGGGATCGGCGGCGGGATCTTCAGTAGCGGACGTCCGTTTGTCTTGGATCTTGGGCCCTCTTTCCGGGCCAGTCGGATTTCAGACACCGTGCCGCATGGCGGTATCTTGAGGAATACGCCCCGATTTTTATCGGGCGCGATATGGCAGCGGGCGCAGACTTCATTGTCGTTTTCCCACTGCCTCGTCGGGTGCGGAGCATCGCGCATGGCCTCGCGCGAGAAGGGGCCGTAGATGACGCCGTGGCGGACATGGCAGGCGGCGCAGGTCACCCCCTGGCGCTGCAATTCAGGGCTGAAGTCGGGGTTGGGAGCGAGGATCGGATCGAATTTGTCGCCGCCATGGAAACCCAGCACCTTGAATTTCTGTTGCCGGGCGAGCGGGGTGTGACAGTTCAGGCAGATTTGCTCGTTACCCTCGACGCGGCGATCCGTGCGGAAATAAGGATCGGTCCAGGAGCGACTATGCATGCTGGTGGTCCATTCGCGGTAGATCGCACGGTGGCAGGCGCCGCAAGTGGTCGCGCTCAGGTTGCCCAGCGGGGGCGGGATCTTGGTTACCAGGGGGTACTCGAAATGCTTGGCGACGGTGAAAACATGCAGCGGGCGTAACATCCGCCAAGCGAAGAACAGCACCACGGCCAATCCCAGCAGGCTTATGGTTATGATCTTTGTTTTCGCCCGCATATCGGTCGCCTCAGCGGGCCGGCGGGCGTTCTGCAGGATGCTTGCCTACCGGCTCGTCGATGACGGCGGATTGTGCCGGCGCCAACCCCGCTTCCGCAGCCCGTAAGCGGTGCTCGAACTGTACCGATGCTTCGGGTCTCATTTCGGAGTCCGAACCGTCGACACACAAACACGACGAAGCCGCCAATCCTGGAGGGCGGCGAGACAGAGCAAGACGAAACCCGCAAGTTCGATCAAGCGGGCATAGTGCACGTACATGGCATAACCGAGAACGCTTGCCCCGAGCCCGCCGACCAAAATCGGCCCGGGCCGCCGGTGCCGCACCAGACCGAGGCCGAGACCACCGACTGCGAGGACCGCAAAGGCGACGATCGCCCCGGCCCATAGTGTTTTATTGACGACGATGGCAATGCCGAGGAGGCCGAGGAGGCCGATGACCACCAAGGTCCCGTAGCAGGCGACCAGCGAAAGTACCGTGGCGGCGCCGGCAAGCCAACCGAACCTTGAATTCTTGATCGACGGGACCTTCCCCCCGCTTCGGTTGTGATCCGGCAATACCTTCCTCCCGGTGCCCGCGGAACCGCCGATCCGGTTACGCCATCGCTTCCTCGCACGCTACGACTCCGAAGCGGCGGAGAGGGACTCCTGACGTTCTCCGCCGGCGGCGTTCTCCGGCATCACTTGTTCCAGCGTCAGCGTTACCGGGACCGGATTGCAGCAAATATCCAGCACCGGTGAGGTCCGCTGTACGTGTTCCCAGATCTCGTTCAACTTTTCCGGTGTCGCGTCGCTCGATACCCTGCACGTGACCTGGATATTCTCGAAGCCCGGTCGCATCGATCCGGACATCCCGAGAAACCCGCGCAGGTCCACGTCGCCCTCCATGCCGAATTCCAGCGAGTTCAGCTTCACTCCCTGCGTCGCGGCGTTGTACGCGAATCCGACGGTCAGGCACGAGGTCAGCGCCGAGAGGACCAACTCCACCGCATTCGGCGCATGGTTGTCACCCAGCAGCACCGGCGGCTCGTCCGCCTCGACGATGAACGGGGCATCGCGAGAGGTGTCTTCCTGTCCTGCGCCATAAAAGCTCTTGATGGAAGTCTTCGCGCGGCCGCCGCCGCCCCACTCGCTCTTGGCGCGAAACTGGAACCGCGCCAAGTCCGGGTTGTCCTGGATGGCGTCAACTGTGGACATCAGTTGATCGACGTTGACGCCGTTTTGAATGTTTCTCATTGGTCACATCCTCCTTGAAAAAACTCCAAGCTACCATACGCAGATGACTGTCCCTTTACCGTAAAGTTCACGGTTGGATCCGGCTTCGCACAATCGGTGGGCGCGTGGAAATCGCCCGCGACCGGATGCCCGGATCCATGGCATGCCTTCTCCCGGAAGGAGAGGGGCGGCGGCCTTCGACCGCGTTTTTCAGGGGATGGTCAGCACCAGCTTGCCGGTGAGCGATCCCTTCTCCAGACGCCTGTGCGCTTTGGCCGCCTGCGCCAGCGGGAAGGTTTCGGCGACGTGGACCGACAACCGGCCCTCATCGATGAGTCGCGCGCACTGCTCGAGGATCTCGCCGTGGTGCCGGCGCGCCTGCGGCAGGTCATGGAGCATCGGCGCGAGCATGAGTTCATAGCTCACGCGCAGATTGCGCAGCCGCGCCTCCTTCCAGTCGACTTCGGGTCCGGGCTGGAGCAGGGTGACCAGATCGCCGTAGAAGCGTACCGCCGCGAAGCTGCGCGCGAAGGTCTCGGCACCGACGGTGTCGAGCACGAGGTCCACGCCTTCCCCGCCGCTCCACGCGAGCACCGCCTCGACGAAGTCCTTCTCCTTGTAGAGGATCGTCTCGTGAGCCCCCAGTCGGGCGACGAAATCGGCCTTCTCCCGCGAGCCGACGGTCGTGCACACCCAGGCCTCGCGCGCCAGCGCGAGTTGTACGGCGATGTGGCCCACGCCCCCGGCCCCCGCATGGATCAGGGTACGTTGCCCGACCTTGAGGCGGCCGCGGTCGTAGAGCGACTCCCAGGCGGTGATCGCCGCCAGCGGGACCGCGGCGGCGGCGGTGAAGTCGATCGAGTCGGGTTTGCGTGCGGCGACGATTTCGTCGACTACCGCGTATTCGGCATAATTGCCCGGATGGCCGCCGATCCCGCCGCTGCAGAAATAGACCTCGTCGCCCACCTGGAAGCGCTGGACGTCCTCGCCCACCGCCTCCACCACGCCTGCGCCGTCGCAGCCGAGGATCGCCGGCATGCGCTCGGGAAAGTAGGTCCCCCGGCTACGCAGCTTGGTGTCCACGGGATTGACGCCGGCGGCCTCGAGGCGCACGAGGATCTGGTTGACGTCCCCCGGTACCGGGCGCGGCACCTCCCCGGGCTTGAGGACCTCCGGCCCACCGGCGACGCTCATCACGACCGCCCGCATGGTGTCGTCGGACTTCGTTCGTGCCTGCTTGTTGACATCCTCCCCGGCCTGAAGGCCGGAGATTCCTACGGCGCTCAGGGGCGGCATCGAGCCGCCCCTGAGTCGCTTCGGCGGGTTCCTGCTGCTGGCGGCATTACCGCACCGCTCACTTCACAGGCGAACCGGGCGTGTCCCGCCCTTAGAACA
>BDTW01000049.1 GCA_002897735.1 bacterium BMS3Bbin13 | reverse complement strand
TTGATCAGCCCGAGGACGATCTGGACAACCATCTGATTTATGAATTGATCGTGCGGCAGATTCGGAAAAACAAGTTGCGCCGGCAACTGATTATCGTGACGCACAATCCGAACGTGGTGGTCAACGGCGATGCAGAGATGGTTCATGCTCTCGATTTTCGCGGTGGCCAGTGCCGCGTCGTCGAGCGGGGGGCGTTGCAAGAGAAATCGGTACGTGAAGAAGTCTGCCGGATCATGGAAGGTGGCCACGAGGCATTCGCACGCCGCTGGGCGAGATTGGGGAGGAAGGTCTGACATGTTCGCAACACGCAGTGAATTGCTGGAGAAAATCCGCCTGGGTGAAGACAGTTTTCTGGAACTGAAGGAAGTACGCTTTGCCGGTGGCAGGATCCGTGGCCCAGAGCAAAATGATCTTGCCGATGAGCTCGCTGCCTTCGCCAACAGCCGTGGCGGTATGTTGGTGTTAGGGGTGCATGACAAGACTCGCGAGGTACTGGGCATTCCGATTGAGCGGCTCGATGCGGTCGAGGCTTTGGTACAACAGGCCTGTGAAGACTCGATCAAGCCACCATTGGCCCCGGTCATTGAGCGCCTGAATCTGCCGGACAGCACGGGTACGCACCAGCCCGTGATCCGCATCGAAGTGTCACCCAGTCTGTTTGTCCACCAGAGTCCGGGGGGATATTTTCATCGGCTGGGATCGTCGAAGCGACAGATTCCACCGGATCAGCTAGCACGGCTCTTTCAACAACGCAGCCAGGCGCGGCTGATCCGCTTCGATGAAACGCCGGTGCCACAGGCGACATTTGACGATCTCGATGAGGCATTGTGGCAGCGATTCGGTACGCCACGTTCGACCGACGCGCCCGAGCGCCTGCTCGCTAAGCTGGCGATGATGGCAGAGGATGATGCCGGGGTTTGGCGGCCCACGGTTGCCGGCGTGCTCATGGCTTGCCGATACCCGGAACGCTTTCTGCCGGGTGCCTTCATTCAGGCTGTGGCGTACCAGGGGTCGGCTATTACGCCGCAAGCCGAGTCGGCTTATCAGCGTGATGCCCGTGACATTACAGGGCCACTGGACCAGCAGATTTTCGATGCCTGCGACTTTGTGCGAAAGAACATGCGCATAGCCGCGCGAAAGGGCGTGGAGGGCGGGCGCGAGGATTTGCCGCAGTATGACATGCTGGTCGTCTTCGAGGCGATGACCAACGCCGTGGCGCATCGCGATTATTCGATGGCGGGCAGCAAGGTGCGCCTGCGGTTGTTTGATGACCGTCTGGAATTGCACACGCCGGGGATGTTGCCCAACACCATGACGCCCGAGAGCCTGCCTTATCGACAGGCCGCCCGCAACGAGGCAATCACCAGTCTGTTAGCGCGCTGTCCCATTGATCGAGGGGAGTTTTCAACTCATCGCTCTCGCATCATGGATAAGCGCGGTGAAGGCGTACGGATCATTTTGGACAACAGTCAGCGGCTTTCGGGCAAGATGCCGGAGTACCGCCTGATTGACGATTCAGAACTCATGTTGACAATTTATGCCGCAGCAGTGTCATGAAGAAGGCCATTTAGTGAGCACTCAGGTAGTCCAGTCAAGTGTCACCGTCATCGAGGCCCTGGTGCGATCACTGGAGAGTGCCGCCCGGTACAACCCCAACGACGTAGTGCGCCCGGCCGCCATCCTCTGGACCGATCACGATGCCCAGTGGCAGGCCATTATTCCTCAGCTCCGTCGGCTGATGCCGCAACTGCTAACGATGGGGGAGTACGCGCCTGATCAGCGAACCGGGCCGGAAATCTGGCTGCGGTGTGTGATCGATCGTACGCTGGAACATCCAGAGATCCCCGATGGAAAGACACCGATCATCTATCTCTCTGGCGTTAATCGGCAGGCGCTAAGGGCTGTTCAGGACTGTCCTGACCCACTCAAACCTCTGGTGGAGCTCCAGTACCGGGGCGCCTGCTGGACCCAGAAGAATGGCAGGGACTGGTCTGTCGAGGCGTTTCTGGTCGCTGAAGACGGCGGGTTGGGTCTGGATGTGGCGCGTGATCCAGCGACGCATCGGTCGATGTTAGGCGCGCTTTCGGAGTTGGCGACGACATCGGTGGAGAGGCTGAAAGGCAAACATCTTGAAGCCGAGGATTTCGACAAGCTCTTCTCCGATGACCCGGCAAAGGATTTGCTGCTCTGGTTGAGCGATCCCGAGGCGGTGAAATCTAGCTGGAATAGCGGGCGATGGAGCGCCTTCAAGTCGCGTTGCAAGGTGGACCTCGAGTTCGATCCGGACAAGGACGGAGAGCTCGTGGCGGCGGAGCTGCTGGGAAGGCAGGAAGGGCCGTGGGAATCGGTGTGGGAGCGTTTTGCCGAGTCGCCGGTGTTGTACCCGGGCGTGCCTGAGCTTTTGAGCAAGGCAATGCCGAGTGAACTGTTTGTGGAGCCATCCTCTTGGCCACAGAACAACGAGAAAGAAGAGGCGGCACTGCGGAAAGCACTTCTGGCGCTGGAAACGATGACGCCATCCGCCGCGCGTGACCAGATCCTCACGCTGGAGAAGACGCACGGCATGAGACGCAGCTGGGTCTGGGCGAGGCTCGACCAGGCACTGTTGGCGAACGCCCTTGCGCATTTGGCGGTACTCGCCGAGCGGACGTCCATCAAACTCGGCGGTGCATCTGTGGATGATATGGCCAAGCTGTATGTTGATGCGGCATGGGAGGTCGACACTGCGGCGCTTTCCAGCATGGCCGCTGTGAAATCATCTGCGGATGCTCAGGCCCTGAGTAAGGCGTTGAATGCCATATACCGTACCTGGCTGGAATCGGCGGCTGAACACCTGCAAGGGTTGGCCGAGAAGGAGCCCCTTCCTGGTCATGACGGGCAGGGGATGGAGGATGTGCTCGTCGAATCGGGCGGGCTGATCCTCTTTGCAGATGGCCTCCGGTTTGACGTTTCGCAGCGCCTGGCGGATCGCATGCGGGCAAAAGGCTGGTCCGTGACGATGTCGACGCGCTGGGCTGGCCTGCCGACGGTTACGGCAACTGCGAAGCCGGCAGTTTCTCCAGTGGCAGAGAACATTAAGGGATTGTCTCTCGGCGAGGATTTTCTTCCCGCGACGGCCGACACTGAAAAACCATTGACCACGGATCGGTTCCGCAAGCTGCTCTCTGCGGCGGGCTACCAGTATGTTCGGGCGGATGAGACAGGAGATCCGTCCGGTCGCGCCTGGACTGAGGATGGCGAGCTCGACAAGCTGGGACACTCGCTACAAGGGAAACTTGCCGGTCGAGTTGAAGAACAGGTCGATTTGCTACTTGAACGCATCGAATCCCTTCTCGATGCCGGGTGGTGCGAAATCCGCGTGGTGACAGACCATGGCTGGTTGTGGCTCCCGGGCGGGCTGCCCAAGGTCGATCTTCCAAAATACTTAACGGCGAGCTGTTGGGCTCGCTGTGCTGCGATCAAGGGCGGTTCGAAAGTTGAGGTGCCAACTGTGCGGTGGTATTGGAATGAGCATGAACGTGTGGCAGTTGCTCCCGGTATCGCGTGTTTCGGTTCGGGTAACGAGTATGCCCATGGGGGCTTGAGTCTGCAGGAAAGTCTTGTGCCCGTCATCCGGGTCACTGCCGGTGTCGGCACTGCAAAAATTGCAGTGAAGGTGGCCGATGTTTCCTGGGCCGGCCTGCGCTGCAGGGTTCAAATTAAGTCCGCTCAGTCCGGGCTGTCCGTCGATTTGCGAACGAAGGTCAACGCCCCGGGTTCGAGTGTCAGCAGGGTGCGAGCAGTGGATTCCGAAGGTTCGGCAAGTCTTCTGGTTGCGGATGATGAACTCGAGGGCACACCGGCAGCCGTAGTCGTACTCAATGCAAGCGGTCATGTTATTGCCAGGCAACCCACGATCATCGGGGGTGAGGATTGATTATGGAATTGGATAACCTGGATCGAGTTGCGGCCTCCGCATTCGAGGGCTACATGGTGCGCAAGGACTTGGTACGCAAGTACAGCCGTCAGTATCCGGTCCCGACGTACGTGGTCGAGTTTCTTCTTGGGCGCTACTGCGCGAGTACCGACGAGCAAGAGATCGAAGAAGGGCTGACGATCGTCGAACGTCAGTTGGCAGACCGGGCGGTGAGAACGGGGGAAGAGGAATTATTCAAAGCGCGGGCCCGCGACCTGGGGTCGATCAGGCTTATCGATATCGTCAGAGCGAAGCTCGATGCGAAGACGGATTCGTTTGTCGCCGAGATTCCAAGCCTTGCAATCAAGGACGTGCGTGTCGATGACGGCTTGGTAAAGCAGCACGAGCGTATGTTGACCGATGGTTTCTATGCCGAGGTTACACTGAGCTACGACGCTGCGATCGCCCAGGAGAAAGGCGGGCGCCCCTTTGCAATCGACAGTCTTCGTGCCATTCAGCTCTCGAAGGCGGATGTGCTGGATTCGCTCAAGCGCGGCCGACATGAATTCACCACCGAGGAATGGAAACATCTTTTGTTACGAAGTATTGGACTGGAACCGGCAGCCTTGTCGGAGCGCGCACAGTGGGTCGCCCTTGTTCGTATGGTGCCGTTTGTCGAACGTAACTACAACATGGTTGAGTTGGGTCCTCGCGGGACCGGAAAGAGCCATCTGTTCCAGCAGATATCCCCCTATTCACATCTTATCTCTGGTGGTAAGGCAACGGTGGCGAAAATGTTCGTCAACAATGCTACGGGGCAGCGTGGTCTTGTTTGTCAGTATGACGTTGTGTGTTTTGACGAAATATCGGGTGTTTCCTTTGACCAGAAGGATGGGGCAAACATTCTTAAGGGTTACATGGAGTCCGGAGAGTTTTCGCGCGGAAAGGAGAGCATTCGCGCCGAGGGCGGTATCGTCATGTTGGGGAACCTCGATGTGGAGGTCGAGCACCAGCAACGCGTCGGACATCTGCTCAGCCCGTTACCTCCTGAAATGCGTGACGACACGGCTTTTATGGACCGCATTCACGCCTATGCTTCCGGGTGGGATTTCCCGAAGCTCAATCCGAATGAACATTTCACGGATCATTTCGGTTTGGTCAGTGATTTTTTATCAGAGTGCTGGAGTCGGTTGCGCACCGGAAGCCGGGTTTCCGTGCTACAGGGTAGAGTGAATTATGGCGGTGCACTCAGCGGACGCGACATTACCGCAGTGAACAAAACGATAAGCGGTCTGTTGAAACTGCTGTACCCGGATCCAATGATCGCGATACCGGATGATGAGCTGGAGGAGGTGGTCCGTGTCGCCCTCGAAGTCCGTCGCCGTGTCAAAGAACAGCAGAAACGAATTTTCAAGAGTGAGTTCCGCAATACACACTTCAGCTATACGTTGGGTGAAGATGGCATCGAGCAATTTGTGTCAACGCCGGAACTTCACAGCGACGAAGCCATCGAACTCGATCCGTTGCCGCCGGGCCAGGTATGGGGGATCAGTCCGGGTGGGCCGGAGACGGGTCCCGGCCTCTATCGCATCGAGGTCACGGTCGGCCGGGGTGGTGGGGTCAAGATACTGAACGCACCTGTCCCGCCCGCGTTCCGCGAGAGCGTTCGGTACGCGGAGCAAAATCTGTACACACGTGCAAAGGAACTGGTTGGAGACCGGGATCCGCGTTCACATGAGTTTTCCGTACAGTTGCGCGCAATCGACAACGATCGTACCGGGACCGCTCTCGGGCTGCCGGTGCTGATGGCCCTTTGTGGTGGGCTACTCGAGAAGAGCACGAAAGGAGGCCTGATCGTGGTCGGTGCGTTGAATCTGGGTGGCTCGGTCGAACCGCTGGCGAATGCAGTCGGTATAGTCGAGGTCGCCGTGGAGAAAGGAGCGAACACAGTACTGATACCGGTGTCGGCGCGGAAACGGCTATTCGAACTGTCCGATGACATGGCCACGCGGATCAACGTCCAGTTCTACTCGGATACGCCGGATGCTTTGCTGAAGTCGCTCTTGGAGTAAGTGTACGAATGTGATCCCGGGATGCTGCAATGAGTCGAGTGTTCCCGTGACTGACATCGCCGCCATGGGCGTGCAGGAGGGGCATCCGGCCTCGACTCCCAAACCTTCACGTGTCCAGCAGGTGTTGGACCTCTCCCAGTTGATCCTGGTGTTCGGTCATCTCCACGGTGTTTACCTCGGTGTCGAACCCGAGACGGCGGAAGGCGGGTACCGTGGACCAGTCGACTTGGGCGTGGTTGGGTGTGCCGCCGAGATAACTCTGCAGGTTGGCCACTATCACTACGTCCACGAGGTCGGGTGGTCCGTCGGGGTCGCGCTGCAGGTTCTCGTGTTCCGCCGCCACCGCCACGAGGCTGGGCGGGAATTTCCAGGAGGAGAGGATCTTGGCGCCGATCTGCGGGTGGTACTCGACCACCAGGCGGTCGAGTGTGATCATGTCGCCCCGCAGTTGCGGGCTGTTCTCGGCGTGGGTCAGGATCGGCAGCACGCCGATGTCGTGCAGCAGGCCCGCGAGCATCGCCTGATCGGGTGACAGGCCCGGTATCCGGGCGGCCAGTACCCGGGCGATGGCCGCCACCTGCACGTTGTGCTCCCACAGCGCCCGCAGGCGGCGGTCGAGGGAGTCGGTGGTCGCCTGGAACATCTGTTTCATGACCAGACTGGTCACCAGGTTGCGGACCAGGGCGTTGCCGAGCCGCGAGACTGCCCGCGGCAGGCTGTCGATCGGGCGCGAGGCGCGGTAGAGCGGTGAGTTGACCACCTGGATGAGCCGCGCCGAGAGCGCCGCATCGGTGGCGATGAGATCCGCGGTCTGCCGGGCGCTGGTGGTGCCGCTCTCGACCGCATCGCGCACGCGCAACGCGACTTCGGGAAGGGTGGGTAACTCGAAATGGCCCTGGTCGAGTTCGCTGAGCAGTTCGCGGAGAAATGGTTCCTGGGCCGTCAAGGGGAAGACCTCATGGTGAGCCGACCTTCACGCCTCAGTATCGGCCGGCGGCGGGAAAGTTGAGGCCCGGCCGATGTCGCGGAACCGTGCACCCACGGCATCGGATCATTCAACGCCGTCGGCGGGGCGGGCCCCGCCCTACAAAAACATTGCTGCACGCCCTGTAGGGCCGGGCTTGCCCGGCCGTCGCTACTGTCTATCCGCCGCGGCGTCCCGCCCCACGGGTACTCAGGCCCGGGTGCGGGATTTCTCGTCGTCCGGAAACGGGTAGGGGAGCGGTCGCAGGGAGAGGATCGGGCCGTTCTCGTCCCACAGGCGTACGGTGCCGCTCGCCGCGCTTGCAATCCGGACCACGGCCAGAAGCAGGTAGCCGCCGTCCGGCGCCGGAGCGGCGTCGACCACCGCCCCGACGTCCTGTCCCCGGCCGGTCTCCGGCGCATGGAGCGGATCGCCGGGCCGCGGCGGGGTATCGGTCCGGGCGTGCGCGAGGACCATGCGCCGCTTGAGGGTCCCCAAATACTGCATGCGTGCCACCACTTCCTGGCCGGGGTAGCACCCTTTGCGAAAGCTCACGCCGCCGACCAGTTGGAGGTTCGCCATCTGCGGCACGAACCGCCCGGCGGTCTCCGGGTACACGGTGGGCAGGCCGGCGAGGACCTCCAGCAGTGTCCAGGCGGGGGTGCCCACCGGTGCGGCATGCACGTTCAGGGCATCCCAGAACCGGCGCATTTCGCCGGTCGGTCCGTAGGCCTCGAAACGCGGGTGCAGGCCGGGCACACGGATGAGCGTCACCGCGCCGCGCTGCAGCACCGTGTCGACCGCGACCGGCGCCTCGCCCAGGGCCGCCGCGATATGCTCGCTCGCGCGCGGGCCGCTCACCCCGATGCCCGCCAGGGTCTCACCGGCGTCCGTCAGCGTGACCCGGGAGCGGAGGATGAATTTGTCCAGCCGCTCGACGGTCGGTTCGACCAGCGTCCGGGGCAGGCGCAGGTAGAATTCCTCGCCGCGACGGAAGACCCGGAGCACGGCGAGCATCCGCCCCTTCGGGTCGCAATAGGCGGCCAACCGGCTCGCCTCCGGTCCGAGGCCGGCGACGTCGTTGCTGAGCTGGGCGTGGAGGAAGGCGGCGGCATCCGCGCCGCACGCGACGATCAAGCCCTGGTGGGAGAGGTCGCAGAACACGTCACCCGTCGTCGCGACCCGCGATTCGAGGTCGGGGTTTCCGAAGCTGACCACCCCCGGGCCGTCAAACTCGGCGCCGGCATCGAGCAGGAACCGCTTCCAGTCCGGATCCATTCAACGAGGCCTCGGCGTTCGTGTGCGGACTCGTCAGTGTAGCGCGCTTCCGCGCCGGCGCAAGGCCGGTATTTTCTGGACAGATTGTGTTCACAGGGCTTACCTTGAAGCCGTAGAATGACGCCCGTATATCGGTGACTTTTTTGCGGGTACAGGCACCCGCGGGTGACCCCGGAGGCGCGTGCTTCCGGGATGGAGGCGGGGGCCGACGGGGCCTGCTTGCCGGGGGCGGGATCGAGTGAGCGTATGACGAGCCGTGATTCGCGACCGGTCGCCCTGAATCTGTTTCGTATCCGTTTCCCGGCGCCCGCGGTAGTGTCGATCCTGCATCGCCTCTCCGGTCTGCTCCTGTTTCTCGGCATCCCGGTCGCCGTCTATCTGATGGAACAGTCGCTGGCCGATGCGCGCGGCTTCGCCCGGGTGCAGGGATTGCTCGCCACGCCGGCGCTGCGGCTGTTCGGGTTGTCGGTCGCGTGGGCGTTCAGCCATCACCTGCTGGCGGGTCTGCGCTACCTGCTGATCGATCTCGGCATCGGCGTCGATCGCGCCGGGGCGCGCGCCGGCGCGTGGGTGGTCGGCGTCGCGGCGGCGGCGGTGGCCGTCGCCTACCTCGCGTGCCTCGGAGGCCTGTGGTGAGTCGGCGCACGCACGGTCTGCGCGGTTGGGTGCTGCAGCGGCTCACGGCGCTGTATTTGGCGCTGTTCCTGGTCTACCTGCTCGCGCACCTGATCTTGTCGCCGCCGGGGTCGGTGCGCGCGTGGCGCGCGTGGGTCGGCGACCCGCTGGTCAACAGCGCCTGGGCGGTGTTCTTCGCCGCGCTGCTGATGCACGCATGGGTCGGGGTGCGCGACGTGGTGATGGACTATGTGGGTCCCGCGGGGCTGCGGCTGGGGGTGCTGTTCGCGCTCGGTCTGTACCTGTTCGCGCTGGGCTACTGGGCGCTGGTGGTGCTCCTGGCGGCGGCCCCGTGAACGTTGCGCGGCGCAAGTTCGACACGCTCATCATCGGCGCCGGCGGCGCCGGCCTGCGTGCCGCGCTGCAGTTGGCGCGCGCCGAGGCCTCGGTCGCCGTGGTCTCGAAGGTCTTCCCCACGCGCTCGCACACCGTTGCCGCACAGGGCGGTGTGAATGCGGCGCTCGCCGATCCGGCGGCGGACAATTGGCACTTCCACATGTTCGACACCGTGAAGGGCGGCGACTACCTCGGGGACCAGGACGCGGTGGAGTACATGTGCCGGGCCGCTCCGCGGGTGGTCTACGAACTCGAACACATGGGCGTGCCGTTCTCGCGGCTCGATGACGGGTGTATCTACCGGCGCCCGTTCGGGGGGCAGAGCCTGGACTACGGCGGTGACCAGGCGACACGGACCTGCGCGGCGGCGGATCGCACCGGACATGCCATCCTGCACGCCCTCTACCAGCAGAACATCGCGGCGCGCACGCACTTCTTCGACGAGTTCTTCGCCCTGGACCTGATCCTGGACGACGGGGGTTATGTCCTGGGGGCGCTCGTCCTGGAGATCGAGACCGGCCTGCCGCTGGTGATCGAGGCCAAGGCGACGCTGCTCGCCACGGGCGGCGCGGGCCAACTCTTCCATACCTCCACCAACGCCCTGATCAACACCGGCGACGGTATGGCGATGGCCCTGCGCGCCGGGATCCCGCTGCAGGACATGGAATTCTTCCAGTTCCACCCGACCGGCATCGCCGGAAAGGGAATGCTCATCACCGAGGGCGCGCGCGGCGAGGGCGGCTACTTGGTCAACGGCGAAGGCGAGCGGTTCATGGAACGCTACGCGCCGCACGCCAAGGACCTGGCCAGCCGCGACGTGGTGAGCCGGGCGATCGCCACCGAGGTGCGCGAGGGGCGCGGCTGCGGTCCTCGCAAGGACCACGTGCTCCTCAAGCTCGAGCACCTGGGCGCGGAGGTGATCTCCAAGCGCCTGCCCGGGATCCGCGACACCATTCGCACCTTTCTCGGGATCGATCCGATCGAGGCGCCGGTGCCGGTCTCTCCGACCGCCCACTACACCATGGGCGGGATCCCCGGAAACCGCTATGGACAGGTGGTGGTCCCGGAGCGCGAAGGCGCCGAGGAGCCCATCCCCGGTTTCTACGCGGCGGGCGAGTGCGCCTGCGTCTCGGTGCACGGCGCGAACCGGCTCGGCGGCAATTCGTTGTTGGACATCCTGGTGTTCGGGCGCGCCGCGGGCAACCATATCACCGCCTACCTCAAGGAGACCCGCTACCACCGTCCGCTGGAGCGCGCCGCGGTGGAGCCGGCGCTGGCGCGCCTCGCGCGCTGGGAACGTGACGGCGACGGGGAATCGGTCGATACCCTGCGTGCCGAGCTGCAGCGGGTCATGGAGGATTACTGCGGGGTGTTTCGGACCGAGGAGGTGCTGGCCGAGGGTGTGCGCAAGGTCGCCGCGATCGAGGCGCGGCTCCGGGACGCGCGGCTTCGGGATCACAGCCGCGTATTCAACACCGCACGGATCGAGGCGCTGGAACTGGAGAACCTCGTCGAGGTGGCGCTCGCCACCGTGACCGCGGCGCTCGCCCGGCGCGAGAGTCGCGGTGCGCACAGCCGTATCGACTATCCGCAGCGCGACGACGTGCACTGGCTGCGCCACAGTCTCTACTATCGGGACGGGCGGCGCCTGGACTACAAGCCGGTGCGGATCAAGCCGATCACCGTGGAGGGGTTTCCACCGAAGGAGCGGGTCTATTGATCGATCCAAGGGGAATCCGGGCGACGGAGCCCGCCGTGGGTCGCCCGGGGGACCGGCACCCATGAGATTCTCGATCTACCGATTCGACCCCGACGTGGATCCTGCGCCGCGCATGCAGCCTTATGAATTGGGCGGGATCGAGCCGGGGATGATGTTGCTCGATGCCCTGTTGCGGCTCAAGGCGCACGACGAGACGCTCAGCTTCCGCCGCTCCTGCGGCGAGGGGGTATGCGGCTCCGATGCGATGAACATCAACGGGCGCAACGGACTGGCCTGCATCACCCCGTTGGAGGGCCTGCGTGAACCGGTGGTGTTGCGCCCGCTGCCCGCGATGCCGGTGATCCGCGATCTGGTGGTGGATCTGAGCCGCTTCTACCGCCGGTATCGGGCGGTGAAGCCGTTTCTCATCAATTACGACCCCGAACCCGAGGTGGAACGGCGCCAGTCGCCCGAGGAGCGTGAGCGCCTCGACGGGCTCTACGAGTGCATTCTGTGCGCCTGTTGCACCACGGCCTGCCCGTCCTTCTGGTGGAATCCGGACCGGTTCCTGGGACCCGCGGCGTTGCTCCAGGCCTACCGGTTCATCGCCGACAGCCGCGATCAGGCCACCGAGGAGCGACTCGATGCGCTGGAGGGACCCTATCGGCTGTTTCGCTGTCGTACCATCATGAGTTGCGTGGAGGTCTGCCCCAAGGGACTCAACCCGACGCGGGCCATCGGCCGGATCCGCGAGTGTATGGTGAAGCGCTCCATATGACGGGATCCGGGGGCGACGGGACCGACACCGATCTCTCGCGCCTGCGCTGGGGTTGCCGCCGCGGCATGCGCGAGCTGGACCTGTTGTTGCTCGCATTCCTGGAGCGTGCTTACGCCGCGCAGCCGCAGAACACGCGCGCGGCCTTCCGACGCCTGTTGCGCATGCCCGACCCGCTGTTGCTCGAGTGGCTGCTCGGCAGGTGCATTCCCCCGGATCCGGAGTTGGCCCATGTCGTCGCGGAAATTCGCCGCACCGCTGCAGCTTGATCCGCGGCCCTCGCGGCGCCTCGCCGTGTTGGCACTGCTCGTCTACGGCGGGGCGGTGGCGGCGATGGCGTCGCTCGCGCTGCCGTGGTGGGCGGTGGCGGGGATCACGTCGGCGGTGCTGACGGCCTTCGTGCACTTCCTGCGCGAGCACGTGCTGCGTGCCGGTCCGCGCGCGGTGCTCAAGCTGGTCTGGGACAAGGACGGGCAATGGACCCTGGTGACGGCGCGAGGGGTCATGGAGGCGGCGCTGATATCCCCGGGTGTCGTGTATCCCGAACTGGTGGTCCTGCGTTTCCGCCGTGTTCCGGGCGGGCCCCGCGGGCGTCGGCGCACCACCGTGCTGCTGCTTTCCGACAGCCTGGATCGGCGTACTTTCCGCCACCTGCGCATGCGCCTGGAGATGGAGGCGGGGCGCGGCGACCGGCGCTGAGGGCGTGTGCGCCGCTCCGTGTCACGGTGTGCCGCCCGCGATCCCGGGGTCGCCCGGCGTACCCGCGGGAGGGGGCGTGAGCACGGTGTTGCGCGGCGGGTGCGTCGTGTCGGGTTGCGGATAATCGAGGGTGTAATGCAATCCGCGGCTCTCGGTGCGGCTCATCGCCGAGCGGATGATCAGCTCCGCCACCAGGGCCAGGTTGCGCAGTTCCAGCAGGTCGTGGGTCACGCGGAAATTCCCGTAGTACTCGCTGATCTCGTGGCGCAGGAGTTCGGCGCGCCGCAGCGCGCGTTCCAGCCGCTTCGTGGTACGCACGATGCCCACGTAGTCCCACATGAAGCGGCGCAGTTCCTGCCAGTTGTGGGAGACGACCACCATCTCGTCGGAATCGCTCACCCGGCTCTCGTCCCACGCCGGCAGGCGCGGCGGCGGCGGTGCGTCGGGCAGGCGGGCGCGGATATCCGCGCTCGCCGTCTCGGAAAACACCAAGCATTCCAGGAGCGAGTTGCTGGCCATCCGATTGGCGCCGTGCAGTCCGGTGAAGGCGACTTCACCGACGGCGTAGAGTCCTTCGATGTCGGTGCGCCCGTGGCGGTCGGTCGCGACCCCGCCGCAGGTGTAGTGGGCCGCGGGGACGACCGGGACCGGCCCGCGAGTGAGGTCGTAGCCCAACTCCAGGCAACGCGCGTGGATGTTCGGGAAGTGGGCGCGGATGAACTCGGCGGGTTTGTGGCTGATGTCGAGCAGCACGGAGTCGATCCCCAGACGCTTCATCTCGTGATCGATGGCGCGGGCGACGATATCCCGGGGGGCGAGTTCGCCGCGCGGGTCGAAGCGCTCCATGAACCGGGTGCCGTCCGGGAGCAGCAGCCGGCCGCCCTCGCCGCGTACCGCCTCGCTGATCAGGAACGATTTCGCCTTGGGGTGAAACAGGCAGGTGGGGTGGAACTGGATGAACTCGAGGTTTACGATGCGACAGCCCGCGCGCCAGGCCATCGCCACCCCGTCACCGGTCGAGACGTCCGGGTTGCTGGTGTAGAGATAGACCCGGCTTGCGCCGCCCGTGGCGAGTATCACGAAGCGCGCCGCGATCGCCTCGACGCGGCCGCGTTTACGGTCCAATACATAGGCGCCGACACAGCGATCGTGGTCGAGGCCGAGTTTGCGGCCGGTGATCAGGTCCACGCTCATGTGGTCGGCGAGCAGGGTCACGGACGGTTGCGCGCGCACGTGCTCGAGCAGTGTCGACTCGATTGCGCGCCCGCTGGCGTCCGCGGCGTGGATGACCCGGCGGTGGCCGTGACCGCCCTCGCGCGTGAGATGGAAGGCCTGAGAGCCGTCGCTGCGGGTCACGCGGGTGAACGGCACCCCGATGTCCACCAGCCGGCGGATCGCGGCCGGGCCGCGCTCGACGGTGAAACGCACGATCTCCTCGTCGCACAGACCGGCGCCGGCGTCGAGGGTGTCGGCCACGTGTGCATCCACGGAGTCGGATTCGTCGAGGACCGCGGAGACGCCGCCCTGCGCGTAATAGGTGCCGCCCTCCTGCAGCGCGCCCTTGGACAGCACCGCCACACGGGCGTGGGGCGCTAAGCGCAAGGCCAGACCGAGGCCGGCCGCGCCGCTGCCGATCACCAGGACGTCATAGGATTCGGGGCGTTCGGGGCTCTCAGTCGGACTCATGCCCACTCCGGGAGAGGTGGTGCGTGCGATTCGCCGCGATGTCTGAGATAATAACGAAATTTGCCAGGTCGTACGGGATGTTGCGTCAAGCGCCCCGGCCGCGAAACTGTACCCCGAATCCGCTTCGAGGGCGAACTATATGGCGACGGACTTGTCTACCACAGGTGGCGAAGGGATTTCGCCCGGTAGTGCGGGGGACGGCCCGAATGGGCGGACATCGCGCTGACCGGGAGCTGGTCGAGCGGGCGCAGCAGGGTGACAACCGGGCCTTCGATACGCTGGTGCGCAAGTACCAGCACAAGATCGTCAAGCTGGTCTCCCGTTACCTCCACGACCCGAACGAGTCGCTCGATGTGGCCCAGGATGCGTTCCTCAAGGCGTACCGGGCGTTGCCGAACTTTCGTGGCGACAGCGCCTTTTACACTTGGCTCTACCGTATCGCCATCAATGCGGCGAAGAATCATCTGGTGGCCCGTGGCCGCCGTCCGCCGGACGGGGACGTGGACGCGCAGGAGGCGGAACAGTACGACGGGCAATCGGGTCTAAAGGAATACGCGACGCCCGAGCACATGCTGCTCAGAGACGAGATCGAGCAGACCGTGTTCCGCGCCATTGACGACCTGCCCGAGGATCTGCGTACCGCGATCACCCTGCGGGAGTTGGAAGGCATGAGCTATGAGGAAATCGCCCAGACGATGGATTGCCCGGTGGGCACGGTCCGCTCGCGGATCTTCCGGGCACGCGAGGCGATCGACCGCAAGCTCCGCCCGTTGCTGGACTGACGGCCGGCTTCGGACCGGCTGGAGGGCACCATGAACGAGCATATCCACGAACAGCTTTCGGCATTCATGGACGGCGAGCTGGAATCCGAACCCGCCCGGTTTCTGGTGAGCAGTCTCTTGCAGGACGCCGGTGTCCGGGCGCGCTGGGAGCGATATCACTTGATCCGCGAGGCCTTGGATCGAGGGCTCCCGCGCAACGTCGACGCGGGATTCGCCGACCGGGTCTACGAGGCCTTGAGCCGCGAGTCCGGGCGCCGCGGGCGAGATGGGCGACATGGGCGCCGCCGGTTCGCGTTGCCGGCCGTGGTGACGCGGCCGCTGGCGGGTTTGGCCGTAGCCGCCGCCGTGGCGACGGTGGCGGTGCTCGGCTTCCAGTATTCCGGGTCGCCCTCTCTGCATTCGACGTCCGCGCCGATCGCCAGTACCGCGCCGACGGGCTCGGCGGATTATGAACCGGCGGCGGTGCAGAGTGCCGATGCGGCGCGACTCAACGCCTACCTCGTGAATCACAGCGAGTACGCCAGGGGTGCGGGTATGGGCGGCATGCTCTCCTACGTGCGGATCGTGGGTTACGATCCCGGGAGCGGCGCAGGCCAGCGATGATCGATGCCCGACGCGGCGCCACCCCGGCGGCGCTCCTCCTTTCTTTCGCCGTCCTCGTTGCGGTAGCGGCGGGGGCGCGTGCCGAAGCGCGGCCCACGGCGCTCCCGAGCACCCCGCAGGGGTGGTTGGAGCGCATGTCCCAGGCCCTGCGCAGCCGCAGCTTCGAGGGGACCTTCGTCTATCTGCACTCCGGGCAGATCGAGACCATGCGCATCGTGCACGAGGCGCAAGCCGGCGGCGGTGAGCGCGAACGGGTCCTGGCCCTGAACGGTCCCGCGCGGCAGATCGTACGCGACGATCAGGAGATCACCTGCATCCTGCCGGACCGCAAGTTGGTGGTGGTGGAGAAGCGCCGCCCGCACCTGCCGTTCCCGATCATCGTCCCGATCGATACCGCCCGGCTGCGGCCCTACTATGTGTTCCAGATGTTCGGTCACCATCGGGTGGCGGGGCGTGCCGCCCAGGCCATCGCCATCCTGCCCAGGGACCGATACCGATACGGCTACTATCTCTATATGGATGTGGCCACGGGGCTGCCGCTGGAATCCGTGGTCCTCAACGAGCACGGCCGACGCGTGGAGCAGATCCTGTTCACTTCGCTCAAGGTCGTCGAACACATCCCGCCGCGGGAACTCGAGCCGGAGTCGGTTGCCGGCAAGGGCTTCACGTTTTATCGCCAGGAGGGCGGTGAGAGTCCCGGCATCCCCGGCACCAACCACTGGGTCCTCGGCCCGGTGCCCGCCGGGTTTGCGCAGATCATGTACACTCGGCGCCGGCTGCCGGGCAGTCGCAACCCGGTTCAACACCTGGTGCTCTCCGACGGATTGGCCAGCGTCTCCGTGTACATCGAGAAACCGGTCGACGGCAAGGGGTTGCGCGGGGTATCCCACATGGGTGCGGTGAACGCCTACGGACGGATGACCGACGGCCACCAGATCACGGTGGTGGGAGAGGTCCCGGAGGCGACCGTACGGGCGGTCTCGGACGCCCTACACTACGATTCCGCGGGAAAGTGAGCGGCGCATCCCGGCTCACGCAAGGGCGGCGGGGGACGGTCCGGTGGCGGAAAATCTCCCGCATGCCGCGGGTTTCGAGTATCCTTCCCGCTCCCCTGAATCGTGAGGACTCGACATGAGGTGTGCGGGAGCCGTCGGCGCGCGCTCGGTTCTGTGCGGCCTGTTGCTCGCGGCGGTCCTGCCGGCACGCGCCGCGGCGCCGGAGTTCGCCGCGCTGGTACGCGGCACGCGCGACGCGGTGGTGAACATCAGCACGATCCGGAAGATCGAACGCCCCGGGACTGAACCGTCGCAGGGCCCCGGTGTCCTGCGGAGCCCGTCCGGCGGCGGGATGCCGCGCGGCCTCGCGGGATCCGTCCCCGGATCCCGCGAGGTCCGCTCCCTCGGTTCGGGCTTCATCATCTCACCCGACGGCTATATCCTTACCGATTACCACGTCGTGAAGGGTGCGCAGCAGGTGCTGGTACGCTTGATCGATCGACGTGAATTCAAGGCACGGGTCATCGGCGGCGACCGGCGCAGCGACATCGCGCTGCTCAAGATCGACGCGGATCACCTGCCCGCGGCGCGCATCGGGCGTTCCGCCGACCTCGAGGTCGGGCAATGGGTGCTGGCCATCGGGTCGCCGTTCGGTTTCGACTACTCGGTGACGGCCGGGATCGTCAGCGCCACGGGGCGCAGCTTGGCCCGCGAGCACTACGTCCCCTTCATCCAGACCGACGTTGCGACCAATCCCGGCGACTCCGGCGGGCCTCTGTTTAATCTGAAGGGTGAGGTCGTAGGCGTAAGCGCCAGAATTTACACAGTAAATGGGGGTTATCAAGGGGTGTCGTTCGCGATCCCCATCGAGGTGGCGATGAACATCGCCGGGCAGTTACGGGCGACCGGGCACGTCACCCGCGGCTGGTTGGGTGTGGTCATTCAGGACGTCAACGAGGAACTCGCACGGTCCTTCGGGCTGTCGCGGCCCGAGGGGGCCCTGGTGGCGCGCGTGTTGCCGGGGACCCCGGCGGCGCGCGCCGGAATCCGGGTCGGCGACGTGATCGTGGATTATGACGGGCACGCGGTGGTGCGCTCGGCAAAGCTCCCGTCGATGGTCGGATTCACGAAGATCGGGAGCCGCGTCCCGGTGACGGTGATCCGCGACGGCAAATCGCTGCTCCTGCGGGTACGGATCGCCGCGTTGCCCGATCGGCCGCGGATGGCCGCGGCGCATCGCGGGCGGGTGATTCCGGCGCACGGGCTGGGAATCGCCGTAACCACCCTGCCGGCGCAGCGGATGGCCGCGGGTGATGAGCGGGACCACGGCGTCCTGGTCACGGCGGTGGGTGCGGGGCCGGCCCTGCGCGCGGGCGTCCGTCGCGGTGACGTGCTCCTGATGATCGACGGGGTGCCTATCAAGGATCCGAAGCAATTCGCGCGGATCAGTGCGGCGCTGCCGCGGGGCGCGATCGTTCCGGTCCTGGTGCGGCGGCACGGCGAGAGCGCCCTCTTTCTGGCCGTCCCGATTTCGAAACGGGATTCGCCGCAGAGGCGATCCACACCCGATCCGGGTCACAGGGGAGGCTGACGCCCTCGCCGTGCGCCCCCGGATGGGCGCACGCAACGGCAGGCAGGTATGGACCGAATTCGCAACTTTTCGATTATCGCGCACATCGATCATGGGAAATCGACGCTCGCCGACCGTCTGATCCAGCGGTGCGGGGGTCTGAGCGATCGTGAGATGGCCGAACAGGTGCTCGACTCCATGGATCTGGAGCGGGAACGCGGCATCACGATCAAGGCGCAAAGCGTGTCGCTCACCTACCGATCGCCGATCGGCGGGGACTATCGGTTCAATTTCATCGATACGCCGGGCCACGTGGACTTCTCCTACGAGGTATCGCGTTCGCTCGCCGCCTGCGAGGGCGCGCTGCTCGTGGTCGACGCATCCCAGGGCGTGGAGGCGCAGACGGTCGCGAACTGCTACACCGCGATCGATCAGGGGCTCACGGTGGTCCCGGTGCTGAATAAGATCGATCTTCCGGCGGCCGATCCGGAGCGGGTGATCCAGGAGATCGAGGAGATCATCGGCATCGAGGCGCACGACGCGCTGCAGGTGAGCGCCAAGACCGGGCAGGGCGTGGATGAACTCCTGGAGGCCCTGGTCACGTGTATCCCCCCGCCGCAAGGCGATCCCGACGCCCCGCTTCAGGCGCTGATCATCGACTCCTGGTTCGACAGCTTCGTGGGCGTTATCTCGCTGGTGCGGGTGGTCAACGGGCGGATCATCCCGCGCGGCAAAATCCAGGTCCTGTCGACGGGGCGCGTCCACCAGGTGGAGAAGGTCGGTTCCTTCACGCCCAAGCGCCGCAATATGGATCGCCTGTGCGCCGGGGACGTCGGCTACGTGATCGCCGGGATCAAGGACATCGACGGGGCGCCGGTGGGCGATACCCTGACCGGCGTGCACAAGGGCATCGCCCGGCCCCTGCCCGGTTTCAAGAAGATCCAGCCGCGCGTCTTCGCAGGGATGTTTCCCATCAGTTCGGAGGAATACGAGTCCTTCCGCGAGGCGCTCCAGAAGCTGCGGCTCAACGATTCCGCGCTCTACTTCGAGCCCGAGACCTCGGATGCGCTGGGCTTCGGATTCCGCTGCGGATTTCTGGGCATGCTCCACATGGAGATCGTCCAGGAACGTTTGGAGCGTGAGTACAATCTCAATCTCATCTCCACGGCGCCCACGGTGATCTATGAAGTGATGACCACGGGGGGCGAGGTTCTGTCCATCGACAATCCTTCCAAGCTGCCGCCCGCCAACCGCATCGAGGAGATGCGCGAACCGATCATCGAGGCCGTCCTCCTTTTGCCGCAGGACTACGTCGGCCCGGTGATCGGACTGTGTGTCGAGAAGCGCGGGGTGCAGAAGCGGCTGCACTATCTCGGAAAACAGGTATCGATGACCTACGAGCTGCCGATGAGCGAGGTGGTCATGGATTTCTTCGACCGGCTGAAATCGGTCAGCCGCGGTTACGCATCCTTCGACTACCATTTCCTGCGCTTCCAGGCGGCGCCGCTGGTGCGCCTGGACGTCTTGATCAACGGCGAGCGCGTCGATGCGCTGTCGATCATCGTGCACCATGAGCATGTTCAGGCCCGTGGGCGCGACCTGGTGGCACGGATGCGCGAGATCATCCCCAGGCAGATGTTCGAGGTCGCGATCCAGGCCGCGATCGGCGCGCAGATCATCGCCCGTTCGACGGTCAAGGCGCTGCGCAAGAACGTAACCGCCAAGTGCTATGGCGGGGACATCAGCCGCAAGCGCAAACTCCTGGAGAAGCAGAAGGAGGGCAAGCGGCGGATGAAGCAGGTGGGCCGTGTCGATATTCCGCAGGAGGCCTTCCTCGCGGTACTGCAGGCGGGGCGGAAGTAGGGCGTTCGGGCGAAAACGGGTCCAGGAGCGAGGCATGAATTTCGATTTTGCGGCATTTCTGATGGTGGCGGCCGCCGTGACGGGGGTCATCTGGGCATTGGACGCGGCGGTCTGGGCTCCGCGCCGGCGTCTGCAGGGGGCCGGGGGAGAGGCGGGGACGTCGACCGGCGCTGCGGCGCCGCGCGAGCCGCTGCTCGTGGAGTACTCGCGCGCCTTCTTCCCCATCATCCTCATCGTCCTGCTGCTGCGCTCTTTCGTGGTGGAGCCCTTTCGCATTCCGTCCGGGTCGATGGAGCCGACGTTGCTGCCGGGCGATTTCATCCTCGTCAACAAGTTCGACTTCGGCCTGCGGCTGCCGGCGTTCGACGTGAAGGTCCTGCCGGTGGGCGAGCCCACGCGCGGGGAGGTGATCGTGTTCCGGTATCCGCGCAACCCCTCGGTCGACTATATCAAGCGGGTGGTGGGACTTCCGGGCGATCATATCGCCTACCGTGACAAGATCGTCTACATCAACGGGAAGCCCCAGAAGCAGACGGTGCTCGGGCAATATATCAACGAGGACGGGCTGCCGGTGCCGGGTGTGCAGGAGCGCTCGGAGCGGCTCGGTAACGTCACCCATGACATCCTCGTCTATACGGAGCCGACGTTTCAGACTTATCCGTGCATGCCCAAGGGGGGATATACGGTCCCGCCGCACCACTATTTCATGATGGGCGACAATCGCGACAACAGCAACGACAGCCGCTACTGGTGTGCGGTCCCGGAGAAGAACCTGGTCGGCAGGGCATTCCTGATCTGGATGAGTTGGGACATGGCGCGCGGGGGTATCGCCTGGCAGCGGATCGGGGATCGACTTCGTTGACGTGCCGATGATCGAGGAGAAGGGCGATGAATCGCATGCAAGGCCAACGCGGTATGACGCTGATCGGTTGGATGCTGGTACTGGCCATCGGCGGATTCTTCCTGGTCCTGGCCGTGAGGCTGGTGCCGGTCTACCTGGAGTACTTCTCGGTGGCCTCCTCGGTGGACTCGCTCAAGGACGAACCCGCGATCGTGAAGAAGTCCCCCGACAAGCTCCGCGACCTGCTCGGGCGACGGTTCGACGTGAACGACGTCGAGCACGTTACGCCCAAGGACGTGCGGATCGAGCGGCAGGGCGAACAGACCACGGTGGATGTGAAATATCAGGTTCAGGTCCCGGTGATGGGCAACGTGGATGCCCTGGTGCGATTCGACAAGCAGGTGACGTTGCATTGAAGTCGTCCTTCGCCGATCTGGAGTCCGCCCTGGGTTATCGCTTCGAGCGGGGTGAAACGCTCGAAGCGGCGCTGACCCATCGCAGTGCCGGGAGTTGCAACAACGAGCGCCTGGAGTTCCTGGGCGACGCGGTTTTGGGCTTCGTGATCGCCGAGGAGCTGTACCGGCGGTTTCCGGACGCCGCCGAGGGCGATCTCAGCCGGCTGCGCGCCACCCTGGTCAGGAAGGAGAGCCTCGCGGAGCTGGCGCGCGGGTTGCGGCTGGGCGAGTATCTGACCCTCGGCGGAGGGGAACGCAGGAGCGGCGGCGACCGGCGCGAATCGATCCTCGCCGATGCAATGGAGGCCGTGTTCGGGGCGGTCCACCTGGACGGCGGCTGGGAACGATGTCGCGCCCTGATCCTGCGGCTCTACGAGCCGCGCCTGCAAGGCCTGCCCCCGCTGGCGGCCCTCAAGGATCCCAAGACGCGGCTGCAGGAGTACCTCCAGTCGCGGCGGTTCCCGTTGCCGGAATACCGGATCCTGGAGGTGAGCGGTGAACCTCACGCCCAGACCTTCGACGTCGCGTGCGGGATAGCCGGCCTCGATCTGGAAGTGCATGGTAGCGGGCATTCCCGGCGCAAGGCGGAGCAGGCCGCGGCGCAGGCGGCACTGGAACGGCTCGGTATCGGTCGAGAGGCCGGGGGTGGGAGCGATGGATGATCCGATGAACGACCCGAATACCCGTTGCGGTTCCGTGGCGATCGTAGGACGCCCCAACGTGGGCAAGTCCACGCTGCTCAATCGCCTCGTCGGCCAGAAGATCAGCATCACCGCGAATCGCCCGCAGACCACCCGCCACCGGATCCTCGGGGTGAAGACGATCGGCGCGGACCAGGCCGTCTACGTGGATACCCCGGGGTTGCATCGCGGCGGCGGACGCCGGACCCTGAACCGCTATCTCAATCGCACGGCGCTCGCGGCGTTGCGCGAGGTCGACGCCGTGATCTTCGTCGTCGAGGCCCTGCGCTGGGGCGACGAGGACGAATACGTCCGGGGGCTGGTGCGCGAGTCGCCCGGGCCGGTGTTGTTGGTGGTCAACAAGGTGGACCGGGTCGCCGACAAGGAGCGGCTCCTGCCTTACCTGGAGGCGCGCGGCCGGGAGGGCGGTTACCGGCACCTGATTCCGGTGTGCGCGCGATCGGGCGAGAACCTCGACGCCCTGGAGCAACGGGTGGCCGAACTGCTCCCACCTTCGGTACACTGGTTCCCGGAAGATCAGGTGACGGATCGCAGCCAGCGGTTTCTGGCCGCGGAATGGATCCGCGAAAAGCTCACACGCCGGCTCGGGGCGGAATTGCCGTATGCCCTGACCGTGACGATCGACGCGTTCTATGAGGAGGCGGCGCTGATCCGGATCCGTAGCGTGATCTGGGTGGCGCGCGAGAGCCAGAAGAAGATCGTCATCGGGCGTGGCGGTGCGGTACTCAAGGAGGTGGGGCGTTCGGCGCGGCTGGACATGGAATCCGCATTCGGGGTAAAGGTCTTTCTCGAGTTGTGGGTCAAGGTCCGCGAGGGGTGGGCGGACGACGAACGGGCATTGAGCAGCCTCGGGTACAATGAGATGCCGCCGGACGGGGCAAAATGAATGTACGCCGGAACTTGAAGGCGTCCTTTGAAAATCCAGAAAGTATAACGAGTTATTATCGTTATCTAATGTCAACTAGAGACTCAGGCCCGAAGCCCGTATGGGTCGCGGCCCGCCTGTCATGATCGGTTCCAGACGCGTCGCCCTGCAACCCGGGCATGTCCTCCACCAGCGTCCCTATCGGGACACCAGCCTCCTCGTCGAGGCGCTGACCCCGGATTTCGGGCGGGTCGGGCTGGTGGCGCGCGGGGCGCGCGGGCCGCGTTCGCGGATGCGCGGCCTGTTGCAGCCGTTTCGCCCGCTGCTGCTTTCATGGGCCGGCGGCGGCGATCTGAGTACCCTGGTGGGCGTGGAGGCCGACGGGCCGATGCGGGTCCTGCAGGGGGCGGGGCTGCTCAGCGGGTTTTACGTGAACGAGTTGCTCGTGCGGCTCACGACGCGCCACGACCCCCACTCGGGGTTGTACCGCAGCTACAGTGAGACTCTGGTGGCACTACAGCAGCCGGGCCGCGAGGAGCCCGTGCTGCGGATGTTCGAAAAGCGCCTGCTCCAGGAACTCGGTTACGGTCTGCTGCTCGACCGGGAGGCGCTGACCGAGCGGGCCATCGAACCCGACCGTCTCTACCGCTACCGCCTCGAGCAGGGGCCGGTACCGGCGGAGCAGGCGACCTCGGGCGACCCGGCGATTCACGGCCGCACTCTCCTGGCCCTGGCACGCGAGGATGCGGTCCTCGACGCCGAGGGTCTGCGCGAGGCCAAGAAGCTGATGCGCGCGGCCATCGCCCGGCAGTTGGGGGAACGCCCGCTCAAGAGTCGCGACCTCTTTCAGGGCTGGCCGCGGCACGCCCGGGACGGTTCCGGACACGGCGGCTGAAATTCCGCCCGCCCGCCCTTATACTCTGCGCCACTATGCACGACGCCCCCCCGATCCGCCTCGGTGTGAACATCGACCACGTCGCCGGCCTGCGCCAGGCGCGGCGTACGCGTTACCCGAACCCGCTCCAGGCGGCGCTGCTCGCCGAGCAGGGCGGGGCCGACGCCATCACCCTGCACCTGCGCGAAGACCGGCGCCACGTCCAGGAGTATGACGTGTGGCTGCTGCGCGAGGTGCTGACCACGCCCATGAACCTGGAGATGGCGGTCACCGACGAGATGCTCGCCTTCGCCGAGCAGGTCCGGCCCGAGGACTGCTGTCTGGTCCCGGAGCGGCGCGAGGAACTAACCACCGAGGGGGGGCTCGACGTCGCCGGACAGGGTGCGCGTATCCGCGAGGCGTGCACGCGGCTCGCCGGCGCCGGGATCCGGGTGTCGCTGTTCATCGACGCGGACCCGCGCCAGGTCGACGCCGCGGTCGCGGCCGGCGCGCCCGTGGTGGAACTCCACACCGGCCATTACGCCGACGCGCCCGACGCCCGGGCACGGGCCGCCGAATTCGAGCGCATCGAGCAGGCGGTGCAACGCGCCGCCGCGGCGGGTCTGCGGGTCAACGCCGGGCACGGGCTGCACTACCACAACGTGGAGCCGGTCGCCGCCCTTGCGGCGGTGCGCGAACTCAACATCGGCCACGCCATCGTGGCCCGCGCCGTGTTCACGGGGCTCGAAGAGGCGGTGCGCGAGATGAAACGTCTGATGCGCGCCGCGCGCAGTGCCGCCTGACGGCGCGCGATCGGCGCCCGGGCTGAGGTAGACTGGCCGCATGGATTTCCCGACCCTGGAAAGCTTCATCGGCAATACGCCGCTGGTGCGACTGCAGCGCCTTCCGGGGGAGACCGGCAACCGGGTGCTGGTCAAGCTGGAGGGGAACAACCCCGCCGGTTCGGTCAAGGACCGCCCGGCGTTGGGCATGATCCGCCACGCCGAGGAGCGCGGTGAGATCCGTCCGGGCGACACGCTCATCGAGGCGACCAGCGGCAACACCGGGATCGCGCTCGCCATGGTCGCGGCGATCCGGGGTTACCGCATGATCCTCCTCATGCCCGAGCACATGAGCGTCGAGCGCCGTGCGCTGATGCGTGCCTTCGGCGCCGAGATCGTGCTCGTGCCGCGCGCGCAGGGCATGGAGGGCGCGCGCGACCTCGCCCAGCGCATGCAGGCCGAGGGTCGCGGCCGGGTGCTGGATCAATTCTCCAGCCCGGACAACCCGCGCGCCCACTACGAGACCACCGGCCCCGAAATCTGGCGCGACACGCACGGCTCCATCACGCATTTCGTCAGCGCCATGGGGACCACCGGCACCATCATGGGCACGGGACGCTATCTCAAGGAGCGCAATCCGGCGGTGCAGATCGTCGGTGTACAGCCCAAGGACGGCGCGCAGATCCCGGGCATCCGGCGCTGGTCCGAGGCCTATCTGCCGAAGATCTACGACCCCGCCGGGGTCGATCGCATCCTCGATGTCAGTCAGCAGGAGGCGGAGGAGACCGCACGCGCGCTCGCCGCGCGCGAGGGGATCTTCGCCGGGATCTCCTCGGGCGGGGCCGTGGCCGCGGCGCTGCGCCTGGCGCGCGAGTTGGAGAATGCGGTGCTGGTCGCCATCGTCTGCGACCGCGGCGACCGCTACCTCTCCACCGGCGTGTTTCCCGCCGACTGAGGCGTGGTGCGCCGCCGCCGGTTCTGGCCGTTCGCCGTGCTCCTCCTGTTCGCGGCGGACGCCGGTGCGGTGCAGTCCGTGCAGTTCTCCATCGCGTCGCTGGCGGGCGCCGGGTGGCGGATCCGCGGCATCCGTGTGGTGCTGCATCGAACCGGGCCGGGGCGTGCGGCGTTGGATCTCGCGGTGGCGGTCCTGCATCCGCCCGGGCGGGCGCCCGCGTTGCGCGGACTCAGCGTGCACTGCCGGGACGCCCGGATCGGCGCGGGCGAGGTCGCCTGCGCCGCGGCGCGGGTGCGGTTGCTCGCACCCGGGTTGCAGTCCCGCACCTTTACCGCAGCCTTCCGCTATCGCCCACGCGCCCATACGTTACGTTTCTCGATCCCGGCGCTGCCGCTCACCGCGGGGCGCCTGGCGTTGCGCGGGACGTGGACTCCGTCGGGGTGGAGCCTCCGTGCAAGCGCACCGGCGCTGGCGCTCTCCCGGTTGCTCGCCGCGGCGCGCCGGTTCGGTCTCGACCGGCCCGGCGTCCGGACCCGCGGCCGGGTCGGGGTGCGTATCGAATTCCACGGGGGACGGGCGGGGATCCGGACCTTCCGGGTGCACATCGCGGCGCGGCGCCTGAATTTCCAGGAACCGACCGGGCGTTACGCCGCGCAGCGGTTCTCGGGGGGCGTGGACCTCACCGCGCGGCGCGCGGGGGATGCCTGGGTCGGGCGCTTGCATGTGCGGCTCGCGGGCGGCGAACTCTATGTGGAGCCGCTCTATCTGGCGATCGCCAAGCGTCCCATCACCGCCCGGCTGGCGTTTCACTGGCGACCCGGGACGCGGATCCTGCGTCTGTCGGACGTGGTGCTGCGCCATCCCGGGGTGCTCGCGCTGCACGGCGATCTGGCGCTCGCGTTGCGCGGCGGGGTCCGGGTACTGCGCGCCGGGATCTCGGTCACCGGCCTGGATCTGGCGCGCGCCTACCCGGTCTACCTGCAGCCGTTCCTGTACGGCGGCGCCCTGGGCGGACTCACGCTGACCGGCCGGGTCGACGGACGGTTGCGCTACCGGGACGGCGCGCTACGCGAGCTGCGGGCGACCCTGGACGGGGTCGGCATCGAGGATCGCGACGGGCGTTTCGGACTGCGCGACGCCTCCGGGACCCTCGGCTGGACGGAGGGTCCGAAGGCGTTGCGCTCGGACCTCGCCTGGCGGGCGGCTTCGCTCTACCGCATCCCGATCGGGGCCGCGCGCGTGCGCCTGCGCTCGCGGGACGCCGCGCTGCACCTCGTGGGGCGGGCCCGCGTGCCGATCCTCGACGGCGCGTTGCTGATCGATCACCTGCAAGTGGATCATCCGGGCACGCCGCGCATGGCCTGGCAGTTCGCCGGGGTGCTCACGCCCGTTTCGTTGCGCGGGCTCACGCGGCGCCTCGGCTGGACCCCGTTCTCCGGAAAACTCTCCGGAATGATCCCGCGGGTGCGTTACCGCGACCATCGGGTGCGTGTGGACGGGGCGTTGCTGGTCCGCGTGTTCGGGGGCGAGATCACCGTGCGCGACCTCGTGCTCCGGCATCCGTTCGGGGTGGTCCCCGAGTTGCGCGCCGACGTGCGGGTGCGCGACCTGCATCTCGCGTCCCTGACCCGGACCTTCCCGTTTGGTAAGATAGAAGGGCGGTTGAACGGGACCATCCGCGGGTTGCGCCTGGAGGACTGGCGACCGGTACGCTTCGACGCGCGCTTCGAGACCCCGCCCGGCGACCGCTCGCGCCGTCGTATCAGCCAGCAGGCGGTGAAGAGCCTGACGCGGATCGGCGGGGGCGGGATCGGCGGGCTGCTCTCGGGCACGTTTCTGCGCCTCTTCCACGAGTTCTCCTATCGCCGGATCGGGATAGGCTGCGTGCTGCACGACGGGGTGTGCGATATGGACGGGGTGGGTCCGGCGCCGGACGGCGGCTACTACCTCGTGGAGGGCGGCGGGTTGCCGCGGATCAGCGTCGTGGGTTTCGTGCGGCGCGTGGACTGGGATACGTTGGTCGATCAGGTGCGCGCGGTCATCGCCCGCGGTGCGGGCGGCGCGAGACAATGACGATGGGATCCGGAGGAGGACGTATCATGACCCACGGGCGGTGGCTGGGCTACGCGGCGCTGGCGGTATCGCTGTCGGCGTGCGTGACGATCAATGTCTATTTTCCGGCCGCGGCCACGCAACGGGCCGCGGACCGGATCATCCAGGGCGTGTACGGCGCCAAGCCCGGCGCCGCCAAACCGGGCGCCCCGGTGCCGACCCCGGGCACGCCGCAAGGCCGCGCCGTCCCCGGCGACGGACCCTTGGTCGCGCTGCTGGACTTCGTGATCCCGCCCGCGCGCGCCGGTGCCGACCTCGACATCCGGACCCCCACGATCCAGGCCATCCGCGCCTCGCTGGCGGTGCGCCATGCGCGCCTCGAGCCCTTCTACGCCGGCGGTGCGGTCGGTATCACGCGCGCGGGTCTGCTCACGGTGCGCGACCTCGCGGCGGTGCCCCTGCCTCGGCGCAACCTCGTGCGCCGGCTCGTGGCCGAGGACAACCGCGACCGCAACGCGCTGTATCAGGCGATCGCGGCGGCCAACGGCCACCCGGAGTGGGAATCGGAGATTCGCCGCGTGTTCGCGCGGCGCTGGATCGCCAACGCCCCGGCCGGCTGGTGGTATCAGGCGGCGGACGGTACATGGCGGCGCAAGAAGTGATGCGGGCCCGGATGTCGCGCGGGTCCTTCGGCGCATGAACAACGTCTTCGTCTTCGACATCGAGACGGTACCGGACGTCGACGCCGGGCGCCGGCTCGACGGGCTCGAGGGACTCGACGACCGGGACGTCGCGCAGGTGATGTACGCCGCCCGCCGCCGTGAAACCGGCGGCAGCGAGTTCCTGCGCCTGCACCTGCACCGCGTGGTCGCGATCTCGGTGGCCGCGCGTACGCGCGAGCGGTTCAAGGTATGGTCCCTGGGCGAGGAGAGCGCCCCGGAGGCGGAACTCATCCAGCGATTCTTCGACGGCGTGGAGCGCTATACGCCGGTGTTGGTGTCGTGGAACGGCGGCGGCTTCGATCTGCCGGTCCTGCACTACCGGGCGCTGCTGCACGGTATCGCCGCACCGCGCTACTGGGAGACCGGCGGCGAGGATCAGGCGTTTCGCTACAACAACTACCTCAACCGGTTCCACGAGCGCCACACCGACCTGATGGACGTGCTGGCCGGATACCAGCCGCGCGCCGTCGCACCTCTCGACGAAATCGCCACGCTGCTCGGGTTGCCCGGCAAGATGGGCATGGACGGCTCGCGTGTGTGGGAATGTTTCCTGAACGGCGAGTTGGGGGCCATCCGCGACTACTGCGAGACCGATGTGCTCAACACCTACCTGATCTACCTGCGCTTCGAGCAGATGCGCGGGCGGTTCACCGCGCAGGAGTACACGCGCGAGTGCGACTTGGTGCGCCGGACCCTGGAGCAGGACGGGCGCGCGCACCTGCGGGAGTTCCTGGAACGCTGGCACGGCGCATCGGTGCCGGAATGAACAGGACCGGCCCCGGGCGCGCCTCGGGCGGAGGAGTGCCGGGTGCGAGCCGTGTGCGCCACCGGCGGGTCGCGCCGGAACCGGTGGTCGCCGAAGTCGAGCGCCTCGCCGGCGACGGGCGCGGTGTGGCCCGCGTCGGCGGCAAGACGGTATTCGTCGACGGCGCGCTGCCCGGCGAAACGGTGCGTTTCGTCTACTGCGCCCGGCACCGCAACTTCGACGAAGCCCGAACCCTCGAGGTTATCCGCGCCGGCCCCGAGCGCGTCGCGCCGCGTTGCCCGCATTTCGACGTCTGCGGCGGCTGCAACCTGCAACACCTGAGTCCGCAGGCGCAGCTACGGCACAAGCAGGACCACCTGCTGGAGAGCCTGCGGCGCACGGGCGGGGTGGAACCCGCCGAGGTATTCGAGCCGCTGCGCGGCCCGGAGTGGGGTTACCGGCACAAGGCGCAGATCGGCGTGAGCCATGTCGCCGGCAAGGCCCGGGTGCGGGTCGGTTTCCGCGAGCGACACAGCTCGAAGGTGGCGGACCTCGCCGGTTGCGAGGTGCTCGCGCGCGGACTCGGCGCGCGACTCCCGGAATTGGCGGCCCTGATCGCCTCGCTGGAGATCGGCCGGCGGATTCCCCGGGTCGAGATCGCGGCCGGAGACACGGAGACGGCGCTGGTCTTTCGCCATCTCGCGCCTCCGGGCGAGGGGGATCGGGCACGGCTCCTGGCCTTTGGAGCCGAGCATGGGCTGCGTATTTTCGTTCAGTCCGGCGGTGCCGACACGGTGCGGCCCCTGGATGAGGGCGCATCGCGGCTGCACTACCGCCTGCCGGAGCAGGACGTGGAGATCGCCTTCGCGCCCACCGACTTCATCCAGGTGAACGCCGTGATGAACCGCCGCCTGGTGACCCGGGTGCTGGAACTGCTCGCGCTCTCCGGGGGCGAGCGGGTCCTGGACCTGTTTTGCGGTCTCGGCAACTTCACCCTCGCGGCGGCACGGCACGCCGCCGAAGTGACGGGTGTCGAGGGGCTGCCCGGCCTGGTGGAGAGGGCGCGTGCGAACGCGCGCGCCAACGGGCTCGACCATGCCCGTTTCCACGTCGCGGACCTGACGGCGCCCGACCCGCGGGCGCCGTGGCTCGCCGCCGACTATGATCGCGTGCTGCTCGACCCGCCCCGGAGCGGGGCGCGCGAAGTCCTGCCGCTCATCGGGCGGCTCGGGGCGCCGTCCATCGTCTACGTCTCCTGCCATCCCGCGACGCTGGCACGCGACGCGGCGGTTCTGGTGCACGAGATGGGTTACCGCCTCACCGGCGCCGGCGTTCTCGACATGTTTCCCCACACCGCCCACGTCGAATCGGCGGCCCTGTTTGAATGCGCCTGAGTTTGGCTCTACACTCTGGGCGCGCGCGGCATCGCGGGGCCTGACCACCATGATCCGAATCCTTTATTTCGCAAAGCTCGTCGACCTGCTCGGTTGCAGTTCCGAGGACGTCGATCCGCCCCCGGCGGTGGCCGATGTCGCCGGCCTGCTCGCCTGGCTGCGCGAGCGCGGCCCGCGTTGGGCCCGCATCCTGCAATCGGACGCGGTCAAGGTCACGGTCAACAAGTCGTTCGCCGATCCCGGAACCCAGGTGCGCGACGGCGACGAGGTCGCCATCGTCTCGGTCGGTATCTGACCCGGTGCGCTATCCTTCCCCGCCGTTGAGGGCGGGGAAGGATAGCGCGGACGGCGTAGCCGTCCTTGGTTATCGCGCATAGAACCGGAAAGAGTAGAATTGGGTTATGCAACGACTCCAAGCCTTCGAATTCGCGGAGTTTTCCG
>BDTW01000048.1 GCA_002897735.1 bacterium BMS3Bbin13 | reverse complement strand
ACGTCGCGCCCGCATCCGTGTCGCTGAACGCCGCTCCCGCAATCCGCACCCTCACCCCCACCCCCGAACCCGGCGAACTCAGTACCGGCTTCGCAGGACCCGACACACCCCCGCCCGCCGGTGACGCCGGCGGAGATGCACTCGGCGCTGACGATGTGCTCGGCGGCGACGATGTGCTCGGCGCCGGCGTCACCGACACCGCCACCGAACGCGCCACACTCCCCGAGCTCCCGCTGCATGTCAGCGTGAAAACCCTATCCGCGCTCAGCGGCCCCACTCCCTCGCTCCCACTCACCGCCTTCGCCCCGCTCCACCCGCCCGAGGCCGTGCATCGACTCACGTTCCCTCCGCTCCACGTCAGCCGTACACCGCTCCCGGAAACCACCGTCCCCTTGTCTACACCCAAACTTAAACTCGCTACCGGCGCAGGCGGGCCGGAGGTCGCGGTTGGGGCCAGGGCCGAGGGCAGTTTGTAGAAATACACATCCTGATCGACGCCGTTCACCAGGATGAAGGCGTTCTTGGAAGGGACATACTGCCACCGGCCATAGGTGCCGTTGTGCGCGGGCGGCGTCGGCGTGACTGTATTGCCCGCGGCGGCCGGAATACGGTTCCAGCGGGGCGGTGAAGTAGAGAGGTCCAGCGTATAGACATCCGCCCCCCCGGCCCAGCCTACGATCCTCTTGATCGCCGGATCGTACGCAAGACCCGGAGCCGAGGCGTTCATCATCACCGACGCTCCATCCCCCACCGCGCCCAGATCCTTCCGTCTCATGGAACCCCGAGACGTTAGCGTATAGACAAAAGCCGTTCCGCCGCCCAACACCACGAACTTTCGGTTCACGGGATCAATTTCCCCGACCATGCTGCCGTGGCAGGAAGCCTGCCCACGCGTCGCCCACGTATCGGCAACCGGGTCATACTCCATAATCCAGCCGCACCACCGCTCGAATATATGACCGGTGACCGGATCATAGGCCGTACTGACACCGATGCTCCCGTGTGGCGCATCCGCCTTATACTCCCATTTCCCGGTATCAAAATTAAACTCCGCAGTGTGGCGGGAACCCCTGCCGCTGCGCCAAATCGATCCGCCATTCATCCAGAATCGATCCTGAACGGGGAGATATACGAGCCCATCGTAAGTGTGTCTCGAAGCGGGCGTGCCATCGGGATTAATAGGAGCGCCCGTCCCCCAATCGTAGCTCTTTGCAGGCAAATAAGGATCGTTGAGTCGCTGCCATTTAAGGACGTTCACATCGAATACATAGATTTCGTTCCCCCAATAGTCACCGTGCCCACCGCCCCATACTATGAGCCGATGACGCTTCGTGTCGAAAGCGCCACCGCTCCAGGCCTCTATGATGTTGTGCAGTTGAAAGTCCACCGGCTGCAGCGCTACATCTTGGAGGTGCGAACTCGGAACCTTATACCAGTGCCCCGGTGGGAGAGTGTCGATAGGGTTCGCCCGTACGGGTAGGGCGCTCGCACCGACCAAGGCGAGTAAAAACAGAGTCATGTGGAATCTACGCATCTCACCCCCTTAACGCCGCCCCTGTTAGCCCAACGCGGCACTCCCACCCCGCAGCGAAAACTCCAATTGGACCCTTCCAGCAAGACCGCGGGAAACGTAATCGGAAGTATATTGAGGGATACAACCGGTCTTCTGTGACCAATTTAGCAGTTTGGTGGGTGGACGCGAGGTGCGCCGGGGCCGGAGGGGACGGGAAAGGGAGTCCCCAAACCGCCGTGGGGGTGATCCACCGGCGCTTACCCGAATTCCCTCACTCGGAATCACCACGCCGTTTTTTGCGCTTCGGATCGGGGGATCCGGCCCGGCGGCTATTGTCGGGCTGCGAAGACCGGCGGGGCGAAACGCGCCGGTGGGTGCATGTGCCGTATGCCGCCGACTTGGAACCCGCCTCCTCCAACACCTGCGTGTAGACCGTAAAAAGCTTTTCGCGCGACCGTTCCCAAGTGTATTCCTCGGCCAAGCGCCTCCCCGCTTCCGACAATCGCTCCGCCAGCCCGCGCTCCCGGACAAGCCGAAGCACGGCATGCGCCATCCGCTCCGGCGCGCACGGCGGAACCAGCAGTGCCGTCCGGTCGTGTTTCACCAGGTACGGAACACCGCCGACGTCGGTGCTTACCACGGGGACACCGGACGCCAGGGCCTCCAGAACCGAGTTCGGCATATTGTCTATGAGGCTCGGGTTGATCGCCACATCCGCCGACCGGTAAAGCTCCGGCATCCGATCATTGTCCACGCGCCCGACAAAGGTTACCGAGCCGGACAACTCGAGGCTCTCGACCAACACTTCCAATTCGGCTTCTTCCGGCCCCGTTCCGGCAATGGTCATCCGCGCATCCGGGACATGGTCCTTTACAATGCGGAATGCGCGCACCGCGGTTGCGTTGTCATAGATGGATTCCAAATTTCGGGCCACGATAAGGTGCGCGCCCCGCGTCTCTCCGACCGGGGCATCCGCGACCTCCGCACCCAACCGGAAACGTGCGCAATCGACTATGTTGGGAACCACCTGCGCGGACACCCCCCGCCTTCGGAATACCTCGTGAAGAAAACCGGACGGCACGACGACTGCACCCGCCAGCCGTAGGACGGGCGCCACCAGCCAATACGAACGGTCGAAGAACTGCTCCGCCCGGCCGCCACGGTAATTGACCACCACGGCCGCGCCCCGAAGCCGTCCGATCACGATAGCCGGCGCGGCGAATAGGTGCCATGACCAGCCGGAATTCGCCATGACATGAACAACCTCCACCCTACCGGCCGCGCCCCACAAACTCCGCAGATAGGACAGCAACCGGGCCAGCGCCCGCACCCGGGGGAAGGCTCCGATCCACGCGGGGACATACGGCCGGTTCTGGCGGACCAACTCCACCGAACACCCCTCCGCTCGCAACAAACCGGCCAACTGCCGCGTCTGATTGGCCATTCCGCCGGCAGGCGGAGGTAGAGGTCCAACCAGCGCTATGCGCAATCCTCGAACACCCACTTTCACACCCGCCTTGCCGATCCCGCCGCGGCACGGTATTGCGCAATGGATCGACGTGACAGGAAAACCACCGCCTGTTCCGAACCGATCCGCCCGTCTCCGGTTCCGCCCACGGAACCCGCCTCTTTACGGCATTTGCCGGACGCGTTATGGTACTCGGATAAGTGGTTCCACGCCCTCTTCGGCCTCTCTGTCTTAAAGTGAGGAACCTCGATTATGTCCGCGTCGCCCCCTTGGATGCACCGTTCAGTCGCCATACTGGCCGTCCTGTTACCCATCCTGATATCCCCGAACCTTCCCGCCGCCGAGGTCCGGTGGTGGCGCCGGCCGCATGATTACTATTCCACCGATGCTCGGACGCGCCACCTGCTTGAGATGGTCGAACGCTATCACATCAAGCCGGGGACCGAAAAAATGGAACGAAGGGCGTACCACTACGCCAAGCAGGACTTCCAATTCATTCTTACGTCTTTCCCGAATGATCCGAAGGCGCTGCTGCTCATGGGGGAACTGGCAATCAAAACGGGAAATCCAGAAGAAGCCATACCTTACTTCCAATCCGCGATTCGTTTGTTCCCCAACCGATCGCGGACATATACTGCCTACGGGGTATTTCTCCATCGGATCGGCAAGCTCAAACAAGCGGTTGCACGATACGGGGAGGCGCTACGGCTCGATCCTACCTCGGCAGAGACGCACTACGACCTCGGCCTCGCCTATCTGGCGCTTCATGATTACACCCTGGCCAACAAACACGCCCATATCGCATACAGGCTGGGATATCCGCTGCCGGGACTCCAAGAGAAGCTTCGAAAACTCGGCAAGTGGGAACCTGTTGCTACGCAGCCGGACAAGAATACGGCTTCAGAAACATCCGCCCCGCGGGACCGGTCTCCGTAGCAATGGCCAGGATCCTGTCAATCGAGCGATCTGGAAGTCGACGGCGCCACCCCCATGCCGCCTCCACCGGATTCTTGAACACCGAGTAGTAACCGGACCGAGTGGCCGACGTGCTCGCCATGAGGAACCGCTCGGTTTTGGGAGACCAGCCCAGTCCGGCAAAACGGAACAGGCGCCCGGCCTGCTCCATCGGCGCCGCGCACAGGTCCTCGTACCGGAGCACCAATACATCCTCGCGCCCCCGGATCTCCGCGAGCGCCTTGTCGTTGAACAACCGCCACCGCCACGCCAACCGTTCCACCGGGTCCGCGGCACGCAGCGCCGCCATGCTCATCCCGCACGCACGCCCCGGAGGCGTATCCATCAGCATTTCGAAGATATCGTAGTCCTCGCTGCCGGCGGCGGCGTCGGCGAATTTCCCCTGCGCCGCCCCACGCAACACCGAAGCCACATAGCCGCATGGGTGGCGCAGGATCAGGATCGAGCGCGTCGTAATCGAACGCACCAGGACTCCGAGCCGTCCGGTGGACTCGATGGACTTCCAGACGACACGCAACTGCGGGACGCGCTCGTAGCGCACGAATCGTGGAACCCCGCATTCCCCGAACGCCCTGGCCGCGAGCTTGGCCGACACGATTGCCGCTCGCTGCGCGTACTCGGCGAACGGCGACCGATAGCTCTTCGCAAACACCGGGAGCGAACCCGCAACCTTGGTGGATCGCATATCGGGAAGCCGGGCGGCGAACGCCCGGACCGACCGACGATATCGTTGCCAATCGTCCACGGCGGGCGTCACCGGGAGTTCCGGGATGGGCTCGGCGCTGTCGGGTTCGTGCCGATACAGCGTATCCGGATGGCTGTCGAAGATCTTCCCGATCCAGGTCGTCCCCGAGCGCGGCATCCCGACCAACAGAATCACCGGGTCTTGCAGACTCATAACACGCACCCCGCGCAGTCGCGATACCGCCCGGCGAACGGCGCCATGGCGCGCGGCGCCTTCGGCCCTGCATGGAAGGAACGGCCATCCACTTCGACGACCCCGCGTCCGCGGGCATTCCGGGCAAAAGCAAAGCTGGTATCATAGCGACACAGGGGGGTACGCACCGCCGGCATAATCCGGGCCTCGACTATGGCCGCGGTGCGGGGCGTTCCCGCACGCGGCGGCCACGCCGTCTCAGACGCGAGTCGATGCATGCCGGTCCACGAACGGCTCGGGGTCGATTGCATCCGTGATCCGTCCGGGTTCGCGGAACTGCGCGAACCGTGGAATCGCCTGGCGTCGGCCATGCGCCGTCCCCGGGTATTCCTGTTCCACGAGTGGTTCCAGGCCGCGTGGGAATGGGCGGGGCTGGACTCGGATCTGCATGTCCTGCGAATACGGAACACGGACCGGACCGTCGGCTTCTTCCCATTGCTGCTGCGCCACCCGCCGCGCGCGCATTCGGGTGCCCGGCGGCTCGAGTTTCTGTCGGTGCCGGACACGCAGTACTGCGATCTCATCTGCCGCGATCCGGACCGATCGGCCTGTCTGCGGGCGGTGGCGGCCTATCTGGCACGGAACGCCCCGGCGTGGGAGGTCATGATCCTGCGCTATCTCGCCCGGAGTTCCCCCACCGCGGCGTCCCTCACGGAAGCCCTGTCCGCACATCGTATTCGCTCCCTGGCCCGCTCCGGCGGAACGAACCCCTACGTCGATCTCGACGGCACCTGGGACGCATTCTACGCAAGCCGCAGCCGACGCATGAAAAAAGGCAACAACCTCGCAGCCGGCCGCCTGCGCCGAGCCGGAGAAGTCCGCGTCGAATGGTTCCGATCGAGCCGCTCCGACGATCATCGCCTGCCGACGGTGCTCGATGCGATCACCCGCATCTCCGCACGCAGTTGGAAAGGCCGCACCCCGTTCAGCCTCGATCACCCGGGTCCCGGTGCATTCATCCGGAGGCTCTCCGCAACGGCCCTGGATCGCGGCTGGCTCTCGATCTGGATCCTGTATCTCTCCGAGGAACCCGTAGCGATGGAGTACCAGCTCATTCACGACGGTACGGTTCACGCCCTGCGCGCCGACTTCGACGAGGCCCGCGCACAACTCTCGCCGGGCACCTATCTGAACTGGAAGATCCTGGAGGCGCTGTTCGGTGCCGGACTGTCACGCTACTATATGGGCCCCGGAGAGAACGCGTACAAACTCCGCTGGTCGACGACCGCCGACCCCTTGATCACGGCGTATTCGTATAGTCCATCGCTGCGCGGCCGTGTCCTCTCGATCTGGGATCTCGATCTCAAACCCCGCCTGCGCCGGATCAGGGACGCATCGACCTCCGGGACGGGCACCGGGAGAGAACCATGAGTGGGATCTGCGGCTGGACCGGACTCCCGGCGCCCCCCGAAGAGCGGCGGCGCCGGATCGCGGACATGGCCGACGCCCTGCCCGCTCCGCTCGCCGGCCCCGCACCCGTATTGAACGCGACCGCCGCCGCCTCCGCCCTGGCGGTCACCGCCGGCCCGGGACCGGCGTGGCTGCATACCGAAGGGACGACGCTCGCCGCCATCCACGGCCGGCCGCGCTGGACGGAACCCGACTTGGCGGACGCCGCCGCACGATACGGCCCGGCCTATGTGCTCGCCCGGGAATACCCAAGACGCGGGCCCGCCATCGTGCAGGCGCTCCGCGGTCCTTTTGCCCTCGCCGTGATCCGCGACGATTCCCGCGAGGCGTTTCTGGCCATCGACCGCCTCGGCATCTACGGGCTGACCTACGCCCTCGCCGACGGCGCGCCGGTCTTCGCCACGACGGCCGACGCATTGCTCCGGCACCCCGCCACGCCCCGAACGCTCCGTCATCAGGCCCTCTACGACTACGTGTATTTCCACATGGTCCCGGCGCCGCTCAGCGCCTACGCCGGTCACGAGCGCCTGCTTCCCGGACACTACCTGCTGTGCGGGCCGGGCGGCGCCGCATCGACCGAATACTGGCGCATGGAATACACCGAACCTCCGCGCGCCGACTTCCGGGAACTGCAGCGGGAATTTCTGGAGCGCCTGCAAGAGTCGGTGGCGGAGAACGCATCCGGCGGCGAGGTGGGCGCCTTCCTGAGCGGCGGCACCGACAGCTCGACGGTCGCCGGCATGCTCGGCCGGATCGGCGGGCGCCCCGCGCGCACGTTCTCGATCGGCTTCGATGTCTCCGGATACGACGAAACCGGGTATGCGAGAATCGCCGCGCGGCATTTCGGGACCGATCACCATGAGTACTACGTAACGCCGCATGACGTGGTTCGATCGGTACCGGAAATCGCCGCGAGCTATGACCAGCCCTACGGAAACGCGTCCGCGGTACCCACCTATTACTGCGCCCGGCTCGCGCATGAACACGGCGTCGCCCGGCTCCTCGGCGGTGACGGCGGCGACGAACTGTTCGGTGGAAACACTCGTTACGCCAAACAGTATGTCTTCTCGCTCTACGAGCGCATACCGGCCGGCCTGCGCCGCGGCCTCATCGAACCGCTGCTCGGGCGACGGACCGGCGGCGGGCGCGGCCCGCTGCACAAACTGCGCCGTTACGTGGCCCAGGCGGCGATCCCGCTTCCGGACCGCGCCGAGTCGTACAATCTCCTGATGCACTTCGGAGCGCAAAGCGTCTTCGATCCGGATTTTCTCCACACCGTCAACCCCGATCATCCGCTGCAGATGCTGCAGGATACGTATCGGCACGCGCATGCGGAGAGCACGATCAACCGGCTCCTGGCGCTGGACCTGAAACAGACCCTGGCCGACAACGACCTGCCGAAGGTCACCCGGATGTGCGACCTTGCCGGGGTCGAAGCGGCCTTTCCGCTGCTCGACGAACGGCTCGTCGAATTCTCGGCGCGCCTCCCGACGCCGCTGAAGGTGCGCGGCACGCAGTTGCGATACTTCTTCAAAAAGGCGCTCGCCGATTTCCTCCCCGCGGAGATCCTGACGAAATCGAAACACGGGTTCGGGCTCCCCTTCGGCATATGGATGAGCGACTATCCGCCTATGCACGAGCTGGCGGCCGACAGCATCGGGCGACTCCGTTCCCGTCATATCTTCCGCCGGGATTTTCTCGACTCGCTCCTGAACCGCCGTCTGGCCGAACACGCGTCCTACTACGGCACGATGATCTGGATCCTCATGATGCTCGCCCAATGGCTGGAGACGCATCCCTCGGCGCCGAGGACCCGACCGAACTCTACCGGGTCCGCGGGCGGGTAGTCGGCGGGCACCCGCTCCGCAAGGACGCACCCCGGGTCCCCGGCGCCCGATCAGGCCGGTGCACGGCTACCCGGCGAGACCCCCGCCGCGGGCCGGCGCACGCAGTTCCGATACAGCCTGAGCACGAACCGCCCGGGACTTCGATCCCAGGGCGTAAACCGGGGCAACTGGTAGCGATCATCCGCACGCGACGCCGCGCCCCACCGGGTGCTCATCGCGGCCCGAAACCCGAGTTCCCGGACCATCCGGACATGGGCCGACGAATAGTCCCGGCCCGGTTTCCCGTTCGGGTACGCGAACAGATCCACCGGCGCATCGAGGATTTCCTCCAGGCGGAGCTTGCCCTCGAGGATCTCCGAGCGCGCCTCGTCCGCCGAGACCTGCGCCAGGATCGGATGGGTGACGGTATGCCCGCCGATCTCCATTCCCTCCCGGTGCAGGTGCCGCACGTCGTCCGCGCACATCATCGGCCTGATCGCCGGCCGGGCGCCGGCGGCGCGCCGCAGCGCCTCCGTGCCGGCGCTGCGTTCCGCCGGCGACAAGTACTTCAACGCCGAGAGGATCGTGTGCAGCGCCGCCCGACGCTCGGCGAGAGCGCCGATCCGCAGGCATCCGAGCCCCATGACGTCCAGGTTGAGCATGTCGCCGCGGGCACCGCGCAGCGACTCGATAACGATGTCGTTCCACATCATCCCGCCGTCGAGAAAACCCGTCGCAACGAAGAAGCAGGCCGGGACGCCGAGCCGCCGCAGGATCGGCAGCGCGATACGGACATTGTCCTCGTACCCGTCATCGAACGTGACCGCAACGGCGCGGCTCGGCAACGTGCCGGCGGCGAGGCGCCGCAACGCCCCGCCGAGGCCGAGCACGTGACAGTGCGCCGCCAGCGTCCGCATCTGGCGTTCGAACGCCGGCGCATCGATCGTCCCGGGCACCAGCGGATCCGGATCCGCGAGGACCCGGTGGTAAATCAGGACGGAAAGCCGCGCCCGGCTTCCCGCCGGGGAAACGACACCCCCCAGGGCACGCAGAGCGGTGGATCGGATACCCATCACCGTCGCTCCGTAACGATCCCGCGGATCACGATGGCGTGACTCACCAGGGCACCGAGAAACGGGAGGATCCGAAGGACCCGGCGCACCGCCCGCGTCGCGCCGATCCACCGGAATGCCGCGAACCGCTCCGGCAAGATCGGTACCCAGTACAATCGCACGTCCCGCAACCCGCATTCCCTTGCCAGACGCCTGAGCCGCAGGGGGGATTCGTAACGAACGTGCGGCGGCCGGCCTTTCAACCGTCGCACCAGGCGCTCGACGGCATGCGGCAGACACCAACCGTTCAGCGCGTCGATCCAGACCTCTCCGCCCGGCCGGACCACGCGCACGAGTTCCCCGAGCGCCTTTTCGGACGACGCCAGGGCCTGCACGACGCCGAAACAGAGCGCTCCGTCGAACACCTGCGCAGGAACCGGAAGGGCGGTGACGTCCGCGACCGCCCAGCCGATACCCGTCCCGCCGCGCGAGCGTGCCTTTGCGATCGTAGGCGACGAGTAGTCGAATCCGATGACCTCGCAGCCACGCGCCGCCAAGTCCCGGGCATAGGTCCCCGCACCGCACCCGGCGTCGAGCCACCGGCCGTCCATTTTCCGGTCACCCAGCAGACGCCGGAAGTTCTCGAGCCGTGCCTGCAGGCCGGATGGACTCCATCCCGCGATGCCCGCATCATCCTCGAAGGCCTCCGCAAAACCCGTAAAGCGGCGCCGCCAGCCCTCCTCGAAGGCCTCCGGCGCGCGTGTCCGATTACCGCCCTCCATCCGCAACGACTCCGGGCCTCCTGACGAATTCCCTGACCGGCGTCCGGTCCCGCCCCTCCCCGTCGCCGGGTATCGGCGCCTCCTCCAGCGCGCGCTGCACCAGAACCCGTGTGAGCACCTGGAGCGCGACCAGGCCCCAGGCAAGGTCGAAATAGGCGAGTCCGAGGAAGGCGCCCCCGACGGCATAGGCCGCGAGACTCACCTGCACCATCGCCGCCAGATCCGAGGCCCATTTCAGGTCCGGACGCCCCCGGCAGTGGCGCATCGTCCACGACCCGTAGCGCCACGCCAGCACACCGACGGTCAGAAAGATCAGGAGTCCCGGATAGCCCTGCTCACCCAATACTTCGAAATAGATGCTGTGCGAGTCGTGATAATTTTCAGGTTCCGGTGCGTACTTCTTGAACAACTCCGGCGTAAAGGCCTCGAATCCTCCGCCGACGATCGGGCGGGCATTGGCCAGGTTGAAGGCGAACCACCACGCGTTGAGCCTCCCCAACGCGGATCGGTCCTGCCGGTAGGTTTCGATGGTATCCATCTTGTGGAAATACTTCTCGGGCATGAAGTGATACATAGTGGCGGCCACCACGATCAGTCCGAGTCCGATAAGGGCCCGCTTGCGGCTCTTGGCCAGGAGCATGACCCCCATGACTCCGCCGGCGAGGAAGGCGCCCCGCGAGTAGGTACCGATGATCGCCACCCCGGTCAGGGCCATGGCCGCCCCCAGCCCGCGCCGCACCCACTTGTTCTCCGAATTCAACTGAAGATACCGGAACAGCGGCAAGATCATGCTCAACGCCAAACCGATCTCCGTATTGCCCGGCATGAAGCTGTGCGGCGGACCGAGCACCATGTACTGCCCGCCGGTCAGGATCGTGAACAGGCCGCCCTTGATCCCGAAGAAGCCGACCGATCCGGCGATCACCCAGACGAGCGCGTGCAACCGCCTGCGATCCTGCATGAGCATCATGGTGACGAAGGTCATCAACTGTACCTTGACCACCTTGTCCCACTCGTGCCATCCATCCGCCGGGTTGAGCATGAAGAACGAGGTGAAGAGCATCCACAGGTTGAACACGACGAGCATGATCACCAACCCGTTCCAGGGCGGGTGTTTCGGTTCGCGCGACACCACCCAGCCGATCAGCGTGGTCACTCCGATCACCATGGCGAACGGGTAGTTGAAGGCGAAGCCCCAACTCAGCCGGTGGGGGTTCATGTAACCGATCCACGACCACATCAGGATCCCGATCCACGGTCGGGCGAGGATGAACGGCAATGAACCGAACACGATGATCGCGACCGCGACCCCCCTCATGCGCCACCCCCCGGGGCCTGCGCGCCGGGCGCCGCCCCCCCGGAGCCGCGGGCACTCATGAACAAGAACTTGATCTCGGCAAACTGCCCGCGATTGATCAGAGCGCTGATCACCACATAGGCGACCACGCCCAGCGCGACCAGAAACGCGAGCCTCCCGTCGGCGGGCCACCGCACATAGCCGACCAGCCGCCACTCCGCCACTTTGACCACTGCGAACATCAATGCGGACGCCGCCACCGGGCGACCGAGCGCCGCGTGGAACTGTCTGAGCGACAAGCCAATCAGTCGAAACGCGACGCGATAATTTGCATAGGCGACCAGGAACGCCGCGACCGCATAGCCGCCGGCGACTCCGACCACACCCCACGGCAAACCGAGTATCACGAAGGCGAGGAATACCGGGGTCGCGAACAGGGAGAACACCAGCCGCGTCCGCGCGTGCCCCGTGCTCAGGTAAATCAGTCCGGCCGTGGTCGCGACGCTCTGAAGCATCCCCACCCAGCACAGGATCTGCAAGACGGGCAACATAGGCAACCACTTGGCACCGAAGACGACCGTCACGAGGTCCCGGGCCACGGCAAACAGGCCGACCATCATGGGAAAGGTCACAAACGCGATCGCCGCTACCGCCTTCAGATAGACCTCCCGGTAACGTGTCAACTGATCCTGCAGGGTGGACAGCACGGGAAAGAGGATCCGGACGATCACTTGGCTGACCTGGTTCATCGGATACAACATCAATTGGTAGGCGAGCGAATAGTAGCCGAGGGGGCCGCTCCCGAGGAATTTCCCCACCAACAGATTGTCGCCCTCCCGGTGCGCGTAGTTGACCACGTCGGCGCCGAGCACGGCGGCGCTGAACCCGGTCATCTTGCGAATGCTCCCCCAATGGAAGCGCACGGCCGGAAACCAGCGTGCGTAGAATATGGTCAACACCATGGTCGTCGCGGACCCGAGCAGCGGCTGCACCACGAGGCTCCATACGCCGAAGCCGAGCCACGCCAACGTGAGAGCGCACACTGCACCGACTATGCTGCCGACGGCCTGCGCCTTCGCGATCTCGGCAAATCGCAACTCTTTGTACAAGACGGCCCGCGGCACCACCACGAATCCGCCGAATATCAATCCGATCGAAAGGACCGCGACGATCGGCGCGAGCCGCGGGTCGCCGTAGAAGGCGGCGATCCAGGGGGCCGCGGAGGATAAGGCAAGCGCGAGGACGATTGCCACCAGCACATTCAGCCAGAAACTCGACGAGAGTGCGAGGCCGGTGAGACCCCGTACCTGAATAATCGCGGCACCGAGACCGAAATCGGAAAAGAGTTGCACCAGCCCGTAGAACACCAGGGCCATTCCGAGCAGGCCGAAGTCCGCGGGCATCAACAGGCGCGCGAGAAGCACCGAGGTCACGACCTGGACCAGTTGACGCAGCACCTGACCCCCGCCGGTCCATAAAACGCCCCGAGCGGCCGTCGTCCTCAGTCCCTCGCCGGGCACCTGTGCACCGCCCTCGGCCCACATCCCGCCGTTCCCGTTCCCGCCCGGTCCGCTCAAGGCGCCGCCTCCACGGCATGACTGATGATATAGCGGAACTTCCCGGACTTTTCGCCGGTGATCTCGGGGATGGTTTCGACGAGCACCTCGACCATGGACCCGAGTCGCTCGCGGAAACCCCGGATGATCCGCTCCCGCGATGACGCCGCGAATCCGGTGCCGGGTACGATCAGCACCCGAATCCGATGCCGGCTCTCCTGGATGATCTTGAAGGCGCGCACCCCGGGCAGGTCGCGGACCACATAGATGAGCGCCAGCCCGTGCATGACGGTCCCGTCGGCCGCGACGACGAAATCCGTGGACCGCCCCTGGATATCCTTCAGCAACGGGAGGCCCCGCCCGCACGAACACGGGAGATCGTCCAGGATACCGATATCGCCGGTCCGGTAACGGATGAACGGAAACGCCCGCGTCGCCAAGTGCGTCACCACGATCTCACCCGGCTCCCCCGGTGCGACGCGCCCGCCGGTCCCGTCGACGATCTCGACGATGATATCCTCCGCCGACAGGTGCATGCCGCCCGCCGGACACTCGTGTGCGATGAATCCCGCGTCCCGACCGCCATAGCCGTTCGCAACCGGAGCGCCGAACACCTCCGCGATCGCCCCCCGCTGATCGTCGTACAGGCGCTCTCCGGTGGTGAAGACCGCCCGGATCCCTGAATCCGTCAGCGACTCCCCGCGCGTCCTCGCGAACGTCGCCAGGCGATACAGGGCCGAGGGATAACCGAACAACATGCGCGGCCGGTAGCTGCGGACGATCTTTACGTACCCTTCGAGGTCGGCCTCCGCCATGCGGAACGCGGGCAGCAACCGGCTGTGGAACAGGCGGTCACGTATCGCCCGCACGCGATCCTGGGCGCCCAGCTCGATCGGCGACCCCCATAGGACGATCTCCGGATCGCCGATGTCCACCCCCCACCAGCGGGTCGCGCGCCACTTCGCGGCGACGTCGTGGCTCACCCGATCCGCGCCGAGATAGAACACCAGCGGTTCCCCGGTCGAGCCGCCGGTATTGGAACGCTGCAGACGACCGGCCGCATCGGAGCGCAACCGGTCTCCTTCCGCGCGGATGATCTCCTTCGTGCAAAACGGCAACCCGGCCAGATCGGCCGTGCTCCGAACGGCCTCCCAACGAAAGCCGGTCGCACGAAAGAGGTCTCGGTAATACGGAACATGGGCGGCCACGTGCCCCAGAAACGCACGCAGCCGCGTCAGCCTCAGCCCCTCCAGGTCCTGCGACGACCACCACTGCGTGCGCTCCAACGCGCGGCGCCGCCGTAGCGTATCGTGCCCCTTGAACCGCTCGTGGAGCGGGAACAGCACGCGCGACACCGACACCCGCCCGATGTCGCGCAACGCCTCGTGGAGTCTGCCCGGAGTTGTGCCCATCGACCTCCCGTCCCGTCGGATCCGCCGGCGGACCGGCACCATCGGATGCTCTCGGAAAACGCCGGGCATCCGGAGATGCGTACCGTATGGAGAGGGTGCGATCCGGCGGGGCCGGCACGGCACCGCGCATCGATCAGCGCCGAATCGAGCCGATCGACCCGGCCGGCGGCGAGACCGCCACCGGCCCGACATCGCGCATATCGCGTAGAAACCCGCGCAGTACCCGGCGCGCATCACGCGGTCTCACCTCGTAGTCGGCCGCCACCGCGACCACCGCGACCACGCCGCCTCCGCGACGCAGGTCGTCCCACGCCTCGAGCAGTTTGGCCTGCATCGGACGGGTCGTGACCCGGTCGCCGATCCGGTACCAGCTCCAGACCAGGCGGTCCGTGTCCCCGGAGCGGATGATCGTCTCCACGACCCGCTTGCGCCCGCCGCCGAACGAGACCTCCCGGGGCCGGGAGCCGATTCGCACCCAATGTCGGCCGTCATACAGCCGGTTCCCCCACTTGATCAGCTCCGAGCCCTGACTCTCGCGCAGATAGTACGCGGAGTACAGATACACCGTGTCGGGCCCTCGCGTGTACGTGCGCAGAAACGACCCGCCGGCCCCCGGGAAGACGGGGCGCCAGTCATCCCGGGTCCGCAACGGACCCCGCCAGGGGGGGTGGGCCGGCGGCGCGCCCAGCACCGCCGGCTCCGGCGCGTACGCGGCCCGGACCTCGAACCAGCGCAGGGCGCCGGGTCCGGCGCCCGCCGCACCGACGAGCAGCACCGCGACGACGGCCACATACCACACCCCGCGGCGGCCCCCCGTCGCCGGAACCGGAACGGTCTCCGGCCCGCTCACGCCCGATTGCGCCGCACCGCGCTCCTGCATGAACTGACCGGCCCAGAACAGCAGAAACATCACCAGGCCGAAGAAGATCCAGCCGTAGATGATGTGATCGATGCCGGTCGCGAGCCGCATATCGCTCGCGTAGGCCAGGGCGATGATCCCGGCCGCACGCAGCGCGTTGGCGACGATCGGGACGATGATCGCGAACATGATGAACAGCAGTCGCCTCCATGCGCTGCGGTAGACCAGATAGGCGTAGACCGTCCCCAGCACCACCGACGCGATCAGGTAGCGCAGCCCGGCGCAGGCCTGCGCCACCTCGAACGTTCCGGGCGGGATGGAGATATACCGCCCCTCCAACAACACCGGGATGTGCACCGACTGCAAAATGAATACCGAAACGCGGGCCGTGAAATCCCGCAACGGAGGAATCAACCCATCCCCCATGGGGACCGCGAAGAACAGGTAGGCGAGCGGAAACAGCATCGCCCGCGTCACCCGGGTTCCGAGCAGCCCCCAGACGCCGGCGATCACCATGAGCACCAGGGCGAGCTGCTCGCCGAGGAGCACGTCGATACGCGCCGACACCGCCCATACCAACGCCCCTGCCAGGACCACCGCCAGGGCCCATGGACTGGGAACCGGCCGGATCCGAAGGATCGTCGCGCGTCGCTGCCAGATCAGATAGAGGCTGATCGGGACGATCAGGAAACCGTGCATGAAGGTCCCCGAGCGCGACCAGATATCGACCATCGACCGGACCGTACCGGCATAGAGCAGCAACAGAGCGGCCAGCGATACGCCCAGCGCGATCAGCGCCGGACGCCACGGGTCCCGGGGGATCTCCGCGACCAGTTCGGCCGCTTGCGTCACCATCCGGACCTGCGCCCGATCATCGGCCGGCGCCCTGTTGCGCAAAAACCGGCCCGCCCGGCTCCTCCCCGTTCGTTTCGAGGAAGACCCGATCCATCCGGTCCCAGCGAAAGTCCTCGAGGAGCCGGGCCAGGCGCGCCTCCATCCGATTCAGATTCAGGTAGTGCCGTATCCGCGTCTTGAGTCCCAGGCCGTCGGGACGCGGCTGCCCCGGATCCAGTTCCCAGGGGTGAAAATAGAACACGGCGGGCCGGCGGTCACACCGGTTCACACGCCGGATGGCCCAGCGGGACATGCGGTACGGCACAAGCCTGAAATAGCCGCCGCCGCCGCAAGGCAGATTGTGATTCAGCACCGAGACCGTCGTGATCGGGACTTCCAGGATTCCCTCGCCCCGATAGCGGAACGCGAATCGCGGCGCCTCCGGCATCCCGTAGAGGTCGTGGTGTATCGGGTAGATGCTCGAGCTGTACCGGTAACCCGCTTCACCGAGGATATCGAGCGCCCACAGATTGTCGCGTCCGATGGAATAGCTGGCGGCGCGATAGCCCAGCACCGCCACCCCCGCGATCTGTTCCAGCATCGCCTTGGTCCGGGTGACGTCCTCGCGGAATTCGGCCGGTGACTGGTGCACCACGCGCACGTGCGCATAGCCGTGGCTTGCAAGCTCGTGTCCGCGCCGAACGATCTCACGAACGAGGCCGGGGAACCGCTCCGCCACCCAGCCCAACACGAAGAAGGTGGCGTTCACGTCGTAGCGCTCGAGCAGATCGAGTGCGAGACGAGCATTGCGGTCCACACACGGAGTCAGGCTCGACCAGCTCTGCCGAGGGATGTGACGCTCGAACGCCGAGACCTGAAACCAATCCTCGACATCGACGCTCATCGCGTTGACCACCGCCCGTGACACCGTATCCGCTCCCTCCGGACCCCAAGATGACAGGTACGCTACCGCCCTCCCCGGACCGGAGCCGCCCGATTCCGTGTGTATCCCGCGAACCCGGCGTCGTGCGGGATCAGAAGCCCAGGGTGATGCCGAGCGCCACCATGTTCACAAAATAGTCGGACGCGCCATTGGACGTTCTTTGGGTATGCGTCACGGACAACGTACCGCTGGCGTAGCGCCCGAACCGGTAGCTCAGCCCCCCCGTGAGCTGCCAGAGATCGTCCACCCGCACACCCCCGATAAACCGCCATTGCTGCCAGTACCCCGTGACGTTTGTGCTCGTCCGGGCGCCGAGCCTCCGATCCCAGGATGCATTGACCCTCGTCACGGTTTCCTTGGAACCGGTAAGTTCAAACGTTCGTTCGGAACGCGACACGGTCGCTGAAAACCGGTCGCGGGCACGATGGAAACCAAGCGTTCCTGAAAACCGGCGGTTAATAAACACCTGCGCACTCAGCCCCGGGAGCGACGGCATCATCACCTGAATGAGCCGACCGTTCGGCCCGACAATCAATGGCTGCTGATCGAGCACCAGTGTGGAAATCGTCGTCGGCGCCTCTGTGAAACCCGCCGAAGCCGTGGTCCACGCTCCTTCAAACCGGAAAGACGCATTGACGGCGCGACCGAAGAAACGCCGTCCGTACCGGGCCTCAAGGTACGAATGCGGTGTGATGTTCCACTCGAAACCACCGCTCCACAGCTTGCCCTTCGGCTGCGTAACACCGGAACCGAATTGGAAGTTGTTGTCCTCGTACCCGCCGCGTAGCACGATCCGAAAACTTGACTGGACGGGATAGCGGGCCTCACCCACCAGGTGTTCGAAGATGGCGTCTCGGGCCAGGGCGGCGTCGAAGTTGGTCCTGCTCCGGCCATAGTCTACGTTGAAACCGATACCCGGCACGTCCGGCCCCGTCCCGAACGAGGCACCGACCTCGCCGGTCTGACTCCCCGAGAGCGGTTGCGCATTGTAGTCGACGACACCATATGAGTAGTGTGCCCGCACGATGGCCGTCCGACCGAATGCATGCCGCAAACGCGGCGTAACTTTGTAGGTAAACACGTTCGTACGGTTCCCGATAATCGACACGTTTCCGAACGAAACCGGTCGGGTGGGCGAGATCAGGGCCTGCGACGCGGTCGCCTGCGCACCCAGCGAGAACGTGCCCGGCCAGAGGTCCGCACCCATCCGCGAGAAGAGTTGATGGAAGGTCGCATCGCTGGCCGAATTGCGCGCATAGAAGAGGTTCTGCATCCGGTAGTTGGCCAGGAGATTGAAGCGCCGCGTCTGTTTATCGATCGAGATCTCCGGATTGACCTCGGTCACGAAATCGCTCCTCTCCCGACCCGGCGCCGCGAGGGCGATATTGTCGTCGTAGATCTCCCGCAAGTTGAGAGAAGGCGAGAAGTTCCAGCCGGTCGTGCCGGCGGCGGACCGGAGCGGCACCCTACGCGCGGCCCCGAACCCGGCGCCCGATCCCGACCCGGCAACACCGGCGAAAGCATACCCGCTCAACCGCCCCGGAATCGCCGCGTACGCGGGGCCGACCGTGACCACCGCAATCATGCCGGCCGCCATCAACAAGCCCCCACCTACCCGCCGTGACCTTTCTCCCCGTTCCCCGAATCGTATCCCCATCAGCAGAGTCCTTGCCCGTTTTTGAATCGCCGCCGGACCACCGTCGACCTGCCCCGCCGCCCCCCGCACCTCTCCTCCGACCTCCCACTCCGACGAACCCCAAGTAGCGGCCGGCGGGAACTGCTGCGAATTCGCTGGGATGGATGACGCCGCATCGTGCCGCGCACCTAAGAGTCTGTCGGATTCAGGATGTTCCACTGTGGCGGCGGGCGATCACGATCACCCCTAATAGTATCCGGGCTGAAACATGCGCGGATATCGGTTGAGGACGAGCCCGACGGGCTTCTTCGTGTCCAGCAGCGCCAACGCCTCGGTCACTGCATCCTGAGCCGTACCGCCGGCCGCCACCACCACCACGATCTGTCCGGCGAATTCCACCAGCACCACCGCCTGGGTCGCCGCAAGCAGGGGAGGGGAATCGAAGAGAACCAGCCGATCGGGATAGCGCTCGGAGAGCCCCGCCGCCAGTTCCTTCATGGCGTTGCTGGCCAGCAGTTCGGTCCCATAGGGGTGCCGCTTCCCGGCAGGGAGCACGCTGAGCCGTGGGATATCCGTCTGCAACAGCACGTCGCTCAGGTCCAGGGCCGGATCCTCCAGCAGATCCACCAGCCCCCTATCACCCGGGATTCCCAACACCTGTGCAACGTTGGGCCGCTGCAGATCCGCATCCACCAGCAGCACCCTCCGGTCGCGCTCCATAGCGATGCTCATGGCGATATTGACGGAACAGAACGTCTTGCCTTCACCGGCCACGGCGCTGGTCACCATCACCAGATTGCCGCCCGGCGGCGCGCCGGGACCCTGCTCGAATGCGTTGATCAGGAGCGGGCGCTTGATCCGGCGGAACTCCTCCGTGATCCGCGCATGGACCTGCCGATCGATGTCCGGTCCGGGCGCGATCCCCAACCCCACCAGCCGCTGCACGTCGATCGTCACGGTCCGCGAGGTTCGCGGCCCGCGCCTCTGCGCCCCCCCCTCGCCCGGCGTCGCCGATCCGGCACCCGTGACCGCCGACTCCGCGGCCGGCAGCGCTTCGGCCGACCCCGCGGGACCCTCGGCACCCGCCCGAACGGGCATGAATTGCGAATCCACCGCCACCTCGCCGGTCCGGCCGCGCGCCCCCTTGCCGTTTGCCAGGTTGATTGCCTTTTCAATGATACTCATAGCAACACCCTCGTCCGGGCAAGCGCCGTCTCACGCACCGACCTCCAGTACCGTCAGGGCCACACCGCCGACATAGGCGCCGATCAACAGCAATAGCGTTATGACCAGCAACGCCGCATCGATTCTCCGCCTGAAGAGCACGCCGCCTGTGAACACGGTCCCTACGGTTCCCAGCACCGGGAACCCGGTCACGCGCCGCAGCACACGACGATCGTTGAAAGTGGGCTTGAGTTGCGACAGAAAGAACGCGAAACCCAGCCCGGCGCCGAGACCGCCGAGGAGGATCACCGACGCCAGCAACAGCCGCTTCGGCGCCACCGGTTTCTGCGCCACGAACGGAGGATCGATGATCTTGAACTTGATATCGCCGGAACTCTGTTCGGCCTGCTGCGTCATCTTCGCCCGCTCGCGCCGCTTGATCAGGTCGTTGTACTGGCTGCGGGTCACGGTGTAATTCCGATTGAGGCGTGCGAGTTGCGCCTCGACCGCCGGGATTATATTGACCATCTTCTTCAAGTAATCCATGCGCTTGCGGTATGCCCGGACCTTGACACGCAGCCCCGCGGCCCTCGCCTGCGTCTCGTTCAGGGAAATCTTCAGCTTCTGGTAGACGGGATTCTCGGCGATCCCGCCGATGACACCCGAGGCGGCGAGCCTTGCCGACTCTTTCTTGCGTTGCGCCTCGAGTTCCTTCAACTGCGCCTTCACCGCGATCACATCCGGGTGCCGGTCCGTATACCGGAGCAGGAGGTCATCGAGGCGGGACTGCAGCGCGTTGATGCGTGCATCCAGCGGTCCGCCGGAACCGCCGACCTCCGACATGATGCCGAAGGTCGGTTCGTTCCCGCTCAACTCCTTGCTCAGCATATCCCGGGTACGTTCCGCCTCGGCGAGCTGCAGCTTCGCATCCTGCAATTCGGCCATCGCGCCCTGCAGGCGATTGTAGTAGTCCCTGCCCTGCTGCGGCATCGTACCGACGTGCTTCTGCTTGAAATCCCGCAACCGATCTTCATCGGCGTTGAGCTTCTCCTCGTAGACCTTGATCTGCTGATCCAGGAACCGCTGCGCCGTGTTGGAATCCGCGCGGCCCGCACCGAGCGTGTTCTCGATAAAGCCGTTGAGCAAATTCTGCACGACCCGCTTGGCCATCGCGGGATTGCGATCGACGTAGGAAATCGTGTAGAAGTTGTCGCGCCGCGTCCCCCGTATGCCGATGCGTCGATTCAACTCGAGCAGCAACCGCTCCATTTCCTCGGGCGTCCCGGCCCGCAGATCCAGGTCGGTCGAGCGCACGACCTTCTCCAGGTTCGGCCGGCTCAGGAGCACCCTGGTGACAAGGCTCACCTTACCCTGGATATTCGGCCGCACCACCATGCCCGCGAGCAGCGGACGCAGCATCGTATCCGTGTCCACGTAGACCTGCGCGGTCGCCCGATAGATGTTCGGCTGGAAGTGGAGCCAGGTCCACCCGGCGAGGCAGACCATCCACACAACGGCGGCGCCGTACCAGCGGTAGCGCCATGCGCCGTAGGCGTAGTTCATCAACTGCGAGACGATCTCGTTCATGATGCGATCACCGGATCTCGAATCGGTTTAGAACCAGGACTCGGGGATGATGAGGATATCGCCCGGTCGCATCGGGATATTCGCCTTGATATCCCCACCGTCCAGCAGGCTGCCGAGCTTCACGGGGATCTTGACCTCCTTGCCGCCGATCCTGCGCACCACGACCGCCCGGTTGCCGGCCGCATATTGGGTCAGGCCGCCGACCGCGATCATGACATCGAGCAGCGTCATCCCCTGGCGATAGGGCAGTGCCTGCGCTTTTGCGGCCTGCCCGACGACGCGGATCTGATTTCCGAAGGTCCCCACATAGCCGGTGACGATCACGGTCACCATGGGGTTCTTGATGTAGCGCGCGAGCCGCTTCTCGATCTCGTGCGCCAACTGTGTCGGCGTCTTGTCGCCGGCGACGAGATCCTGAACCAGCGGAATCGAGATGCGCCCGTCGGGACGCACCGGCACCGTGACGGAGACCTCCGGGTTGTGCCAGACAAAGATCTTCAGGGAATCCCCGGGGCCGATGACGTACTCCGGGGCCGCCCCGGTCGCCGCCTTGGCGCTCGCGCCGGAACCCGTGCCGGCGCAGCCGGCCAAAAACACCGCGACCGCACAAAGCACCCCCACCAAGACTTTTTGCGCCGAACCTTTCACCTTCCCCCCCTCCGCATGGTCCACGATCACGACCCGCCGCCGCGCCCGGACCCCTCCCCGGAATCACGGCCCCGACCTGCCCCGGCGGGGGCGCCCCCCGGCGCGAGCAGCGGCTCCGAGAGTGCCCGGCCCGCGCGATGCGCGGCATGTGCCCGCTCGGTACCGGCGTACGATGATGCTGCGTGACGTTCGGAGCCGCCGTCGGCCACTTCATCGGCTACGGCTTCCCGAATATTGAATCCCCCTGATGAATCTCCCGCCTTCCGTGCGTCCCGAACTGAAGGAACGGGATGGATTCCCGACGCCGGCCACCCCCTGCCGACGCAACGAACTTCACTTTCAATTCCTGTCCGGGTTCCAATGGTGAAGGTATCATTCTCATATGACAAGCCCTTTTCCGCCGAAGATACCATCGCGGAGCAGACACCACAGCGCGGTGCAGGTGACCTCATGGGACATCTCGACACATGCGCCCCCCTCCCTGGGAATCGAAGGGAATGACCCACAAGCGTGTACATCGGTCACCGGTTGATCGATCCGGCCGAAGTGTCCGTTTTTTTTACACCGAATCGTCGGGTTGCCGGTCGAGTTCAAAAATAATTTTCTTTATGAACAATGTCTTTCATGATCGACGGACATTATTCACCCTTTTTCAACCGTCAGGTTTTTTTACACTTCTTTGCGCATAGCCCGGACCGACTTTCGGTTTTATTTTCGAACTTACTGTTTTATAAAATGTTCTTTCCGCTTGGTACGGTCCTTGCTATTTATTTGACAGCGGTACTCTGCAGTACCGGACAGTGCGATCAACAGGCGGACCGATCATGAGGCATTCACGTGAAGGGGAGCATCGGACCATGAAACCACACCGCGTCGGGAATTCGCGATCCGCAGCCGCGCTGTGGCGGCGCCGGGCCATACAGGTCCTGTCGGGAGCCGTGCTCGCGGCGGCCATGCCGCTCGCCCAAGCGAATTCCTACCCCACGCCCTACACGCTGACCGATCAGAACAGCACCATCACAGTGGATTCCGCCAGCAACGACGGGGTTTCGTACTGGATGGTGGACGGTGTCGACCAGCTCTCTCAGCAGTGGTTCTGGGGTCGGATCGGTTCGACGAGTGGGGAAAGCAGCCTCGACACGCTCACTCTGCTCAGCGGCGGCCCCTCGGACACCAATTTCAACGGGGACAACAACCATCTGTGGCTGAAATACGGCGACGGCACAACTATCGATGATTCCACGTTCACGATCGCACTGGATCTGAACCTCATGGGCGGCGCCCCCGGCAGCAAGATGTCGGACCTCGCCACCCAGGTCACCTTCAGCAATCTGACCGATACCGGTAAGGATCTGCACGTCTTCCAGTACAGCGACTTCGACCTGTCGGACAACTACGCCAACGATACGGGCACGGCCGTCAACGCCAACACCATCGTGCAGAGCGACGGCGGCATGATCCTGACCGACGCCGTGTCGCCTACGCCGTCGAAATGGGAGATCGGTCCCTATTCGGACATCGTGGACAGCCTGGGTAATGCCAGTCCCACGACCCTCGGCAACAGCGGCAGCGGAATGGTCGGTGATGTGACCTACGCCCGCCAGTGGGACTTCACCCTGCAACCCAAGGGCGGCGCGAACTCCAGCTTCGGGTTCAGCATCGACCAGCACATCACCGTGCCCGATCCCGGCACTATCCTGCTTCTGGGCGCCGGGATGCTGGGACTGGCCGGCGCCAACCGGCGCAAGCGGCGCAAGGACCAAGCGGTGGGCAGGGACTGAAGAGCCGGGATTAAGGGAAGGGAAAGCCGGGGATCCATAAACGCGAACACATCGCAAACCCATAATAACGCAAGTCCTGACGCCACCTCCGGGTGGCGTTTTCTTTGACTGGCGACTGGTGACACCGCCGACTGCTGACTGGTGACACCGCTCTGCGGTGTCACCAGTCTTGCAGGCGCTCTGCGCCGAGAAGTTGAGTCGCACTACGCCCACTTTGTGAAATAGGGCAATCACCGCAACAGGAGCGCCGAAATAGCTGTGCCGGAGCAGCGCCGGGATAAAAACCCGGGCGGGTGATCGCGCAGGGCAGGATGCAGCAGCCCCTCGTCGAGAGGACGCGGCGGGCAGGGGCGGGGCGGATGCGCGCCGCGAAGCGGCCCGGAAAGTGTGACACCGCAGAGCGGTGTCACAAGAGACACGAGCGGTATCACAAGAGAGGCCGCAGAACCCGAAGCCACCCGCGCCGATCCCCTACGCGCGCGGATCCTCCGCGAACACGTCGCTGAGATAGTACTTCAGCCGCTTCGCCTCCCACATCTCCTCGAGTTTGTGCCGTGCGGCAAGCCGGCACAGCAGTTCCTTGTCGCTCTCCCGAACCCGGCGTCGCCGCCGGGATTCACGCGGCGGCGCATCGTCATCGTTGAAAAACCGTTCGTCCCAGTATCGTCTGCCCATCGCGTGCACTCCTCTGCCGGTTGGCACGAAACGGATTCCCGGGGGGATCCGCGGCGGACTCTCTGCTACTCAGGATATCGGCGCGGCCGGCGGGAATCTTGAAGCCCCGAAGGTCGGCGCCGGAGCCGGCCCCGGCGCCGGGGGGCATGGCCCGATCACGGGGCCGACCGTAACGGATCCGGTTGACCGCCTGGAGGAGCGGCGGCACACTGAATCGCCGGGGCGAGTACGCACGGAAGGAGGGGCGGATGGCGGGCACGGTGCGCATCCTGTCGATCGACGGCGGCGGCATCCGCGGGCTCATCCCGGCCGTGCTGTTGGAATGGCTCGAGGCGCGGATCGGGCGCCCGATCTCGGAGACCTTTCACCTGATCGCCGGCACCTCCACGGGAGGCATCCTTGCGGCGGGTCTGTGCGCGCCGCGCGGCGGCGGTCCTCGTTTCAGCGCGGCCGACCTCGTGGGCTTTTACCGCGACGACGGGCCGGAAATCTTCCACAGCGGCCTGTGGCACGGCGTCGCCTCGCTCGGCGGGACCGTGGACGAGCGATACCCCGCCGACGCCCTGGAGCGGGTCCTGCAACGCCGCTTCGGCGACCTCTCGTTGTCCCAGGCTCGCACCGAGCTGCTGATCACGAGCTACGACCTCGAACGGCGCAACCCGCATTTCTTCAAGAGCTGGAAGGCGCGCGGCGAGCGCCTGCGCGGGCAAGAGAGCGCCGCACAGCGCGAGTTCCGGCTGCGCGACGTGGCGCGCGCCACCTCGGCCGCCCCGACCTACTTCGAGCCGGCCTGGGTGCGCAACGCCGCCGGCGAGCGCTTCGCACTGGTCGACGGCGGGGTGTTCGCGAACAACCCCGCCATGTGCGCGGTGGCCTCGGCGCGGGCGCTGTACCCGAAGGCAGGCCGCTACCTGATCGTCTCGCTGGGCACCGGTCAGGCGCAACGCCCGATCCCTTACGATCAGGCCCGCGACTGGGGCCTCATCGGCTGGGCGCGCCCGATCCTCAGCGTGATCTTCGACGGCGTGAGCGACACCGTGGACTACCAGTTGATACAGCAATTCCCACGCGGCTACCACCGCTTCCAAACCGACCTGAGCGCCGGAGTCAATGACGACATGGACGACGCCGATCCCGACAATCTGCGCCGTCTTCAGGCCAAGGCCGAGGACCTGATCCAGACGCGCCGCGAGGACCTGCGCCGGCTCGTGCGGCAACTGCGCCGGGCGCCCGACCCACGGCCGGAGTTCTCCTGACCGGCACGAGCGTGGACGTGGTGTGTCGCCGCCGCGAACCTCCCGGCCGACCATGCGGCCCATGGAATAATCGCGGCAGATCCCCCCAACGTTGCCGGCGGGGCACGCCCCGCCCTACGGGAGAATAGCCGTCCCGGCGGGGCACGCCCGCCCGGCGCATTCGACCACCCGTAGGGCCGGGCTCGCCCGGCCGACCATGCGGCTCATGGAATAATCGCGGCGGGTCCCCCCAACGTTGCCGGTGGGCCATGCGACGTGGGGGCGACCTCGGGCGCCAGGGAATCGCCGAAATCCCACCCGGCAGAAATCTTCAACTCCCTGATGGGCAGAAGAAACTCTCCAAAGGCTAAAATTGGCACGAGGAGTGCATGTGATTTAGGCGAACTCGTACGGCGCTCTGAGTGACCGCGCGGCATCCCCGGCGCCGCCCGCACCCAACGCAGCGCCCGGGGATCCGGACAGAACCGGGGCCGGAACGCGTGAGTGCGCGAAACGCGACATGGCGCCGGAACAGGGATCGGCGCGATTGTCAAGGGATTGCCCTGAGAGTGCGCTTCGTGGATGGTAGAGTGATGGGTCTCCCGCGGGGAACGCGCAACGGAACAGGCGGCGAACCAACGCCTGGAATGTCGATCGAATATAGTCGGGGCGGAGGCCGCTCCCCCGCGGCGGCGCGCGGGGGCGGGCCGACAGCTAAAAGAATACGATAGAGCGCCATCGAACAAAAACAACCGAAAGAGGCGGACACCATGACGAGCTGAGTGAACGAAGTCGATTATCAGGAGGTCGGTCATGACCGAGAACACGCGCACATTTGCCGAACTGATCGAAGCGGATCGTTCCCACAGGGAAAGTCTTGAGTGGCGCGGGACCTTTCTGGAGTACCTCGACAAGGTCAAAGCCGACCCCTCCCTCCCCAAGCTGGCCCATACGCGCCTCTACGGCGCCGTCGTTGCGGCCGGCGTGTCCAATATCTCCGAATCCGGCGATCCCCGCATCAAGATCCTGTTCGGCGACGAGTCGATCAAGGTATACGAATTCTTCACCGACGAGTTCTTCGGCGTCGAACGGACCCTCTCGCAGATCGCACGCTATCTCCATGCCGCGTCCCTGCACGGCGAGGAGAGCCGCCAGGTCCTCTACCTGATGGGCCCGGTTGGCGCCGGCAAGAGTTCGCTGATCGAACGCCTGCAGCACGGCCTCGAGCGAACCCCGCCGGTCTACGCGATCGACGGCTGTCCGATGGCTGAGGAACCCCTGCACCTGATCCCCAAACATCTGCGCGAGGAATTCGAGAAGATGCTCGACGTGCATATCGAAGGGGAGCTGTGCCCGGTGTGCCGGTTCCGGCTGAAGGAGGAATTCGACGGGCACTACGAGGGCGTACCGGTGTTCACGGTACCCTTCTCGCGCCACGAACGGCGCGGGATCGGCGTGGTCCCGCCGGTCGATCCCAACAACCAGGACACCTCGATCCTGGTCGGCTCGGTCGACATCTCCAAACTCGACACCTACTCGGAGGGCGACCCCCGCTCGCTGGACCTCAACGGGGCGTTCAATGTCGGCAACCGCGGCATGACGGAGTTCATCGAGGTCTTCAAGAACGAGCCCGAGTACCTGCATACCATGATCACCGCCACGCAGGAGAAGTTCATCCCGGCACCGGGCCGCCACGGCACCGTGTACGTGGATACGGTGATCGTCGCCCATTCGAACGAGGCCGAGTGGCGGCGCTTCAAGGGAGACCCCACCAACGAGGCGATCCTCGATCGTATCGTCGTGGTCAAGGTCCCCTACAACCTGCGCCTGTCCGAGGAGATCAAGATCTACCGCAAGCTCCTCGACAAATCGGACTTCCGCGAGCACATCGCCCCGTATACCCTGGATCTGGCGGCGATGTTCGCGCTGCTCTCGCGCCTGGAGCCGAGCAACAAGTGCGACCTGATGACGAAACTGCGTCTCTACAACGGCGAGGAGGTCGTCGAGAGGGGCAAGACCGTCAAGATCAACATTCGCGAACTCCAGGAGGAGGCGCGCCGCGAAGGCATGTTCGGGATCTCCCCCCGATTCATCATGAAGGCCGTCGACAACGCGCTCGCCGAGAATCCGGAGGGAATCAATCCGATCAACGTGCGCGAGGCCCTGATCAACATGGTCAAGGCCTCGGATCTCCCCGACGACACCCGCAAGCGCTATCTGGAGTTTCTCCAGGACACGCTGCACAAGGCGTATCTGGAACTGCTGGAGAAGGAGATCACCAAGGCGTTCGTGTACTCCTTCGAGGAACAGGCCGACGCACTGTTCCAGAACTACCTGGACCACACCGAGGCCTACGTCAACAAGGGCCGCGTCAAGGACCGCAACACCGGCGAGGAGTTGCAACCCGACGAGGCATTCCTCAAATCCGTCGAGGAGCAGATCGCCATCGTGGGCACCGCCGCCCAGGGATTCCGACAGGAGGTCATGGCCTACCTTTGGGCGAAGAGCCGACGCGGCGAAAAGGTCAGCTACCAGTCCTACGAGCCCCTGAAGGAGGCCATCGAGAAAAGGCTGATGAGTTCCGTCCGGGAGATGAGCCGCATAATCACCAAGGCCCGCACCCGCGACGAGGAACAGGCCGGAAAGTACTCGGATCTGGTCGAGGCCCTGCTCGAACGCGGCTACAACGAGCACTCGGCCGAAGTGGTCCTGAAGTACGCGGCCAACAACCTCTGGAAAGACTGAGACCCCGAGCGGAGCCCGGCGATGGATCCCACCGTATTCCGCCCGTACTCCGAGTCGGACGCGCTGCGCTCCGACCGCAGCGCCGCGGACCGGCTGCGCCATCGCCAGAAGGTGCGCGAGGCCATCCGCGGAAACATCGCGGACATCATCGCCGAGGAGTCCATCATCGGCCGGAGTCGCGACAAGATCATCAAGGTCCCCATCCGGGGGATCCGCGAGTACCGCTTCGTCTTCGGCGACAACGAACCCGGCGTGGGCACCGGAAACGGCGACACCGAGCCGGGCCAGGTCGTCGGCGAGGCCGGCGGGGACGGCAACGGCCCCGGGTCTCCGGGCAACCGGCCCGGCATCGACTATTACGAGACCGACATCACACTCGAGGAACTCATCGACATCATGTTCGAGGACCTTGAACTCCCGGACATGGAACGCAAGAATCTGCGCGAGACACAGGCCGACACCACCCGCAAGCGCAAGGGGTTCCGCCGGGTGGGTGTGCGCGCGCACCTCGACAAGAGGCGTACCGCGACGTCGCGGCTGCGCCGCAAGATCGCCACCCGCGGCGCCGCGCCCGCCGCGCCCGACGGTCCGCGATTCCCGTTTCATCGCGACGACCTGAAGTACCGCCGCCTGGTCGCCGACCTGCGGTTCCAGTCCAACGCCGTGGTGCTGTGCATCATGGACACCTCGGGCTCCATGGACACCATGAAGAAGTATCTTGCACGAAGCTTCTTCTTCCTGCTGTACCAGTTCGTCCACACCCGCTACCATAACGTCGAGGTCGTCTTCATCGCCCATGACACCCGCGCACGCGAGGTGAGCGAGGAGGAGTTCTTCTCCAAGGGCGAGTCCGGCGGGACGATGATTTCCTCGGGCTACAACAAGGCCCTCGAGATCGTGCAGGGCCGCTACCACCCCACCCTGTGGAACATCTACGCGTTCCACTGTTCGGACGGTGACAACTGGCCGCACGACAACGGCGCCGCGCTCGCCGCGGCGCGGGAATTGTGCGGAGTCTGCAACCTGTTCGGCTACGGCGAGATCAAACCCCTCAACTCGGGCTCCTACGGGGACTCCCTCCTGGAGTTGTTCGACGAAGTGGACGCGAAAAACTTCCACGCCCTGATGATCGAGAACAAGGAGGACATCTGGCCGAGCTTCCGCAGGTTCCTCTCCCGGGAGAAAGCGGCCGCGTCCGTGGAATGACGCCGGGACGAAACACGCCATGAGCAGTTGGTCTATCCAGGACTTGGAGTACTGGGACGCCCGGATCCGCGAGAAGGCCGGGGAGTTCGGACTCTCCTGTTTCCCGCAGGAATTCGAGATCTGCAACCATGAACAGATGCTCGGCTACATGGCCTATCACGGCATGCCCGCGCACTACCCCCACTGGTCATTCGGAAAATCCTACGAGAAGCTCAAGACGCTGTACGACTACGGCGTCTCCGGCCTTCCCTACGAGATGGTGATCAACGCCGATCCGGCGCTCGCCTACCTCATGCGCGGCAACTCTCTGTGCCTGCAGATCCTGACCGTCGCACACGTCTACGGGCACAACGATTTCTTCCGCAACAACTTCATGTTCCGGGACACGCGCCCGGAACTGACGCTCGGGCGATTCAAGCTGCGCGCCGATCGCGTGCGCGGCTACGTGGAACACCCGTCGATCGGCCTGCAGGCGGTCGAGGAAATCCTCGATGCGGCTCACGCGCTCTCGCTGCAGTGTCGACGCCACACGGCGATACGCAAGCTCACCCACGAGGAACAGCAGGCGCGTGCGCTCGACGCCGCGGAACCTCCCCACGACCCCTTCGAGCGCATCCACCGGCCCGTCGAACACCGGGCCCCCGACCTCGATCGCGTACCCCTGGAACCGGAGGAGGACCTGCTGCTGTTCATCGCCGAACACAGTCCGTACCTGGCGGACTGGCAGAAGGACCTGCTGCACATCGTCCACGAAGAGGCCCGGCACTCCATCCCGCAGATAGACACCAAGATCATGAACGAGGGATGGGCGAGCTACTGGCATCACAAAATCATGAACAGCCTGGATCTCCCGGAAGAACTGCATCTGGAGTTCCTCGTCCACCACAACCAAGTCATCCGCGCCCACCCGGGCGGTCTCAACCCGTACTACATCGGATTCCGGCTCTGGCACGACATCCGGCGTCGCTACGACGAACCGACCGAGGCGGAAATCGAGGCGCACGGCACCCCCGACAAGAGCGGCATGGAAAAGATCTTCGAGGTCCGCGAGACCGACCGTGACGTCTCGTTCCTGCGCCGCTTTCTCACCGCGGATCTGATGCGGGACATGGACCTGTTCGAGTATGCGAAGAAAGGCGACCGGTTCGTGGTCTCCAATGTCTCCGACGAGGAGCACTGGCGGGAGGTGAAGGAGACCCTGCTGCGCAACATCGGCATGAACACCGTCCCCGTGATCCGTATCCTGGATGCCGATCACGACCACAACCGCACGCTCTACACCCGGCACGAGCACGATGGGCGCGACCTGCAATACGGATCCCTCGAAAAGACGCTACGCTATCTGCACCGGCTGTGGGGCCGGCGCGTACTTCTGGAGACCGTGATGCAAGGCAAGTCGACGACCTTCTCCTGCGACGAAGACGGCGTCGGCCGGTCGGCCGGATGAACGCTCCACCAACCAAATCCGGTGGCTTCCGGTTACGGCCAAAGCCGGATCGATCGGCCATTCGTCCGATGATCGTCCCCTCCCCCTCCGGAAGAGCAACGGGGTCAGGCTTGACTTATGGGCATTCGGGGAACTCAAAGGTCACGGATCTCCTATTGGGGAAAATAAAAGGAAAGCACCATCGCACAGCGGTACGCCCCGCCCCGGCGCGTTTCGGCGTACCCGGCACCGGCACCGTCCGACAAATCCGCACAACGGGAGAAATGCGCCCATGGCCGAATCCGTACTTGGATCCGCCTACCGGATCCTGAACAGCTCCGTCGTCTCCTACCGGGACCGCCCGGTGGGCACCGTCGCCGCGCGCGACCCCAAGATGCTCGCGGCCGAAAACTACCAGGAGTGTTTCGTACGAGACTTCGTGGTATCCGCACTCGTCTACCTGGCGGACGGGAAGCCGGAGATCGTGCGCAACTTCCTGGAGACCGTGCTGGAGCTGTGCGGGCAGGAGCTGCACATCGAGGGACACGAGATCCAACCGGGCGTGATGCCGGCCAGCTTTCGTGTCGAGCGCGACGGGGACGGGGAACGGCTGCTCGCCGACTTCGGCAACCGTGCCATCGGGCGCGTCGCGCCGGTCGACGCGATGATGTGGTGGGCGGTGCTGCTGCACATCTATGTCCAGTCGACCGGCGACCGGGAACTGGCCGAGCGCCCCGAGATTCAGCGCGGCCTGCAGGCGATCCTTGCGTTGTGCCTCAAAGGCGCCTTCGAGATCTACCCCACCCTGCTGGTCCCGGACGCCTGCTTCATGGTGGACCGGCGCATGGGTGTCTATGGTCATCCGCTCGAGATCCAGTCCCTGTTCTACGGGATGCTGCACACGGTTTCGGATCTGTGCGGGGCCAATCCCGAGACCCGGCGGTTGATCGACAGCGCGCACAAGCGCCAGGCGGCGCTCCGCGACTATGTGCGCACCTGCTATTGGCTGGACCTGGAACGACTCACGGAGATCCACCGTTTCCGGACCGAGGAATTCGGTGACGGCAGCGAGAACATGCTCAACATCCATCCGGAATCACTCCCGGGGTGGATCGGGCACTGGATCCCCGACCGCGGCGGCTACCTGGTGGGCAACCTCGGGCCCGGGCGCATGGACGTGCGCTTCTTCGCGCAGGGCAACCTGCTGGCGATCCTGTTGGGCCTCACCACCTGGACGCAGACGCAGAAGATCATGGACCTCTACGAAGCGCGTTGGGACGACCTCGTGGGCGCCATGCCGGTGAAGATTTGCTACGCGGCGGTGGAAGGCGAGGAATGGCGTGCATTGACCGGCAGCGATCCGAAAAACGCGGCCTGGTCCTACCACAACGGCGGCAACTGGCCGGTCCTGCTGTGGCCGTTCGTCGCCGCCTGCCTCAAGGCCGAGCGTCGCGACCTCGCCGAACGGGCATTTCACATCGCGGAAGAAAAGCTGGCGCGCCACGGCTGGCCGGAATACTACGACGGACGCACCGGCCGGCTCATCGGTCGGCGTGCCAACCTCAACCAAGTCTGGTCGGCGGCGGCGTTTGTCTTCGCCCACAAGCTGTTGGAGCGCCCGGAACTGCTCGCCTGGTTTCCAAGCAACCTCTCCGGCGAATAAGCACGGGGTCAGGCTTGACTTATGGGCATTCGGTGCTCTGGGAAGGGAGGGTTTGGGCCAGCTTCCCTCAGGGTGAAATCCCTGGATTTCGGCCTTCGGCCTGCATCCAGGCTACATGGATGGCGTCTCGTCGATGTAGCCCGGATCGGGCGAAGCGGAATCCGGGAGCTGCCGATGAGAGCGCGGGGTCAGGCTTGACTTATGGGTGTTCGGTGCTCTGGGAAGGGAGGGTTTGGGCCCGCCTCCCTCAGGGTGAAATCCCTGGATTTCGGCCTTCGGCCTGCATCCAGGCTACATGGATGGCGTCTCGTCGATGTAGCCCGGATCGAGCGAAGCGGAATCCGGGAGCTGCCGATGTTGGTCGGGGCGAGAGGATTCGAACCTCCGACCACCTGAACCCCATTCAGGTGCGCTACCAAGCTGCGCTACGCCCCGGAAGCAACCGAACCGGCGGGGTCATGATACCCCAACCGCGAACGAAATGAGAATGCGCCGACGATGCTCCTCAGCGCTTGAGGCCCTGCAGCAGCTCCTCGAGTTCGATGCGCAGCTGCCGGATAATCTGATGGCTCTTGTGTGCGTCGTCCTTCGCCTGCTGGCCGGAGAGCTGCTGGCGGGCCCCGCTGATCGTGAATCCCTGCTCGTAGAGCAGGCTGCGGATCTGGCGGATCATCAGCACATCCTGATGCTGATAATAACGGCGGTTGCCGCGCCGCTTCACCGGCTTGAGCTGCGAGAATTCCTGCTCCCAATAGCGCAATACGTGTGGCTTGACCCCGCACAGTTCGCTCACCTCGCCGATGGTGAAGTAGCGTTTCGCCGGGATCGGCGGTAGTTCGTTATTGTTGCTGGGTTCCAGCATAGGCTTCCACCCGAGCCTTGAGTTTTTGTCCGGGGCGGAAGGTGACCACCCGTCGCGCCGTGATGGGAATCTCTTCGCCGGTCTTGGGGTTGCGTCCCGGCCGCTCATTCTTGTCGCGCAGGCTGAAGTTCCCGAAACCGGAGAGCTTCACCGCTTGGCCGTCTTCGAGCGCCGCACGCACCTCCTCGAAGAACATTTCCACTAAGTCCTTGGCCTCCCGTTTGTTCAGCCCCAATTCCTCGAAAAGCCGTTCCGCCATTTCCGCCTTGGTCAGTGCCATCGCTTATCCTCGTAACGTAGCACCCAGTTCTTGTTCGAGCCCTGCCACCACCCCCGCGAGGATGGCATCCATGTCCTGATCCGCAAGGGTACGAGAAGAATCCTGAAAAATCAATCCAAAAGCGATACTTCTTCGCCCTGCCTCTACGCCTTTTCCCCGGTAGACATCAAACAGGATCACCTCTTGCAGGACCTCCGGCGCATGGCGCACGATGCACTCCCGCACCGCCGCGGCGCTCACCGCCTCGTCCACGACCACCGCCAAATCCCTACGATTGGCGGGGAAGCGCGACAACTCCTGGAATGCGGGCATCCGAACCTCTTGCAAATGATCGAGGCTCAACTCGAAAAGCACTACCCGCTCCGCAACTTCCAGCTCCTTTTGCAACTCCGGGTGAAGAGTCCCCAGCCACCCCACGGGGACGCCTTTGCAATGGATCCGGGCCGTCTGGCCGGGGTGGAGGGCCGGGTGAACCGCCGGGGTAAAGATAAACCCCTCATTTCGACCCGTCAAATCCATCAGGGCCTCGAGATCGGATTTCACGTCGTAGAAATCAACGGCTTGGGAGGGAGACCCCCACTGCTCCGGATAGGTGCCCCCGGCCGCCAAGCCGCTGATTGTGTTTTCCTGTTTTATTTCGGACTGTTGCTTGATAAACCTTAGACCACACTCGAAGATCCTCACCCGTGTCTGTTGACGATTCTGATTGTGAATCAGGACCTTCAGCAACCCCGTCCAGAGACTCGTCCGGAGCACCGCCAGTTCCACCGAAAGGGGGTTGGTGAGCGAGAGCGAATCCAAATTCGGGGCGAGCCGCGCCTGGAGCGCCGGATCCACGAAGCTGTAGGTGACGACCTCCTGGTAGCCCCGGTCGACCAGGGCCGTACGGATCCGGCCCACCTCGACCCGGCCCTCCGGCTGCGGGATCATCGCGACGCCGCCCGACGGCCGGGTGCCGGGCAACCGATCGTAGCCGTATACACGCGCCAGTTCCTCGATGAGATCCACCTCCGAGTCGATATCGAAGCGGTGGGTCGGGACGCTCACCCGCCACTGCGACCCGTCCCGTTCGACCTCCATGCCGAGGCGTTGCAGGATTTCCTCCACCTCCCCGCCGGGAAGATCCACGCCCAGCAGGCGCTCGATGCGTGCCGAACGCAGTCGGACGGCGGCACGCCGCGGCAGGTGTTCCGGCGTAGCGGTCTCGATCACAGGCCCGGGGCTTCCGCCGGCGATCGCCAGCAGCAGCGCCGTCGCCCGCTCCATGGCCACCGTCTGGATCGCGGGATCGACGCCGCGTTCGAAGCGGTGCGAGGACTCGGTGCGTAACCCGTAGCGGCGCGCGCGACCGGCGACCGCCGCCGGGGTGAAGAACGCGCACTCGAGAAACACGTCCGTGGTCTCCTCACCCACCCCGGAATCCGCGCCGCCCATGATTCCCGCCAGTGCGAGGACCCGCCGCGCGTCGGCGATCACCAGTGTCTCGGGATCCAACTCGATCTCGCGACCGTCGAGCAGGGTCAGGCGCTCGCCGGCACGCGCGCGGCGTACCTGGATTCCATCCGCGAGTCGCGCGAGATCGAACGCGTGCAGGGGCTGCCCATATTCCAGCAACAGGTAGTTGGTCACGTCGACCAACGGACCCAGACTGCGCAGCCCGCTACGACGCAGCCGCTCCTGCATCCACAAGGGAGTGGGTGCGCGCGCATCGAGACCGCGGATCACCCGGCCGAGGTAGCGCGGGCAATCCGCGGCGGCCTCTACGGTTACCGGGAACCGGTCCGCGACGGCGGCCGCAACGGGGGCGGCGGACGGCGCAGTCACCGGACAGCGGTTGAGCACACCGACCTCGCGGGCAATCCCCGCGAGCCCCAGGCAGTCGCCTCGGTTGGGCGTGAGATCGAGGTCGAGCACCTGATCGCCGAGATCCAGGTAACGGCGCAGGTCCGTGCCGACCGGCGCGTCCGCCGGCAGCTCCATGAGCCCCGCATGCTCCTCGCTCAGACCCAGTTCCCGGGCCGAGCACAGCATGCCCCGCGATTCCACGCCGCGCAGGCGCGCACGGCGGATACGCAGGTCGCCCGGCAACCGGGCACCCTCCCGCGCCAGCGGCACGTGCAAGCCGACGCGGGCGTTGGGGGCGCCGCACACCACTTGGAGGGGCTCGCCCTCTCCCGCTGCGACACGGCATACCCGCAGCTTGTCGGCGTCGGGATGCCGATCCGCGGAGAGGATCTCCGCAACCACTACGCCGGTGAACGCCGGCGCGGCGGGCATGACCGAATCCACCTCGAGACCGGCCATAGTGAGTTGCCCGGCCAGATCCCGCGTGGAGACCGGCGGATTCACCCACTCGCGCAACCATGCTTCACTGAACCGCATATCCGCCTTTCGTCCCCATTCGCCAAGCCGACGGCGCACGACCCTTCCACCGCCGCGCACGACCCCAACATCCTCGGCGGGCCAAGGCCCGCCCTACCACGTGCCACCCGTAGGGCCGGGCTTGTCCGGCCGGCGGCGCACAACCCTTCCACCGTTGCGCACGCCCCAACGTCCTCGGCGGGCCAAGGCCCGCCCTACCGCGTGCCACCCGTAGGGCCGGGATTGTCCGGCCGGCGGCGCACGACCCTTCCACCGCCGCGCACGACCCCAACGTCCTCGGCGGGCCAAGGCCCGCCCTACCGCGTGCCACCTGTAGGGCCGGGCTTGTCCGGCCGGCGGCGCACGACCCTTCCACCGCCGCGCACGCCCCAACGTCCTCGGCGGGCCGGGGCCCGCCCTACCGCGTGCCACCCGTAGGGCCGGGCTTGCCCGGCCGGCGGCGCACGACCCTTCCACCGTTGCGCACGCACCAACGTCCTCGGCGGGCCAAGGCCCGCCCTACCGCGTGCCACCTGTAGGGCCGGGCTTGTCCGGCCGACGGCGCACGACCCTTCCACCGTTGCGCACGCCCCAACGTCCTCGGCGGGCCGAGGCCCGCCCTACCACGTGCCACCTGTAGGGCCGGGCTTGCCCGGCCGGCGGCGCACGACCCTTCCACCGTTGCGCACGCACCAACGTCCTCGGCGGGCCAAGGCCCGCCCTACCACGTGCCACCTGTAGGGCCGGGATTGCCCGGCCGGCGGCGCACGACCCTTCCACCGTTGCGCACGACCCCAACGTCCTCGGCGGGCCAAGGCCCGCCCTACCGCGTGCCACCTGTAGGGCCGGGCTTGTCCGGCCGACGGCGCACGACCCTTCCACCGTTGCGCACGACCCAACATCCTCGGCGGGCCAAGGCCCGCCCTACCACGTGCCACCTGTAGGGCCGGGCTTGCCCGGCCGACGACGCATGACCCTTCCACCGTCGCGCACGCCCCAACGTCCTCGGCGGGCCGGGGCCCGCCCTACCACCGATGCCGCGCGACCCGCGTCAGTTGAACTGGCGCAGGAAACGTAAATCATTCTCGAAAAACAGCCGCAGGTCGTTCACGCCGTAGCGCAACATGGCCAGGCGCTCCACCCCCATACCGAAGGCAAAACCGGTATAGCGCTCCTCGTCGATGCCGACTTTTCGGAACACCTCCGGATGCACCATCCCGCAGCCGAGAATCTCCAACCAGCCGCTCTGTCCGCACACCCGGCAACCCGCGCCGGCGCAGATCACGCACTCGATATCGACCTCGGCGGAGGGCTCGGTGAACGGGAAGTAGGACGGGCGGAAGCGTACCGCCAGATCGCGTTCGAAGAAGCGCGAAAGGAACTCGTCGAGCACGCCCTTGAGATCGGTGAAGCGCACCGACTCATCGACCAGCAGTCCCTCCACTTGGTGAAACATGGGGGTATGGGTCAGATCGGAATCGCAACGATACACGCGCCCCGGGGCGATAATGCGCAACGGCGGTTGGCGCCACTCCATCACGCGGACCTGCACCGGCGAGGTGTGGGTACGCAACAACAGACCGCCGTCCAGGTAGAAGGTGTCGTGCATGGCCCGCGCCGGGTGCTCGGGCGGGATGTTGAGCGCTTCGAAGTTGTGATAGTCGTCCTCGATCTCCGGGCCTTCCGCGACCTCGAAACCGAGTCCGGCGAACAACCGTTCGATGCGCTCCAGAGTCCGGGTGATCGGATGCACGCCGCCGGGCCGCTGCCCGCGCCCGGGCAGGGTGACGTCGATACCTTCGGTGGCGAGCCGCGCGTCGAGCGCCGCCCGCTCGAGCGCGGCGCGGCGCGTATCGAGCGAGCGCCGCACGGCCTGCTTGACGCGGTTGATCGCCTCCCCGGCCTGCGGACGCTCCGCGGCGGGCAATGCACCGAGCCCCTTGAGTCGCTCGGTGAGCTCGCCTTTCTTACCGAGATACCGCACCCGGATCTGGTCGAGATCGTGCAGCGCGGGGGCGGCGGCGATTTCGCCCTCGGCCCGCTCCATCAGATCCTGGAGTTTCGGTTGTCTATCGACCATATCCGTTGCCGCCGCGGTGATACCTGATCGGAATCGCACGGTGTTTCCTGCGCCGCCGGCGGGCCGAGGCCCGTCCCACACATCCCCGAACCGCCGCACCCCGGACAAGGGCCGGACTCGCCCGATCGACGACACACGACCGTTCCACCACCACGCGCGCCCCAACGTCGCCGGATCACCGCACCCTGTAGGGCCGGGCTTGCCCGGCCGACGACGTTTCACGTCCATCCCGGCCGCTACGGAATGACGCCGTCGCCGGCGGGGCGAGCCCCGCCCTACAGGCACCTCCCTCGTGTCGCAGTACCCTTGTAGGGCCGGGCTTGCCCGGCCGACGTCGCACGTGCGTTCATCTACCGCGCAAATCCATCGGCACCGCCCGAGCGGCGACGCCCATAACAAAACGGGGGAAAGGCAACCTGCCCTTTCCCCCGTCCGGAGGCCGAACCCGCGGGCCATACCGCACCGCTAACCGGGAAGCGCGGCCTTCGCCTGCTCCGCAAGCGCGGCGAACGCCGCCTTGTCGCACACCGCGAGATCCGCGAGGACCTTGCGGTCGACCTCGATCGCGGCCTTGTGCAGACCATCCATGAAGCGACTGTACGAAAGCCCACACTCGCGGGCGGCCGCGTTGATGCGCACGATCCACAGGCCCCGGAACTGGCGCTTGCGCTGGCGCCGGTCGCGGTAAGCGTACTGCGCGGCCTTGGTGACCGCCTGCTTGGCGACGCGGTAGACTTTGCGACGGCCGTTATAATAGCCCTTCGCCTTGCCGAGCACCTTCTTGTGCCGGGCGCGGGCGGTGACCCCTCGTTTGACTCTTGGCATGACTTATACCTTTACCTTCCGGATCCGGAGCATCAACTGTAGGGCAGCATACGCCGCGCCGCCGGCACATCCGAGGAATGCAGCGTCGTGGTGGCGCACAGTGTGCGTTTGCGCTTGGCGCTCTTCTTGGTCAGGATGTGGCGATGGTGCGAATGGGCGCACTTGTAGCCGCCGGCGGCGGTGCGCCGGAAACGCTTCGCCGCGCCACGGTTGGTCTTCAGCTTCGGCATCGTAAAAACTCCACTTGAATGTAAGCGATCCATCCGGGGCCCCCGGCGGCGCGCGCCCGGGACCGGGAAATTCTCAACTGCGTTTGGGCGAGACCAGCATCACCATCTGCCGCCCCTCCATGCGCGGAAACTGTTCCACGGCCCCGAACTCCTTGAGGTCCGCCTCGACGCGATGCAACAGCCGTCGCCCCAGTTCCTGGTGGGCCATCTCGCGCCCGCGGAAACGCAGCGTGATCTTCGCCTTGTCGCCGTTGCTCAGAAAGCGCACCAGATTACGCAGCTTGATCTGGTAGTCGCCCTCGTCCGTCCCGGGGCGGAACTTCACCTCCTTGAGGTGCGTCTGCTTCTGCTTGCGCCGGGCTTGGTGAGCCTTCTTGCTCTGCTCGAAGCGGAACTTGCCGTAGTCCATCACCCGGCACACAGGGGGATCGGCCTGCGGCGCGATCTCCACCAGATCCAGCCCCGCCTCCAGCGCCATTTCCAACGCTTCCTCGCGCGAAATGACGCCTACCGGTTCACCGTCAGCCCCGACGACGCGGAGCTGCGTGGCTGTGATCCCTTCGTTGATGCGATGCTCTCGATCGGCAGCGATGCTTCAGTCCTCCAAAACAGTGACGCCGCGGCCCGCGATCTCTGCGGCGAGACGCTGAGCGAATGCCGCTACCGGCATCGCACCCAGATCCTCGCCGCCGCGCGCGCGCACGGCAACCATACCGGTTTCCTGCTCCCGGTCCCCTATGATCAGCAAATATGGGATTCGCTGCAAGGTGTGTTCACGGATTTTAAAGCCGATCTTCTCATTTCTCAAGTCCGAAATGACCCGGAAGCCCTGATTTGACAGAGTTTGTTCAACCTCCCGGGCATAAGGGCCGTGACGCTCGGTAATAGTCAGGACCGCCGCCTGCACCGGGGCGAGCCAGGCCGGCAGCGCACCGGCGTAGTGTTCCAAGAGTATACCCACAAACCGCTCCATCGACCCCAGAATCGCCCGATGCAGCATCACCGGGACCCGCTTGCCGCCGTCCTCGGCGATATAGCGGGCGCCGAGGCGCTCCGGCATGGAGAAATCGAGCTGAATCGTCCCGAGCTGCCAGACCCGCTCCAGGCAGTCGCGTAGCGAGAACTCGATCTTGGGGCCGTAGAAGGCCCCCTCCCCCGGTTGGAGTTCCCAGTCCAGGTCGGCCGCGTTCAGGGCCTGCTCCAGGGCCTGCTCGGCCCAATCCCAGAGCGCGTCCTCGCCGACCCGGTCCGGCGGGCGGGTGGACAGGCGCACCAAGACCTCGTCGAAACCGAAATCGCGGTAGACCTCGAACAGCAGGTCGATGAACGCCGAGACCTCACCCTGAATCTGCTCCTCGGTGCAGAAGATGTGGGCGTCGTCCTGGACGAAACTGCGCAGCCGCATCAGCCCGTGCAGGGTCCCGGACGGCTCGTTGCGGTGGCAGGAGCCGAACTCCGCCAACCGAAGGGGCAGATCCCGGTAACTCTTGAGGCCCTGATTGAAGATCTGCACGTGGGCCGGGCAATTCATGGGCTTGATCGCGTAGTCGCGGTTCTCCGAGTGAGTCGTAAACATATTCTCGGCGAACTTCTCCCAGTGCCCGGACTTCTCCCACAGGGAGCGATCCAGGACCGCGGGCGTGTGCACCTCCTGGTAGCCGCGGGCACGCAGCTTTTCGCGGATGTACTGCTCGACGGTCAGATAGATCCGCCAGCCGCGATCGTGCCAGAACACCATCCCCGGGGCTTCTTCCTGGAGATGGAACAACCCGAGTTGGCGCGCGATGCGCCGGTGGTCGCGCTTGGCCGCCTCCTCCAGACGATGGAGATACGCCTTGAGGGACTTGCGGTCCGGCCACGCAGTCCCGTAGATGCGCTGGAGCATCTCGTTGCGGGAATCGCCCCGCCAGTAGGCGCCCGCCAGCTTAGTCAGCTTGAAGGCCTTGAGCCGCCCGGTGCTCGGCACATGCGGGCCGCGGCACAGATCCACGAAATCCCCCTGCCGGTACAGGGAGATCGGCTCCCCGGCCGGGATCTCCTCGAGGATCCGCGCCTTGTACTCCTCGCCCAGCTTCCGGAAGAAGGTCACGGCCTCCTCGCGCGGCAGCACCGTGCGCGTCACCGGGAAATCCTTCGCGACCAGCTCCATCATGCGCCGCTCGATCGCCTCCAGATCCTCCGGGGTGAAGGGGCGCGCATAGGCGAAATCGTAATAGAAACCGTCCTCGATCACCGGCCCGATCGTCACCTGGGCCTCCGGGAACAACTCCTTCACCGCCTGCGCCAACAAATGCGCAGTGGAATGGCGAATGATCTCAAGGCCTTCGGGATCGCGGTCGGTGACGATCGCAAGACGCGCGTCGTGATCGATCACGTAAGAGGTGTCGACCAGGCGATCGTCCACCCTGCCGGCCAGCGCCGCACGCGCCAGCCCCGGGCCGATGGACTCCGCCACCGCCGCCACGGTGACCGGCTCGTCGAAGCGGCGTTCACTGCCGTCCGGAAGTGTGATTACCGGCATGCCCCGATCCCGCCGTTCGGACCCGCGCCCCCGGCCCGTACCCAGTCGACTCAATATTAGTACGGCCCCAGAACCAAACCAGGGCGTGCCGCGTGCGCCGGACCCCGGCCTGCGCGGAGCGCCCTGGGACACGGATCACCGCACCGTGCGGCGCCCGAACCAACAAACTGGTAGGCGCGAGTGGGATCGAACCACCGACCACCACCATGTCAAGGTGGTGCTCTACCACTGAGCTACGCGCCTGACGCAACGCCGGAACGATACAGGAGCCCCCGACCACGATGCAACCCGTCATAGGAGTCATGGGGTCAGGCTTGACTTATGGGCATTTCCAGAAGTCCCATCCAATGCCTTCAACCCCTTCTCCGATCCCGGGCTCCCAGGTTTTTCGCTGATGCAATCAGCCGACGACTTAACCGGCCCCGAACCGCTCCCGCCCCAGGTGGGTGGCCAGATCGGCCAGGGCCGGGTCTTCCGTTCCCAGACAACGAATGCCCATAAGTCAAGCCTGACCCCGATGTCCCCGGGGTTTGCGCAAGCTTGTGCGTGCGCTGCATAATGATGCCTTGATGCATGCGTGGAGACATCACTGTGCGCACGACCTTGACGATCGACGACCAGATCATTGCCGCCCTCAAGGAAACGGCGCGCCGCAGCGGCAAGCCATTCAAGCAAGTGGCCAATGAAGCCCTTCGCGCAGGCTTGAGGGAACTGGCTCGACCCACACCACGCCCGTACCGGCTGCAGCCCGCCGACATGGGGCAAGCGCGTTTCGGCATTGATCTGGACAAGGCGCTGCACTTGGCCGCCGCGCTGGAGGACGACGCCATCGTCCGCGAGCTGGAACAGCACAAATGATCCTTATCGACGCCAATCTGCTGCTCTATGCCGTAAACCGGGATCTGCCCCAGCACCGAGAAGCCCGCGTTTGGCTTGAGCGCGTGCTGTCAGGCAGCGAGGGTGTGGGTTTGCCCTGGATCGTCCTGCTGGCATTCCTGCGCCTGACCACCTCCGGGCGAATTTTCGAACACCCATTGACGGTGCAAGACGCCAGTGCCTACGTGGAGCAATGGCTGAGCCAGCCCGTGGTCACCATCCCCACGTCCGGCCCCGCCCACTGGCCGATCCTGCGCAATCTCCTGGTGCAGACCGGCTCCGGCGGCAACCTGACCACCGATGCTCATATTGCCGCCCTGGCCCTGGAACACGGCTACACCGTCCACTCCTGCGATCATGACTTCAAACGGTTCCCGGGCTTAAAACACGTCAACCCGCTCGCTTGAATAGCGGGGACAGTATACTTGCGAAATAAGTATACTGTCCCCCGTAAGCAGCCGCCTCAACGCAGGTAGTTGAACAGCGACAACCCCTGGATTTTAGCGAAGCTCTGCTGGGCGGCCTGCAGGGCGACGAGCTGTTGGTTGAGTTGCGTCGCCGCCTGGGCGATGTTGAGACTGGAGAGCTGCGAGCGGTTTTGCTGGACCTGGAGCAGGAAGTTACCGTTGAGGGTCTTCTGGTCCGAGATCGCATTCAAACGCGCACCTACGCGGGTCTGGACGGTCAGCACGTTCTGCAGAGCGTTGCTCAGATTGGTCAGGGAGCTCGGGCTGGGGCTGTTGGCCTTCAGGCCCGTGATCAGGTCCGAGAGGGTCTTGAACACGCTCTGGCTGCCGCCGCCGCTCGCGGGGATATTCATAAACACCGCGGATCCCGGATCTCCGACCGCCACCTGGCGGCCGGAGCCGATCTGGAGGAAGCGCCGGCCGACGTCGCCGGCATAGGTGTAGGTGTTGCCGGTGGCGGCGACCGGGGGCGAATCGCTCTGGAAGCCGGCGAACAGGTACTGGCCGCTCGCGCCCCGGGTGTTGGCGACACTCACGAGTTGATCCAGGATCTGCTGCGCCTCGGCGGCGATGCCCTGACGCGCCTGGGCGCTCTGGGTACCGTTGAGCCCCTGAACGGCGAGGTCATGCGCGCGCTGCAGGCCGTTGACCACGGAGGTGAGTGCGCCGTTTTCGACGTTGAGCTGCGCCGTGGCCGCATCGGCGTTGCGTTGGAACTGGTTAGTGGCGGCGATTGCGGTGTCGAGGCCCTGAATCTGCGCCGCGGCCGCGGGATCGTCGGCCGGGGCCAGGAGCCTCTGACCGCTGGAGAGCCGCTGCTGCGTGCGGCTGAGCTGGGCCTGATCGTTGAGGATGCCGGCGAGGCTCTGCTGATAGAGTTGGTCGGTGGCCACACGCATGATCGATCACCTCACGGCGTTGAGCAGGGTCTGAAAGATCGTATCGGAGACGGTGATGATGCGCGCGGCGGCCTGGTAGGCCTGCTGGAAGCGGATCATCTTGGCGGCCTCCTCGTCGAGGTTGACACCGGACACCGAGGACCGGGCCTGCTGCGCCTGCTGGAGCAGCGCGGCCTGCGCCTTCTGGGCGATGTCGGACTGCTGGGTTCTGCTGCCCACGTCCGCGACGAGTTGCCCGTAAGCGTCCGAATAGGTTGCCGTTGCGCCGACCAGCAGCGGTGTCCCCTGCAGCCCGCCGAGCAGCAGTGCGTTACGGTTGTCACCGACCCCGCCGGTGTTGTTGCTCATGACAAACTTGTCACCGTCGGCCGGTGTCCCGGTGACGGTGAAATTGATGCCCGCCGCCGTAAAGGTCTTGCCGCTGTCGGTCGCCGGGTCGTAGGCGAAGCTCCCGCTCGCACCGCCGGAGTAGCTGAAGGTCTTCGTCGTGCTGTCGTAGGTGAACGTAACGTCGCTGCTCAGCGGGAGTGTCGCGGCGGCGGTGGCCGTGATCTTCCCGAAGGCGCCGGTGCCGGTGTTGGTGCTCGTCCCGGTGCTGTCGACGGCCGGACCGATGCGTACCGGCGCGGCGGCCGCCACACGGTCGGGCTCGGTGATGGCGAGCCCGATCTGCGCGGCGCCGTCGTGGGTCGGCCGGATGAGGTACTGGTCCCCGGCGGCGGCCCCCGCCCCCACGACGATGCTCAGGCCGTCCGCGGTGAACGGGCTCGCGGTGGTCCCGCTGCCGGTCAGCGGAACCGTCTGTCCATCGCTCAACCGCGTCAGCGTGTAGGCGCTGCCGTTGTAAGTCAGACGGTAGTCGGACGTGGTGAGCTTGGACGTATCCGCAACCGTGACCGCGACACTACCGCCGTTGCCGGGTGCCGGCAGGACCTGGGGCTGCGGTTCCGTGAAGAAATCCCCGCCCATCCGGCCCTTCAGGTCCATGCCGAGCCTGTGTCGGTTGTTGAAGGTGCGGGCCAACCCGAAGGCGATGCGGCCCAGGCCGTTGAAGGCCGGGTCGAGCACCGCCTTGCGGAACTGGAGCATACCGCCGAGACGGCCGCCGGTGATCTGGTCGGTGACCACGACCGGCGGGCCGCCGAAGGACAATGTCAGATCCTTGCGCGAGGGGTCGAGCGTATTGCCGACGGTGGAGAGGGTGGCCGATTTGAGCCCGACCACCAAGGCCTGTCCGCTGCCGATGTAGACATCCAGAGCGCCGTTGTCCTCCTTGACGGTCGAGACGCCCACCAGCTTCGCGAGATTGGTCACCAGTGCATCACGCTGATCCAGCAGATCGTTCGGGGTGATGCCCGAACCCACGCCCTGGGCGTTGACGATCGCGCCGTTGAGCTTCGCGACCCCCCGGGCAAGGCCGGTGATATCGGTCGCATTGGTGATCAGGGCCTGGTTGACGTTGCCGCTCAGGCTGTTGAGCTGATTGCTCAGCGTATGGAACGTCTGCACCAGCGACTGCCCGCTGCTGAGAAGCGTCTGGCGAACCGCGGTCGAGGTGGGATCGTCGGCGACATCCTGGAGCGCACCGAAGAAACGCTGCAGCGACGCACTCAGGCCCGCACTTCGATTCCCGAGCAGGTTGTCGACCTGGCCGGCGAGTTGGTGAAACTGCGCAAGCTGGCTCTCCGCCGCGGTGTTGGTCACCACCTGGCGGTTGAGAAACGCGTCGTAGACCCGTTCGATCCCCGTTACCTGCACACCGGTGCCGATATAGCCGACACCGGTGAACTGCGGCGGGCGTGTGGACAGGTCGGTGCGCTGGCGCGTGTAGCCGGGCGTGTTGACGTTGGAGATGTTGTGGCTGACGGTGGCCAGCGAGCGCTGGAACGCCAGCAGCGCGGACACGCCGTTGCCGAGGATATCGCCCATCTCAGACCTCCTCCGGAGACCCCCGCCGGGGGATCCGGCCGGAGCGAGAGGGTGTGTGTATGCGCGGCACGGGACTTTCCCTCGTTCTTCAGGTCAGCGGCCGATCGTCGCCGGCCTTGAGCACGGCGAGCGCATCCCGCAGGGTGGAGCCGTCCAAAACCGCCTGGATCTTGCTGGCATAGTGGGGATCGGTGGCATAGCCGGCCTCCTGCAGGGCGCCGGTGAAGGCGTGCGCATCCGACGCCCCGGCAAGGGCGTTGCGATAGCGCGGGTCGGTGCGCAGCAGCCGGACGTAGTCGGCGAAACTCTCGGCGTAGGAACCATAGGCGCGGAAGTGATCGACGCCCCGACTCGCGACCCCGTCGCGGTATTCGACGGTGGGCACCGCCGCGGTCGGTCCGGACCAGGCCGGGCCGGCCTTGATCCCGAACAGGTTGTAGGTGCTGCGCCCGTCCGGATGGCGGACCAGGGCGCGCCCCCAGCCGGTCTCCAACGCCGCCTGCGCCACGAGCACCGCCGGCCCCACACCCAGCGCGACGCCGGCGGCGCGCGCCAACGGCCAGATCGTACGCACGAAGCCGACGGGATCACTCGCCGACGCCGCATCGGCGGCGGGCCGATGCGTAACCGCGCCGGGGGCGACCGAGAGCGGCACCGTGGCGGTCCCCGCGGGCCGGCGCAGCGGAATCCCCCCCCGGTGGCGTAGCGGAAACGCTTTGGCCGCCGGATTCAGAGGGATCGCGCCGCCGGCGCGCCCGGGCGCGGGTGACTTGCCGGCCCGATGCCCGCCGAGTTGATCCACCAAGAGCTTGGCCAGACCCAGGCCGGCGTCGCGCGACATCGACAGCGCGAGTTGCTGATCGGCGAGCCCCTGATAGAATCGGGTCTGATCGTTGTTGAACAGCCCGCTCTGGAATCCTACGGTCGCCTTGCGCATGCTCTTCAACATCATCTGCAGGAACAGCGCCTCGAACTGGCGGGCGGCCGCCCGGACGGCCTTGGGCGAGTCGTGGCGGGCGTCGGCGCGCAGCTTGTTGAGTCCCTGGAAGTCAAGAAAGAAGCTCGCCTCCCCCGCCGCCGAACCGATCATGCCGTTCACGTGAACACCCCCGCTCAAATCACGATCAACCGGGCGCGCAGGGCGCCGGCCTGTTTGAGCGCCTCGAGAATCGCGATCAGATCGCTGGGCGTGGCGCCGACCTGGTTCAACGCGCGCACCACGTCTTCGAGAGTGACCGAGCGCTTGACGACGAACAGGTGCCGCTTTTCCTCCTGGACCTGAATCCCGGTCCTCGGCACCACCGCGGTGGTGCCATTGGAGAACGGCCCCGGCTGACTCACCTGCGGCTGCTCGCTGATGGTCACCGAGAGGTTGCCGTGGGCCACGGCGGCCGGCAACACCTGCACCCCGCTGCCGATCACGACGGTGCCGGTCCGGGCGTCGATGATCACGCGTGCCGGCGGTAGTGCCGGCCGGACCTCCAGGTTCTCCAGCATCGAGACGAAGGCCACCCGCTGCGCCGGATCGCTCGGCACGTTGACCCGGATCGCGGTCCCGTCCAGGGGCTGCGCGGTCCCGGCGCCGACCGACTTGTTGATCACCTCGGCGACGCGATACGCGGTCGTGAAGCTCGAGGTGTTCAGGTCCAGTTCGACGGTATTGCCATGATCGAAGGGTGTCGGCACCGCCCGCTCCACCGTCGCGCCGTTAGGGATGCGACCGGCGGTCGGGATGTTCACGGAGATGCTCGATCCGCTGCCGCCGGAGGCGCCGACCCCGACGACCACGAGATTGCCCTGTGCCATCGCGTAGACCCGGCCGTCGGCCCCGCGCAGAGGCGTCATCAGCAGGGTCCCGCCGCGCAGGCTCTTGGCGTTACCCACGGAGGAAACCGTTACAGCGATGGTCTGGCCGGGGCGCGCGAACGGCGGCAACCGGGTGCTCACCGAGACGGCGGCGATGTTCTTGAGCTGCGGGTTGACGTTGGGCGGCAGCGTGATGCCGTATTTCTGCAGCATGTTCTCCAGGCTCTGAACGGTGAACGGCGCCTGGCTGGTCTGGTCCCCGGTGCCGTCCAGACCGACCACCAGGCCGTAGCCGACCAACTGGTTACTGCGCACCCCGGCGATCGTGGCCAGATCCCGCACCGGCTCCGCGCGCACCGCCAGGCTCGCCAGCATCAGCAACGCCGCCGCGCCCCATGCGAATCTCCCGGCCATTCCCCTCACACCACACATCGCCGACACCCCTCCGTCAGAACGGCCAGAACACGCTCATGAAGAACCGCGAGAGCCAACCCATGTGACTGGCGTCGGCCACCACGCCGTTCCCGCTATAGGTGATTTCGGCGTCGCCCACGCGCGTCGATACCACCGTGTTGTCCTGCTGGATGTCCTCGGGGCGCACCAGCCCCCGGATTCGGATCAACTCGTCGCCCTGATTGAGGGTCAGGTGCTTGCTGCCCTGCACCACCAAGTTTCCGTTGGACAGCACCCGGGTCACCACCACCGTGATGTTCCCCGTCAGGCTGTTGCTCTGGCTGGCATCGCCCGAGCCGCCGAAGTCCTGGGAGGACTCCAGGGAATTGCCGAGACCGTTGCTCCGGTTGCTCGCCAGCGGCAGGAGGCCGGGCGCATTGAACCGAATCGGCGAGCCGAACAGCACCGGATCGGTGATGCTTACGCTGTCCTTCTTCTTGGCATTCGTGCTCGCGCTCTTGGTCGCCTGGGTCCTCTCCTGCAGCACGATGGTCAGCAGATCCCCGACCCGGTGCGCCTTGGTGTCGGAGAACAAGTCGCTGCTGTAGCCGCTCTGATAGATCGCCCCGCCGGTCTGAGGCGGCGGACGCATACCCGGAAACGTCATCGGCTTGTAAGGTGCCGGTCGCATACCCGGCAGACCGGCGCAGGCCGAGGCGAGCGCGGCCGCCGCGAGCAGCATGACGATACGAAGAATTCCCAAACCGCGGTTCATGGGGCGTCCCCCCGCCCTGCGCACGCGAGCGGGCGGCTTCGTCCCGAAAATGGTCGTCCCTGACCGGTGCGTCGTTCCGTGAATGAACACTGCCCGCGCCTTCATCGAAGCACCCCGTTTCGCTACAGATTGTTGCTTGCGTACTGCAGCATCTGATTGGTCGTGGAGATGGCCTTGGAGTTCATCTCGTAGGCGCGCTGCGTCTCGATCATATCCACCAATTCCTGCACGACGTTCACGTTCGAGCTTTCCAGCGACCCCTGTATAAGGGTCCCGATCCCCGACAGGCCCGGCGTACCGGTCTGTGCGGTACCACTCGCCGCGGACGCGAGATACAGATTGTCGCCCATCGGCTGCAGCCCGGCCGGGTTCACAAAATCGGCGAGCTGCAGGGTTCCGAGTTGCGACGGCGCGGCCTGCCCGGGTAGCGTGACGCTGACGGTCCCGTCGGTGCCGATGGTCACGCTCTGGGCATTGCTCGGGACGGTGATGGAGGGCTGCAGGGTGTAGCCGCTCGCCGTCACCAACTGCCCCTGCGCATCGACCTGGAAGGAGCCGTCGCGCGTGTAGGCCGTGGTCCCGGCCGGCAGCAGTACCTGGAAGAATCCCTTACCCTGCACCGCGAGATCCAGCGGGTTGCCCGTCTGCACCAGGTTCCCCTGGGTAAACAGCTTTTCCGTGGCGACCATGCGCACGCCGGTCCCGAGCATGAGCCCCGACGGGAGATGGGTATTCTGCGAGGACAGCCCACCGACCTGACGCACGTTCTGGTACAGCAGGTCCTCGAAGACCGCCCGGGCGCGTTTGTAGCCGGTGGTATTGGCGTTGGCCAGGTTGTTCGAAATCACGGTCATGCGCGTCTGCTGCGCATCGAGCCCCGTCTTGGCCACCCACAAAGCTGGATTCATGGTCTGTCTCCCACCCTCATTGCATTGGACGAACCGTTACTGGATCCGCATCAACTGCGCCGTCGCCGCGTCGTTCCGGCGCGCGGCCTGCATCACCTTGATCTGCATGTCGAACGAGCGCGCCAGCTCGATCATGCGCACCATGGAATCGACCGGGTTGACGTTGCTGCTCTCCAACGCCCCGGAGACCAGCCGCAGCGAGGCATCCGCGGGCGCCGGCTTCCCGTCGCGCGAAACGAACAGCCCGTCCGGCCCCCGCGTCAGGTCCGCCAACGGCGGATTCACCAGCTTGATCCGGTCCACCACCGCGAGGGTGTTGGGCAGTTGTCCGAGCGGCACGATCGAGACCGTACCGTCGCTGCCGATAGTGAGCTTCTGGTGCGGCGGAATCGCGATCGGCCCGCCGTCACCGAGCACCGGGCGCCCCGTGCTGGTCTCGAGGATCCCGTTGGTGGAGATGTGCAGGTCCCCCGCCCGGGTGTAGGCCTCGGACCCGTCCGGGGCCTGCACCGCCATCCAACCCGCCCCGCTCAGCGCCACGTCCAGTGGCCGGCCGGTCGTCTCGATGGTCCCCGGGACGAAGTCGATCCCCGGGCTCTCGGCCATGGCGTAGACCCGGCTCGGGTAGCCCGGTCCGAACACCGGCTGACTGCGGAACGCGGTCAGTTCGGCACGGAACCCGGTGGTGTTGGCGTTCGCCAAGCTCTGGCTGTTCGCCGCCTGCGCCAGCATAGTCTGCTGCGCCCCGGCCATCGCCACGTAGATCATGCGGTCCATGATCGTCCCTCTATGTCGGTCGTGCCGCCGCCGTTCATGCTATCTGCCGCTAGCGGATATTGATGATGGTCTGAGTGATCGCATTGGAGGCCGTGATCACCTTCGCGTTGGCCTGGAAGTCGCGTTGCGCGATGATCATGTTGACCAGTTGTTTGGTCAGGTTCACGTTGGACCCCTCGAGCGCCCCGGACTGGATACTGCCGAAGCTCGCCGTGCCCGCCTCACCGAGGAGTTGCGCCCCCGAGGAAAAAGTCTCCGCCCAACTCGTATTGCCCAACTGCTGCAGCCCCCCCGGATTGGCGAAATTCGCCAACGCGACCTTGCCGAGATCCTGTGACTGGCCGTTGGTGAAGCGCGCCTGCACCACCCCCGTTCCATCGATGTTGATACCGCTCAGGCGCCCCGCCGCGAAACCGTCCTGGGTGAGCGAGTTGACGGCGAAACCGGAGCCGTACTGTGTGCTCGACGAGTAATCCAGGGTCGGCGTGATGCCCGTCGTGGAATCGGTATCATAGGTGATCTTTCCGGTCGCCGGGCTGACGAGCCGGCCGCTGCTGTCGAACTGCAGGGTCGCCGAAGGGTTGCCGCCGGTCGTCACTTGGTTCCCGTCGATGTAGAGATACGTCGTCCACTGATTCGGCGTGGTGGTCTTAAGGTAATACGTCGTCGCGGTATGGGCGGTCCCCAACGAATCGTACATCGTGATCGCCGTGGAGCGGTTGTAGGTCGTCGAGTCGGCCGGGTCGAACGGCGCGGTGGCCGGCGGGGTCGCCGCCGCCGGGAGATTCAGGCCCAGGGCCACGTTGCCGGTCGCCTTGGGCGCACCGAGCGTGCTGGCCAGTTGCAGATCGCTCAGTGTCCCGGTATTGAAGGTGCCGGGCTGCGTCCCCGGCGGAAACACCTGCAGGCGGCGTCCCTTCGGATCGACCACGTACCCGCTCTTGTCCACGCTGAACGCTCCCGCGCGGGTGTAGGCGAGGTCGCCGTTGTCGCTCAGCGCGAAGAAACCCTGTCCGTTGATGGCGAGATCCAGGTTCTTGTTGGTGAACTCGACGTTGCCCTGCTTGAACTGCTGGGCGACCTTCTGCAGGCGTACGCCGCTGCCGATGGCGTTCGATGCGATCCCCTGCGCGCTCACGGCGTAGACGTCTCCGAACTCGGCGCGCGAGGACTTGAAGCCCACGGTACTGGCGTTGGCGATGTTGTTGCTGACCGTGTTGAGATCCGCGGTCGCCGCGCCCAGTCCGCTCAGTGCGATTCGAAACGACATTTTCGATCACCTCCCCGGGTTGATCACATAATCTGCTTGACTTCGGACAGGGCCACCGGGCCCACACCCTCGAGATCCAGCGTCAGGCCGCCCTTGGAATTGCCGAGGATCACGCTTGCGACCGGGGCCGCGACGTAGGTCTGCAGCGCGGTGGACTTTCCGCCGACGCCCGCCCCGGCACGCATCTGATACGCGCCGGCGGGCGCCCGGCTGCCGTTGTCCTCGACGCCGTTCCAACGAAAGTGCGCCAGACCGCCGACGGCCGGGTCCAGCTGCAGGGTGCGCACCAATTGCCCGTTCATGTCGTAGATCTTCACGGTGCCGCCGGCGGCACCGATCGGCATCTGCGCCGCACCCTGCAACACACCGCCGGCGCTCAACGTGCCCACGTCCTGCGGCACCAGCACGGTGCGCCCCACCAGGCCCGCGGCCTGCAGGGCCTGGTTGGCGGTGAAGGCGGTCGAGAACCGTCCGAAGGACTTTTGCAGTGCGTCGATCCCGGACACCGTCCCGAACTGGGCCATCTGGCTCAGGAACTGGGTGCTGTCGAGCGGCTGCAAGGGATCCTGGTTCTGGAGCTGCGTGGTCATGAGCTTGAGGAAGTCGCTCTGCCCCAGCTTGCTCGGGTCGTTGGCGGTCGTGCGTGGCGGGCTCTGCAGCAGCCCCAGCTTCTGCAATGTCGCGGTATCGATAGCGGGTGTCATGTTCGCACTCCTTCGCGGCCCGTCGGACTATCGTCCGAGGCGCAACGTATTCAGCAACAGTTGCTTTGAGGTATTCAGCACCTGCACGTTGTCCTGATACGTGCGGGACGCCGAGATCATGTCGGCCATCTGCTCGATCACGCTCACGTTGGGCAGGTGGATGTATCCGTTCTTGTCCGCCAGCGGGTTTCCCGGGGCGTAGCGGCTGCGCAGCGGGGCCTGGCTCTGAACGATCCCGGCCACACGCACGCCGGTGGCGAGCCCGTCGCCGTAGCGGCTCATGACCGCGGAGAACACCGGGATACGCGCGCGGTAGGTCTGTCCGGTGCTGCTCGCCGCACTGTCCGCGTTGGCCAGATTGCTCGCAACGACGTTGAGCCGTACGGACTGAGCGCTCAGCGCGGAACCGGCGATGTTGAAGATGTTGAACAGGGACATGGCCTAGTTTCCTTTCAGCGCCTGCATGATCCTGTGGATCCGGTCGTTCAGGAACGTGAGACTCGCCTCGTACTGGACGGCGTTCTTGGCGAACGCGGCCTCCTCCACCTGTGTGTCGACGGTGTTGCCGTCCAGGGACGGTTGCAGGGGCACGCGGTAGAGGAGTTGGAGACGGCCGAGCCCGGAGGACGACGCCTGGAGGTCGTCGGCGTGCGTCACCTCGAGGGGCAACCCGCCGTCGGCCGTAGCGCCGCCCCGAGCCTGCTCCAGCAGCGCCTTGAAGTTGATGTCGCGCGCCTTGTAGTTCGGCGTATCGGCGTTGGCCAGATTCGAGGCCAGAACCTCGGCGCGCTTTGCGTGCAGCAGCAGCGCATCGGCGTGGATCCCGAAGACCTGGTCGAGGTTGAATCCCATGGCGCCCGTCTCTCGATGTATCCGATTCCCGGACAGAAGACAAGCAATGCCCGTGCCAACATGGCAACCCGTTGTACTGCCATGATCTTTCGGGCGGAAGGCGGGCGGGCGTGCCGGCCGGGCGGCAACGGGGCGCCGCCGCGGCGGCAAGCCTTGGATGCGCGCGGCGCAACGCGCCCGGCGCTACGGTACCGGATCAGCCTCGCGGGTGAGGGCTCTCGCGGAGCCGGTAGAGGATGCCCCCGCCGACACGCGCCATCTGAAACTTGCTCGAATGGCCGGACAGAGATTCCGAAGCGCCCAGTATCAGGTAGCCGCCGGGGACGAGCACCTTGGCCATGCGATCCAGGATATCGCGCCGGGACTCGGAGGAAAAATAGATCAGGACGTTGCGGCAGAAAATCACGTCGAAGCGCCCGAGCAACGTATAGGGTTTCAGCAGATTGAAGTCCAGGAAACGCACCCGCGCCCGAACCCGCGGGGCCACCTCCCAGCCGCCGGAGTGGCGGCGGAAGTGGCGCTCACGCAACTCCGCGGGCAGTCCCCGCAACAGTTCCGATTTATAGTAGACGCCGGCGCGCGCCTTCTCGAGCATGGTCGGCGAGATATCGGTGCCCACCACCTGCACGTCGCCGGGAAACGCATGCGGCCGGGCACGCAGGTAGTCCTGGACCACGATACTGATGGAGTAGGTTTCCTGGCCCGAGGAACAGGCCGCGGACCAGATCCGCGGCATCGTGCAGCGGCGTTGTTGGAGTTCCGGCAGGAGGGTCGTGGCGAGGATGTCGAAGGGATGGCCGTCGCGGAACCAATAGGTTTCATTGGTGGTCATCGCATCCACGACCCGCTCGCGCAGGCCCAACCCCACCCCGTGACGCAGGTGTTCGAGCAGATCGTGCAATGAAGCGAAACCGAACTCTTCCAGGACCGGACGCAGGCGTGTGGTCAGCAGATACTGCTTGTTCTCGCCGAGGACGATGCCGCAGGACTCCGCGAGAAAGGCCCGGAACCCCTCATATTCCTCCCCGGTCACCTCGCCACTGGCCACGTCGTACCCCCGTTTTGGAACCTGCCATCTTAGTACAATCCGCGCCTGGAGACCCGGCATTCGACGCCACCGAACACCCGATGGCGGTGAACACCCGGGGTTGAAGGGGCCAAAAAAGGGACTGGGACCGGGACGAGCCCCGCCACGAACCGTTCAGGCGGCCGACGCCGGTGCAGACACGGATTCGATGCGTGCCAGTACGGCCCGCGCCAGTTCATCGGGCTGGAACTTGGCGAGGAATTGATCGGCGCCGACCTTCTCCACCATGGCACCGTTGAACACCCCGCTCAGGGAAGTATGCAGCAGCACATAGAGGTCATGCAGGCGCGGGTCGCGCCGCAGCTCGGTGGTCAACGTGTAACCGTCCATCTCCGGCATCTCGATGTCCGAGATCACCAGCGCGGTGCGCGCCAGGCGCGGGTCATCGGTATCGGCCCACCGGCGCAGCATGTCCAGGGCCAGGCGCCCGTTCTCGGCGAGGGTACACTCGACGCCGAGTTGCTCCAGCGTCCGGCGGATCTGGCGGCGCGCCACGCTGGAGTCGTCCACGACCAGCACGTGGACCTGCTCTACGGCCTCGGCGTGGGCCTCGCCCACGACACCCTCGGAAAGGGTACCCCGCACGCCGACCACCTCGCTCAACACCCGTTCGACGTCGATGATCTCCACCAGTTCCTCGTCGACCTCGGTCACCGCGGTGAGATAACTGTCGTGGCCGGCGCTCTTCGGAGGCGCGTGCACGGCCTCCCAGTGCAGATTGACGATGCGGTCCACCATGCGCACGAGGAATCCCTGCACCGAGCAGTTGTATTCGGTGATCACCACGTAGCCGCCTTCCCCCTCCGGCAGCGATTCACCACCGATCGCCAGGGACAGGTCGAGGACCGGCAGCGTCCGGCCGCGCACGTGGGCGACCCCGCGCACCGCCCGGTGGGCCCGCGGCAGGCGCGTGAGCGAGGGGCACGGAAGTACCTCCTGAACCTTGAAGACGTTGATACCGAAGCGCTGTGCGCCGGCAAGGCGGAACAGGAGCAACTCGAGCCGGTTGTGCCCGGCGAGTCGGGTCCGCTGATCGACGCTGTCGAGTATGCCGGGCATCGCTGACTCCCCTCTCCGGTCCGCCCCTGATAGCGGCGCGTCCGGGGATTTCTTGATCGTGACCACGCGCGGCACGGAATTTGCTTATCCCTCGATATCGCTCAAGATGCATCCGTTGTTTGCCGACAAACCCACTGGGTTTTCCCGTTCGCGTCCCGGGGGGTCGGGCGCACCGTCTTCAGGTGAGTTGCCATGACCGTACCCATGCTCATGACCCGACACGCCCTGGAGGTGCTCGGCGCCGCGGTGGCGTCCGACACCGCGCGCCTGCTCCGGGAGCAGCAGCGCCACCCCGGTACCGGCGCCGCCCTCGCCCCGGTGACCGACACCCTGCGCCGGTGGCACGACCGACTCTTCCGCGTCGCCCGTGAAGGTATCGAACTGCTCGAGCAGACGACCGGCCTGATGGAGGATACCGGGACCTTCAATCAAGGACTCGTGCAACTCAAGGACCGCGTCACCGGCGTTGCGGCGGCGGTGGAGGAGATGGCGGCGGCGGCCGAGGAGATCTCGCGGCATGCGGGCCAGACCGCGGAACGCGCCGGCGAAGGCAGCCAAAAAGTCAACGAAGGCAATGTCTGCGCCTCCGGGCTGGTGGGGGAACTCGACCAGTTGGAGGGTGCGATCCGTATCATGGCCCGAAGTATGGAACAGTTCACCCGGTTCACTCTGCAGATCGACAAGCTCACGGCGATCGTCAAGGACATCGCGCACCAGACCAACCTGCTGGCACTGAACGCCGCCATCGAGGCGGCACGGGCCGGTGAAGCGGGCCGCGGCTTCGCGGTGGTGGCCGACGAGGTCAAGCAACTGGCGGACAAGACCGCACAGGCGACCACCGAGATCGAGTCGGTGACCGCCACGATGAACGAGTTGTCGGAGAACGCCACCGGCTCGGTGGAAACGGGCCTGCAGCACCTGTCCAAGAGCAATGAGAGCCTGGAGACCGTCGTCATCGCCCTCTCCGACATCCACGGCGTCGTAAACGACGTCACCGAGCGTTCCCATCAGATCGCGGTGGCGGCCGAGGAACAACAGAAGGTCTCGCGCGACATGGCCCGCAGCCTCGGCGAGATCACCGGCGGCCTGGAAGATGAGAGCCGCCGGGTCAACATGCTCGCCCAACACGCTCAGGTGGTGACCACGGCCAGCGCGCGACAGTTGAACACCTTCGCCGACTGGGAAGACGACCGGGTGCTGCTGTGCGGAGTCAAGGGCGGGCACCTCATGTGGAAACTCGCCCTCGACCAGGCGCTGAAACGCAACGAGCCCCTCGACCCGGCCGGGGTCAAGAGTCACGACGAGTGCCGTCTCGGCAAGTGGCTCGCCGGGCGCGGGCGCCGGCACTACGGCTCGCACCCGGCCTTCGCGTCCCTGGACGCCGCGCACCGCCGCCTGCACGACCTCGGCGGCGAGATCGCCGCCCTGCTCGCGGCCGGTGAGGCGGATTCGGGGCGAGCACGCCTCGCCGAACTGGAGGGTGCGCTGGACGCGGTCTTCGCGGGCATCCACAAGCTGCTGCAAGTCGACGAAGCGGAAGGCGGCACATCGTGAGCCACCCGATCGCCCGATTTCTTCTCGCCGCCTGCCTCGTCGGCACCGCCGGCGCCGCAAGCGCCGGGGCGATTCAGGCGCCGGACACCATCCGCGCGGCGGCCGGCGCCTTCCTGCGAGCCCGGCACCCGGGCATGAAGCACGGCACCTTGCAGATACGGGTCACCGCCCTCGACCCGCGCCTGCGCCTGCCGCGCTGCAGCGAACCCCTCAGGACGTTTCTCTCCCCCGGCAGCCGCACGCTCGGCAACACGACCGTCGGGGTACGCTGCCGCGCGCCGCGCCCGTGGACGATCTATGTCCCGGCGCACGTATCGATATACCGGAAGGTGCTGGTGGCCGCCCGGCCCCTGCCGCGCGGCACCCGCCTGAGCGCCGCGGACGTGCGAATGACCCGCAAGGACGTGGGCAACCTGGCCTACGGGTATCTCAGCGACCCGGCGGCGGTCCGGGGCAAGCTCCTGCGCCGACTCGTTCCGGCCGGCATGGCCCTGGATCCCGAGATGCTCGAATCGCCGCCCCTGGTGAAACGCGGCCAGCAGGTCATACTCCTCGCCGAGACCGGCGGCCTGCGGGTGCGCATGACCGGACTCGCCCTCGCGACGGGTGCCGCCGGAGACTCTATAAAAGTTCGGAACCTTTCTTCCCGGCGGATCGTGGAAGGGGTGGTCATACGCGTCGGCGTGGTCCGGGTACCTCTATAGAATCGGGGTGGGACGATGACGAATCATCACTTTCATCTATCCGCCGATCGAAAACTGCAATGGGGCAACCGCCTAAAGTTCAGCGCCGGCACGCCGCCATATTTCAGCAGGGAAAAGTACTATGGCATTTCTGAGGTTAGGTTCATGGATATTAAAGACGTCAATAATCCGGCGCATCTCGGGTCGGTGCTGACCCGCGAGGCCCCCGCGGCCCGGCAGACCCATCCGAGTCCCGCCGGTGATCCGCGCCGGACGACCGGATCACCCGCAACCGAGGCCCCCGCGGCCGGCGACCGCGTGCACCTGACCGACGTGGCGGCGCGGCTGCAGACTCTCGAGGCCGCGCTGTCCTCGGTCCCGGTGGTGAACACGCAACGGGTGCACCAGACGATCACGCAGGGCCATTTCGTCGCGGATCCGCAGCGCATCGCCGACAAGCTGCTCCAGATCGACAACCGACTGCCGCCGCCGGGCCGATGACCACCTCCCGCATCCTTCCGGAAATCCGGCGCCTGCTCAGTGAGCAGCTCGAAGGCACACGCCGGCTCAATGGCCTGCTCGAAGAGGAGCATGCCGCCCTCGCACGCCTGGAATCCGCAACCGTCGAAGAACTCGCGGCCGAAAAGCAACGCGAACTCGAAGCCTTGGAAATCCGCGAGCATGAGCGGCTGCGCCTGCTCGCCGCCGCCGGCTACGCCCCCGATCAGGCCGGAATGACCGCCTTCCTGCACGGCCACGACCCCCACGGAGAACTCACCCGCCAATGGGAGGCCCTGCTCGAGGAAGTCCGCCGCTGCCGGCAGGCAAATCGCCGCAACGGCGGCATCCTGGAAATCAGCCGTGCGCGAATCCAGCAAGCCCTGGAGATCCTGCGCGGCCAGCTACCCGCCGCCGGGGGCTACGGCCCCAAAGGCAAATCGGTCGGCTACCCGAGCCGGCACACGATCGCCAAGGCGTGAGGGCCGCGGCGGGGACGCACAACGGGGCAGAGAGGATGCCCCGTCATGATCTCGGCATCGGACCCGCCTGCACGGCGGGCGGACAGCCCCCCTGAACCGATGGACGACAACCCCATTCGAGGGCAGTTCGGCGACGAGGAACGGGTCAGCGACCCGGCCCGCATCGTGGGCCTGCTCCGCGGCCTGAAGGACGGCCGCGCCCTGCTCTCGATCGCGGTGGACGGCGACCCCGCCCTCTACACCAGCGCCGTGCTCGAGGTGAATCCCGACCACGGCTACCTCCTCCTGGACGAACTCAACCCGCACCGTGGACACCAGCGGCTCATGAAGACCCGCAGGCTGCGGGTACGCGCCCGGCTGCACGGCATCGAACTGCGCTTTCCCTGCGCCATCCGTGAGATCGGAAGAGCCTCCGGTATCGCCTACTATTACGCCCCCCTCCCGGAGCAGGTGCGCTACCGCCAGCGCCGCACCCATTTCCGCGTCGAGATCGGCGCCGCACTCATCATCCCCGTCCACCTGACACGCGAGCCGGAAGATACACTCGACGGCGCCCTCTACGACCTCTCCGTGAGCGGCGTCGGCGCCTACGTGAGCAAGTCGAATCTCAAACGCGGCGACACCATCCCAAACTGCATAGTGCGTATCCCCGACGCCCCGCCCCTGCACAGCGCCCTCGAAATCCGCTTCGTACGATTCGACGAGGCCAGGCGCAAATTGCGCATCGGCGGTCGATTTCTCAATCTGGCCCGGCCGCAGCACAAGGCGCTGAAGCGCTTCGTGGCGGAACTCGAGCGCAAGCTCCTGCAGCGCCGCCGCCACAGTAAAGCCCCCTGAGCCCGACAGGCTCCTAGCCGCCCGTCCCTGCGGGATGCTAGAATATGCGGCGCCGTACCCCCTGCGGTCCGGCGCGCGATCGGGGCCGTAGCTCAGATGGGAGAGCGTCGCGTTCGCAATGCGAAGGTCCGGGGTTCGAGCCCCCGCGGCTCCACCAAAATCAATAAGTTGCGAAACGACCGGGTCTGCGATCCGGTCGTTTTTTGTCCCAAGTGTCCCCCCATATTGTCCCAGCGGGCCGATGGATGCCCGGAACGGTTCCTGGCGGGTGACCTGCCCATACACGCGGGGTGTCGCTACCTCGCAAGAAAAGGGGACGGAGGGAATATTGTTTATTCCCTCCGTCCCCTTTTCTCCGATGAGGCGCGGAGAACTCGCCTCGATGCGTTGGGAGCACCTGGACGGCAAGGTGCTGCGGGTCCCTGAGACCAAGACCGGCGAGCCGCGCCGGGTACCGCTGTCCTCAAGGGCGCAGGCGGTGCTCGATGCCCTGCCCCGCCGGCTGGATGGTTACGTCTGGGGGATCCGGGCCGATAGCATCACTCAAGCCTTCGACCGGGCGCTGCGCCGGGCGAGAAAGGATTACGAGGCCGAGTGCCGGGGGGCCAGCGGGAAACCCGACCCCCGGATGCTCACAGGCCTGCGGTTCCATGATTTGAGGCATGAGGCCACCAGCCGGCTGTTCGAGAAGGGGCTGAATCCCATGCAGGTGGCCGCCATCACCGGGCACAAGACCCTGCAAATGCTCAAGCGGTACACCCACCTGCGGGCGGAGGATTTGGTGGGGCTACTGGGGTAGGGGGTATCGGTATTTGTTTCCTTGTGACTGCTCGTTGTTTCTGTTACTTCTTAGCGACAAAATAACGGTCCCGTTAATTAATGTAGTCAAAGAAGACGACGGGGGTAAAAATGTAGGTGGGAGATCATAATTGTGAGCTACCGTAATCAAGGTAATCAGTTTGGCCGTCGCATTTTACGGCGTTTCCATGTTGTTGTTTTATTTGCAGCCGTCGCGTTGCTGGCAGGGTGCAACTCTGGAGGTAGCTCCCCGATCACGTCCTCGTCCTCGCCGCCAGCCAGTAGTGCAGTTACCTACACGTCGGTCGCTGGCGTCGGGGAACTTCTCACCTATAAGCTCAATACGACCAACCTCAAGTATTCGTACACGATCACTCGTAGTGGCTATGGACTGCAAGGCACCAGTGGATCAGGGACATTGACTGCAAATAGCGATGGCACGTACACCCCAGTGGGTATGCCGAATGTTCGTATCATTCCATCGCCGAACGGCATGTTAGTCGGCGCGGTAAAACTCCCTATCAACGGTACTTCGCGTATCGTGCCGATCGTGGGTTTTGAGTATCTGCAGACCGGCTTAAACGCCATTCAAGGTACCTACAATGGGGTACAACTCGACTGCCGCGATTCCACTCAGGCCGACTGTGAGACTGCGTATGGGACGATACATCTCGACGCGAATGGTACCTGGGTTAGCTGTAGTGGCGCGGACTATACGGTGGACCTTAACTGCAGCGGCCATACGAAAGAGTCGGGAACTTTGAACTACCTGGGAGGCGGATTGTGGCAGGTTATGCGTGCGAACGGTGCGCAGGACGGCACCTTGCTGGTCTTTCGTGCGCCAAACGGGCAAAACGTATTTCTGGAGGACTCGTCGACACCGGTAAGTGCAGGGGGTACAGGAGTTGGAATGACGATTGGATCAACTCTCGTTTCTAACAACCAAACCGTCGCACAGGGGGCGTGGAATTACGCCGGTGAGACAATGACAGGCGGATATGCTGGGTCGTTTACTGTAAGCGGAAACAGTTATAGCGGTTCCATGTTAGGCGGAGCGTCTTACGGACCGCTCTCACTGACATTCAATACCCCGTGGGCAGGTTTTGCCACATCAACAAATGGCGCGGTTGCGCTCTTAGCCGGGACTGGTGTCTACGTAGCGATCACCAGATCCAGTATCGAATTTGGTTTGAAACATTAGACGGCCCGGAGCGGTGATTTCAGAGGTGGGTGGGGGATGGTGCCCCCCCCTGCCGCCTGCAGCGGCGGTAGGGGGATAGGCGGCGCGGTGCGCCGCTGGTCGCTCACCGCTCCATCCCGTATCCGTGGTATTCCTGCTCCTGGTCCTTCGCTCGCGCTCGCTCTCTCGACTCAGCATCCGCCCGTTCTTGCGCGGCCTGTTGTGCTGCGTATTTTTCTGCCGCCGCCCGCTCCCGCTCGGCAATTTGGCTGCGCCGCTCAGTGATCGATGCTGCGGTTTTTTCCGGATCGCGCCCGGCGGCCCGGGCTCCGGAAACGGCGGTGCGGTCTGCCTGTCGCTGCTCGATACCGGGGCTGCCTGCGCACAATGCGTCGCTGATCTCGGCTGGGTGGATGTTGCGCTGCGCCATTGCCCGGGCCAAAATGAAATCGACCCGACCGCGCCCGAGCCGGTCGTGCAGTAGTGCTGCGGATCGGTGGGTCTGCTGGACGTACTTGGCCAGCCCTGCCCGCGTTTTGATGTGTTCGACGCGCGCCCCCGCCCCCCCGCCAACGTGTCCTCCTGTTTTTGCGCGAGCCTCGCCCGGGCGGCGGTGAGCAGTTGTGTCTGTTCGGGTGCGCGGGCGCGGGCGCGGGTGCGGGTATGACTCTCGCGCAACAATACCCACGGCGCACCCCCCGCCCGACGTGCT